>NZ_LVVY01000119.1 GCF_001650025.1 Devosia elaeis | reverse complement strand
TCGGGGCTTCCATCGACTAAGCAAACCCGGAGGTTTTTATACCGGCCGGCACTTCGGCACGCGCGAGCGCTGCGGAAGGCTCTTTGAACCCGCCCCGGCAAGGGAAAGGCGTCACATCGGCAAACAAGGTCCTCGTGACAGGACGGTGACAGGGAGCATGCCTAATCTGGCCTCCACGAACGCAACGCCGTTCGCCTTGTTTCTGGGAGGAACTATGAACAAGCTGCTTCTCGCCGCGCTGGCTGCCGGCGCTCTTTCCATGCCCGCTCTTGCCGCGGATTACACCATCCTCGCGCCGGCCGGTCCGGGCGGCGGCTGGGACCAGACCGCCCGCACCATGCAGGAAGCCCTCACTGCCGAGGGAATTTCCGGCAATGTGCAGGTGACCAATGTGCCCGGCGCCGGTGGCACGATCGGTCTCGCCCAGTTCGCCACGCAGGAAAACGGCAATCCCAATGCCCTGATCGTCGGCGGCTATGTCATGGTCGGCGCCATCCTGACCAATGCCTCGCCCGTCACCCTGGACAATGTCACTCCCATCGCCCGCCTGACCGGCGAGGCCGTGGGCATCGTGGTCCCCGCCGCCTCCGATATCCAGTCGGTCGATGATCTGGTGGCCAAGCTCAAGGAAAATACCGGCGCGGTCTCCTGGGCCGGCGGTTCGGCCGGTGGCGTCGATCACATCACGGCGGGCCTCGTGGCCAAGGCCATCGGCGTCGATCCCACCCAGGTCAATTACATCGCCTATTCGGGCGGTGGCGAAGCCCTCGCGGCCATTCTCGGCGGCCAGGTGACCGTAGGTATTTCCGGCATCAGCGAATTCGCCTCGCAGATCGAGGCGGGCGAGCTGCGCCTTCTGGCCGTGTCCACCGATAGCCGCGTTCCCGGCTTCGATGCGCCGACCCTGACGGAGGCCGGCGTCGACGTGGCGGTGCAGAACTGGCGCATGGTCGCCGCTGCGCCCGGCATCACCGATGAGCAGAAGGCCGCCATCACCGCCGATATCAAGGCCATGGCCGAGTCTGCGAGCTGGCAGACCGCGCTGGAAACCAAGGGTTGGGTCGACACCTATCTCGACGGCGATGCTTTCGATGCCCAATTGCAGGCCGATATCGACGCCACCGAGACGATCCTGAAAGAAATCGGCCTCGTTCAATGACGACAGGCTCTTCCAGCCCGCAGCGCCGCCCCGACGGGGCGGCGCTTGTTATCGCGGCCATCCTTGCCGGCATCGCCCTGGTCATTTTCTGGCAGACCAGCCAGATGCGCGTACCTCCGGTCCAGCAGCGCATGGGTCCGACCGTCTTCCCCTATGTGGTCGCCTCCGGGCTGCTGCTGCTGGCGGGCGGCACAATCATATCGGCCCTGCGGAACGGCTTTCCCGCGCGCAGCAAGGATGATTACCGGCCCATCTTCTGGGTTGTCGGCGGCCTTGTCGGACAAATCCTGCTCCTCTCCACTGCCGGTTTCTCGATTGCCACCGGCGTGCTCTTCGCCTTTACGGCCAAGGCGTTCGGGCGTGGACCGCTCTGGAAAACCATTCCGATCGGCGTGGTCTTCGCCTTCATCGTCTGGTTCATCTTCGCCAAGGGGCTGCAGCTTTCCCTGCCGACCGGCGTGCTCGAGCGCCTTCTGACCACCGGGAGCGCCTTCTGATGAGCACATTCGAACTTCTCGCCAATGGCCTCGTCGCCGCCCTGCAATGGCAGAACCTGGTCTATGCGCTGATCGGCGTCACCCTGGGCACCGCCGTCGGCGTGCTGCCGGGCATCGGCCCGGCGCTGACCGTGGCCCTGCTCCTGCCTGTCACCTACAAGCTCGACCCCGCCGGCTCGCTGATCATGTTCGCGGGCATCTATTATGGCGGCATGTATGGCGGCTCGACCACGTCGATCCTGCTCAATACGCCGGGCGAGAGCGCCTCCATCGTCACCGCGCTCGAGGGCAACAAGATGGCCCGCAAGGGCAGGGGCGGTCCCGCCCTGGCCACGGCCGCCATCGGGTCCTTCGTGGCCGGGCTCATCGCCACGCTCGGCCTGGCCTTCATCGCGCCCTTCGTGGTCCGCTTCGCCCTCTCCTTCGGGCCCGCGGATTATTTCGCGCTCATGGTCCTGGCCTTCGTCACCGTCTCGGCCGCCTTCGGCGACAGCGCCCTGCGCGGGCTCACTGCGCTCTTTATCGGCCTTGGCCTGGGCCTGATCGGCATCGATCTGCAATCGGGGCAGACGCGCCTGGCCTTCGGCATCATGGACCTGCTCGACGGCATCGAGGTCACCACCCTGGCGGTGGCGCTCTTCGCCATCGGCGAAACGCTCAAGACCGCTTCGGATCGCGACCAGGTCGCCGCCCAGGTCATGGCGGTCAAGGGCTCGGTCTGGATGACCATCGAGGATTGGAAGCGGAGCTGGGCCTCCTGGCTGCGCGGCACCTTTATCGGTTTCCCCATCGGCGCCATGCCGGCGGGCGGCGCCGATGTCGCCAGCTTCCTCTCCTACAGCGCCGAAAAGAGCTTCGCCAAGAAGCCCGAGGAATTCGGCCATGGCGCCATCGAAGGCGTCGCCGGTCCCGAGGCGGCCAACAATGCCTCGGCGGCGGGCACGCTCGTGCCCTTGCTGACGCTGGGCCTGCCGACCACGGCAACGGCGGCGATCATGCTGGCGGGCTTCCAGCAATTCGGCCTGCAGCCCGGCCCCTTGCTCTTTGCCAACAATGCCAACCTGGTCTGGGCGCTGATCGCCAGCCTCCTGGTCGCCAATTTCATGCTGCTGGTGCTCAACCTGCCGCTGATCGGCCTGTGGGTGAAGCTGCTCACCATTCCCAAGCCCTGGCTTTATGGCGGCATTCTGGTCTTCGCCACGCTCGGCACGCTTGGGGCCAACGGCGCCATGTCCATGGGCATCGGCCCGGTGCGCATCTCGTTCGAACTGGTCTTGCTGCTGGCCTTCGGCGTGCTCGGCTATGTCCTGCGCCGCTTCGGCTATCCCATCGCCCCGGTCGTGGTCGGGCTGATCCTGGGACCCATGGCCGAACAGCAGCTCCGTCGTGCCCTCGCCATCAGCCAGGGCGATCCGGCCATCCTGTTCCATTCGCCGATTTCGCTCGTGCTCTATGCCGTGGCCATTGTCGCGGTCGGGCTGCCCTTCATCCTGCGCATGCGCGGGCAGGGCAAGCTACTCGGCCAATTGGCGACCGACGAGGACTGAAAACAAAAGCCCGGATGCCAGGGAGGGACTGGCATCCGGGCTTGTCATACCGGCAGGACGGGCGCCGGGCTCCGGAGGGAGGGGCCGTGGCCAGCGCCGCGAGCGGGGCTCGTCAGATCTTGCCGATGTTGCGGAATGCGACCGGGTCGATACCCAGGGTCTCAAGGTGCTTGGCCTTGGGCGCCCGGCCGGCATCGACAGCCGCCGACACAGCGGCAGCACTGCCGAACACGGTGGCGAAAGTGTCGAGGGTCGCAAAGAACTTGTTCTTGCGCAGGGAGCTCATGGTTCAATCCTTCCTTGGGGACCCGGATCATCCGGGTCGCTTCCATGCTCCCTAGATGGTCTCGACAAGGCCGGTGCGGTAGAGGCGCTTTGTTCAGCCCAGCCATGCGCTGGGCGTAAATCTTCTCCCCCGGGCATAGGCCCATGATATCCTGCGATGGTCAGGGTTTTGGGGAGACGATTTCCTGCCAGGTATCGAGAAACCGTTGCCGCCTCAGCGTGTCGAGGGCAACCAGCAGGCTCGGTCCGAGCGGAATGGGCTGGATCACCCCGCGCCCGCGCGCGGAAATAGCCTCGCTGGTCCAGTCACCATCGCCGTCGGGCACGACCGAGCCCAAAGCCGTGGGGCCGGCAGCCACGGCCTGGCCGGCCGGGGACAGGGCAAAATCCACGAAAGCCCGCGCCAGCTCCGCGTCCGGCGCATTGCGCGGGATCAGCATGGATCGGGTCAGCACCAGCACGTAATCGTCCGGAACGACGATTTCGATATCGGCGCCTTCCGCCTGCCGCGCAAAGGCATAGGACCCCAGCACATTATAGCCCAGCGCCAGGCTGCCATCGGCAACGCCGTTGAGGATGGCGGGGCTGGAGCCGGAAAATTGCGCATTCACCCGGCCGAACGCATTGGTCAAACGCCAGAATGTGGACGAGATCGTCTGGTCCTGCGCGGCGAGCAGATAACCGACGCCGGACAGCGCGATGTCATAGGTGGCGATCTTGCCGCGAAACCGCTCCGTCTGGGTCTCCAGCAATTCGGCCAGCGTCAGATGCGTGCGCGGCACCTCGGCGGGAGTCAATTGGCGCGGATTGTAGATGATCACCGCCGGCTCGAAGGTGAACCCGAACACTTCGTTGCGCCAATGCGCCCAGTCCGGCAGCGCATCGAGAAACGGGCTGTCATGGGAGAGCGCGTGACCGTCATTGGCCAGCTTCAACTGCAGGTCCGATGCCGAGCTGATCAGCAGGTCCGGCGGGGTATCGAGGTCGCCCGCCAGGAATCCCTCGTAGAGAGGCCGGGAATCCCATTCCTCGTAGATGATGCCGATATCGGGCCGCTGCCGCTGGAAGGCCTCGATGAAATAATCGAAAAGCGGCGTGTCGGTTGTCCCGAAAATATTGAGCACCCGGTCCTGCGAGCCGTCCGGCGCCGGATAGGTCGCGGTCGCCGCCTCCGTCGGGCCGGCCGGCATGAGCAGCGCGCCGGCAAGCAGGAGCGGCGCGGCAAGGCCCAGGACGGGATTGCCGCGTCGGGGCAGGGGCAGGGATATGGCGACCACCAATCCGCCGCCCTCCCGGTCCCTCAGGTCCAGCCGCCCCCGATGCGCGGCCACCACGCGCGAAACGATGGAAAGGCCCAGGCCGGAACCGGCCGTGCCATTGCTGTTCCTGCCGCGCTTGAACCGCTCCAGCACCATGGATTTCTCCGTATTCTCGATGCCCGGCCCCCGATCGGCCACTTCGATCAGGACATGTTCCCCCGCCATCTGCCCGCCAATGTCCACCTGGCCCGGCGAATAGACCAGGGCGTTGTCGACGACATTGCGCATCATCTCCCGCAGGGCGACCCGGTCACCCCTCAGCGGCGCGCCGGCCGCTTCCGGACTCAGCGCGATATGCAGGCGCCTTGCCTGCTCCGGATCGAGCCGCTGGCGGACCTCGTCGATCACCGCTTCCAGGGTCGTGGTCTCGTTTTCCTGGTTTTCCAGGCGATGCGAGACAGTCGCTTCCATGAGCAATTGGCTGACCAATTGGCTGGCCTGCACCGCGCCGGTATGGATGCGCCCGACCCGCCGTCGCAGGGCTTCGGGATCCTGTTCGTCCATGGCCACTTCCGCCTGGGCGCGCAGCGAGGCCAGCGGGGTGCGGACTTCATGGGCCGCCTCGGCCACCAGCCCGCTCACCCGCTCCATGGCATTGCGCAGGCGCGCCATGAAGGCGTTGAGCGCCGAAACCAGGTGCTCGACCTCCGCCGGAACCGGCACGGTAATGGCCGAGAGGTCGTCGGGCGAGCGGGCGCGCAATTCATGTTCCAGCTCGGTCAGCGGCGCGAACATCCGCGAAATGCCGAACCAGACCAGACCGATGGCCAGCAGCGTCAGCGCGATGACGGGCAGCACGGCATTGGAGAGGATTTCGGCGGAGAGCGCCTCCCGCTGGTTCTGCGTTTCGGCCACGTGGATGGTGACCCAGCCCGTATCGCTCGGCGTCGAGATCAACCGGCCCACGCTCACCACGCGCACGGTTTCGTCCCGATAGACCATGTCGGTGAAATGCGGTTCGGCCGAGACGGTTTCGGGCATCTGCGCGGCCAGGTCCTTATAGCCGGTGACCGTGCGCGCATCGGGGTCCTCGACGGCGTAGAACACGCGGTCCTGCCCGGAAAACATGGCGAAGGCCGCAAAGGGGATTTCCACCACCACGGCATCGCTCTCGACCTGCACGGCGCCCGCAATGGTCAGCGCCGAGGCGGCCAGCAGCCGATCGAAGGCGCGGTCGGCAGCCCGCTCGGCATAGTCGCGGATGAAGACGATCAGCACCAGGGCGGCCAGCACCAGGAGCGCGATCGCCAGCGCGAAAATGCGGCGGCGGAGCGAAAAGGATTTCCGCCTCGAACCCGCCACCTATTCGGCCACCCGCATCAGATAGCCGACGCCACGCACCGTGCCGATCTCGACATTGGCGCCATCCAGTTTCTTGCGCAGCCGGGAAATGTGGAGTTCCAGGGCATTGATGGAGACGGCCTCGTCGAAATTGAAGAGCTGGTTCATCAGCCGCTCCTTGGCCACGACCTTGCCGACATGGGTGACGAGAATTTCCAGCAGCCGGAATTCGCGCCGGCCGAGCTCCAGCGCCTTGCCGCCCACCGACGCGTTCAGCGCCGCAAGATCGAGTTCGAGATTGCCGACGCTGATCGTGCTGGAGGCCTGGCCGCCTGTCCGGCGCAGCAAGGCGCGCAATCGCGCCTCCAACTCCCTGAGATCGAAGGGTTTTACCAGGTAATCGTCCGCGCCGAGATCGAGCAGGCTGACCTTGTCGTCGATTTCCGAGCGCGCGGTGATGACCATGATGGGCGCGTTGAACTTGCGCTTCCGCAATTCCGCGATCAGGCCAATGCCATCGCGATTGGGCAGCATCAGGTCCAAAGCCACGGCGTCAAACTGATCGCCCTCGGCGGCCGGCACGACCTGCGCGCCGTCCTTGACCCATTCCACCGAATGCCCCGCGCTGCGCAGGCGCTTTTCTATCGCCTCGCCGAGGTCCTCGTTATCTTCGACCAGCAGAATCCGCATGCTTCCATCCCCGCCCGCAATCCTAGAGCCAGGCCGGGGCGGAGGGAAATGATTTCAGCATCTAGGGATTTTTGGGCGGCACATCCTTCAACTTTTCAAGGAGATAGGCATGCGTAGCCGCATTGGCGACGATCATGGCGCCGGTGGCCTCGTAATGATCGGGACCGCGGCCCCACCAATCGGTCACCACGCCACCGGCCTCCGTCACCATGAGCAGGCCGGCCGCCGTGTCGACGAAGCCGGTTTCCTCGAAATAGCCCGTCAGCCTGCCGCAGGCGACATAGGCGCAGGAATTGGCCGCGCTCCCTACGATGCGCACCGCCCCGATCGGGGCGCGGATGGCGTCGAGCCGCGCGTAAGCGCCTGGATACAAAGACAGATTTGGCGTGGGCAGGCCGGTGCCGACGCACATCATCGCAATGTCGGTGCTGCGGCTGACCTGCAGCCGCTCGCCATTGAGATAGGCTCCGCCGCCCAAAACGGCGGTGAACATCTCGTCGCTGACCGGATTATAGACCAGCCCGCACAGCGTTTCGCGGCCGCGCAGCAGGGCGATGGTGATGGTATAGTGCTGGCCGTTCAAGAAGTTAGTGGTGCCGTCGATAGGATCGACGAGGAAACGATAGTCCTGATTTTCGCCGTCCACCGGCGGGAATTCCTCGCCGGTCAGGCTCCAGCCGGGATAGCGGGTGAGCAGATGTTTGCGGATCATCTGCTCGGATTCCCGGTCGGCGTCGGAAACGAAGTCGCCGGGGCCTTTGACCCCGATCTCGAGATCGCGAAAACGCTTGAAGTGAGAAAGGGTCAGTGCGCCTGCATCGCGTGCTGCGGTAACCATGTCGGCGAGGATTTTGTCGAGGTCTGTCATTGGTCGAAGGCCGCTGCCAGCCCCTCCGGATCGTCGGTTGTTATCTGGTCCACCTTCAGCTCGAGCAGCCGGGTGACCTTGGGAATTGTCGTGGGATTAGCGTTGCCTA
This sequence comes from Devosia elaeis, assembly GCF_001650025.1. Classification (GTDB taxonomy): domain Bacteria; phylum Pseudomonadota; class Alphaproteobacteria; order Rhizobiales; family Devosiaceae; genus Devosia; species Devosia elaeis. The sequence goes on along the minus strand of NZ_LVVY01000119.1, from coordinate 99,311 downwards.
TGGTCCATGCATCGACCTTGCGGCCGCCATCATGGACCGCTCCGATCATGTCGAAACCGGCCTGGTCGGCTGCAAGGATGATGTCGTGATGCAGATAGATGATCCCGGCGGCCGGCGCGGTGTCCAAGGCCCCCTTGATGAAGGACATATGATCGCCCGTGGCCTTCAGGCGGTCGAGGGAGGCGCCATAGCAGGGATCGTAGCCAATCATGAGCCCAGGGGCGGAATTCGCTAACAGACTGATAGCGTCGAAAGCCCCACCGGAGAGGATAAGGCTATTGGTGAGTGACGATACGGCAAAGGCGAAGTTTTCGACCGTCAGCGGATCGAGCGCGGCCAGGTCTTCCTTGAAGTCGAGCTGCAACAGCGCGTCGGGATGTGGCGGGTTTTTGGCCAGGAGATCGCAGAGGTCGTCGAGCAGCAAGACCCGGTCGGGCAGGGGCGTGCCATCATTGCCGCGCAGGTGGAGCCGGCGCAGCGTCTCGGCACTGGCATCCCGCACAAGACCCGAGCCGGTGGTTTCGCGGTCAAGGCTCTTGTCGTGGAGCACGGCGCAGCCATGGTCGGCATGGATGACCAGGTCGACCTCGACGCTGGCCCCGAGCCGCATGGCTTCGAGAATGCGCTTGGCCGTGAAGACCGGATCGGAGGCCTTGCGGCGGCCGCGATGCCATTTGAGCCAGGTGCGGTGGCCGCCGCGGCCGATATGGAGGGGATCGCTCATGCGGCGCTCTGGTGGATCAGCGCATCGTCGCGATAGGCGGCGATGGCCCTGGGTTTCAGGATGACGCCCTGGCCCGGGCGGAACAGGTCTGGATGGGACACCATGGCCTTGACCCGCAACCCGTCCGGCAGGTCGAGATCGACCAGGCCATGGCTGCCGTAATCGGTGACGCGATGCACCTTGCCTTGTCCCGGCTCGGCCGCTTCGAGATCGAGCGCCTCGGGGCGCACCGCCAGAATGGCCGGACCGTCGGCGACCGGCAGGGCCACCGAGAATCCGTCATGGTTGAAGCGGCCGCTCTGCACATGACCCTCGATCAGGTTCATCGTGCCGATGAAGCCGGCCACGAAAGGCGTCTGGGGCTTGCGATAGACCACGTCCGGGCGGTCGATCTGCTCGGTGCGGCCATCGCGCATGACCACGATGCGGTCGGCCATGGACAGCGCCTCGTCCTGGCCGTGGGTGACGAAGAGCGTGGTGATCTTGAGGCGCTGCTGGATGTCGCGGACTTCTTCGCGCAGCCTTTCGCGCAGGTGCTGGTCGAGGCTGGCAAAGGGCTCGTCCAGCAGCAGGATCTTGGGTTCGAGCACCAGCGACCGGGCCAGGGCCACGCGCTGCTGCTGGCCGCCGGAAAGCTGGCCGACATGCCGATTGCCATAACCGGCCAATCCGACCAGTTCGAGCACGGCCTCGACCTTCTCCCGGATTTCAGCGGACGGCAGGCGGCGAAGCTTGAGCCCGAAGGCGAGGTTCTTGAACACATTCATATGCGTCCAGAGCGCGTGGCTCTGGAACACCATGCCCGTGGGACGCTTCTCGGGCGGCAGATGGGTGATGTCCTCGCCATCGATGGTGATGAGGCCGGAGCTGGGACGCTCGAAACCGCCCACCATGCGCAGCAGCGTGGACTTGCCGGAACCGGACGGCCCCAGCAGGCAGACCAGTTCGCCATCGGCCACATCGAGGGAGAAGGTGTCGACGGCCAGCACATTGCCGTTGGAGAAAACCTTGGTGACGTCTTTGATGTTGAGTACGGACATTTTTAGTTCCTGGTGCCTTCCTTCACCTCTCCCTTGGGGGAGAGGTCGGCGCAACGCGCCGGGTGAGGGGGCCTTGTCGATGGTCTGGTGCAGTATGGAACAGGGGGCAGGGGGAAGGCCCCCTCACCCGGCTTGCTGCGCAATCCGACCTCTCCCCCAAAGGGAGAGGTGGTGCAGGAGCCGATGATCTGGTGTCCCATCACGCCCCGAACCCCCGGGCGAAGGCGCCGCCGCCGATGACGCGGCGGGCGAACATGAGGGCGATGAAGGAGGGGACCCAGAGCATGACCGAGAGCACGGCGCCGAACTGGATGACCATCTGGTTGTTGATGAAGGAGATCATCAGCACCGGCATGGTGCGGATACCCGGCGCGCCGATGAGCCAGGCGCCTTCGGTTTCGTAGAAGGTGCCGACGAAGCTGAGCAGCACGGCGGCGGCAATGGTCGGGCCGGCCTGGGGCAGGGTGACCGACCAGAAGACGCGGAAGGGACCGGCCCCGACATCGCGTGCGGCCTCCTCCATGCGGCGATCCACCGACTGAAAGGCGGCCACCGGAATCCAGATCATGAACAGGAGCGTGCCCACGAGCTGGATCAGCACCACGCCCCAGAAGGTGCCGATGAGATTGAGCTGGAGGAAAATGGCGGCAATGGCGATGAGCAGGCCGAATTTGGGGAAGGCATGCCCGGCCAGGAAGGAGAAAAACAGGAAGGTTCGTCCCGGAAAGTCCATGCGGGCGAAGGCATAGGCGGCCGGCAGGCAGATGGCCGCCGAGAGCAGGGTGACCACGGTGGACAATTGCAGGCTGAGCATCAGCGAGCCCCAGACATCCGGCCGGCCCAGGGTCTGCCCCCAGAAGCGCAGGCCGAATTGCTGCGGGATGACATTGGGGTAGCGCCAGACTTCGGTGAAGGCCCAGGTGCCCACCACCAGAAGCGGGAAGACGATCGCGGCGGACAGCAGGGCGGCAAAGACGATGCCGGTCCAGTCCGTGCGGGGGCGGGAGGGAGCGAGTGTGCTCATGTCACTTCCCCTGGTTGCGCGCGACGGAGCGCACATAGAACAGCCCGAAGGCGATGCAGAAACAGAAGGTGATGACCGCCTGCGTGATGGCATTGAGCGGGTCGTTCACCTCGCGGAAGGTGCGGTTCATGAACGGGCCCATCATTTCCGGCGAAGCCGGGCCCAGGAGATAGGGCAGGGTGAAGGACGAAAAGATGCCGAGAACGGCGAAGGAAATGGCCACCAGCACCGAATTGGAGATGCGCGGCAGGATGATGTACCAGAAGACCTGCAGCCGCCTGGCGCCGACATCGCGCGCCGCTTCGATCGCCTGGTTGGAGACGCTGCCGAGACCGGCGAGCAGGATCAGCACGGTGAGCGGGATATTATCCCAGACCAGGCCGATCACCGGCCCCCAGGGGGTCAGGTAGGGCGTGCGGATTTTCGGCAGTCCGACGGAATTGAGCAGGATATCGACCATGCCGTTCGGGCCCAGCACGCGGATGAAGGCATAGGCCAGGATGATCGAGGGCACGAACATCGGGAAGATGGCCAAGGCCTGCACATAGGCGGGCAGGCGGCCATGGGAAAAGCGCAGATAGATGGCGATCGGCAGGCAGATGACCAGCAGCAGGAGGGCGCACATGCCCGTGGTCCACAGCGTAATGGTCAGATTGTTGATGCTGTACTGATCGGAAAAGAAAAAGACATAGCTCGACAGGTTGAACCCGTAATCGCCATCGGCATCGGGCCGCCAGACAGTGCGCGCGAAGGCGTTGAAGATCGGCCAGATGATCAACCAGGCCATCAGCAGGACAGGCACGGCGACGAGCAGGAGGCCAGTGGGCCTCCTGCTGCCGGTCTTTTCGATAAGGGGGCGTGCTTCCCCCTCGGCCAGCTCGGTCACGAGTTGCGGTCGACGTTGGGAGCGACGTTGCGATACCAGCCATCATTGATGGCGGCTTCCCATGCACCACCGGGGAAGGTGGGAATGGATTGCGGCACGATATCGGCGAAGCGTTCGCGCAGTTCGGGATCGATGTGATCCCAGGACACGCCGGGGAAACCGCCGAGTTCGGTCAGGATGGCGCTCTGGATTTCCTCGGAGAGCATGAAATCGGCGAGCTGCAGGGCTGCGTCGCGATTGGTGCCGGTTTCGAGCACGACCGAGCGGGTGAACCCGCCGACCAGCGCCAGATCCTGCAATTGCACGAGGCCGGTCGTGTCGGGCAGAACGCCCTGGTCGATAGCCTGGAGCACCTGGTCCGACCAGACCGGAACCATGGTCACCACGCCCTGTGAGAGCAGCTGGATGGACTGGGTGTTGCCCGAGGAATAGGCGCCATTGTCATAGAGCGAGGGGGCAATATCCTTGAGCAGTTCCCAGGCCTTGCCCAGGGTCTCGTCGCCGAATTCCTGGGTATAGTTGTCGACCGTGAACATGGACGGATCGAGCCCATTGGCCTGGTGGATGGCGCGGCGCACGAAATTGCCGCCCGAGCCGCCCTTGTCGGGACGATTATAGACGAACTGGCCGGGATTGGCCTTGATCCAGGTGACCAGATCGTCCCAGCTCTTGGGCGCATCGGCCGGATCGAGCTTGGTCGTGTCATAGGCGAGCAGCACCTGGCTGCCGCGATAGGGCAGGGAATAATCGGACTGGATGCCGGCCGGATTGAGCTTGGAATAGTTGGAAAGCCCGGCTTCCTTGATGTTGACGAAAATGCCGGCCTCGATGGCGCCGGCCGGCAGCAGCGGATCGGCGGATTCGAAGAAATCGGCCTGCGGATCGGTATTGGTCTGCTTGGCGGCCATGGCGCGTTCGCTGATGGCGATGATGCCAGCGCCGTCGCCCGCATCGACCAGATTGATCGTGACCCCTGGATGGGCGGCTTCGAAGGCCGGCTTCACGATATTGGTCCAGAAGTCGAGGATATTGCTGTCCGAGCTGGTGTACCAGTCGATGACGCCTTCGGCGGCGAAGGACATGCGGGGCAGGATGGCCATGCCGGCGGCAGCACCGGCGGCGGACATCATGAAAGTGCGGCGTTTCATATCTCAATTCTCCCATTACGTGACCGGAGCCACGGCGCTTCACAGCCGATTGCGGAGGCAGCGCGCGGTCTGACCGCCTGGCGAGCCGGATCGGCACCGGTTCGCCCGCCTCATGGGCCTCCTCCCTATGTGCAGCGATAGGCGGAAGGGGTTCCCAATCTCTGTCGGGTATGCCGCTCCGCGATGTGCTTATCGCTTCGCCAAGACAACACCCATTCTCGAATGCACACAAGTGCATTGGTCAAGAAATTCGGATTTGCTGATAGCGGGCGTGAATAACGCTTTTATGACAGTGATGCCGTTGCGCACGTGTGCAAAACGATGTGCAATTAAACCGGGCCGGGGCGGACGGACTTGCGCCAGCGGGGGGTGGGTTCGAAGAGAATGCGCTCCGAACCGGCGGAATCGGGATCGAGCAGCAAATCCATAACCTGTTCGGCCATGTCCTTGAGCGGCTGGGCGAAGGTGGTGAGCCGGTAGGATTGCCACCCGGCCTGCTCTATATCGTCGAAACCGACCACGCAGAGATCCTCGGGGATGCGAAGGCCGAATTCGTGCATGGCCGCATCCATGAAGCCCAGGGCCAAAAGGTCGGTGACGCAGAACACGCCATCGGGACTGCTGGAGCGGCCGAAGGCGCGGCGGCCGGCTTCGAAGCCGGAGGCATAGCCGGTGGGGCCGGTTTCGAACACGGCAACCTCGATGCCGTCGGCCCGCGCCGCATCGACGAATACGCGCTCGCGCTCCACCAGGCTCGCCGTGCCGGCATCGGAGGTGACGAGGCCCAGCCGCTGGCAGCCGGCGCGCCGGAGCAGGAAATAGGCCTCCCGGCCGGCCATGGCATTGTCGACGCCCAGATTATGGCTGCCCACCAGCTTGTCGTCGCGGTTGATCAGCACCACCTGCTGGCCATTGGCGAGGCAGGTCTCGATCAGCGTGGCGGGCGGCGTGCCGGAGAGCACCACGGTGGCGTCGGCGCGATAATTGAGGGTCTGCCGCAGGGCCTGGGAGACGCTTTCCGTATCGGCCCTTGTATTGATGACCATGGTGATCTTGCCCGAGGCCTGGAGCTCGCGCGTGAGCACGTCCACCATGCCAGCGCGGATCGGCGTGGTCATGTCGGCGACGACCAGGCACACGATATTGCTGCGCTCGCGCAGGCCCCGGGCCAGGTGATTGACGTGGTAGCCGAGGGCGCCGGCGGCATCGAGCACCTTGCGCCGGGTCTCTTCGGACACGCTGGCGCCATGGGTGAAGGTGCGCGAGACGGCCGAGCGCGAGACGCCCGCCTTTTCGGCCACCATGCGGGCGCTCACGAAGGATCGGGGTTTGACGTCGGTGGTCATCTGTTTGTCCCGGCTGAGGCGGCTGCCAATCGTGGCATGGCGGCGGGTTCCGGTCCAGACAATCGCGCTATTGCTGGTCGCCGTTGATCCGCTTGGGTACGCCGTCATTGCCTTCGATGCGGTCGCGGAACAGGGTGGCGCGGGCCAGCAGCATGAGCGTCACCGGCGTGGTCACCGTCACAAAGAGGAAGATGATCATCTCATGCACGATCAGCCGGTCGCGCGTGATGGTGAAATAGATGGCCGAGGCGAGCAGGATCAGCCCGCCGCCCATGCTGGTGCCCATGGTGGGAGCATGGATGCGCAGGTAGAAATTCTGCAGCCGCACCATGCCGAAACAGCCCGCCATGGTCAGCAGCGCGCCGCCGACGACCAGAACCGAGACCAGGATGGACAGCCAGAGCGGCAGATCGTCAATCATTCGATCACCTCCCCGCGCATGAGGAACTTGGCCAAGGCCACCGTGCCCACGAAGCCGAGCAGGCCGATCAGCATGGCGAGCTCGAAATAGACCTGGGAATTGGTGCGGATGCCGAGCGTGATGAGCAGCAGCAGCGCGACGACATAGAGTGCGTCCAGCGCCAGGATGCGGTCCTGGGCGCGCGGGCCGATGACCATGCGATAGAGCGTCGCCAGCATGGCGATGCTGAGCAGGAATTGCGCCGCCAGCAGGCTCCAGTGAAGAATGGCCACACTCATTGGAAAATCTCCATAAGCAGGGATTCGTAGCGGTTCTTGATGGTCTCGACCCATTCATCGGCATCGACCAGGTCGAAGACGTGGATCAGGACCGTGCTGCGCTCCCGGTCATATTCCAGCCAGGCGCTGCCCGGGGTCGCGGTGATGAGGCAGGCCAGAACCGCCAGGCCGAACGTATTGGTCAGCTTCAGCGGCATTTCGATGAAGGCGGCCGTGGGCTGGGGGCGGGGGCTGAACAGGATCAGCATCACCGCGATATTGGAGCGCACGATATCCAGGCCCGCCACGACGATGAGCTGCAGCACCTTGAGCGGCCGGCGCACGATCAGCGGTTCCGGGATGATGAGGCTGGCGGCCAGCGAGGCGAGAATGGCGATGACGCCGCCCAGCAGGATATGTCCCAGCCCGGCCGATTGCTGCAGGATGAGCCAGAGGATCAGCAGGATTACCGCCAGCAGCGGATGGGGGAAGAGCCGTTTCATAGGGCACTCTCCGCCGGCAGGACGATCTGGATATAGGCCTGGGGATCATGGATGAAAGCCGCGGTCTCGGCAAAGAAGCCCATGGCGGGACCCGCGGCGATGGCCAGGACGACGCACAGCGCCAGCAGCACCACGATGGGGCCGATCTCGAGCGGACGCAGGCGCAGCACGCCATCCTCGGGGAGCGAGGTCCAGAAGATGTTGATGCCGTTGCGGACCATGGAGACCAGCACGAACAATCCCGAGACGATGAGCGCGCCGGTGATCCACCAGGTGGCCACATTGGGCGCATTGTCGGCGTTGAGGGCGGACGAGATCATCGCGAACTTGGCGATGAAACCCGAGAGCGGCGGCAATCCGGCCATGACCAGGGCGGCAATGGCGAAGCAGAGGCTGATAAGGGTGGCCGCGGCGGGAATGGTGCGGCTGACTTCCTGGTCCTCGTCCAGGATTTCCTCTTCGTCGCCATAGAGCTCCATGGACACGGCCAGAACCTGCGCCTCGGCGGGCAGGATCTGATCGATGATGTCCTTGAGCAGGAACAGCGCCCCCGCCGCCAATGTGGCGACGACGAAATAATAGAGCGCGCCCGTGGTGACGCCGGGCGAATTATAGCCCACGGCCAGCAGCAGCGTGCCCGCGGAAACCAGGATGAGATAGCTGGCCAGCCGGTCGAGCGCCTTGCTGGAAAGGGCGCCGATGCTGCCATAGGCGACAGTGGCGACGCCCAGGACCAGCAGGGTGGTCTGCCCGAACGTGGCTTCCGGCCCGGACAAATTGGCGAAGACCAGCATCCAGAGGCGCAGGATGGCGTAGAAGCCCACCTTGGTCATCACGGCAAAGAGCGCCGCGACCGGCGGGGCGGCGGCCGAATAGGTATTGGGCAGCCAGAAATGCAGCGGCCAGGAGCCGGCCTTGATGAGGAAGGCGATGCCCAGCACGGCCGCTCCGGCTTCGAACAGTCCCCGATCGTCCGCCGCGATATGGGGCACGGCCCGGGCGATATCGGCCATGTTGAGCGTCCCGGTCGTGCCGTAGATCAGCGCCACGCCGATGAGGAACAGGAACGAGGCCACCAGGTTGATGACGATGTAATGCATCGCCGAGCGGACGCGGTTGCGACCCCCGCCGAACAGCGCCAGGCCATAGGAGGCCGCCAGCAGCAATTCGAAAAAGACGAAGAGGTTGAAGAGGTCGCCGGTGAGGAAGGCGCCGTTGAGCCCCATGGTCAGGGCATGGAAGAGCGGGAAAAAATTGGGGGCCCGGCTATGCCAGCGCGCCGAGGCATAGATCAGCGCCGCCAGCGCCAGGACCGAGGTGGTGAGCACCATGATCGCGGCGAGCCTGTCGGCGACCAGCACGATTCCGAAGGGAATGGGCCAATTGCCCAGAGGATAGACCGCCGCAGCCGTCTGGCCGGACTGGGCCAAAGCCACGAGGAGCAGGATCGAGACGAGCAGCAGCAGGGCGCTGAACCCGATATTGAGCCCGACGACGCGCTTGTCGCTGCGCTGATCGCTGAGCAGCAGATTGGCGATGGCCGCGATCATCGGAACCAGGATCGGCAGGATGGCGAGATGGTTCATATCCGTCATCTCAATTCCCCTTGCCGTCGACGTGGTCATTGCCGGTGAGACCACGGGCGGCCAGCAACACGACGAGGAACAGGGCGGTCATGGCGAAGCCGATGACGATGGCGGTCAACACCAGGGCCTGGGGCACCGGATCGGTATAGTCGGCCGGATTGGCATTGGCGCCGGACAGGATCGGCGCCGCATCCATGCGCAGCCGGCCCATGGCCAGGATGAAGAGATTGACCGCATAGGAGATCAGGGACAGACCGATAATCACCTGGAAGGTGCGGGGGCGCAGGACGAGGTAGACGCCCGAGGCTGTAAGCACGCCGATGGCGAGGGCCAGGGTCAGTTCCATTTGTCGAGGCCCTCCCGCACTTTGGGTTTGGACGAACCGGCCGGCTTGGGTCGGCGGATGGATTGGTGGGCAAGGGCGACGAGCATGAGAACAACCGCGCCGACGACGAGGGCGAATACGCCAAGGTCGAAGATCAGAGCCGTGGCCATCGGCACTTTGCCGATGAACGGAATGTCGGCATAGGCGAAGGCCGAGGTCAGGAACGGCGCGCCCAGCAACATGGCGCCAAGGCCGGTGAGCAGCGCGAGAAGCAGGCCCCAGCCGATCCACAGAACCGGCAGGATGCGCAGCCGCTCTTCCACCCAGCGGGTTCCGCCGGCGAGATATTGCAGGATGAAGGCCAGCGACATGACGATGCCGGCGATGAAGCCGCCGCCCGGCAGGTCGTGTCCGCGCAGGAGCATGTAGATGGCCGCCACGATGACGATGGGGAACATCCAGTTGATGATGAGGGCGGGAATGCGCAGGAAATCATCGGCCACGTGCTGGCCGGCGCCGGCCGCATAATCATCCAGCACACGCTGCTGTTCCGGCCGTTCGGCGCTGTCGGCGGCCGGACGGAAGCGGCGCAGCAACCCGAAGACGACAAGCGCGACGACGCCGAGAACCGTGATCTCGCCCAGGGTATCGAAACCGCGGAAATCCACCAGCATGACATTGACGACATTGGTGCCGCCGCCCTGGCTATAGGCATTGGCGAGGAAGAAGTCGGAAATGCCGTCGGGGGCGGCCCGGGTCATGATGGCATAGCTGGCCAGCGCCGTTGCCAGGCCCGCGACCACGGCCAGGCCGATATCGCGATAGCGGCGGAACTTGACGCCCCAGGTGAGGTCCTCGGCCACCGGCGTGCGCTTGGGCAGCCAGCGCAGGCCCAGCAGGATCAGCACGGTGGTGGCGATTTCGGCCAGGAGCTGGGTCAGCGCCAGGTCGGGCGCGGAGAACCAGGCGAAGGTGAGGCAGGTGGCAAGCCCGGCGCCGCCCATCAGGATCAGCGAGGCCAGGCGATGGAACTTGGCCTGATGCGCTGCGGCCATGGCGCTGATGCCGCCCAGGAGCCAGACGAGTCCCAGAACCGGATCGAAGTTTTCCGGCAGGGGCAGATTGCCCATGCGCGCCCAGCCGGACACGATCCCCGCCGCGAAGGCGAGGAAGATGACCGTGAAGATTTGCGGCTGCAGGCGCTGGGTGCCGAAGGCCTGGACGACGCGGCGCGCCCAGCGATTGGTGGCGGTCACCAGGATGCGCTCGAAGATGCGCTGGCCGCGCAGGCCACGGGTCAGCGGCACGCCGTCGATGTTCCGCAGGCGCCGGTAATAGGGAACGTAGATGATGGCGCCGCCCACCAGCGCGATGATGCTCATGATCAGCGGCAGGTTGAAACCATGCCAGACCGAGAGGCTGTAATAAGGCGTTTCGGCGCCGAGGACCGAATGCACGGCGGCGGCGAGATAGGGGCCGATGGTGATGCCGGGAATAATGCCGACGGCCAGGCAGACCAGAACCAGAAACTCGATGGGGCGGCGCATGAGCGCCGGCGGTTCGTGCGGCACCTTTTCCAGCTCGGTCGGCGGCGGCCCGAAAAAGACGCCGTGAACGAACTTGATGGAATAGGCGACGCTCAGCATGCCCGCCAGGGTGGCGCCGACGGGCAGGGAGAGATTGATGAAGACGTTGGAATCGTAAATCGCCGTCTCGGTGAAGAACATTTCCTTGGAGAGGAAGCCGTTGAGCAGCGGGACGCCGGCCATGGCGGCGCTGGCGATGATGGCCAGGGTGCCGGTAAACGGCATGAACTTGATGAGGCCGCTGAGCTTGCGCACGTCGCGCGTGCCGGTCTCGTGGTCGATGATGCCCACGGCCATGAACAGCGAGGCCTTGAACGTGGCGTGGTTGGCGATGTGGAAGATGGCCGCGACGGCGGCGAGCGGCGACCCCATGCCCAGGAGCGTGGTGATCAGCCCCAGATGGGAAATGGTCGAATAGGCCAAGAGGCCCTTGAGATCGCGCTGGAACAGCGCGGCATAGGCCCCGAAGATGAGTGTCGCGAGCCCCGTATAAGTGACGATCCAGAACCACAGATCGCTGTCGGACATGACCGGCCAGAAACGGGCCAGCAGGAAGACGCCGGCCTTCACCATGGTCGCCGAATGGAGATACGCCGAAACCGGCGTCGGCGCGGTCATGGCGTTGGGCAACCAGAACTGGAAGGGGAATTGCGCGCTCTTGGTGAAGGCGCCCAGCAGAAAGAGGATCAGCGTCAGCGGATAAAGCGGGCTCTCGACCAGGGTGCGGCCGGAGGCCAGGACGACGTCCAGTTCGTAGCTGCCCACGATATGGCCGACCAGCATCATGGCCACGAACAGCGCCAGGCCGCCCGTGCCCGTGATGATCAGCGCCATGCGAGCGCCGTCGCGCGCATCGCCACGGTGATACCAATAGCCGATGAGCAGGAAGGAAACGAGGCTGGTCAGCTCCCAATAGACGGCAAGCTGGATGATGTTGCCGGACAGAACCAGGCCCAGCATGGCGCCCATGAAGGCCAGCAGCAGCGAATAAAAGCGCGCGATCGGGTCCTTGGGGGACATGTAATAGCGGGCGTAGAGCACCACCAGGAAGCCGATCACGGTGATCAGCACCGCGAACAGCCAGGCAAAGCCATCCATGCGCAGCACGATATTCAGGCCGAGCTGGGGGATCCATTCGAGGCGCGTGCTGATGACGCCGCCATCGGCCACCAGAGGAAAAAGCCCGATAGACAGCAGGCTGAGCACGCCCGCCACGACCGCCGCAATCCATACCGCGCCCTTGTTTCCCCTGCCGGGAAGGGCAAGAACCAGCGCGCAGGCCAGGAAGGGCAGCGCAGCGAGCAAGGTCAGCGCAAGGTCGGGCGATATCTGGGGCAGGGGCCGGTCCTCGTTTTAGAATCTCGTCTAAACGTATAGGGTTAGAGAGGCTTCTTGAGAAGACCGGTTTCAAATCTGTTTGGCCGGATCGGCAGGATTTTTTGTCACAGCCATCCGCCGCGCCCGCCCCAGCAGATAGCCCAGCGCCACGGCATAGACCATAGTCTAATGCAGGGCGCCGAACATGACATTGCCGGCACTCAGAACGGCCTGCTCGGGCGATGAGCGGTATTGCCCTCTCAGTCCGCTTTCCGTTCGAAGTTCCGGCCCGAAATATGCGAGATGGTCATATAGGCCAGCGCGCCCAGCCCGTAATAGGAGGCGGCCGAAGCTTCCTCGCGGGGAATGAGGATCATCTGGTTGTTGCGGCAGGCGAAGAGGAAGTCGCAGAAGCCGGGCATGACGGCTTCGAGATGGGCGATGGCGTCGGCGGGCGTCTCCAGCGTGTCGGTGCGATAGGTGACGAAGATGAAATCGGCATCCATTTCCGGCAGCGCCTCGGCGCTCAGCCGCTCGAACTGGCCCTCCTCGATGGCATCGACTCGTGCGGGGAAGGTGAAGCCGGCATCGCGCAGCACCTTGCCCAGAGCGCCATAAGTGCGCCAGACGGCGAGTTGGCCGTCCACACCCTGAATGACGTTGACGCGGATGTCGCCCGTATCGATCAGTCGCTTGATCTGGGCAATCTGGCCATCGTAGCGGGTCTTGAGAATGGCGAGGCGATCCTGGGTGCCGGTGATGTCGGCCAGCACGTCATGCATGGCGAATTCGTTGCGGACGGCGCTGTCGAGCACGATGGTCGGCGCGATCGTCGCCAATTGATCGACCGGCGCGGTTTGCCAGGGCGTCGTGAGGATGAGGTCGGGTTCGAGCGCGGCGATTGCCTCCACGTCGGCGGGCAGGTTACCGACGAACTCGATGGTCGAATTGTTGAAGTCGATGCCGGTCAGGACGGCGCTGGAGCGGATGAACGGCTCGCCCTGGGCGGTGGTGCGCCCATGACTCCCCACCGGAATGACGCCCAGTTCGAGCAAGGGCAGGGTAAGCGAGACATCGTGCAGCGATACGATGCGCTGCGGGTCGGCGGGGATATCGACTACGCGACCGGAATCATCGGTATAGGAGCGCGTTTCCTGCGCCAGGGCGGGCAGGCCGAGGGCGGCGATGAGCAGAGCGGTGACCAGCGATTTGTAACCTGGCATAGGAGCCTCCGGGGTGGATTAGTTGGGGGGTGCGGGGGAAGGCAGCACGACGACTTCGTCGAGGCACCAGCGCAGGGTGTGCTCGCCGCCGCCGTCTGCGACGATTCCGCAATTGCCCTGCATGAAGAAGGTCTGGGCATGCAGGCGAATGGCGAGCTGGGCATCGGGCAAAACCGCCTCTACCGTCAGCGTGCTTCCTTCGCCGGCCGTTTCGGGGATTGCCCCGCACAGGGTGACGGCGCCGAGGGGGCGGCCGTTTTCGGCGGCCCATTGCAGCGCCGCCAGTTCGGCGACCTGCACGGGCTCCGGTTGATCGGAGCGTCCCTTATAGGTGGGCAGATAGATCTCGCCCTTTTCGAGGGCAGCGAGAAAGCCCGGTGCGTGTTCGGCATTCATGCGGCCATAGCGCTGGCGCTGCGGCATGACCACCAGCGAGGCGGCGAAGCGGCAGCCGCCGATATGGGTGGCCTGCACGATATTGAAGCGGGCCGGGTCGGCGATGGCGACCAGGGCCTTGTAGGTGGAAAAGCCATAGCGCGCGCAGCAGGCGTCGCGGCGGCTGTCGGTGCAGCAGAGGATCGTGGTCCGCTCGTCCGGCGTGCCGGAAAAGACCCGGCCCGCGATATAGTCGTGGATGGCGGTAATGAGGTCGGCTTCGTCGGTGAAGTCGGCACGGATGTTTTCGGGCAGGGCATGCAGGGTGGGCAGGGGATTTTCGGCCTCGACCTTGTCCACCAGGGCCACGTGCAGCCCCGCCTTGGCGGCGGCATGGAGCGCGGCGCTGAGGTCCGGCGACATGTCCACCGATTCCCAGCGCGGCACCCGCCATTTGCCGCGCGGCCAGGCCAGCATGAGGACGCGTGCGGGAGCGTCGCCCGTGCCCACCATGGGTTCGCCCCGCTCATGGCAGAGATCGGTGCAGAAGACGTGCTTGCCCATCACTCGGCTTCGGCGAACGGCGTGAAGGGACGGGCGGCGATATTGCTCTCGATCAGTTCGAGCGCCAGGTCGAGCCCGGCCATGGTGGGGCCGAACGTGGGGCCCGGCAGCAGGATGAACTGACCGTTCCGGCAGGCCGTCAGCGCTTGGCACCAGCCGGGCGCGAACTTTTCGTAGGCGGCGCGGATATTGGCCGGGGTGGCGTCGGGCTGCTGGCGATAGAAGCCGAAGATGAAATCGGCATCGAGATCCTGGATCAGCTCGGCGCTGTAATTGGTTTCGTTGGTGGACAGGGCCGTGATCGCGGCGGGCTCGCGGAAGCCGAGATCGGTGACGACCTGGGCGATGGCGCCAAGATTGCCGCTGTGCTTGTAGACCCACATTTCGGCGCCCTCGGGGAACATGAAGGTGAGGCCGACCGAAATGTCCTCCGGATCGCCGAGATAGTCGCGCAGGCGCGCGACATTGTCCCGGTAGCGCTGCAGCCGGGCTTCGAAATTGCCGGTCTTGCCGGTGATGTCGGCAAAGGCCCGCATGGTCTCGATGATGCCGAGCTCGTTATTGTTGATGAGCAATGTCGGGGCGATCTTCTGCAATTGCTCGGCCACGCCTGGATCGGTATAGGGCCCGCCGATGATGAGGTCGGGTTGCAGCGCCGCTATAGCCTCCACGTCCAGGCCATTGAATCCACCGACATATTCGATGCCGGTATTGGCATAGTCGATACCCAGCGTATCCATGCCCCCACGCAGGAAATGATTGCCATCCGCATCGGTGCGGCCGGCGCTGCCGACCACAGGCGCGCCGAGTTCGTAGAGCGGCAGGGCGACGATCTGGTCATTGAGCGCCACGATGCGCTGCGGCGTCACGGGAATCTCGAACGTGCCATTGGCGGCGGTGTAGGAGCGGGTGTCCTGCCCCAAAGCAGGCAAAGCCATGGCCGTGAGGGCGGCGACGAGGATGAAAACGCGGCTCATGGTGTTCTCCGGGTTCAGGATGCATTGGCCGGCCGGCTGCGGATCAGCAGCACGACGAAAACGGGGACGCCGACCACGGCCGTGATGAGGCCGGCCGGAATTTGTACGGGCGCGAAGGCGGCGCGGCCGACAAGATCGGCAAAGAGAACCAGCAGGGCGCCCAGGGCCCCGGTCAGCAGCAGGTGCAGCCCCATTCCCGCAGGCGCGAGACGCCGCGCCGCATGCGGGGCGATGAGGCCGACAAAGCCCAGCGGGCCGACGACAGAAGTCGCAATGGCCGCAAAGCCGACGGCGATGGCCAATTGCAGGTTTCGCGTCAGGGCGACCGGCGCGCCCAGGCCCAGCGCGGTTGCATCGCCGAACTGCATGGCGCTCATGGCGCGGCTGGTGAGCAGCAGCGAGGGCAGCAGCACCGCGGTCCAGCCCGCCAAGGTGCGGACATCGGTCCAGCTCGCGGCATTGATCGACCCGGCCAGCCAGGACAGGGCGGTCATGGCCCGGTCGATCTCGCCATAGGTGAGCAGGGCCGAGGTGATGGAGGAGATGAAGGCGGAAAGCCCGATGCCCATCAGGATGAAGCGGATGGCGCTGCCGCCCTGGCTGGTATGGGACAGGCTCCGCACGGCCAGGGCGACGAGGATGGAGCCGGCAAAGGCGATCCAGGGACGCAGGCCGCCGGAAAAAGCGGGGAACAGCACGGTCATGGTGACGACGGCGAGTGCCGCGCCCTGGCTGACGCCGACCAGGGAGGGGTCGGCAAGGCTGTTGCGGGTGGCGTTCTGGAGCACGGCGCCGGATAGCGCCATCATCGCCCCGACCAGGGCGGCGGCGAGCGTGCGGGGAAAGCGGAATTCCCAGACCACATTGTCGATGGCGCGGGAAACGGTCATGCCGCGCAGCGTCTCCCAGACTTCGCCCGGTGCGACGCCATAGCTGCCGGTGGCGAGGCTGAGTACCGTGAGCACAATGAGGGCTGTGGTCAACAGGGCCAAGATGACAAGCGCCCGCAGCGGCAGGCGCAGGGCCACGCGCTGCGCGGGGCTGCGCAGCACCAGGTGTCGCGGCGGAACCATGGCCGTCATTAGCGTGTCCTCCGGCGCACGAGATGCACGAAGAGCGGCGCCCCGATCATGGCGGTGATGATGCCGGTGGAAATTTCGCGCGGCGGAATGGCGATACGGGCCACGATATCGACCGAGACCAGATAGGCGGCGCCGGCAAGGGCGGCATAGGGGACGATCCAGCGATAATCCGAGCCGACATAGAGCCGCACGACATGCGGAATGACGAGGCCGATAAAGCCCAATGGGCCCGCCAGGGCGACGGAGCCAGCCGAGAGGACGACCACCACGGCGAGCAATTGCGCCTTGAGCAGGCCGGTGCGGATGCCCAGGCCCTGCGCCACCTCGTCGCCCATGGCCAGCAGCGTGACGCGCGCGGCCAGGACAATGCCGGCAAGCAGGGCCAGCGCCATCCAGGGGCCGACATAGGCGAGCAGGGCAATGTCGCGCCCGGCCAGTCCGCCGGTGAGCCAGACGCGCAGATTTTCGAACGTGTCCTGGTTCAGCAGGTGGATGACCGAGATGACGGCGCCCAGAAAGGCGCTGATCGCGGCTCCGGCCAGGGTCAGGCTGAGCGGCGTGGCGCCGCCGGGCACCAGCCGGGCGATGAGATAGACGATGGCCGCGGCGCCGAGTGCGCCCGCCATGGCGATCCATGGGATGAGCGCCAGGCTGGCCGCGCCGAACAACGCCGTGCTGACCATGACGGCGAAGGCGGCCCCGGATGTGAGGCCGAGAAGCGAGGGATCGGCGAGGGGATTGCGGGTGACGCCCTGCATCAATGCGCCGGCCAGCGACAGGCTGGCGCCCACCACGATGGCGTGGACGGCGCGCGGCAGGCGGAGATTGCGGATGATGACGTGGTCGAAATTGGTGCTGTCGAACCCGGTCAGTGCCTCGATGACGGTCTGGATGGGCAAGGGCTTGGCGCCGACCGCGATATGAAGCAGGAAGACCGCCAGCAAGGCGAGCAGCAGCGCCGGCACCCCGGACCAGGCGCGGAGTTTGTGACTGACGATGGCCGGCGCTCTCATCTGGTTCATTGCGCGGCTTCGACCCGACGGCGGGCGCTGAACGGGACGCAGACCAGCCGGCCGCTGGCCGGATCGCGCAGGATATTGGCGTCGAGCCCGAAGACATCCTTGAGGCGCCGGGCGGTGAAGATGTCGTCGGGCCGGCCCGAGGCGACGATGCGGCCGGCTTTCATCATCACCAGGTGATCGGCATAGGCGGCGGCGAGGCTGAGCTCGTGCAGGACGATGACCAGGGTATGGCCACGATCATGCGCGAGGCCGGTGAACAGCTCCATGAGATCGACCTGCACCTTGAGGTCGAGGAAGGTCGTGGGTTCATCGAGCAGGATCAGCCCAGTGTCCTGCGCCAGGACCATGGCTACCCAGCAGCGCTGGCGCTGGCCGCCGGACAGCGTATCCACGGCGCGATCGGCGAAATCGGTGATGCCGGCGGTCCGCATGGCCGTGTTGACGGCGTCCTCGTCGGCGCGGCTCCATTGGCGCAGCAGCGATTGATGCGGGTAGCGACCCTGGGCCACGAGTTCACGGACCGTGAGCCCTTCCGGCGCTATCGGGCCCTGCGGCAGCAGGCCCAGTTGCGCCGCCACGGCGCGGGTATTGAGAGTGTGAATGTCCTTGCCGTCGAGCAGGACATTGCCGCGGCTCGGCTTCAGGATGCGGGCCATGTTCTTGAGCAGCGTGGACTTGCCGCAGCCATTGGGTCCGATCAGGATGGTGACCTGGCCATCGGGAATGACCAGGTCGATTTCGTCCAGGATGGTGACATCCGCATAGCCGGCACGCAGACCGATCGTTTCGAGCCGGCTCATCGGCGCCTCCCGGTCAGCGGGTGGAGGCGAGACCGTAGATGGTCTCGATATCGTCGAGCATCAGGTGGGCGGCGTAGATGCCGCCCGCATTGTTCCAGATCACCTCGCTGACGCGCTGCGCCTTGCCGGCCTTTACGGCGTTAAGGTTCAACCACAGCGGATCGTTGAGCCATTCGTCCAGATTGGCGCTGGCCTCGTCGCCATCGAGATCGTCGGAGAAGTAGAAGATGCGGTCGCCTTCCATTTCGGGAATGCGTTCCTTGGTCACCTCGGTAGCGAATTCGTCCCTGTCCTGCGCGGCGGGGCGCTGGAAACCGATCTGGTTGAGCGCCAGGCCGCTGAACGTGTCCTTGTAATAGATGCGCGTGCGATTGGGCGAGAAGCGGACCATGGAGATCTGCTCGTTGACCGCATCGCCCAGCGCGTCATGCAGCTTCTCCGTGCGTTCGGCGAACCCGGTAATGGCGGCCTCGCCTTCGGCGCTCCTGCCGATGGCGTCGGCATAGAAGCGCAGATTGTCCTGCCATTCGCCGCCGATGGTCTCGGTCATGATCGTGGGCGCGATGGCGGAAAGCTGGGGGTAGATGGCTTCCTGGCGCACCTTGGTGCCCAGGATGAGATCGGGCTCCAGCGTTGCGAGGATTTCCAGATTGACCGCCAGCTCGGTGCCCAGGGGCACGGTGTCGGCCAGGGGCGCGGCGATATGGTCGTACCACGGATCGCCGCCCCAGCTCTGGGCGGCGCCCACCGGCACCACGCCCAGATAGAGCAAGGCCTCGGTGCCTTCATTGGTGAGGATGACCACGCGCTGCGGATCGTCCGGCACCTCGGTGACGCCCATGGCGTGCGTGATCTCGCGCGCCATGGCGGGGCTGGCGAGCAGAATTGCGGTGGCGAAAGTGGCAATGCCGGTGCCGATGAGACGCTTGAACATGTCGTTTCCAGTCGGGGGAGAGGGCCGGCACCAGCGCCGGCCGCGGGATTCAACGCGTGGCGGCGAGGCCGTAGATGGCTTCGATGTCGTCGAGCAGCAGGTTGCCGGCGATGATGCCGCCCGCCGTGTTCCAGACGGCGTCGGACACGGCGTGGACCATGCCCGCCTTGACCACGTCCAGGTTCTGCCAGAGCGGATCGGCCTGCCAGTCCTCGGCCTGGCTATTGGCCTCGCCATTGCCGGTCTCGTAGGTGAAGGTGATCAGCCGGTCGCCCTCGAATTCGGGGATGCGCTCCTTGGTGATCTCCTCGGCAAATTCGTCCTTGTCCTGGCTGGCGGGGCGGTGGAAGCCCAGTTCATCGAGGATGAGGCCGGAAAAGCTGTCCTTGAACATGATGCGCGTCTGCCCGGCCATGAAGCGGGCAATGGAGATTTCCTCGTCCAGCGAGGCGCCCAGGGCATCGTGCAGCGTGGCAATGCGTGCATCGAAGGCTTCGAGCGCGGCCTTGCCCTCTTCGCCCTTGCCGACGGCATCGGTATAGAGCGCCATATTGATCTTCCAGTCGCCGCGCAGGCGCTCGGAAACCACCGTCGGCGCAATAGCCGATAGCTGCTCGTAAATCTTCTCGTGGCGCATCTTGTTGCCCAGGATCAGATCGGGCTCGAGCGAAACCAGCACTTCGAGGTTTAGCGCCGATTCTTCGCCCAGCACGGTGACGTCGGCCATCTGGCCGGCAATGTGGTCATACCAGGGATCGCCCAGCCAGGATTTGACCGCGCCGACCGGCGTGATGCCCACTTCCAGCAGCGCCTCGGTGCCTTCATTGGTCAGCACCACGATGCGCTGCGGATTGTCGGGGACTTCGGTGACGCCCATGGCATGGGTGATTTCCCGTGCCGTGGACGGCCCGGTCAGCAGGGTGGCGGACATCAGGGCAATTGCCAGCATGCGCAAGGGCATAAAGCTCCCCATGAAACTTGACTTCTGAATTCAGAAATTGGATGGCTTCATCGGGTAATTTAATCTGACTGTCAATATCATGATTGGAGCGCGCAGGATGAGTATCGCCGCAACGGCGCCGCGCTATCGCAGCATCGTCCTGTCGCGTAGCGCCATCTATGGGCTGCTGCTGGCGCTGCTGGCTCTGGCCTGGCTGACCAGCATGACACTGGGCTATCGCCTCTATACGCCCGGGCAGGTCTGGGCGGCCTTGTTCGCCAATGATGGCACGGAAGCGGCGACGGTGATCGCCGGGCTGCGGCTGCCGCGCGCCTTGATCGCGCCTCTGGCCGGGGCGGCGCTGGGCATGGCGGGAACCATGGTGCAGACCTTGTCGCGCAACCGCATCGCCTCGCCGGACACGCTGGGTCTGAACGCGGGCGCATCGCTGGCGGTGGTCGTGGCGACGATCATCTTCGGGGTGCAATCCCTGGTCGGGCTGTCGCTGGCGGCGGCGTTCGGGGCATTGGCCACCGCTATCGTGGTGTTCGGCGTGGCGGCGGGGGCAGGGGGATTATCACCGCTCAAGATCGTGCTGGTCGGGGTGACCTTTGCCAGCCTCGCCCACGCGGCGGTGGAAATCCTGCTCACCAGCAATGAAGCCCAATTGCAGCAATTGCTGTTCTGGCTTTCGGGCGCCTTTGTCGACCGGCCGATCAGCCTGTTCTTCAACGGACTTCCGGTGGTGCTCGTCGGCGCGGCCATCGGCTTCGCGCTGGCCTCGTCGCTCGATGCGGCGCAGGCCGATGATTCGACCGCTGCCGGACTGGGCGTGCCGCTGGCCGCCGTGCGCGGCGCGGCGTTCGTGGCGGTGTCGCTGCTGACCGGCGCGGCGGTTTCCATGGCCGGGCCGGTGGCCTTTGTCGGCCTGGTCGTGCCGCATGTGGCGCGGCGGCTTGTCGGCCTCCAGCATCGCCACCAATTGACTGCGGCCGCCCTAACCGGGGCCATCTACACGACTCTCGCCGATGTGGCGGCGCGCTTCGTCATCTATCCGGTCGAGGCCCCGGTGGGCGCGATCACCGCCGTGGTGGGGGCTATCGCCCTTCTGGTGCTGCTGAGGCGGAGGCTTGCATGACCGACATGACCTATAGGCCGGCCCGCGCCGGTATCGGGCCGATCGGCGTGACCACTCTGGTCGCCGCTATCTTCGTGCTGCTGTTCCTGGCGGGAATCGGCTTCGGCTCGACCTGGATTCCCCTGGAGCATGTCGCCCATGTGCTGTTCGGCGGGGGCGACAAGACGGAGCGCCTGGTGGTGCTGCAATTGCGCCTGCCGCGTGTCGCCGCCGCCGCCATTGCCGGGGGCGCCATCGCCTTTGCCGGCTACCTGTTGCAGCGCATCACCCGCAACGAGCTGGCTTCGCCCGGCGTGCTGGGCGTGGTCGATGGCGCGGCGCTCGGGGTGGTGTTGTTCATGGCCATTTTTTCCAGCGAGACCAATTCGCTCATCGTTTCTGTCGCCTGGCAGCCGCTCGCCGCCGCCCTGGGCGCCATTGCGGCGATCGGCCTGGTCTTCCTTTTGTCCGGGCAACAGGCCTCCACCGCGATCCGCCTGCTGCTGTTCGGTATTGCCGTGGCGGCCGTCTGCAAGGCGCTGACCACCATTTTCATGCTGGTCGGCCCGATCTACCAGGCCTCACAGGCAGCGCGCTGGCTGGCCGGGGCGGTGAACACGATCAACGTCACCGAAATCCAGCTCATGCTGCTGGTGCTGGTGCCCACGGGGATTGCCGCCGCCATCGCAGCGCGCCATTTGCCGCCGGCCGATCTCGACGACACCTCCTCGCGGAGCATCGGGCTCAACCTGCCGGCCTATCGCATCTTGATCTTTTTTCTCGCCGCCCTGCTCACCGCCGGGGCGGTGGCCTTTGCGGGCGGGGTGAGCTTCATCGGCCTGCTGGCGCCGCACATGGCGCGGCTGCTGGTCGGGCGGGCCCGGGCGGCGGGCATCGCCGTCTCCATCCTGCTGGGCGCCATCATCCTGATCGGCGCGGACCTGTTGATCCGCGTCGCCTTCGCGCCCACCGAAGTGCCGGCCGGCACGGTGACGGCCTTGATCGGCGCCCCCTATTTCCTCTACCTGCTCATGCGCAAGGACAAGAACAATGGATGACCTGGCGGCCAACCGCATCGAGGTGAAGGGCCTGACCATGGCCTATGGCGGCGATGTCGTGCTCGACGCGCTGAACCTGCCCATCCCGGCCGGACGGATCACCGTGCTGGCCGGGCCCAATGGCTGCGGCAAGTCCACGCTGTTGCGCGCCATAAGGCGGCTGCACGCGCCGCAGTCGGGGCAGATCCTGCTCGATACCGAGGATATCACCCGGCTGGGCAGCAAGGCGCTGGGGCGTCGGATCGGCCTCTTGCCGCAAAGCCCCAGCGCGCCGCTGGACATGAATGTCGAGGAATTGGTGCGGCTGGGCCGTTATCCGCACCAGGCCATGCTGCAACCCTGGAGCCCGCAGGACGACGAGGCGGTGTCCCGCGCCATGGCGGGAACCGGCGTCGAAGCAATGCGCCGCCGGCGGATCGGTTCGCTGTCGGGCGGACAATTGCAACGCGCCTGGATCGCCATGGTGTTGGCGCAGGATACCGACGTCATCTGCCTCGACGAGCCGGTCAACCATCTCGACATGGCGCACCAGCTCGATTGCCTGGAACTGGTCGCACGGCTCAACCGCGACGAGGGCAAGACCATCGTGCTGGTGCTGCACGATCTCAACCTGGCGGCGCGCTATGCCGATAACCTGGTCTTCGTCGCCAATGGCCGCATCCGCGAGGCCGGCAATCCCGAATTGCTGATGCGCGCTGACCTCATCGCGGAAGTGTTCAACACCGACGCCCATATCATCACCGACCCCATCCATGGCCGGCCCATGTGCATCCCGTTCCGCAAGGGATAGGGGCGGGCCTATGCCTTGGGCGTGCCGGAGACGCGCATGGCGGCGACGAGGTCGTGGAACCGGTCGCCCTGCACGATGATATGGGCATGGGTGGCCCGGGCGGCGGCCTCGGCATCGCCACTGGCTATGGCGTCGAGAATAGCCTGGTGCTCGGCCAGTGAATTGACCAGGCGGTGGCGGCTGCGCAATTGCATGCGGCGATAGGGCTGCAGCATAGTGTGCAGCCGCGCGGCTTCCTGGGCGAGAAAGCCATTATGGGTGGCCCGGTAGAGGCAGCGGTGGAATTCGGTATTCACCAGGTAATAGGCTTCCGCATCGCCTGCCGCCGCCGCTTCTGAACATGCGGCGTGGGCCTGGCGCATTTCGGTAAGCTCGGCTTCGGTGATGCGCCGGGCCGCGAGCCGCGCGCAGGCCGCCTCGATTTCCGCCATCACCTCGAAGCGCTCGGTCAGTTCCTCGAAGCTCCATTGGGTGACGAAGGTGCCGCGCTTGGGCTGCACCTGGACCAGGCCGGAGGCTTCCAGTTGCTGGAGCACATCGCGGATCGGCGTGCGCGAACAATCGAATTGCCGCGCCAGTTCCTCGGGATCCAGCCGCGCGCCGGGGAGATGTTCCCCGTTGAGAATGGCGTTCTCCAATGCCTGCCTGATCCGGCCAGTCGTGGACAATAATGGGCTCCCTGCCTTTGCGGTGCGATTCATAGCAAGCACTGGTCAAATGTGAAAGAATGGACATGATAAATATATCAGGATAGGATTTTGATATAAGTGGCGCGGAGGAGATTGCCATGATCAAGGTCTTCGGGGCGGAGCGCCCGGCTTTTCTGGCCGATCTGATCGATGCCATGACCGAGCGCGGCCGCGCCCTGATGGGCTGGCGGCCGGCGGCGGGGCCGGTCACCGCCCCCGATATTGCCCAACTCAGCGAATTGTTGTTGTCCCGGCGCGGCGAAGCCTCCGGCGTGGCGCTGGCGCGCTCCCTAGTCGAAGGATATTCCGCCGCGTCGCCGGAAGAACGGCTGGCTTTCCTGCAAATGCTGGCCGAGCGCTTCCGTCCCGACGAGGCCGCGGTCGATGCCGCGTTCCGGGCCTGGAAGGCGGGGGAGCCAGGCGCCATCGAAGCGCTGCACAATGCCGCTGAACCGCGCCGGCAGGAATTGTTCCGGCGGATCAACATGGCCCCGGGCGGCACCAGTACGCTGGTGGAGATGCGCCGGGACCTGCTGGACGCGCTGCGCGCGCATCCCGAATTGCGGGGCGTCAACGCCGATTTCCATCATCTGTTCAGTTCCTGGTTCAATCGCGGCTTCCTGAGCCTGCGCCAGATTGACTGGAATACACCGGCCAGCATCCTCGAAAAGGTCATCCGCTATGAGGCGGTGCACCAGATCCGCAACTGGGACGATCTGCGCAACCGCCTGCAACCGACCGACCGGCGCTGCTACGCTTTCTTCCATCCCCAATTGGTGGACGAGCCGCTGATCTTCGTGGAGGTGGCGCTGACGCGTGACATTCCTGACGCCATTGCGCCCCTGCTCGATCTGGAGCGGGCGCCCATCGCCGCCGGGGACGCCAATACGGCGGTGTTCTACTCGATTTCCAACACCCAGCGCGGATTGGCAGGGGTGTCCTTCGGCAATTTCCTGATCAAGCAGGTGGTGGAACTGCTCAAGGCCGAATTGCCGTCCATCCAGACCTTCGTGACGCTGTCGCCGGTCCCCGGCTTTGCCGCATGGCTCAAGACGCGGCGGGCCGAGGATACATTGGACGCCGAGCTGGCGGAGGCGCTTGCCATGCTCGATGATGCGGATTGGCACGAGGATACCGAGCGGGCGGCGGCGGTTTCGGCGGTGTTGCTGCCGGTAGCGGCGGAATATTTCCTGCAAGCGCGGGACAAATCCGACCGGCCGGTCGATCCGGTGGCGCGCTTTCACCTGGGCAATGGTGCCCGGCTGGAGCGCCTTAATCCGCTGGGCGACCTCTCCGCCGCCGGGCTGCGCCAATCGCATGGGCTGATGGTCAATTACCTCTATGCGCTGGACGAAATCGAGCGCAACCACGAGGCCTTTGCCGAGAGCGGCGTCATTGCCGCCTCGGATGCGATCCGGCGGGCCTTGCCCAACCAGAACATTAATCCGCTACGGAAAATTTCATGAGCGACAATATTTTCGATGTCCTTTCCGGCTCCATTGCCGACGAAGCGGCAATGGCCATTGAGACCGATGCGGGGCAGCGTCTGAGCTATGGCGACCTTCTGGCGCTGAGCGGGCAGATGGCCAATGCCCTGGTGGAGCTGGGCCTGCGCCCCGGCGACCGGCTGGCCGCGCAGGTCGAAAAATCCACCGAGGCCATTATCCTCTATCTCGCCACCGTGCGGGCAGGGGGCGTGTTCCTGCCGCTCAATACCGCCTATACGGCGGCGGAGATGCAATATTTCCTGACCGATGCGGAGCCGGCGATCTTCGTCTGCGACCCCACCCGGCAGGGTGAGCTGGGCGCCGCTGCCAAGGCGGCCGGCGCCCGGATTTTGACGCTCGACGCCAATGGCGGTGGCAGCCTCGCCGTGGCGGCGGCCCGGACCGGGACGGATTTCGCAACCATTGCGCGGGAGCGGGACGACCTGGCGGCGTTGCTTTATACGTCCGGCACGACGGGCCGTTCCAAGGGCGCGATGCTGACTCATGGCAATCTGGTGTCCAACGCGCTGACCCTGCGCGAAGCCTGGCATTATGGGCCGTCCGATATTCTCATCCATGCATTGCCGATCTTTCACACCCACGGCCTTTTCGTCGCCACCAATGTGACGCTGCTCTCCGGGGCCTCGATGATCCTGCTGCGCAAGTTCGACCCGGCGCGCATTCTCGCGCTCATGCCGCGCACCAGCGTGCTCATGGGCGTGCCCACCTTCTATGTACGCCTGCTCGATGAAGCGGGGCTGACGCGGGAGGCGGCGGCGTCGATGCGGCTTTTCATCTCTGGTTCGGCGCCGCTTCTGGAGGACACCCATCGCCGCTGGCAGGAGCGCACCGGCCATGCCATCCTCGAACGCTATGGCATGACCGAAACGAACATGAATGTCTCCAACCCCTATATCGGCGAGCGGATCGCCGGCACGGTGGGTCAGCCGCTGCCGGGCGTGGACCTGCGCATCACCGATCCCGCCACCGGCGAGGACGTCCCGGCCGGCGAAATCGGTATGATCGAGGTGCGCGGACCCAATGTGTTCAAGGGCTATTGGCGCATGCCAGAAAAGACCGCCGAGGAATTGCGGGCCAATGGCTTCTTCATCACCGGCGACCTGGGCCGGATCGACGAGCGCGGCTACGTGCAGATCGTCGGGCGCGGCAAGGACCTGATCATTTCGGGCGGCTTCAACGTCTATCCCAAGGAAGTTGAGGCCGAGATCGACGCAATCCCCGGCGTGGTGGAATCGGCGGTGATCGGCCTGCCGCATCACGATTTCGGCGAGGCGGTGACCGCCGTGGTGGTGGCCGAGGCCGGCGCGGCGCGGGACGATGCGGCCATCATCGCCATGCTCCAGCAGCGGCTGGCGCGCTTCAAGCTGCCCAAGCAGGTTTTGTTCGTGGAGAGCCTGCCGCGCAATACGATGGGCAAGGTGCAGAAGAACCTGCTGCGCGACCGCTTTGCCGGCCTTTACGCCGATTGAGCCATTCCACCTGATGAGGACGATATGAACACGCTTGCCGCCCAATGGGATGCCCTGACTGCCGAGGAACTGGTGCGGCGGGGCAGCACGAAGTGGACCCTGTTTCCAGGCACGATCGGGGCCTGGGTCGCCGAAATGGATTTCGGCATCGCGCCTCCGGTTGCCCTGGCTATCCGCGCGACGGCGGATAGCCTCGAAACCGGCTATATGCCCAAGGCGCTGGCGCGGGAGCTCGGTGAGGCCAGCGCGGATTTTTTGCAGCGCCGTTTCGGCTGGAGCGTCGAGCCGGCTCATGTGGGCCTTTTGGGCGACGTGCTGCGCGCCTATGAGCTGGCCTTCACTTACTGGCTGGAGCCCGGCCAGCCCATAATCCTGCCCACGCCGGCCTATCCGCCCTTCATGTCGCTGCCGGCGCGGCAGGGGATCGAAGTGATCCAGGTGCCGTGCAAGCGCGATGCGGACGGAATCTGGCGGCTCGACGAGGAAGGGATCGAGGCGGCCCTGGCCGAAAGGGGCGGGTTATTGGTGCTGTGCTCGCCGCATAATCCGCTGGGACGGCTCTATTCCCGCGCTGAGCTGGAGCGCGTGGCCGCCATCGCCACGCGAACCGGCGCGCGCGTCTTTGCCGACGAAATCCATGCGCCGCTGAGTTATGGCGAGGCCCGCCATATTCCCTATGCCTCGCTGAGCGACGCGACCGCCGCGCATACGCTCACGGCGATTTCCGCATCCAAGAGCTGGAATATTCCGGGCCTGGCCTGCGCGCAGATGGTGTTTTCCAATGCGGCGGATGCGGAAAAATTCGAAGCCCTGGGCCACCACGTCACCCGTGGGGCGTCCAATGTCGGCACCCGGGCCAGCATCGCCGCCTATCGAGAGGGCGATGCCTGGTTGGACGAAGTTCTGGTCTATCTCGACGGCAATCGGCGACATCTGTCGGCGCGCCTGGCGCGGGATTTGCCCGGCGCCATGCATGCCATGCCCGAAGCCACCTATCTCGCCTGGATCGATGTCAGCCAATTGACAAACAGGCGCGACCTTGCCCCGCTCCTGCGCGAGGAGGCCAAGGTGGCGGTGACGGGCGGCGAGGATTGCGGCCTGGGCGGGGCCGGATCGTTCCGGCTGAACCTGGCGACCCCGCGGCCTATACTCGATGAGGCCCTGGACCGTATTTTCGGCGTGCTGCAAAAGAACCGGTGATGCAGACTCGCGCCGCCGGATGAGATCAGGCGGCGCGGCTTGCCACGATGGCGCATATGGCCTGGTGCTGGCTGAGATGGACCCCGGCCAGGCGCGCGAGAAACCCGGTCCGCTCCAGCTTGTCCATCACCGGGCCCTTGACCTCGGAGAGATGCAGGGCAACGCCGAGATCGCGCAGACGATGCTCGATGGCCTCGAGGCTTTCGAGCGCCGACATGTCGATGGCGTTGACGGCCGAACACATCAGCACCACGTCGCTCAGGCCGGGATTGGTGGTGACCTCCCTGGTCACCAGGTCCTCGAGATAGCGCGCATTGGCGAAATAGAGGCTTTCATCGACCCGGATGGAGAGCACGCCCGGCACGGTCTCCACCTTGTGGCGCTTGACGTTGCGATAATGTTCGGTGCCCGGAACCTGGCCGACAATGGCGGCATGCGGCGTCGAGGACCGGTAGAGAAACACCAGGATCGAGGTGCCGACGCCCAGCGAAATGCCGGTCTCGACGCCGAAGAGCAGCGTGCCGAGCAGGGTGACGGCCACGGCGGCGAAATCGGCGCGGGAATAGGTCCAGGCCCGCCGGAGTATGGAGAAATCCACCAGGGTCAGCACGGCGATGACGATGGTGGCGGAAAGGGTCGCCTTGGGCAGTATGGCGAGGAAGGGCGTCAGCAGGATTGTCGCCAGCGCGATGCCGATGGCGGTGAAGGCGCCCGCGGCCGGGCTTGCGGCGCCGGCATCGAAATTGACCACTGAACGGGCAAAGCCGCCGGTAACCGGATAGCCGCCGCCCATGGCTGCCGCGATATTGGCGGCGCCGAGCCCGATCAGTTCCTGATTGGGTGCGATGCGTTCGCGGCGCTTGGCAGCCAGGGTCTGGGCGACCGAAACCGATTCCACGAAACCGACCACCGAAATGATCAGCGCCGGCAGCGCCAACTGCTGGATCACGCCGAGATCGAAGCCCGGCAGCGATAAGACGGGCAGGCCCTGCGGCACCGCTCCGACCAGGGCAACGCCCTTGCCGCCAAGATCCAGCAGGGCCGACCAGGCCATGGTGAGGAAAATCACCAGGACCGGGCCGGCGCGCACGATAATCGTCGCCGGTCCCGCGGGCAGGCCCAGAGCGACGAGGCGGTTCTTGAGGTCGAACCTGATCCAGAGCAGCAGCGCCAGAGCCACCGCGCCGATGGCGGCGGTATGGCCGTTTACGGCGCCGATATTGTGAAGGATCGATCCGATCAGCTCGGGCATGGCATGGCCATGGGTATCGATGCCGAGCAGGCCCCCGATCTGGCTGGTGGCGATGATGATGCCCGAAGCGGTGATGAAGCCCGAGATCACGGGATGGGACAGGAAATTGGCGATGAAACCGAGCCGGAACAGCCCCATCAACAACAGCATCAATCCCGAAAGCATGGCGAGCATGATGGCGGCGCTGGCATAGCCGGCCGTGCCTTCGGCCGCGATCCGGCCGATGGCGGCTGCGCTCATCAGCGAGACGACGGCCACCGGGCCGACGGCGAGTGCCGACGAGGTGCCGAAGATCGCATAGGCGACGAGTGGAAGGATGGAGGCGTAGAGCCCCATTTCCGGCGGCAGCCCGGCCAGCAGGGCATAGGCCAGCGATTGGGGGATCAGCATGATGGTGACGATGAGCGCGGCGACGAGGTCGCTGGCCAGCGTCTGGCGGTCATAGCGTCGACCCCAGTCGAGAATGGGAAAATAGCTCTGCAAGCGCACGACGTGCTCCGGGTGGTGCGGCGGTCAGAGACCGTTGACGGGCACCTTGAGGAAGGTTTTGCCGCTCTCGTCCTTAGGCGGCAGCTTGCCGGCGCGCATATTGACCTGCAGCGACGGGATGATCAGGCGGGGCATGGGCAGGGTCGCGTCGCGCGCCTCGCGCATGCGCACGAAATCGTCTTCGCTGGTGCCGTGTCCCACATGGATATTGTGGTCGATCTCGTCGCCGACGCTGGTTTCCCACTGGATGTCGCGGCCATTGGGGCCGTAATCGTGGCACATGAACAGGCGCATCTCGCGGGGCAGGGCGAGCACACGCTGGATTGAACGGTAGAGCGTGCGGGCATCGCCGCCGGGGAAATCGGCGCGAGCCGAGCCGCCATCGGGCATGAACAGGGTATCGCCGACGAAAGCGGCATTGCCGATCACATGCGTCATGCAGGCCGGCGTATGCCCCGGCGTGTGCAGGACATGCGCCTCCATCGTGCCGATGCGATAGGTATCGCCATCCTTGAACAGCCTGTCGAACTGGCTGCCGTCGCGCTGGAATTCGGTGCCTTCGTTGAAAATCTTGCCGAAGGTTTCCTGCACCAGGGTGATGTTCTCGCCGATCCCAAGCTTGCCGCCCAGTTTGGACTGGATATAGGGCGCGGCCGACAAATGGTCCGCATGGACATGCGTTTCGATCAGCCAGTCCAGATTTAGCCGGTTCTCGGCGATGAAGGCGATGATCCGATCGGCCCCCTCATAGGTGATGCGGCCGGCCGCGTAGTCGATGTCCATGACGGAGTCGATCACCGCGCAGGCGGCCGAATGCGGGTCCTTGACCACGTAGGAAATCGTGTTCGTGGGCGCATCGAAAAAGGCCGTCACCTCCGGCGCGAGCGAGAGGTCGGTAGCGAATGGTATCTGGGCCGTCATATGCTTCTCCCGCAAACGCTTGTTTCCGCGATGACGCTGTTGTCGGAATGAACGAGGGCACTTGTCAAGGGCCGGGCTGCACGTTAGTAAATCGAGCGCTCGTTCGAAAAATATGGGAGGACGGGAGAATGTTCGAGGATATTTCCGGCAGGACCGCGCTGGTAACCGGCGCTTCCGGCGGGCTGGGCCTGCATTTCGCCCGGCTGCTGGCGCGGCAGGGCGCCAATGTGCTGCTGGCGGCGCGGCGTGGCGATGTGCTGGAGCGGGCCTGCGCCGAAATCGCGGCGGCGGGCGGCAAGGCTGCGCCTGTCATCCTCGATGTCGCGGATGCGCATTCGGTCGCCGAGGTGGTAGGCAATCTCGCCTCGGACGTCGACATTCTCGTCAACAATGCCGGCATCAGCGTTGCGAAGCGGGCGCTGGATTTGAGCGAGGCCGATTGGGACGATGTGATCGACACCAATCTCAAGGGCGGTTTCCTGATGGCGCAGGCCGTCGCGCGGCGCATGCAGGCCGCTGGCCTCGAGGGCGCCATCGTCAATATCGCGTCCATCCTGGGCCTGCGCGTGGCGGGCAATCTCGCCGCCTATGCCGCTTCCAAGGCCGGCACGGTGCAGATGACCAAGGCGCTGGCGCTCGAATGGGCGCGCCACGGCATTCGCGTCAACGCGCTATGCCCCGGCTATATCGAGACCGATCTCAATCGCGATTTCTTCGCCGGCGAGGATGGCCAGGCGCTGATCCGCCGCATTCCGCAGCGCCGGCTGGGCCAGCCGACCGATCTGGACGGCGCCCTGTTGCTGCTGTGCTCGGATGCCGGCCGCTACATCACCGGTGCCGCCCTGGCCGTCGACGGCGGCCACCTCGTCTCGTCATTGTAAGGACCCATCATGGATTTTAAGATTTCGCCCCGGATCGAGGATTACCGGCGGCGTATCGGCCATTTCGTCGATAGCGAAATCCTGCCGCTCGAAAGCGAGCGCGCCTCCTTTGATGCGCATGGCAATATCAGGCTGGATCTGCTGGCGGCCTTGCGCGCCAAGGCTCGATCCGAGGGCCTGTGGTGCCTGCAGCTCAAGCCGGAAACGGGCGGGGCGGGGCTCGGCAAGGTCGGCATGGCTGTGTTCTACGAGGAGATGAACCGCTCCATTTTCGGGCCTGTCGTGTTCAATTCCGCCGCGCCTGACGACGGCAACATGATGATGCTGGAAGCGCTGGGCACTCCGGCACAGCGCGAGAAATGGCTGAAGCCCATCGTCGACGGCTCGGTCCGCTCGGCTTTTGCCATGACGGAGCCGGCGCCGGGCGGTGGTTCGGACCCTTCCATGATCCGTACCCGCGCAGAAAAGCGCGGCGATAAATATGTCATCACCGGCCGGAAGTGGTTCATCACCGGCGCGGCCGAGGCCAGCCATTTCACCGTGATCGCGCGCACCTCCGACGATCCGCGCCATGGCCTCACCGCCTTCATGTTCCACAAGGATCAGCCCGGCTGGGAGATCGTACGCCGCATCGAGATCATGGGCCCCGAAGAACATGGCGGCCATTGCGAGATCGCGTTCGACGGGCTGGAAGTGTCGGAGGACGATATCCTCTTGGGCGAGGGGCGCGGCATGAAGGTGACCCAGGCGCGGCTCGGCCCGGCCCGCCTTACCCATTGCATGCGCTGGCTCGGTCTCTCCAAGCGCTGCCTCGAAATCGCCCAGGCCTATGCCGTCGAGCGCCATGGCTTCGGCATGCGCCTGGCCGATCGCGAAAGCATCCAGTTGATGCTGGGCGACCTGGCGATGCGTATTGAGGTCGGGCGGCTCCTGGTGATGAAGGCGGCCTGGGAACTCGATCGGGGCGGCTTTGCCCGCAAGGAAGTGTCGATGGCCAAGGTCCAGGTGGCCAATGTGCTGCACGATGCGGCGGATCGGGCCATCCAGATCAACGGCGCGCGCGGCTATTCCGCCGATACGGTGCTGGAATGGATTTACCGCTATGCCCGCCAGGCTCGGCTCGTGGACGGCGCGGACGAGGTGCACAAAATGGTGCTCAACCGCTTCCTGGCCGGTGAGGGGCGCCAGTTCTGGACCTGGCCCGTGGCCGAGGCCGAGGCCGGCTGAAACCAGGTCCGGGGAGGATGAGCGTGACCGAAGAGCAATTGCAGGCACTGCACGATTTTCTGGCCGGCCGCTTCGGCGCCGCCGATGCGCCGCACTGCCAGAAGATTTCCGGCGGGCAATCGAACCCCACCTTCTTCGTCGATTATGCGGGGCAGCGCATGGTGCTGCGCAAGCAGCCATCCGGCCCGATCCTGCGCGGCGCCCACGCGATCGATCGTGAGTTCCGCGTGCTCCAGGCTCTGGCGCCGACTGACGTGCCGGTGCCGCGTCCCATTCTGTTCCACAGCGAGACCGACGTGCTCGATACGCCGTTCTACCTCATGGAACGGCTGGAGGGCCGGGTTTTCGACGATTGTGCCCTGCCGGGCATGGCGCCGGACGAACGGCGCGGCATCTATTTCGCCATGGCGGAAGCCCTGGCTAAGCTGCATTCGGTGGTGCCCGAAACGGTCGGCCTGGGCGATTATGGCCGCCCGGGCAATTATTTCGAGCGGCAGATTTCCCGCTGGAGCCGGCAATATAAAGAGTCCACCGGCGAGCCGATTGCGGCGCTGGACCAATTGGTGGCGCTCCTGCCGGGCCTGATGCCGCCCGATGACGGCAAAATCACCATAGCCCATGGCGATTTCCGGCTGGGCAATATGCTGTTTCATCCCACCGAGCCGCGCGTTATCGGCATCCTGGACTGGGAATTGTCCACGCTAGGCCATCCCTATGCCGACCTCGGCTTCTGCTGCATGCCCTGGCACACGGCGCCGGACGAATATGGCGGCATCCTGGGGCTGGGCACCGGTCTCGGTATTCCCGGGCAGGCCGAGTTCTGCGCGCATTATTACCGGCATGTGGGCTCAGACACGCCGCTCCTGCCTTTCCATGTCGCTTTTGCCCTGTTCCGCTTCGCGGTGATTTTCGTGGGCATTGCCGATCGCGTGCGCGGCGGCAATGCGGTTGCCACCAATGCCGAAGCCGTGGGGCCACTGGCGGGCCGCTTCGCCGCCCGCGCGCTCGAAGTGATCGAGGGCGCTGAAAGCCATGGCCGTTTCTGACCTCGAACCTCGCCCGGAGCCGCGTCGATGAGCCAAGCCTATATCGTGGATTATGCACGGTCCCCTTTTACGCCGGCCAGGCGCGGCGCGCTCGCCATGGTGCGGCCCGACGATCTCCTGGCCACGATCCTGCGGGCGATTGTCGAGCGCAACGCCATCGATGCCGAGGCCATCGAAGACGTCGTTGTCGGCTGCGCCTTTCCCGAAGGCGAGCAGGGCCTCAATATAGGGCGTTGCGCCGCGCGCATTGCCGGCCTGCCCGATAGCGTGGGGGGCTGTGTGGTCAATCGCTGGTGCGGTTCGTCCATGCAGGCGGTGCAAATGGCCGGCGGCGCCATCGCCATGGGGGCAGGGGATCTGTTTCTTGCCGGCGGCGTGGAATCGATGTCGCGCGTGCCGATGATGGGGTTCAATCCCATGCCCAATCCAGCCTGGCCCGATCCAATTCGAGCGGCCTTTCTCAATATGGGGTTGACCGCGGAAAACCTGGCGGAACGCTATGGCATTTCACGGCAGGAACAGGATGCCTATGCCCTGGAAAGCCAGCGCCGCGCCGCGGCCGCACCGTCGGCCGATATCGTCGCCGTCGGCGAAGTCGCGGTCGATGGCTGTCTTCGTCCCGATACCAGCCTCGAAAAACTCGCGACGCTGAAGACCGTTTTCAAGGAAGACGGATCGGTGAGTGCCGGCAATGCATCTCCGCTTACCGACGGCGCCACGGCTCTCCTGATCGCTTCGGCAGATGCGGTGGCGCGTTTCGGCCTCACGCCTATGGCGCGCATCGCCGGCTACGCCGTCTCCGGCTGCGATCCGGAAATCATGGGGATCGGGCCGGTGGCCGCGACCCGCAAGGCGCTGAACCGGGCCGGCATCGGCGCCGATGATCTCGATGTCGTCGAAATGAACGAGGCCTTCGCCGTGCAGGTTTTGGCCTGCTGCCGGGATCTCGATATCGATCCGGCCCGCCTCAACCGCGACGGCGGGGCCATTGCCCTGGGCCATCCGCTTGGCGCCACCGGCGGCCGGCTGGTCGGCGCGGCGACGCGGCAATTGGTGGAAACCGGCGGTCGCTATGCGCTCGCCACCCAATGCATCGGCGGCGGCCAGGGCATTGCCATGGTGCTGGAGCGCGTATGATGAACGCCATTAACAGAGCGGCGGTCATAGGGGCGGGAACCATGGGGGCGGGCATCGCGGCTCATCTCGCCAATGCGGGGCTGGACGTGGTCCTGCTCGATGTCAGCGCCGACCTGGCCGCGGCGGGGCTCGAGCGACAGAAAAAGACCGGGCTCATGCATCCGTCCCTGGCCAGCAGGATCATCACCGGTTCGGTGGGCGATGACCTGGAACTGCTGGCCGACGCCGACTGGATCGTGGAGGCCGTTGCCGAGCGTGTCGAGGTCAAGCGCCAGCTCTATGCGGCCATCGAGACGGTGCGAAAGCCGGGCGCCATCGTCTCCTCGAACACGTCGAGCCTTCCGCTGGCGCAGTTGACCGAGACGGTTTCCGCCGGTTTCGCCGAACATTTCCTCGTGACGCATTTCTTCAATCCGCCACGACAGATGCAATTGCTGGAACTGGTTTCGGGTCCCGCGACCCGTTCGGATGTGGCCGAGACGATACGCCGCTTCGCCGATATCCACCTGGGCAAGGGCGTGATCGACTGCAAGGACCGGCCGGGTTTCATCGCCAACCGCATCGGCTGTTTCTGGCTCGCGGCGGCGCAGAACGAAGCGCTGGCCCTCGGCCTGTCGGTGGAAGAAGCGGACGCGGTTCTGGGCGCGCCCTTCGGCATTCCCCGAACAGCCGCTTTCGGGCTGCTCGACCTGATCGGCATCGATCTGGTGCCGCAAATCCTGGAGAGCCTGCAAAAGGCGCTGCCTGCGGGCGATCCGATCCAGGCCTATGAGGCCGGGCCCGCCATCATTGGCGGCATGATCGCGGCCGGCCGGACGGGGCGAAAGGGCGGCGGCGGCTTTTACCGCATGGGCGCAGACCGGAAGACGCTGGAGGTCTTCGACCTGGCGACCGGCGCTTATCACCCCGCCGCGCGGCCGGTGCCGGACAGCCTTGCCGCCAGTGGGGGGGACCCGGCTGCGCTGATGGCGCATCCGGCCAGGGCAGGGCGCTACGCGGCGCGCGTCATGCTGAAGACCATGGCCTATGCGGCCCACCTGGTGCCCGAAATCGCCGACGATCCGGCCGCTGTCGATGCGGCCATGCGGCTGGGATATGCGTGGAAACAGGGGCCATTCGAATTGATCGACCGCTGCGGCGCCCAATGGGTGGCCGAAGCGCTCCGCGAGATCGGTGAGCCGGTGCCCGCCCTTTTGTCCCTGGCGATCGAGCGGAGTGGCTTCTACCGGCTGGACGCGGGCGAACTGGCCGTCTTGCAGCCGAATGGCCCTTACACGCCCATGCCGGAGCCCTCGGGCGTCCTGACCATTGCCGGCCTGGCCCGGCGCGGCGAACCCGTCCGGATGAGCGGCGACCATGCGGCGCTGTGGGATTTCGGGGACGGGGTCGGGGGCATCGAATTGCGCACCAAGATGAACGTGCTCAATGCCGGGGCCCTGGATGCCCTCGATGAACTCGTCGCCATCGCCGCAGAGCGTTTTGCGGGTCTGGTCATCGGATCGGATGGCGCCAACTTCTCCGTGGGCGCCGATCTCGGCCATATTCTGGCGCTCGCCGAGGCCGGCAATTGGTCGGCGGCGGGGTATCTGATCGCGCGGGGCCAATCGGTGATGTCGGCCATAAAATATGCGCCCATTCCCATTGTCGGGGCGGTGGCAGGCTTTGCCCTGGGCGGGGGCTGCGAACTGCTCCTGCATTGCGCCGCCATTCAGGCCCATGCGGAAAGCCAGATCGGATTGGTCGAGCCGCGCGTGGGCCTCGTTCCGGGCTGGGGTGGGTGCAAGGAAATGCTGCTGCGTGCGGCCAGCGCGCGTCAGATCATGCGCGGGCCGAGCGCCCCCGCGATTGCCGTGTTCGACCTGATCGGCTCCGCCACGCAGTCGCGCAGTGCGCATGACGCCAGAAATATTGGTTTCCTGCGGCCGGATGACGGGATCACGATGAACCGGACGCGGCTGCTGGCGGACGCCAAGGCGCGGGCGCTGTCGCTGGCAGAAGGCTATAGGCCGCCTCAGGCGCCGGCCCTGGCGCTGTCGGGGCCCTCGGGCGCCTCGGCCCTGCGCAACATGCTGGAGGCGGCGCAGGCGGCCGGAACGGCGTCGCCCCATGATCGGCTGATCGGCGACGAACTGATAAAGGTGCTGACCGGCGGCGCCGATGGCGACCCATTGCGGGAAATGAGCGAGGAAACAGTGATGAATCTCGAACGGGAGGCGTTCATTGCGCTGCTCTCGACCAGAGAAAGCCAGGACCGCATCCGCCACATGATCGGGACCGGCAAGCCACTTCGCAATTGACTCGGTCCCGGCTTTTGCGCATGCGGTCAGTGGAGCCGGGCCGATGCGCGCTATTGGATGGATGGATTTGACGCCAAGGCAATTGCAGCAGGATTATTCCACCGAGGCCATTTGCGAGCGGCTGCTGCAACGCCATCGTAAGGCCGTTTCGGTGCAGAAGCCGCATCTGGCCGTGGCCAATCTGTCGCGCATCATACAATCGACGCTGAAACTGTCGAACCGGCAGGGCTTTCACGCCATGTCCCTGCGCGAGCTGGCCGGTGCGGCCGGCCTCAGCATGGGCGGGATGTATTCCTACTTCGACAATAAGCAGACCCTGCTGCTGATGATCCTGGACGCGGTCTCGTCATCCGCCAACGAGGTGCTGGGCACGCCCCCGCCCGAAATGGCGGCGGATCCTGCATTGCACCTGGACTGGCTGATCGCCACTCATATCCAGCTTACCGAAGTGATGCAGCCCTGGTTCGTCTTCGTGTTCATGGAAGCCAAGGCCTTCCCCGAGCCGGCCAAGCGCATCGCCATCGAAAGTGAGGCGGCGACCGAGGCGATCTTCGCCGATGCGCTGCGCCGTGGCGTGGCGTCCGGTGGCTTCGCTATAGACGATGTTCCACTGACCGCGGCGATCATCAAGCCGCTGCTGCAGGACTGGTACGTCAAGCGCGCCAAATATCGCAAGGCGGGCATTTCGGCCGGTCAATATGCCGAGCGTGTCACCAGTTTCGTCAGAGCCGCAATCGCACCACGATAGCGAGCGCTCGTTCGAAAAAATTCCCCGTTGAACGGAAAGACTTGGCGCTTACCTGCCGGAACACGGCATTTACGTTCCTGCTATCGCTTTGAATTAACAATCCTATTTCTTGCCGCGAAGGGCGGGTGTCCCCATGCTTATGAGGGCACAACAAGACCCCTTGCGGAGACCTTCATCTTGTATATTAATGTTGCATACAAGACATGGAGGGATGTTTTGACCGTTGCAGCCAGCATCAGCAACAAGATCGTCGAGGCGATCTTGAGCCAGCAATTGGCGCCGGAGGCGCGGCTGGGGGAATCCGAGCTCGCCACGCTGTTCAATTGCAGCCGCACCATCGTGCGCGAAGCCATGCTCGATCTCGCTGCCCGCGGCATCGTGACGGTCATCCCGCGGCGCGGCTGGTTCCTTACCCAGGTCGATGCCGAAATGGCGCGCGAGCTCTATGACGCGCGCCAGATCATCGAAACCGGCCTGCTTCGCCATTTCGCGCAGAAGGGGCGCCCGCTGGAGCCGCATCTGGTGCAGCGGCTGCAATCGCATCTGGCCGAGCAGCAGCTGGCGCTGGAAGCGGGCCATGTCGGCCGCCGCTCCTATCTGCTGGGCAATTTTCACGTCTGCCTCGCTGAATGCCTGGGCAATCGGCTGCTGGCCGAGAAGCTGCGCGATTTCACCGTGCTCACCACGCTCTTCACCATGCGGCACCAGACGCCCGGCGACGCGCGGATGTCCTATGAGGAGCACGTCGCCATCGTCGAGGCGCTGGCCTCCGGCCGCCTGGCCGATGCGGGCGAATGCATGCGCGAGCATCTCGGGACCTGGGATTCCAAGGTCCACATGGTGCGCGAGGTCGATCCGCTGGACGGCCTGCGTCGCGCGCTGGCGCCAATGCCATCTGACGTCAAGGGCGTCGCGGCGGGAGGAAAGAAATAATGGCCATCCGCAATACCCTTGCCTGGGTTGATAGCCTGCGCCCGCAAGTGCCGACGCTGACTGCCGCAGAATTGGCGCAGCGCCTCGCCGCCGGCGAAGAGCTGACGCTGATCGATATCCGCGAATTGCAGGAGCGGATCGACAAGGGCGCCATCCCCGGGGCGCATCATGTGCCGCGCGGCATGCTCGAATTCTGGGCCGATCCGGCCATGGGCTATTACCGCGACTATTTCGTCGAGGATGGCCGCTACGTGCTCTATTGCGCCGGCGGCGGGCGTTCGGTGCTGGCCGCGCTCGCGCTGATGGAGATGGGTTACAAGTCCGTCTGGCATCTCGATGGCGGCTTCGGCGGCTGGGCCGCTGCCGGGCAGCCGGTCGAGGATGTCGCCGCCACCTCGCGCTGGCAGCGGAAGCCCTGAGCCATGATCGTCTTTGCAATCCGCCGCGCTGTTCTGGGTGTGCTGGTGCTGGTGGCGGTGGCGCTGATGGTCTTCGTCGCCATTCGCCTTATTCCCGGTGACATCGTCAACCAGCAATTGGCCGAAGCCGGGGCCGTGACCCCCGAGCTTCTGCAGGAAAAGCGCGCTGCCATGGGGCTGGACAAACCCATTGCCGAGCAATTCCTGGTCTGGGCCGGCGGCATCGTCAGTGGCGATCTCGGCCACTCGCTGTGGACCGGCCGCCCTGTCTCCGCTCAGATCGGCGCCGCTCTGTTGCCGACGCTGCAATTGTCCATCATGGCCATAGCCCTGGGCGCCTTGTTCGGCATCGGGGCGGGCGTCCTGGCGGCGCTCTGGCGCGGCACTGCCGGCGACATGGTGCTGCGCATGCTCTCCACCGTGTTCCTCGCCATCCCGCAACTCTGGCTGGGCCTGCTGACGCTGACCGGGCTCGCCTTGATCGGCTATTACATTCCGCTGCCCTATCGCAGCTTCGCCACTGATCCCTGGGCCAACTTCCAGCAGGTGATCTTTCCCGCCCTGGCCTTGTCGCTGGGCGTGGCGGCGGCGCTCTCCCGCCTGACGCGTTCGGCCATGCTGGAAGTCACCGGCGCCGATTTCATCCGCGCTGCGCGGGCAAGAGGCGTGTCGTCGTCCGGGCTCTATCTCGGCCACGCGCTCAAGAACGCGCTGATCCCGGTGATCACGCTCCTGGGCACCCAGTTCGGCAATCTGCTCTCCGGCACCGTGATCATCGAACGCATCTTCAACGTGCCCGGGCTCGGCAATCTGCTGTTCGAGGCCGTCGCCTATCGCGACTACACCGTCATCCAGGCCGCCGTGCTCACCTATGGGCTGATCACCATCATCGTCAATCTGATGGTCGATCTCTCCTATGGGCTCGTCGATCCGCGCATCCGGGAGGCACGCTCGTGACCACGATCCTCCAGGAAAATGCACCGCGCCGGGGCAGTCGCACGCTGGCCATTTTCAAGGCCTTGCTCAGCGATCCCATCGGTTGCACGGCGCTGGTCATTCTGACGCTGGTTCTGGCGCTGGCCATTTTCGCGCCCATCATCGCCCAGTTCGATCCGCTGGTGCAGAACCGCCGCGCCATCCTCCAGCCGCCATCGCTGGTGCATTGGTTCGGCACCGACGATATCGGCCGCGACGTGTTCTCGCGCGTCCTCTACGGCACCCAGATTTCGCTGCTCGTCGGTCTGATGGTGGTGATCATCACCATGGTCATCGGCGGCCTGATCGGCATGATCTCGGGCTATTTCGGCGGCTGGGTCGATATGATCATCCAGCGCATCGTCGAAGCGCTCGATACCTTGCCTTCGCTGGTGCTGTCGCTGTTCATCGCCGCCATGCTGGGGCCCAGCGTCCGCAACGTAATCATCGCGGTGACATTGGCCCAAATTCCGCGCTTCGTTCGCGTGGTGCGCTCGGAAACCATGAAAATCCGCGGGCATGATTTCATCTCCGCCTCGCGCGTCATCGGCGCCTCGCCGCTGCGGATCATGCTGACCCATGGCGTGCCCAATCTTATGCCGACCATGCTGGTGCTGGGCTCGCTCGCTTTCGGCATCGCCATCATGACCGAGGCTGCGCTCAGCTTTCTGGGCGTCGGCACCCCGCCGCCCAACCCATCCCTGGGCACCATGCTGTCTCAGGGCACACGGTTCATCGGCCAGGCGCCCTGGCTGATCGTTTTTCCCGGGCTGATGCTGACCATCAGCGTCCTTGCCCTCAACCTCATCGGTGACGCCTTGCGCGACGTCCTCGATCCTCGAAACCGCTAGCGGAAGAACTGCGGGTCGAACTCCAACGCCATGATAATAAGGGAACGCACTGAAATGCTAAAAGGACTACTCGCCCGCCATCGCTTCGTCACCGCGCTGCCCGCGCTTGCCATCGCCGCGGCGATGGTCGTGGCGGCGCCCGCAATGGCCCAGGACAAGCACGGTGGCAAGGTCGTCATCAACGTCCATGCCGATGCACCCAATTTCGATCCCCTGGCCAGCACCGAATTCGGCGTTCACTCCCGCCTCGGCCTCGCCATGAACCGGCTGGTCGAATGGAAGACCGGCCCCGATATCGGCTATGGCCAATTCGTGCCGAAGCCCGGCCTGGCCGAAAGCTGGGAGATTTCGGAAGACGGCCTGACCTATACGTTCAAGCTGCGCCCGGATGCGGTGTGGCAGGATATCGCCCCGGTTTCCGGGCGTCCCGTCACCTCCGCCGACGTGGTGGCCACCTATGAGGCCATGAAGGAATCCGGCGTGCAGAAGGGCCTGCTCGCGGCCGTCGATACCATCACGGCGCCCGACGACCAGACCGTGGTGCTCACGCTCAATCGCCGCAATGTGGTGCTGCTGCAGAACCTCGCCCACCAGAATATGTGGATCCTGCCGACCGAAGCCTTCGATGGCTCCTATGACCGCAACACCACCGTGATCGGCACCGGCCCGTGGATTCTGGAGGCCGACGAGGTCGGCGTCGCTACCCGCTATGTCCGCAACGAAGCTTATTTCGGCAAGGACGAGAACGGCGAGCAGCTTCCCTATCTCGATGAAGTGGAAATCCTGCCGATCAAGGACCTCAATGCCCGCATCATGGCGTTCCGGTCCGGGCAGGTCGATATCTGGTTCGGTCCGCTGAACATGACGCAGATGCAGGGGCTGCAGCAGGCGCTGCCCGATCTGCAGGATGTGCAGACGGTCGCCAATACCCAGAGCGAGCTCTATCTCAATCCGAGC
Source organism: Devosia elaeis (assembly GCF_001650025.1). Classification (GTDB taxonomy): domain Bacteria; phylum Pseudomonadota; class Alphaproteobacteria; order Rhizobiales; family Devosiaceae; genus Devosia; species Devosia elaeis. The sequence continues at coordinate 57,267 of NZ_LVVY01000119.1, read as the reverse complement.
TTCGAACCCTTCGCCAACCTGCAGGTGCGCCAGGCGCTCAACCTGGCGATCGACCGGCTCGGCCTCGGTGAAGTGGTGCGCGGCGGCGGCGGCATCGGCGGCGTGGTCGGCCCGGCCCTGAACGCCCAGACGCTGCCCGAAGAAGAGCGCATCGCGCTTTACGGCACGCCGGATCATGAAAAGGCCAAGGCCCTCCTCGCCGAGGCCGGCTATCCCGACGGGTTCAGCTTCGAATTCACCGTGCTCAATTACGGCGAGGAATTCGTGCGCGAGGCCGAATGGATCCAGCAGGATCTGGCCGAGATCGGCGTGACCGCCGAGATCAAGATGGTCGATACCGTTGCCGGCCAGGCGCTGGGCAAGGAGGGCGATTACCAGGCCATGTTCCTGATGATGAGTCCGTTTGCGGAAGCGGACGAGTATTTCACCAGCCATTACCTGCCGGGCGCGGTGCGCAATTATACCGGCATCGATGACCCGACGCTGACCGCGATGATCGAGGAACAGCAGGGCATCATGGATGTGGCGGCGCGCCAGGAAAAGATCTGGGAAATCCAGCGCTACGTCTACGAAAACGTCCAGAACCCGCTGCCGATCTGGGCTGCCGTCCTGCTGCATCCGGCCCAGGCCGATATCCGCGGCTGGCACCCGATGATCACGCAGGGCTTCCCGAGCCTGCCGGAAGTCTGGGTCGAGGAATAAGCGCGATGACCGCCATGGCCTCGAATGCCTTGCCCCGGGCGAACACAGAGAGTGGGACAAGCCCCGTCGCGCTCTCCGTGGAGGGCATGGCGGTCACCTATAGCGGCCTCCTAGAAGTCTGCTCGGACGTCTCCATCGACGTCCGACGCGGCGAGGCCCTGGCCCTGATCGGGGAATCCGGTTCGGGCAAGTCCGTCACGGTTCTGGCCGTGACGGGCCTGCTCGGGCGGGGCGGGGCGATCGTGCGGGGCAGCGTCAAGCTGGACGGCGAGGAAATCTCCCATCTCTCCGAACGCGAACGCCGCCGCCGTGGGCTTTTGGGCAAGCGGATCGGCATGATCTTCCAGAACCCTTCGCGGGCGCTGGACCCTGTCTTCACCATTGGCCAGCAGCTCAACGAGGCTTTGAGTCTCACGGGCCTCAAGGGCAAGGTCGAACTGCGCGCCAAGGGCGCGGAATGGCTGCGCCATGTCGGCCTGCCCGATCCCGAGGAAGCGCTCGATTGTTATCCGCATCAATTGTCCGGCGGCCAACGGCAGCGCGCCATGATCGCCATCGCGCTGGCATCCGAACCCGCCTTGCTCATCGCCGATGAGCCCACCACGGCGCTGGACGTGACCATCCAGGCCCAGGTGCTGAACCTGATCCGCCGGCTGCAGAAGGAACTCAATCTGGCCCTGGTGCTGGTGACGCACGATTTCGGCGTCGTGGCGGCCATGGCCGACCGCGTGGCGGTCATGTATGGGGGCCAGGTTGTCGAGACCGGCAGCGTTGACGAGATCATTCGCACGCCGCGCCATCCCTATACGCAGGCCCTCTTGGCCAGCATTCCCACCGGCGAGGCCGGCGCCCGCATCCAGGCGCTGCCGGGTTCCGTGCCTCATGCCGGCGCCATGCCGCGTGGTTGCCGTTTCCATCCGCGCTGCCCTGCCGCGCTCCCCCTCTGCCAGGATAGCGCGCCGGCGCTGCAACCCGCCGCCGATGGCCGTGTCATGCGCTGCCTGCGCGCCGATGATCTGGAACGCCACGATGCCTGACGCTCAAGCCCTTTTCTCGCTGCACGATGTCAGCGTCCGCTACCCGATCCGCCGCGGCTTCTTTCAGCGCGTGGTCGGTCATGTCGGTGCGGTGGACGGCGTCAGCTTCGATCTGCGCCGCGGGGAAACCATGGCCCTGGTCGGCGAATCCGGCTGCGGCAAGAGCACTTTGGGCCGCGCCATCCTACGGCTGGAACAGGTGGCGGACGGCACCATCAAAGCCACCGGAAAACCGGCTGCGACGCGCAAGGATCTGGCGCGCAAGGCGCAGGTGGTGTTCCAGGATCCGCTGGGCTCGCTCGATCCCCGCTGGACCATCGGCAATCTGATCGGCGAGGGCATCGACGTGCATGGCACGGCCCGGGGCGCCGAGCGCGATTCTATCGTGCGCGATCTGCTCAAGCAGGTGGAATTGCCGGCCAGTGCCTTCCATAAGTTCCCGCATCAGCTTTCGGGCGGCCAGCAGCAGCGCGTGGCGATCGCCCGGGCCCTCGCCATGCGCCCCGAGCTCATCGTGCTCGACGAGGCCACCTCGGCGCTCGACGTTTCGGTGCAGGCGCAAATCCTCAATCTGCTCAAGGATTTGCAGGCCGAATATAATCTCACCTATCTGTTCATTTCTCACGATCTGACGGTAGTGGGCCAGTTCGCCGACCGCGTGGCGGTCATGTATCTGGGTCGCATCATGGAAATGGGCGACGCCGCCGACGTGCTCTCGGCGCCGCGCCATCCTTATACCAGGGCGCTTCTGGCCTCCTCGCTGAAAGTCGATCCCGATATGCGCATCGACAGGGTGCCGCTGCTCACCGGCGATGTGCCCAGTCCCCGCAACCCACCCAGCGGCTGCCGTTTCCGCACCCGTTGCCCGCAGGCGCAGGCCGGTTGCGCCGAACTCCGTCACCGCATGGTCCCCGCGCCGAATGGCCGGGAGACCGCCGCTTGCCTCGCCAATGGCGACCTCTGAACCCTTCTCAACGAGATTTCGAAAATGACCGATATCAATCCGAATTGGACGTCCCACACCGCCGACCTCGACGGCGTGAAGATTCGCTATCTCGACAATGGCGGCACCGGCCCGGTCCTGGTCTGCCTGCATGGCACCTCGATGAGCGCCCATGCCTGGGGCCATCTGGCCGCCAGCCTGCGCGACTTCTATCGGGTCATCGCGGTCGACATGCGCGGTCACGGCGCCTCGGACCGTCCCAATACCACCTATACGATCAAGGAATTGGCCGGCGACATCACCCGGCTGGCGGCCAAGCTCGATCTCAGGGGCATCACCCTGGTGGGCAGCTCGGTGGGCAACCAGGTCGCGGTCTCCTTCGCGGCGGCCAATCCCGACCGCGTTGCGGGCCTGATCCTGTCCGATCCCAGCTTCTTCGTCGCCGATGGCGAGATTGTCAAATATCTGCGCTCGCACCATACCCGCCGGCGCAATTACCCCACCCTGGCCGAAGCCGAGGCTTTCGCTCGTGCCCTGCCGCAGCGGGCCGGCCTCAGCGCCGAAATGCATCGCCTCGCCAATGAGGGCGATTTCCGGCAGGAAGAGGACGGCACCTGGAGCTGGGCCTATGACCTGCTCGCCATCACCAAGCTCTTCCTCAACCTCTCGACCGATCAATCCGCCGACATCGCCGCCATCGAGGCGCCGGTCCTGGTGCTCAATGCCGATCGTTCCAACGTGCTCAGCGCCAACCAGGCCGAAAACCTGGCCAAGGCCTTCCCTAATGCGACGCTGGAAATGGTCAAGAACAGCAATCACACCATTTGGGGTGATCAGCCGGACTACCTGGCCCAGCGGACCCGCGCCTTCCTCCAGGACCTCCCGCGCGCTTGAGGGGGCAGGGGAGTTCTGATCATGGACAGATATGAGCGCCTGCGCGCGCAATACCGGCCGACGGTGCCGAAGACGTTCAATTTCGGCACCGATATCGTCGATGCCTGGGCGGCCGACGAACAGCGCAACGCCGCCGCGCCAGCGCTGATCTGGTGCAATGCCGCCGGCGCGACGCACAACTACAGCTTCGCCGATATCGCGGCCCTGACCGACCGGCTGGCCGCGGCATTACGGCGGCGTGGCGTGCGGGCGGGCGACCGGGTCATGGTCATGCTGCCCCGCATTCCGGCCTGGCAGATATCCATGGTGGCCATCCTGAAACTGGGCGCCATCGCGATCCCCTGCGTCACCATGCTGACGCCCAAGGACATCGCCTATCGCCTGGCCAATTCGGGGGCGACGACGATCGTCACCACCGGCCTCGAGGTGGACAAGTTCGCCGACGCTCCGGACGGAGCCCTGCGAATTGCCGTCGATGCGACAGTGGCCGCCGGCACCGGGGCAGGGGCTCCGGCTCCCGAGGGTTGGCTGTCCTTTGCCGAACTGCTGACCGAGGAGCCCGGCGCCTTCCGCGCGGCCGAAGTGCGCGCCGAGGACCCGGCGCTGATCTTCTATACGTCCGGCTCGACCGGCCTGCCCAAGGGCGTCACCCACGCTTCGCGCGCGCTCCATGCCTGGTCGGTCTCGGCCGAATACTGGCTGGACCTGGGCCCGGACGATGTCATGTTCTGCACCGCCGATACGGGCTGGTCCAAGGCGGGAACCTCTATCCTTTTCGGCCCATGGGGCCGGGGATCGGCCGTCCTGTTCTACGATGGCCCCTTCGATGCCGAATATCGCGTCGAGCTCATCGCCCGCCACGGCGTCAGCGTCTATTGCGCGGCGGCAACCGAATTGCGCCGCCTGGTGGCGCTCGATCTCTCGGGCCGGCAATTCCCCCGCTTGCGGATCACCGTTTCGGCCGGTGAATCGCTGAACCCGCCGGTGCTTGCCGCCTGGAGCGCCATGACCGGTCGGCCGGTGCTGGAGGCCTATGGCCTCACCGAAACGCTCATGCTGGTGGCCAATTACCGCGATACCGAAATCCGGCCCGGGGCCATGGGCCGGCCGCTTCCGGGCGTAGCACTCGACCTGATCACCGGTGACGGCGAGATCGCCGCGCCCGGCCAGACCGGGCAGATCGCGCTGCGCCTGCCCAGCCCCAACATGATGCTGGGCTATTGGCAGGACGAGGAGCGCACCGCATCGACCCTCAGGACGATCGACGGCCGGGACTATTTCCTCACCGGCGACAATGCCCGCGCCGATACTGACGGCTATCTCTATTACGAGGGCCGTGCCGACGACGTGATCAATTCCGCCGGCTATCGCATCGGTCCCCAGGAGGTGGAAAACGCCCTGATCGAGCACCCCATGGTGCGCGAGGCGGCCGCCGTGCCCAGCCCCGATCCGGAGCGCGGCGAGGTGGTGAAGGCCTTCATCGTCCTGCATGACGGCTTCGAGGGCAGCCCGGCCCTCGCCAAGGAATTGCAGGACTTCGTCAAGCGGATGACGGCGCCCTACAAATATCCGCGCCGCATCGAATTCATCGACGAATTGCCCAAGAACGCCGTCGGCAAGATCCAGCGACGCGACCTGCGGCTGCGGGAATTCGCCAGCCAATCGCAACAGACCAACACACCAGCCTGAGGGGATAGACCATGACCGACACGAGCAAGTCCGCAGCGCCCTATGATGTCGTGATCGCCCGGTCGGTCAAATGCGTCGCCCGGGACGGCGTCCGGCTGTCTCTCGATATCTACCGCCCGGCCCGGGACGGCGAAGCCCTGCCGGGGCCGTTCCCGGCCGTCATCACCCGCTCGCCCTACGATACGCGTTCCGGCAAGGGACCTTCGGGCCAGGCCGGCAATGGCGAATATTTCGCCAGGCGCGGCTATCTCTATGTGGTCCAGGATTCCCGCGGCCGCTTCGGCTCGGAGGGGGAATTCACGCTCCTCGACGCCAAGGAAGGCGAGGATGGCTATGACGTGATCGAGTGGCTGGCGGCCCAGCCCTATTGCGACGGCATGATCGGCACGCAGGGCTCTTCGCTCCGTGCCTGGAACCAGACCGCGACCGCCCTGCAGAACCCGCCGCACCTGAAGGCCATGTGGGTCAATCAATCCGGTTCCAACGGCTTCATGCATGCCGTGCGCCATCACGGAACGCTGGAATTGCGCTGGCTGGCCTGGCTGGTCACCAATGCCATCCATTCCCAGGAAGCCCATGCCGATCCGGCATTGCAGGCCAAGCTGGTCCGCAATGCCGAAAAGATGTTCGAATGGTTCCAGCGCCTGCCCTGGAGCGAGGGCAATAGCCCGCTGTCCCCACTGCCGAAATGGGAGAAGCAGGCCCTCGACTTCTATCGCAATGGCGATTTCAGCGCCTTTTGGATGAACCCGACGCTGAATCCGGAAGCCTATCGCGACCGCACAGCCGATGTGCCCACCATGTATGCCGGCGCCTGGTACGACACCTATCCCCGCGCCAGCATCAAGAACTACACCGATCTCGCCGGAAAGCTGTCGCACCAATATCTGCTGATGGGCGGCGGCGTGCATGGCGGGCCCAATTTCGACAATCCTCTGGTCGGCGAAGTCGATATGGGCAAGGGCGCGCCCATCAAGGGCAACATCCACAAAGACCGGCACGAAATCATGCTGGCCTTCTTCGACCGCTTTCTGCGCGGCGACGAGCAGGCCTAGCCCGACATTCCCAAGGTGCGCTATTTCCATATGGGCGGCGATGGCAGCCGGAACGAGTTGGGCCGCCTGGTCCATGGCGGCACCTGGAAAACCGCCGACCAATGGCCGCCGCGCGGGATATCCGTTCAGGATTGGCACCTGCATCGCGGCGGCGGGCTCGATCCGAAGCTGCCCGCCGACCACGGGCCCACCAGTTATACGTTCGATCCGGACCGGCCCATGCCCACCGTCGCCTCGAACGTCTCTTCGATGACGCAGAACCTGCCGCCATTCCCCCGCATGATGCGCACCGGCGACCCGATCTCGCTGCGCGAAAGCATCGTCCTGCAGGGGGCCGGGGATCAGGTCACCCATGCCGGCGTCCACGGCGCTGAAGCGCCCTATGGCGATCTGGCCGAGCGCACCGATGTCCTGGCCTTCACCTCCGAGCCGCTGGCGCAGGATTTCGACGTCACCGGAGCGCCCGAAATCGAGATTTATCTCTCCTCCGATGCGCCGGACACCGATATTTTCGTGCAATTGCAGGACGTCTATCCGCCCAGCGAGACGTGGCCGAACGGTTACCGGATGAACCTGACCGAAAGCATCTTCCGCGTCCGTTATCGCGAGGGCTTCGACAAGCCGGTCATGCTCAAGCCGGGCGAGGTGGTCAAGGTTCGCTTCGAGCTCTACCCGATCTCGAACCGCTTCAAGGCCGGCCACAGCCTGCGGTTGCTGGTCTCGTCCTCGTCCTTCCCGCGTTTCGACGTCAATCCCAATACCGGCGAACCCATCGGCCGGCATACCCACAAGCGCGTGGCCGTCAACGCCATTCACCACGATCCGGCGCATCCCTCGCGCCTGATCCTGCCGGTCATGCAGGAAGGCTAGCCCATGGAGCAGGGTTCGACCGACCTTCTGGCCGCGGAAATACAAAGGCTGGCGCCGGTCTTCACCGCCCTGGCCGATGACATATGGGCCACGCCCGAACTCTGCTTCAACGAGCATCGCTCGGTGGCCGCCCAGATCGGGGCCATGGAGGCGCATGGCTTCCGCATCACTCGCAATGTGGGCGGCCTGGAGACCGCCTTCACCGCCGATTGGGGTGGGGATGGCGCGGCCGATGGCCCCCTCATCGCCTTTCTCGGCGAATTCGACGCACTGCCGGGCCTGAGCCAGGTTGCGGGCATTGCCGAGGCCAGGCCGCTCGAACCGGGCGGCAACGGCCACGGCTGCGGTCATAACCTGCTCGGCAGCGGCTCCATGCTGGCCGCAATTGCGCTATCACAGGTGCTCGCCCGGTCCGGCATCAAGGCGCGCCTGCGCTATTACGGCTGTCCGGCGGAGGAGGGCGGCTGGGGCAAGGCCATCATGGTGCGTGCCGGCGCGTTCGATGGTGTGACTGCCGCCATCGGCTGGCATCCCGGCACTTTCAACGGCGTCAGGGCCCGCTCCACCCTGGCCATTTCAAATCGCATCTATCGCTTCGAGGGCCGGGCCGCCCATGCCGCCATGGCCCCGCATCTGGGCCGCAGCGCGCTCGATGCGGTGGAATTGATGAATATCGGCGCCAATTTCCTGCGCGAGCACATGCCCGCCGATGCAAGACTGCACTATGCCATCACCGATGCGGGTGGCCATGCCCCGGGCGTCGTGCAGGCACGCGCCGAAGTGCTCTATATGATCCGCTCGCCCGAGCGCGACGAATTGCAGGACCTGGTGGCCCGCGTCGACGACATCGCGCAAGGCGCCGCGCTGATGACCGGCACCGCGTTTGAAATCGTGCCGCAGGGCGGTGCCGCCAATGTGCTGCCCAATGCCCCGCTCTGTGCGGTCATGCACGGGGTGATGATGCGGCTGGGCCGCTTGTCCTTCACCGAGGCCGAACGCGCCTTTGCCGCCGATATCCGCGCCACTCTCGCCAATGTCGCGGCGACCGACAGGCGCGATGCCGCGCTACCCGATGCCCTCCTGCCTGCTGGCGAGGGCCTGGTGCCGCTTCATGAGGGACTCCGCGCCTATGATGGGCGCATGGCGCAGGGCACCGGCTCCACCGATGTCGGAGACGTGAGCTGGGTCGTGTCGGTGGTGGAATGCGCCACAGCGACCTGGGCGGCAGGGACCGCCAGCCATAGCTGGCAGGTCGTGGCCCAGGGAAAATCGCCCGGCGCGCATCGCGCCATGATCCGGGCTGCCGAAATCATGGCCGGCACCGGGCTCGAAATCATCCTTCGCCCCGAAATCCAGGCCGAAGCCTGGCAAGACCATGCGCGCCGCCGCGCCGGTCGATCTTATGAATAGCGAGCCGAGCCGGAGGGCAGGGCTCCATTGTCGCCTATCTATTTGTCACCGAACCATTTTTCGGCCATGGCCTGCCGGAAATTGTTCCGGCGCAGCTTTTCGATCAAAAGCGAGCGCACCGCCTGCTCTGCCGGAACCTGGCCCAGGGGCAGGCGCCATGTCTGCCCCGCTATATTGGCATGAATGGTGCCGCCTTCGACGAAATAGGTGGCCTTGTAGATCTCCTGACCCATCTGAACGCTAATGTCCTGCACTAAGTGTTCCTGGTCCATGATCGCCTCCTGTCCGCCAACCAAGTGTGCCCCCGCGGCCGGACCAGGTCAAGGAACGCCGTACACGCCCCGCCGCCTCGAAAGCTTCACTTTACCAGGAGCATCGCCACCCAACTCGGCCAGGATCGATCATTCGGAACAAATCTTCAGCGCCGCTAATCGGCTGGGCGGATGGAGTTTCTGATCTCGTCATTATTGATCGGGCGCCAGAGCAGCTCAACAGATGACGCGTCCCGTTATTTCGCGCTAATCTGATCCGGCAGAAATGCAAATATGCAGCTGCGGGGAGGGTTGCGTGGCCTTACGGGCGCGATCAAGGTGGTATTTCGGCATTGCTGCCACAGTTCTGGTCTGTGGCCTTGCGACCGCGGCTTATAGTGTGGCTCATAAGGCCGGCACAGATCGGCTGGCGGGCCAGTTGCGCGATCGCCTGACCTTGTCGCAACGCGCCGTGGAAAGCGAGATCGAGCGCTTTGCCTATCTGCCACAGGTGCTGGGTGAAGATGCGCGCGTTCTGGGGCTTCTTGCCGACCCTTCGGACATGCGCGTGCAAGAGGTTAATGCCTACCTTGCCAATGTGGCGCGCCACTCCCAGGCCGATGTGGTCTATCTGATCGATCCCACCGGGCTGACACTCGCGGCGTCAAACTGGAACCTGCCCAGCTCGTTTGTCGGCCACAATTATGGATTTCGACCCTATTTCACTGATGCAGTCGAACTGGGTCGTGGTGACTATTACGCAGTGGGCGTAACCACCGGGGTGCCCGGATATTTCCTCTCCAGCCGGATAGACGGGCCGGACGGGATATTAGGCGTCGCCGTGGTCAAGGTCGACATGTCTCCGCTCGAGCGGGTATGGGCGGAAGCGGGCGAAATGACCGGCGTCGCCGATGGTGCCGGGATCGTCTTTCTGAGCGGGGTGCCGAATTGGCGCTACCGCCCGCTCTTCACCCTTAAAGATGTGGATAGGGATCGCATAGAGACGGAGCGCCGTTATGACGGCAATGACGTCTTTGGCCGCGTCCCGCTGGTTAGTGCGCTCGATGCTTCCGGCTTGACCCATATGACCGAAGACGGTTCACCGCGTCTGGCGATGAGTACCGTGCTGGTCGATCCCAAAGGCTGGCGATTGTTCAGCGCCTTGCCCTCAGCGCCCGTCCGAGACGAAGCCCGGCTTGTCGCCGGCGTCGTGGGGCTGCTGACGCTCGTCTGTCTTCTTCTCGGTCTCTATAGCTACCAGCGCCGCCAACTCACACGCTGGAAACTCGAACAGAATGGTGTGCTCGAGCGCCGCGTCAGCGAACGCACCAGCGCCCTTGCGCGGGAGGTGGAGGAACGCAAGCGCACCGAGGAAGAATTGCGACAAACCCAGGACAGTCTCATCCACGCGGCCAAGCTGGCCGCATTGGGCCGCATGTCTGCCGCTATCGTGCACGAAGTCAGCCAGCCGCTCTCTGCATTGGATAATACCCTGGCCGCAGCGGGGCTGCATGCAGGCAATCACGCTCATGACAAAACCGCAGCATCCATCACGGCAGGCCGCGACTTGCTGAAGCGTATGCAGCGCACGATCAAAAGTCTCAGGACCTTTTCATCTCGCGCCAAAGCCCTGCCGAACGAACCGATCGCCATCGGCCAGTCCGTGGCCGAGGCGCTGGAAATCGTCATGTCCCAGGCACGAGAGAAAAGAGTATCCCTCTCCTTTGACAACGAGGCGCCCTCTGCAATGGCGTCGGTCAATGCCGTGCGGATCGAACAGGTGTTCATCAATCTTCTGCTCAACGCCATCGATGCGACAGCCAGCATGGGCAATAGCCAGATCACAATCCTGTTGCGAAAGGCAGGACGGCGCGCGCTGGTCGAGTTCCGTGATGCCGGCCCCGGCATACCCGAGGAGATTGCCGACCAGATTACCGAGCCTTTCTTCACCACCAAGGCGACCGGTGAGGGGCTGGGGCTAGGGTTGTCCATTTCCCGCGCCATCCTTGAGGACTACGACGGCACCCTCTCGTTCTCGTCCGCGCCCGGCGGTGGAACATGCGCCATCGTTTCCCTGCCGCTGGCGCGGCAGCCAGCCCAACGCGAGCCAGCCGAATGAGCCGTGGCAGGATCGTTTTTGTCGATGACGAGCCCGAACTCTGCGCGGCTGCAGCCGACTGGCTTGGGGCCAGCGGATTTGCGGTCCAGGTGTTCAGCGATCCAGGCAGGGCGCTGGACGAAATCGACATGGCGGCCGGCGATTGCGTGGTCTCGGACATGCGCATGCCCGGCCTGTCCGGGCTCGAATTGCTCGAGCAGATCCGCAAGCGCGATACGGACCTGCCGGTTGTCCTGCTGACCGGCCACGGCGACGTGGCCCTGGCCGTCGAGGCCATGCAGGCCGGCGCCTATCATTTTCTCGAAAAGCCTTACGACGCCGACCAATTGGTCTCCATTCTCGACAATGCCGTGGAGCGCCGACGGCTGAAGCAGGAAATCGAACGCCTGCGGCGGGGGGTGGACGATATCGAGGCCAGATTGATCGGCGCGTCACCAGCTATGGCTGCCGTTCGCCGCTCGGTGCAGCATTTGGCCGATATCGATGTGGATGTACTGATCACCGGCGAGACCGGTACCGGCAAGGAGGTCGTCGCCCGCGCTCTGCACGATTTCGGACGCCGCCGCTCGGGGCCGTTCGTTGCAATAAATTGCGCCGCCATTCCCGAAACCATTTTCGAAAGCGAGATGTTCGGCCATGAGCGTGGCGCCTTTACCGGGGCCCAGTCCGCCCGGCAGGGCAAGATCGCCCATGCATCCGGCGGCACGGTTTTTCTCGACGAAATCGAATCCATGCCGCTATCGCTTCAGGCCAAAGTGCTGCGGGTGATCCAGGAGCGAATCGTGGAGCCGGTGGGCTCCAATCGCCAGATCCCAGTCGATGTCCGGTTCATTGCGGCGACCAAGGTCGATCTCAAGACCGAGAGCGATGCCGGCCGCTTCCGGCCAGATCTTTATTTCCGCCTCGCGACGATCGACCTGCCCTTGCCCCCGCTACGCGACCGCCCTGAAGATATTGGTCTGCTTCACACCATCTTTGCGCGCAGGGCTGCGGATCGTTACGGGCTCGCATTTCGGGAACTGCCCGCGGACCGACTTATCGACCTTGTTCGTCAGGACTGGCCAGGCAATGTCCGCGAACTGAAATCCCATGCCGAGCGCACTATTATCGGAATGGAAGCGGCGACGTCGCGCCCAACGATTCCGGGCAAGCTGCCGGACATTCTCGCCGCCTACGAAGCCAGGGTTATCGCGGCCACGCTTGAGGCGGTTGGCGGCGCTACGGCGGAGGCAGCCGAGCGCCTGGGCGTGCCGCGCCGCACGCTCAACGAAAAGATCGCCAAATATGGACTACGCGCCGCACCTGCGCCTGGCGAAACTTCGCTCGGCTAACGCGGTGTCGGGCGGTTTTTCGCCCGAGAAAACTAAAAAGATTAGCAATTTCAGCGCGGAAAGATTGGCACGGCCCTTGCGATAACTTGCACGGGACGCCGCGAGGATCGGCGACCACCAAACCTTTTGGGAGGAAATCGATGACCAAAACAATGACGCGCCTCGGCGCGGCTGCTCTGCTGTGCACGGCGTTTATCACCCCGGCCGTTCATGGCCAGGAATTCATCAACGTTCTGACCGGCGGCACGTCCGGCGTCTATTATCCGTTGGGCGTCGCGCTTAGCGAAATCTATGCAGATGGCATCGAGGGTTCGCGTACCCAGGTGCAAGCGACCAAGGCTTCGGTCGAAAATCTCAACCTGCTGGCCCAGGGCCGCGGCGAAATCGCCTTTGCGCTGGGGGATTCTGTGGCACTGGCCTGGGAAGGCAACGAGGAGGCCGGCTTCCCGCGGCGTCTTGAAAGCCTGCGCGCCATTGCAGCAATTTATCCCAATTACGTGCAGATCGTGGCCGATGCGCAATCCGGTATTGTCTCGCTCGAAGACCTGCCCGGCAAATCCATGTCGGTGGGCGCGCCCGCATCGGGTACCGAACTCAATGCCCGCGCCATCTTCGAAGCCGCGGGGATCAGCTACGAGGATCTCGGGCGGCTGGAATACCTGCCCTATGCGGAATCGGCCGAGCTGATCAAAAACCGCCAGCTCGATTCAACGTTGCAGTCCGCCGGGCTGGGCGTCGCCTTCATCCAGGATCTGACGGCCACCCACTCGATCAACATCGTGGCCATTCCGCCCGAAACCGTGGTGCAGATCGGCGAACCCTATGTTCCGGCCGTCATTCCGGCCGGTACCTATCGCGGCCAGGATGAGGATATTCCGACCGCTGCCATCGGCAATATCCTGGTGTCACATGAAGGCGTCAGCGAGGAAACCGCCTATCAGATGACCAAGCTGATGTTCGAAAATCTCGACCTCATGCGCGCGGCGCATAGCGCTGCAGAGAGCATCGACATCGAGGCGGCAATCAAGGGGCTTCCCATTCCGCTCCATGCGGGCGCGGAGCGCTATTACCGGGAGCAGGGCATCATCCAATAATGCCCTTTGGGCCTGCCGATCTCGTCGGCGGGCCCGCATATCGCTCTTTTGGGGAGGAAAGACTCGTGACCAACACTGCTGCGGCCAGCGCCGATACTCAGGTCCATCAATTTGAGGACGAAGTGGCCGAGGGCCTGCCGCCTGGCTTTGGCCCCGGCATCACCGGCAGGATCGCCTTCGGCATTGCCATCGCCTTCGCCCTTTTCACGTTGTGGACGGCCGCCTATGGCAGCCTGCCCAGCCAGGTCGTCCGCGCCATGCATGTGGGCTTCCTGCTGCTTTTGACCTTCGGGCTTGTGGCCAATCTCGTGGCGAAGACGCTGCCGGGCAAGATTTTCTTCTGGAGCCTGGGCATAGCGGGCTTCCTCACCGGCATCTACAACTGGGTCTTCTATGTCGACCTCATCCGCCGCACCGGCTTTCTCACCACCATGGATTTGGTTGTGGGCGCCGGCGTTGTTCTACTCGTCTTCGAAGCGGCGCGCCGCATCCTGGGCTGGCCGCTCGCGCTGATTGCGGGCATTTTCCTAGCCTATTGCTTCTTTGGCCAATATCTCCCTTCGCCGCTGATCCATCGCGGCTATAATTTTGAATTGATCGTGGAGCATTTCGGCTTCGGCACCGAAGGCATTTACGGAACCCCGATCTATGTCTCGGCCGCCTACATCTTTATCTTCGTGGTCTTTGCCGCCTTTCTCGAGAGGGCGGGCATGCTCAAATTGTTCAACGATTTCGCCTTGGGCCTGGTCGGTGGCACACGGGGCGGCCCGGCCCAGGTAGCGGTCCTGTCCTCGGCCCTGATGGGCACGATTTCGGGGTCCGGCGTCGCTAACGTCGTGGCCTCCGGGCAATTCACCATCCCGCTGATGAAACGTTTTGGCTATCGCTCCGCCTTTGCCGGTGGCGTCGAGGCAACGTCATCCATGGGTGGACAGATCATGCCGCCGGTCATGGGCGCAGTGGCCTTCATCATGGCCGAAACGCTCAATGTGCCCTATGCGGCGATCGTGCAGGCGGCCATTGTCCCGGCCATCCTCTATTTCGCCGTCTGCTTCTGGATGGTTCACCTTGAAGCCTCCAAGCTTGGTCTTAAGGGCCTGCCCAAAGACCAGCTTCCCAATCCGTGGCAGGCTGCCAGGGAGCAATGGCCCCTCATTCTGCCGCTGGCGGCACTGGTCTATCTGCTCTTCGCGGGCTACACGCCGGTCTTTGCCGGCACGATGGGCCTCTCGCTTGTCGTCGTGCTGATCCTGGGCACGCCGCTGGCCGCGCGCATCGGACCATTCGTATTCCGCGTCGTATTCTGGGTAGCGCTCGGCTTGGCCGCGGCCTCTTTCGCCTGGGTCGGCGTCAATCTGCTCGTCGCGGTGATCGTGGGCCTGATTGCCGCCTGCGCATTTTTCAAAGGCGGCCGGGAAACGCTGGCCATTTGCCGCGATGCTCTCGCGCAGGGGGCACGGAATGCCCTGCCCGTGGGCGTGGCCTGCGCGGTGGTCGGCATCGTGATCGGCACGCTGACACTGACCGGCATTGCCTCCACCTTCATCAGCGCCATCATCAGCATCGGGGAAAACAATCTCTTCCTGTCGCTGGTCCTGACCATGCTCACCTGCCTGGTTCTGGGCATGGGGATTCCGACCATTCCCAACTACATCATCACCTCCTCGCTGGCCGGACCGGCGCTGTTGGAACTGGGCGTGCCGCTGCTGGTCAGCCACATGTTCGTCTTCTATTTCGGCATCATGGCGGACCTCACGCCGCCAGTTGCGTTGGCCTGTTTCGCGGCGGCGCCGATTGCCAAGTCGAGTGGGCTCAAGATTTCGCTCAACGCCGTCAAGCTGGCGGCGGCGGGCTTCGTGATCCCGTTCATGGCAGTCTATACCCCATCCCTGATGCTGCAGGACGGCGGCTGGATGGCGGAAGCCTTCGGCTATCCGGTGGAAGTCGCCTACGTGATCTTCAAGGCCTGTGCCGGGATCGGGCTTACCGGTGTAGGCCTTGTCGGGTTCCTGTTCGTCCGGGCCGGATGGCTGGAGCGCCTGCTTTTCCTCGCTGCCGGCATCTCGCTGATCCTGACCTTGCCACTGACCGACGAGATCGGGCTGGTCGCAGGTCTGGTCCTGGTGGGTCTGCAGTTTCGGCGTGGACGGATGGAGGCGCGAAAAGAACAGGGCCTGCCCGCATGAGCCTTTGCATCGCCGCAAGCGGGACGCTCATTGCGCTTGCGGCGACCAGTTTCTCGCTGAGCTGGACCCATTCGGTCGAGAAAACCGCGTGGGTGGAAAGGTGGACTGTGGTTGAACACGGACTGCGGCTTGATGAAGCGAGCGTGCAAGGTTCAGGCGCGGGCATTGATCTGCCGGATGACGCGATTTTGCGCGACGGGCTTTGGACCTATCGGCCCAACCTCGCCCCCCTGAACCAGTTAATCCTGGCGGCCTCAGGCACGACCCCATCGCCCTGGAGGCTCTGCACCGAACAGACATGCCTTCAATTGGGCGAGGTCCGTGGAGAAGCCATCAAGATTTGGGCCACCGAGCATTGCGTGTTGCCTACGACCTCGAGTGGTTTCCGTCTGGGCCACTTTTGACCGGATCGGCACACCGTCATGAGCCGGTGGCGCGATGTCCGAGCCCCGACTACAAATGGCCCGCCCTGCTGGCGGACGACAGGTCCGGCATCTCCGGCCCTACGGGTACGATGCCTGTCGGGTTGAGCGCCTTGATCGAATAATAGCCACGCTTGATGTGGTCGATATTGACCGTCTCGCGAATGCCCGGCAGGGCGAGAACCCGGCCGACATAGGCGCTCAGGTTGGAATAGTCCGCCAGGCGCCTTAGATTGCACTTGAACAGCCCGTAATAGGCGGGATCGAACCGGATCAGCGTCACAAACAGGCGAATGTCCGCTTCGGTGAAGCGGTCGCCGCTGAGGAATTTCCGGCCGTCGCCGAACCGCTCATCGAGTTCGTCGAGCATGGCGAAGACCTCGACGAAAGCCTCCTCGTAGGCTTCCTGCGTGGTCGCGAAGCCGGCGCGGTAGACGCCGTTGTTGAGCCGGGGATAGATACGCTCGTTCAGCGCATCGATTTCGGCGCGCAAATCCTCGGGATAGAGGTTGACTGTCGTGTCACCAAGATCGCCGAAGCCGGTATTGAACATGCGAAGGATTTCGGCCGACTCGTTGTTGACGATGGTTCCGCGCTTTTTGTCCCATAGCACTGGCACCGTGGCGCGGCCGCTGACCGCCGGATCGGCGCGGGTGTAGAGTTCGTGCAGATAGGTCACGCCGTTGACCTCGTCGCGGGTCGAACCCGGATAGTCGCCGAAGCGCCAGCCTTGGTCGCTGAGCGCCGGCTCGACCACCGACACCGAGACCACGTCGTCGAGCTTCTTGAGCTTGCGGGCCATCAGCGTGCGCGAAGCCCACGGGCAGATATAGGCGACATAGAGATGATAGCGGCCCGCCTCGGCCGTAAAACCGCTTTCGCCGGTCGGGCCGGCGCTGCCGTCCGGCGTGACCCAATTGCGAAAGGTCGAGGTCTGGCGCACGAAGCCGCCCTTCTCGTCCTTGGCCTGCACCGGCTGCCAGTCGGCCATCCACTTTCCGTCCACGAGCATGGTTCGGTTCCTCAGTTCTTCAGCATGATGGCGACGCCCCAGGGGTCGCGCAGCGTCGTACCTTCACCATCGTTCGTCGGCTCGATGCCAGCCTTTTCGGCGCGTGCGACGATGTTCGCGATGTCAGCGGCGTCGCGCAGGACGATCTCGACCGTGTCGAGCCCCGCCATGCCTTCCGGCCGGCGCGCGGCGCCGCGGCTGTTCCAGACGTTGCCGGCAAGCTGATGGTGATAGCCGCCGCTGCCGTAGAAGCTGGCGCCGGGATAGTCGACGGTGACATCAAAGCCCAGTACATCGCGATAGAAGCGGTCGGCCGCTGCCGTCTCACCGACCTGCAGGTGAACGTGGCCGATGCTGCCCTGTTCGGGAAAGCCGGTCCAGCCGAAGCTGTTGCCGGCCGCGAGCAGGTCCTGCACGTCGAGCGGCTCGGTGGCCATCTGGATATTGCCATTGGCGTCCAGCCACTGCGCGACGGGCCGGTCCCAGTAGACTTCGATGCCGTTGCCTTCCGGATCGGCGAGGTAGAGCGCCTCGCTGACGATGTGGTCGGACGCGCCCTGAAGCCGGACCCGTGCATCGGCGACATGGCCGACCCAGTTCGCCAGATCGGCGCGGGTGGGCATCAGGAAGGCCGTATGGAACAGCCCTGCCTGCCGGTGGTCATTTGGGGCCAGCGTCGGATCGGCCTCGAGAACGAGCAGGGGCGTGCGCGCCGCGCCCAGTGTTGCCTCGCGATCGTTCCGGGCGATTTCGGCCAGACCGAGCACGCTCTGGTAGAACGCCGAGACGGCATCGAGGTCGCGCACCTTCAGCTTGACCTTGCCGATATGCATCGGGGCGGAACTCATGTCGAAGAAATCATTCGCGTTGGTCATGGCGGTTGCTCCGGGGGAAAGGGCGGCCGCGGTTTAATCCACGGCCGCATGAGAGGGTCAGGCGCGGGTGCGCTTGACGGCATAGGCTCCGTCACCGAGCAGTGCCTGCACGACGAGGACGATCGCCCAGAAGAGGGGAAACTCCCAGCCGCCGCCTTCGTTCGAGAAGAAGAAGCCGGCCGCACCGTGCGGCGCATAGATCGAGCCGAGCAGGATCGGCACCAGCGCCAGCGAGACCCAGCGCGTCCAGGCACCGGCTATCAGCGCAATGCCGCCTGCCAGCTCGGCCGCGATGACGAGATAGGCCAGGAAGCCCGGAAAGCCGAGGCTTTCAAAGTAGCCGACCGTGCCGGCCGGCGTAAAGATGACGAGCTTGAGCCAGGCATGGGCGAGGAAGAGAACGCCCATCGAAACACGCAGGATCGTCGCGGCGAGATCGGCGTTCGAGACGCCGGCAACGAGCGTCGGGCGGCTTGTGCCTACTGAAGTTGCATTGGTCATGGTCTTGTCCTTCGAATGGGGGGTCAGGCGATGCCCTGCCAGGTGGGCGCGATGTCGGTGCCATGGCCGAGGCCATAGCCCAGCGCGATGTTGAGGCCCGCAACCGGTTCCAGATAGCGGGCGGAGGCCAGGCCACCCGTCTCCACAGCGGTAAAGCCGGCGCCCGTCGCCAAGGCGGCGACGCTCTTGCGGGCTTCGGCATCGTCGCCCGCGACGAAGACCGTCGCCGGTTTGCCGCCAGCCTTGCCGCCGTTCTGGAGCACCGAGGCGAAGACGGTGTTGAACGCCTTCACCACCTTTGCCGACGGCGCGCGCTTCTGGATCTCCTCGGCCGCACTGCTGGTGTGGCCGACGGTGAGGCCGGAATAGTCGGCGGTCAGCGGGTTGGTGATATCGACGACGATCTTGCCAGCCAGACCGCCAGCGGCGGCGATGACATCGAAAGCCGCCTCGTAGGGCACGGCCAGAACGACGGCTTCTGCGCCAGCCGCGGCTTCGGCGAAAGAGCTGGCAGTGATGCCGGCGCCCAGTTCGGCTGCAACGGAGCGCGCCTTTGCAACGTCGCGCGAAGCTATGGTGACGGTGTGTCCAGACTTGGCGAAGAGGACGGCAAGCCCACTGGCCATGTTACCCGTCCCGAAAATGGAAATGTTCATGTCGGTTCTCCTGCGTTGGTGACGCATCGCGTCGCGTTCCGAGGAGAACATGATCTTTTCGATCCCAGATGATAATCCAGCTATGGGGAAGATAATTGCTTCCAATTAGGAAGAAATCTACCAGCCTTCCTCCCAAGCTGGCGTGCCGCGATATCGCTCGACAAGAAAATTGACCAGAACGCGGACCTTCGCGGCGAGATGGCGGCTGTGCGGATAAAGGGCGTGCACGGCATAGGGCGCAGTCTCGAAGCGGCGCAGCACACGCAGCATCCGGCGCGTCCGCACAGCCTCGCCGGCGATGAAACTCGGGACGCAGGCGAGCCCTAGGCCCGCCTCGGCGGCATTGAGGCAGGCTTCGGCGTTGGAATAGCGAATGCGGCCATCGACATGAACACCGAACGGCTCGCCAGATTCGTCTCGGAATGGCCAGCGCTCCGGATCCCTGAAATTGGTATCAAGGATGCAGTCAAATCGCGACAGGTCGGCCGGCGTCTCCGGTTCGCCTCGCTGCTCGAGATAGGCCGGCGAGCCGATTACCACGATGCGGACATCGCAGAGCTTGCGCGCGATCATGCTGGAATCGCCCGGTCGACCGACCCTGATTGCCATGTCGAAACCCTCGTCGACCAGGTTCACCACGCGGTCTGAGAAGCTGACATCCAGTTCGATCTCGGGAAACGCCGCGACGAACTCGTTCAATGCCGGGGCGATCTCGATCGTCCCGAAGGTCAGCGGCGCCGTCAGGCGCAGCCGTCCGCGCGGCGCGCGAGATGCATCGCGAACCGCCGCGTCGAGATTATCGAACTCTTCCAGCAGAGGGCGGAGGCGGTCGAAATAGGCTTGCCCCGCCTCGGTAGGCGATACGGCGCGGGTGGTCCGGCTGAGAAGCCGCACGCCCAGTTCGCTTTCGAGCCGCGAAACCAGCTTCGACGCCTGACCCGAGCTCGTGCCAACCCGCGCGGCGGCGGCGGTGAAACTGCCGGTCTCCATGACCGCCACGAACATCCTGTCGGATTCCAGCCTGTCCAACGCGTATCCCAATATGACCAGTGCACTACCGTTATGATTCTATCATCGCGGCGCCGAACCGGATACCCAAACGGGAAGCACGCATGTTCATCACCGTGCCAGCCAGTTCAGAATCAGCCGGTTGGTTTCCTCCGGCTTTTCTTCCTGGATCCAGTGACCGCAATCGAGGCTGACCACGTCCACATTGGGCACGAAGTTTGCCAGTCTTTCAGATTTCGGGATCACGTCGCGGTCGCCATAGATCATGAGTGTGGGTTGATGGATGATTGGGTCCACCTCGCTCAGTTGGTGCCAGTTGCGGTCTAGATTCCGGTACCAGTTGATGCCGCCCGTGAACCCGGATTTTTCGAAGGCAGAGATGTAGACGGCCAGGTCGTCATCGCTCATCACGGGCTCTCCGAGCGGCGTTTCAGCTCTAGCGAGGTTCATCATCGCCATGCCCGGCTCCGGCGCCTGGAGGGGCACGTTCTTCCGGTACAGATTGCGAAGAAAGCGGGACGCGTTCTCGTCCAATACGGCGTCCGCCACGCCGGGTTGCCGGTTGAAGTGAACCAGGTAGTAGTCACTCCCCAGGATCATCTCCAGGAACTCGATCCACGGCAATTCGCCGCGCTCCTGATAGGGCAGGCTCACATTGATCACCTTGTCGACCCGGCCGGGATGCAGCAGGGCGAGCCCCCAGACGACCGAGGCGCCCCAATCGTGGCCGACAAAGGTCGCCTCCCGGTATCCGTAGTGATCGAGAAGCGCGACGAGATCGCCCGCGAGGTGAACAATGTCATATTCCGTCACATCGTCCGGACGGGACGAGTTGCCATAGCCCCGCTGGTTGGGGACGATGACATGATAGCCTGCAGCGACCAGGGCGGGCATCTGATGGCGCCAGGAATAGGCATGCTCGGGCCAGCCGTGACAGAGCACGATTGGGTTTCCTGCATTTTCGCGTCCCGCTTCAAAGACTTCCAGTTCAACACCGTTGACGGGAATAAGGGTCGGCTGGGGAAAATCGGTTGCGGTCGACACGGCATATCCTTTCCATGGTTTCGGCGATCAGGTGTGCGTGGCCCGCGGCGCTGCACAATGATCGTCTAGAAACCAATGGTGCCAAAAGCTGGCACTGAAGGGCGCTAGCTTGCGGCATGAATATTCGCCTTCGACATGATGCCATCGTGCGCAGCCTTCGCCGCAACGGCACGTCCACAATCGCGGACCTGGCGGCGGACGTTGGCGCCTCGAGGCGCACAATCCTGCGTGACATCAGCGCGCTGCGCGACGACGGCTTTGTCATTCATTCCGAACCTGGGCGCGGCGGCGGCCTGCAACTTGATCCGCAATCACTCCAGACCACGGCCAAGCTCTCCGTCCCCGAGGTCTTTGCGCTGCTCATCAGCGTTGCATCAATGCGGGCCGCCGGGAATTTGCCCTTTGCGGGCCTTGCGGATGCCGGGCTTGCCAAGATCGAGAAAGCCCTGCCGCCGGACAAGGTGCGCGATCTGCGCCGGTTGCTGGATTGCCTCTATGTCGGGCAGCTTTCGCCGCTGGTGGACATAGCCGATATGGCGGCGATGGATCCCGCATTGCTGCCCGCGTTCGAGGCCGCATTTCTCCAGCGGCAGCGCATGGGCTTCCAGTACCGTGACGCAAAGGGCGCCCTGACCAATCGTGTTGTTGAACCGCACGCCATGCTGATCCTGCCACCGCTTTGGTATCTGGTGGCATGGGACCCTGAGCGCGATGACTTCCGTCATTTTCGAATGGACCGGATCAGCATGCCGGAGGTCAACCAGGGGGCCACTTTTCAACGGCGACACGTGCGGTTCGAGGATCACGTTCGCCCGGTTCGCGATCTATCGCGCTAGACCTCGTATATACCGCCGATCTGATGACCGGTTCCTTGAAATATCCTCGCTTTGGGATTGGGCCCTGCTTAGGTGGCGAGCAGGGTTAGTGAAACCGGGGCGAAATCACCTAGTCGCAACGTCGTCCTGCCGGTGGGGGACGCCTCGATGAGCGGGCATAGGGAGCCCGTGGTGACAACCATGCCGGCGCGCAGTCCGCCGAAATGGTCGAAGGGGGCGCTGGCATAGCCGATGATGGGCTCGAGTACACCGCCAAAGGGGTGTTTGGCCGGTCCAAGTTGGGTGGTGCCGGCGGTGGTTTCCAGCGTGATCAGCAGACCATCGACTTCGGGCAGGGTAGGGATGACCTGTGGCCCCGTCACATAGCCCGACGTCACCATGAAATCGGAGAGCGAGCCATACGCGCCAGCGTGCTTATATTGGTCGATACGGGTGCCGATCAGCTCTATGCCCACGATGAAATGGTCGATCGCCGCCAGCACGGCCGTCTTGCCCTGGCGCGCAGTATCGGGCGTGATATCGCTTTTGAGGACGGCGGCGATTTCGATTTCGAGACCCATCATATTGCGGCCATTCAGTTGCAGCGTGCCGCCGCTTCTGGTGACCCAGCTATCGATGATCGGCGCGGCCAGGGCTGGGCCCCCGGCTGGCGCGGCGACCTTCGCCACCGAGGCGGTCTCGCCCAATTGCCGCAGCACTTCGCCCTGCACCGCCATGGCGCCGGTGGCGTCCAGCGCCTGCAAGGCGGCGGCCGGCACCGGCTTGCTCGGGTCGCGATGCGCCGCGATATAGGCTCGGGCGAGCTGCCCGGTCGATTGGCTAGCCATGGCCGATCTCGATTTCCCGCTTTTGGTCATTGGCCTGATGTGCCGCTTCGATAATTCCCACAATCTGGCGGGCATACGCACCGTCAACGGGCACGGGCGCGATGCCGGCTATGGCGTCGCGCATGGCCCGCCATTCGCGCACCACCGCGTGATGCATCCAGTCGGCCTCGATCGAATCCGGCACCGGTGTCCAGACGGCGTCGCGCCCGATCGAAACGCCTTTGTCGAAATCGATGCGCAGCGTGCCGCTTTCGCAGACCAGGTCCATGGCAAAGCCGACCGCGCCGTTGCGGTAGCCGACGCTTTGCACCTGGCCGATGCCGCCATTGGCGAAGCGCAGCCCGATCAGCGCGCTGTCATCGGCCTGCTGCTCGTGAAAGAAGGTGCCGGCCAGGGCGTTGACGCCCACCACGTCCTGCCCCATCAGCCAGACCAGCCGGTCCAGCGCATGGATGCCGGCGGTCATCAGCATGCCGCCGCCCGAGGCGGTATTCTTGTGCCAGTCGCGGCGATTGCTCTCCATCCACAACTTGATCATCCAGCTCGATCCCAGCACCGGCTTGCCGATCACGCCGGAGTCGAGGACCTCCTTCGCCTTGAGACAGGGCAGGGCAAAATGCATCACATGGCCGACCATGAGCTGCACGCCCGCTTTGGCGACAGCCGCATTGATGGCGTCGCAGGCACGGGTGGTCGGCGCCATCGGCTTTTCCAGCAGGATGTGCTTGCCGGCCTCGGCCGCGCCGATCGCGATCTCTTCATGCAGGTGGTGCGGCGTGGCAATGACGACGGCATCGACTTTGGGATCAGCGAGAAGCTGGCGCCAGTCGGAATAGGCGCTGCCGCCATGCTCCTGCGCGAACTGCTCGGCGGCTGCCCGGTCTTCCCGGCAACTGGCGACGAGCTGCACGCCGTCGACCTCGGCCATTGCCTTTGCATGCACCGCGCCAAAATGTCCGGCGCCGATGATACCAATTCCAATCATGATCTTGCCTTTGTATATGCGGCATCGATGAGGGTCATCGCCGCGAGATAGTCGTTGAGGGTGATTGCCGGTGGGCGGCCGTCGCGCAGGCGCTGCAGTGTATCGGCCATGAACAGCCGATAGCGGGTGGCTGTCGGTTCGGGCGGCAACGCGCGCGTGCTCGCGTCATCCAGCGTCACGCTACTGGCATTGTCGCCTCGATCCACTAGGGTGGCGTTCGCCGTGACCAGCCGCCATTCGAATTCGCCGCCGGGCGCCATCGAGGCATAGGTATAGCCGGCCTCGACGGTGAACAGCGCGCCGGCCGCGTCGGTCAACACCAATAGGGCATGGTCGTCCACGGCCTCGTCATGGATGCGATTGCCGATACTGGCCGAGACCAGGGTCACCGGCCCCTCCGCCAGGCTCAATACGGCATCGACGCCGTGAATGCCCAGATTGCGCAAGGCGCCACCGCCGCCAATGGCGGGATCGAGCAGCCAGCCCACGGCATCCTGCCGATAGCGCTCCGGCGGGCCATTCACCAGCCGGAAACTGGCATGGGCAAGCCTGCCGGCGCGACCGGCTTCCTGCAATTGACGATGAGCATGGAAAATCGGCCCGAAGCGGTTGGGCAGCGGCACCCCGACAAAGCCTTTTCTTTTTGCGGCCAGTTGCGCCAGTTCCGCGATGGCCGCTGTGTTGCTGGCAGCGGGCTTTTCAAGAATCAGGGGAATGCCGGCTTCGATCAGTGCCTGCGCGCGGGCGGGCAGGGTGGTCGGATGACCCATAAGCACGACCAGGTCAGGTGCCAGGATCAGGCCGTCGCTGATATCCTCCACCGCCGGCAGGGCATGTTTCTTTCCAAAGGCAGCCGCATGGGCGGGGTTTTCGTCCCACACGCCGACCACCAACGCCCCCGCCGCGCGGGCTGCGTCCAGGTGCATTTCCGCGTGCCAATGACTGGTCCCGAACAGCGCAATCTTCATGCTTTTGCCACCTATCCAATATCGACTTGCAGGATATCCCATATGTCGCTATACAACAAGCGTTGACGGTGTTGATCTGTGCTGCCCAGAAAGCTGGAACAGATAAACGAGGACCACGATGTCGAATTTGAAAGCGATGACGCCGTTGAGCCGGGCCCCTCTCCTTCACGTCACAGTGCAGGAGAGTCTCAAGGAATATATCGAGGCCAATCAGCTCAAGGCCGGCGATCCTCTGCCGCCCGAAACTTTCCTGGCCCAGCAATTGGGCGTCGGGCGCAATTCCATGCGCGAGGCGATCAAGGCGCTGGAATCGCTGGGCATCCTTGAGACGCGGCGCGGCATCGGCGTCTTCGTCAAGGAATTCTCCTTCAAGCCGCTGCTCGATAACCTGGCCTATGGCTTGCAGGACTCGCTGCGCGACGTCGAGGAATTGCGCGAAATCCGCCGCGTGCTCGAGACCGGGCTGATCGGCAAGACCATCGCCATGATCAGCGAGGCGGATCTGGCCGCTTTGCGTGATGTCACGGCGCGCATGAAGGTGCGGGCGGAGCGGCAGGAGAGCTTCGCCGAGGAGGACCAGCGCTTCCACCAATTGCTGTTCCGCTGCCAGAACAATCACATGTTGAGCGCGTTGATCGATATCTTCTGGACGGCCTTCAACAAGGCCTCCAACTTCAACGATCTCGACAACCCTGAACCGCTCGATACGTGGCGGGACCATCACGAAATCGTCGAAGCGGTCGCTCGCAAGGACGTGGAGCAGGCGCGCAAGCGCCTGGACGATCACTACCGCGGCATCCAGCAGGTCATTGCCAGGAACCGCACAGAACCATCCAAAGCCTGATCTTTCCGGGGAGGAAAAACCATGCATATCAGGACGATCACGCAAGCCCTGGCCATTGGTGGCCTGCTGCTTGGTGCCACTGCACTCACCACGCCGGCCTTCGCGCAGGATGCGAAGACCATTACCGGCGGTTTCGATGTCGGTCCTGGCGGGTTCCCCAAGAACTTCAATCCGCTCGCCGCCACCGGTGGCTTTACCTGGCTCAACACCTATTTCGAGCCGCTGGTAATCTATAATGCGGAACTGAACGCCATCGAGGGCGCTCTGGCCACCGATTACACTGTCAGCGAAGACATGCTGACCTATACCTTCAACCTGGCCGAAGAGACCTGGCACGATGGCGAGGCCTTCACCGCTGCCGACGTCAAGTTCACCCTCGACCTGATCCGCGACGCCGCCTCGGGCAGCGTCTTTACCGGTCGCCTGGGCAAGGTCGCCAATGTAGAGGCGCCCGATGATCGTACTGTCGTCGTGACACTGTCGGAGGCTGATGGTGGCCTGCTGTCGGTGCTGGCCCAGGTCATGATCCTGCCCGAGCATGCCCTGGCTTCGGTCGCGCCCGAGAGCATCGCCACCAGCACCTGGTGGTCGACCACCCCGATCGGCACCGGCCCCTTCAAGTTCACCAAATATGTCACCG
Organism: Devosia elaeis; assembly: GCF_001650025.1. Classification (GTDB taxonomy): domain Bacteria; phylum Pseudomonadota; class Alphaproteobacteria; order Rhizobiales; family Devosiaceae; genus Devosia; species Devosia elaeis. The sequence goes on along the minus strand of NZ_LVVY01000119.1, from coordinate 31,068 downwards.
ACCAGTATGTCGAACTGGCGGCTGACGAGGACTATCGTGGCGGCGCACCCAAGGTTGACCGGCTGATCAACCGCTATTTCGAGAACCCGGCTGCCGCGGTGGCCGCGCTGCGCGCCGGTGAAATCCAGTTCACCTATGTCGAACCGGAAGATGCTGCGACCTTTGCCGGCAACGAGGCCTTCAGGGTCATCGAAGGCGACTCTTATGTGGTCAACTATATCGGCTTCAACCAGAAGGTTGATCTGTGGAAGGACGTTCGTGTCCGCCAGGCCTTCATGTATGCCATCGACCGCGCCGCGATCGTGGAAAGCCTCTATGGTGGTGCCGCCAAGCTCGCCAATTGCGGCTATGTCGCGCCCCATCTGGTGCCTGATGGTCTCAACGACTACGCCTATGATCCGGAAAAGGCCAGGGCGCTGCTCGACGAAGCCGGCTGGGCCGAGATCAACGGCGACAAGCCGATCACCTGGCTGACTTATTACGGCTCGCCCCAGGCCGCCAATGTGATGGCTGCAGTGCAGGCCATGCTGGCCCAGGTCGGCGTCAATGTCGTACCGCGCGTGGTCGACGTGCCGACCTATAACGGCACCGTCTATCAGGAGAACAACCCTGACTGGAACGAATTCCCGCTGATCTATGCGGGCCTGCAGAACGGGCCCAACCCGGCGGGGATCAATGTCGGCCTCAACAAGTCGCAATTGCCGCCGGCCGGCGCCAACATCATGCGCATCGAGTTCGACGATCTGAGCGCCGCTTTCGACGCCGCCATCGGCGAGACCGATGCCAGCCAGGTCGATGCCCGTTGGCAGGACGTCTGCAAGGTGATGAACGAGCAATTGCCCTGGGCCACCATGTGGGTCGCCAATCGCTATGGCGTGGCATCTGCCGACCTGGTCGACTTCGTCTGGACGCCGGCGCCGGCTGGTGGCCCCTTCGCCGCCCATCCTGAACTCTGGGATATCAAGTAAGCGCGGTTCTCCTCTGCACATGGCGGCGCGGACGATCCGCGCCGCCTTCCATCCACACCGGACCTGGTCATGTTGAACTACATCGCACGCCGTATCGGCATCGGACTGTTGATGCTGGTCGCTCTCAGCGTCCTCGTCTTCGTGCTGCTACGCCTGGCACCGGGTGATGCCATCGACGCCTATATCAATCCTGCCGCGCCGCTCTCGATGGATGAACTCGCTGCCTTGCGAACAAGGCTGGGGCTCGACCAGCCGCTGCCGGTGCAATATTTCGGTTGGCTGCGGGCCGCCATATCAGGCGATTTCGGCTTTTCCATCCAGCGCGCCGGCGTGCCCGTGCTGCCGCTGGTGCTCGAGCGCATCGGGCCGACGGTGTTGCTGATGGGGACGGGCATGCTGCTCGCCATCGTGCTGGGCATCGCCGCCGGCATTGTCAGCGCCGTACGTCGCAATTCGGCGACCGATGTCGCCCTCTCGGTCGCCTCCTCCATTGGCATATCGAGCCCGGCCTTCCTCACCGCTTTGCTCGGCCTCTATTTCTTCTCGGTACAATTGCGCTGGGCGCCTTCGGGCGGCATGTTGACGCCGGGCGCCCCATTTTCCGTGTCCGACCTGCTGTCGCATCTCATCCTGCCGGCCTTCCTGCTCTCCATCGGCCATGCCGCGCTGATCATGCGCTATATGCGCTCATCGCTGCTCGAAGTGCTGAACCAGGACTATGTGCGCACCGCCCGCGCCAAGGGCGTCCGAGAATTCTGGGTCATCATCAAGCATGCCACGCGCAATGCGCTGCTGCCCGTGGTCACCCTGATCGGCTCGACCATCGGCATTGCAGTCGGTGGCGCTATCTTCCTCGAAAGCGTCTTCAACTGGCCGGGCATGGGCCTGCTCTTGGTCAATGCGGTCAACACGCGCGACTACCCCGTCATCATGTGCGCCACCTTGATCGTTGGCGCTTGCGTGATCGCGGTGAACCTGCTGACCGATATCACTTACGCCGCGGTCGATCCGCGCATCCAGGTGGCCTGACATGACCGATGCAGCGACCGCCCCCATCGAACGGACCAAGGGTCCGACCCGCCGCTCCATCGAGCGCTTCTTCGGCAATCGCGCGGCCATGGTCGGGCTGGCGATCTTCCTGCCCATCCTTGTGGCCATCATCACCTATGACTGGTGGTGGGGCTCGGGGCCAAATGAGATCGACCTGCGCGCGCTCAACAAGGGGCCGTCGCCTGAACATTGGTTGGGCAGCGACGGCGTGGGCCGCGATGTTATGGCGCGGTTGTTGCAGGGCGGCCGGGTCTCGCTGATCGTGGCCGTCGTCTCGGTGGCGATTTCCACCGTCATCGGTTTCCTCGTCGGCTCCTTTGCCAGCTTCGGTGGTCGGGTCGTCGATGCCTCGCTCATGCGGCTGGTCGATCTCGCCATGACCCTGCCGCCGGTGATTTTCTTGCTGGTCCTCGCCTCGATTGCCGGCACCGGCATCACGCCGACGATTCTGGTGATCTCACTACTGTCCTGGCCCACTTTGTCGCGCATGGTGCGCGCGCGTCTCCTCGAACTGCGCGAGCGCGATTTCGTCGTGGCGGCGCGCGGCATGGGCGCCGGCGTGCCCCATCTGCTGTTCAAGCACGGTCTGCCCAATTGCATCGACATCCTGGTGGTCTACGCCACTCTGCAGGTCGCCAATGCCATCCTGCTCGAAGCGGGCCTGTCCTTCCTCGGACTGGGCATCGCGCCGCCCGAGGCCAGTTGGGGCAATATGCTCAACCTGGCGCGCTCCACCGTCGTGCTCGAACAATATCCCTGGCAATGGATGTTCCCCGGCGCGGCCCTGGTGCTGACCGTGTTGGCCATCAATTTCATTGGCGACGGCCTGCGCGACGCGTTCGACCCTCGCTCCGCTCTCAACTGACCCTGAAGGTTTCTGAAATGCCCTTGTTTACCGGCGTCGTCCCTCCCGTCGTAACGCCACTCAACACCGATTTCACCGTGGACTATGCGTCCTTTACCCGGGTGCTCGAAAACCTGATCGATGCCGGTGTCCACGGCCTGTTCGTGCTCGGTTCGACCAGCGAAGTGGTGTTCCACGATTCAGAAACCCGCCAGGCCATTGTCGAACATGCCATCAAGGTCACCGATGGCCGCGTTCCGGTGCTGGTCGGCACGATCGACCCCACCACCGACCGCGTCATCAAGCATTCGCGCATCGCCAAGGCGGCCGGCGCCGCTGCCGTGGTCGTGACCGCGCCCTTTTACACGCGGACCAACCAGGCCGAGACCGTGGACCACTTCCGCTACATCAAGGATGCGGTGGACCTGCCCGTCATCGCCTATGACATTCCGGTCTGCGTGGGGCTGAAGCTCGACCGCAAGACCACGGTGACGCTGGCCAAGGAAGGCGCCATCGTTGGTCTCAAGGATTCGAGCGGCGACGACGGCAACCTGCGCTATGTGCTCGCCGACATGCAGGACGATGCCGATTTCTTCGGCATGACCGGCTCGGAAATCGTGGTTGATAGTGTGCTGGCCATGGGCGCCCACGGAGTCGTGCCTGGCCTCGCCAATGTCGACCCGCATGGCTATGTCAAATTGTGGAACCTGGTGCAGGCAGGCGATCTCGCCGGCGCGCGTGCTGAGCAGGAGCGACTCTGCAAGCTGTTCGAGATTGTCTGGATTTCGACGGCCCGCACCAGCGCCGGTTCGGCCGGTGTCGGTGCCTTCAAGACCGCGATGCGCCAACTCGGCATCATTGCCAACAACACCATGGCGCGACCGCAGCGCCACCTCAATGACGAAGAAACGGCCAAGGTCGACGCCGTGCTCAAAGCCGTCGGACTACTCGGCTGACCATGGGCGCCCCGATCCTCGACATTGCTGGACTGCGGACCGTGTTCCGGATCGGCGGCGCCGACATTGCCGCCGTCGAAGACATGGAACTGACCATCGCCGCTGGTGAAACCGTGGCGTTGGTCGGCGAATCCGGGTCGGGGAAGTCAGTGACGAGCCTGTCGGTGATGGGCCTGCTGCCCAGGCGCGTGGGCCGCATCGCCGCCGGCAAGGTCATGCTGTCGCGCAAGAGCGGCGAGGTCATCGACCTTGCCGCCATGTCCGACGAAACCCTGCGCCAGATTCGGGGCAATGACATCGGCATGGTGTTCCAGGAACCCATGACCAGCCTCAACCCCGTCTATACCGTGGGCGAGCAGATCGCCGAGCCGATCCGCATCCATCTGGGCAAGCCGCATCGCGAGGCGGCGGCCGATGCCGTGCGCCTCCTGGCCGATGTCGGCATTCCCGACCCCGCCCGCCGGGCGCAGCAATATCCGCACGAGCTTTCTGGCGGCATGCGGCAGCGGGTGACCATCGCCATGGCGCTGGCTTGCGATCCGCGCATGCTGATTGCCGACGAGCCGACCACGGCGCTCGACGTGACGATCCAGGCCCAGATCCTCGATCTGTTGCAGAAGCTGCAGCGCGAGCGCGGCATGGGCATCCTGTTCGTGACGCACAATCTGGGTGTCGTGGCCGAGATCGCTGACCGGGTCGTGGTGATGTATGCCGGCCGGATCGTCGAGTCGGGGCCAGTGGCGGAGGTCTTCGCCCATCCTCGGCACCCCTATACCAAGGGCCTGCTGCGCTCGGTGCCCCGGCTGGGCCAGGCGGTCGAGCTCAAACGCGCCGGCACGCCCCTGCCCACCATTCGCGGCAATGTGCCGTCACTGCGCAACCTGCCCAAGGGCTGCGCCTTTGCCAATCGCTGCGACTACGCCATCGCCGCCTGCAGCGCCGCCATGCCGGCTTTGGTCGAGACGACGCCGACGCAGAAAAGCCGCTGCATCCGCTGGCAGGAACTCTGATGACGCAACAGCCCTATCTATCGGTCAGAAACCTCTCCAAGCATTTCAAGCCGGCCGCCTTTTCCCGGGGGGCGGTGGTCAAGGCGCTGCAGGATATTTCCTTCGACATTCCCCGCGGGCAGGTGGTCGGCCTGGTCGGCGAATCCGGCTCCGGCAAGACCACGATCGGCCGCTCGGTGCTGCGCTTGATCGAGCCGACCAGCGGCCAGGTCATGCTCGACGGCGTCGATGTCACCACGCTCTCGGGCGCGCAATTGCGCCATCAGCGGCGCAAGATGCAGTATATCTTCCAGGACCCCTTCGCGAGCCTGTCGCCCCGCATGACCATCGGGCAGGTGCTGACCGAAGGGCTCGACATCCAGGGCATCGGCACGCGAGCCGAGCGGCGTGCCCGCGCGGAAAAGGCGCTGATGGCGGTGGAACTGCCGGTCGACGCCTTCGACCGCTACGCCCATGAATTTTCCGGCGGCCAGCGCCAGCGCATCGGCATTGCCCGGGCGTTGACGCTCGAGCCGGATTTCATCGTGGCCGACGAGCCGGTCTCGGCGCTCGACGTGTCGATCCAGGCGCAGGTCATCAACCTGCTGCGCGACCTGCAGACCCGCCTGGGCCTGACCATGCTGTTCATTTCCCATGACCTGGCGGTGGTGGAATATATCTGCGACACGGTGATCGTGCTCTATCTCGGCCGCATCATGGAAATGGCGCCCGCCGCCGATCTCTATGCCAGGCCCAGCCACCCCTATACACGGGCGCTGCTCTCGGCCATTCCCTCGCCCGATTCGGCGACGCGCCCGCAGCGGCAGATCCTGACCGGCGATATTCCGAGCCCGGCTAATCCGCCGTCGGGTTGCGTGTTCCGCACGCGTTGCCCGTTTGCCATCGAGGCCTGTGCCGGCGACGTTCCGGCTTTGCGCGAGGTGGCGCCGGGGCATCTGCGCGCCTGCATTCGCGACGACATTCTCTGACGCCTGAAGGACAGCGATCCGTGCCGCACAATGCCCAATTCCTGACCGATCTCCAGGGTGGCCTGATCGTTTCCTGCCAGCCGGTCGATGGTGGTCCGCTCGATACGATCCCCGCTATCGTCGCCTTCGCTCAGGCCGCCCGCAATGGAGGCGCCCGTGCCCTGCGCATCGAGGGTGCGGACAATGTGGCGGCCGTGGCCAGGGCCTGCGACCTGCCGATCATCGGCATTATCAAGCGCGACCTGCCGGATAGCGCGGTGCGCATCACCCCGTTCATCGATGACGTAAAGGCGCTTGCAGCGGCCGGAGCGACGGTCATCGCCGTTGATGGCACCGACCGGGTCCGTCCGGTGCCGGTGGCCGACCTGCTGGCGGCCATCCACGCCGCCGGAGCTCTGGCGATGGCCGACCTGGCGACGGAAGCGGAAGCCAGGATCGCCAGCCGGCTCGGCTTCGATATTCTGGGCACTACCATGTCGGGCTATACCGGCGGGCCTGTTCCGGCCGGGCCCGACCTCGATTTCGTGGCGGCTTGCCGCCGGCTGGGCGGCGTGGTCGTGGCCGAGGGACGCTACAATACCCCCGCCGCGGCAGCCTCGGCCATTGCCGCAGGCGCCAGTGCGGTCTGTGTCGGCTCGGCCATCACGCGCACCGAGCACGTCACCGAATGGTTCCGTAGTGCCGTGGATGAGGCGGTCAGCGGCAGCAAGGCCACGGTGCTGGCGCTCGATGTCGGCGGAACCAAGACGCTGGCGGCGCTGGTCCGAAACGGGGAAATTCTCGAACGGCAGGCGATAAAGACGCCGCAGGGCGTTGGGACGGATGCATGGTTCAGCACGATCGGCTTGTTGGCTTCCGACTGGCAGGGGCGCTACGACGCTGTCGGCGCCGCCGTGACCGGCGTCGTATGGGATGGTCACTGGTCGGCGCTCAATCCGCGCACGCTGGCCATTCCCGAGCGCACGCCGCTGGCCCAGCGGCTGACCACGCTGTTCGGTGCGCCGGCCATCGCCCTAAACGATGCGCAGGCCGCGGCCTGGGGCGAGTATCGCCATGGGGCCGGGCGCGCGCGGGACATGGTATTTGTCACCGTGTCGTCGGGCATTGGCGGCGGGATCGTGTTGCAGGGCAGGCTGCTGCAGGGCGCCAATGGCCTTGCCGGCAGCCTGGGTCAGATCAGAGGTGCACCGGCGGCGGAACGTCTCGAAGCGCGCGCTTCGGGTTTCGGCATGGTCGCGTCGGCAGCCGCTCTGGGCCATGCCGCCACGACACATGAGATTTTCGCAGCCGTCGAAAATGGCCTGCCATGGGCAGGGGCCTTGCTCGACCAGGTGGTCAAGGACCTGGCTGTAGCCCTGGGCGATCTGCAAAGATTGATCGATCCGCAGGTCGTGGTGCTGGGCGGTGGCATCGGCATGCTGCCGCAATTTCGTGACCACCTGGTCGCCCGGCTGTCGCTGGAACCCGACCATCTGCGCCCGAATATCCAACCGGCAGCACTGGGCGGCGACGCCGGAATTATCGGCGTAGCTGATCTGTCAGCCGCACTCCCTCGGTCGGCTCTGCCCTGAGCGCCGGACCATAACACGTTGGCGTAATGTCGGCCTGATGGCCGCGAGACGCAACCGTCGAGCGGATCGAGCATTTCCCCGCGTGCCCTCATTCCGGTCCTGCATAGGCAATATCGGCTGCGGCGGCGCGCCGGTAGCGGTGTTGGTCATCGTATCTTCTTCCGACAGTGAGGTCCGGGCCTTTAGGGATAGAGTAACCTACAAGCATCTTGGCCAGGCGGCACATGCGCCCGCCACGACCAGAGGCGGATTCGCTGCCACCGCAACGGGGGAGGGTGCCTTGACGCGGCCCGACTGCGCCGCTAGTTATTGCGCACATTTGTATACAAAAGGATGCCGTGATGTCTGATTATGACGTAATCGTTGTCGGTTCGGGCAATGCCGCTCTATGTGCCGGCCTGGCGGCGAAGGAACGCGGCGCGACGGTCCTCGTGATCGAAAAGGCGCCCGAGGACATGGCAGGCGGCAATTCCAAATATACCGCCGGCGCGATGCGCTTCGCCTATGACGGCAAGCAGGATCTCCTGCCGCTGCTGCAGAACCCTGACGATCACCGGCTGCCCGACACAGAATTCGGCGCCTATACGTCCGAGCATTTCAGCAAGGACCTGCTGGGCTTCAATGATGGCCGGCCGCTCAGCCCGGAACAGCAGTACCTCGTGGCGCAGAGCTATCCCACAATGGCCTGGCTGGCGTCGCATGACGTGCGGTTCGAGCCGATCTATTCACGCCAGACCTTCCAGAAGGACGGCAAACACATCTTCTGGGGCGGCCTGACGCTGGCCGCCCGGCATGAAGGCGTCGGCCTGGTGGAATCGGAGATGAAGGCCCTGCGTGCCTTGGGTGGCGAAATCCGCTTCGACTGCGCGGCAATCGACCTGATCGTCGAGGAGGGTCGCGTCTGCGGCGTGGTGACCGAAAACGACGCCGGCCAGCGCGAAGACATCCGCGCCAGGGCTGTCGTGCTCGCCTGCGGCGGCTTCGAGGCCAGCAAGGCGCTGCGCGAAAAATATATCGGCGAGGACTGGGGCAAGGCCAAGGTGCGCGGCACCCCGTTCAATACCGGCGCCGGCCTGGAAATGGCTTTCAAGCTTGGGGCGCGGGCCCATGGCCTGTACGAGGGCTGCCACGCGACCCCGATGGATTTGCACATGCCGGAATACGGCAATCTCGACCTGCCGCACGACCAGCGCAAGAACTATCGCAAGATCTGCTACTTCCTCGGCATCATGGTCAATGCGGAAGCCGAGCGCTTTGTCGACGAGGGCAAGGACTTCCGCAACTATACCTATGCCCAGTTCGGGCGCGCAATCATCGAGCAGCCTGGCCACTTCGCCTGGCAGATCTTCGATTCCAAGATCAACCACCTCCTGTACGAGGAATATCATTTCGCCGATGCTCATTATGTTGAAGCGGCAACGCTCGACGCATTGATCGAGAAACTCGACGGCGTCGAGGACAAGGCCAAGCTGCGTCGTACGATAGACGGCTATAACGCCGCCGTTGACGATGCCGTGCCCTTCGATCCGACCGTCAGGGATGGCAAGGGCACGAAGGGGCTGACGCTTCCCAAATCGAACTGGGCTCAGAAGATCGATAAAGGTCCATTCCGGGCCTATCCCGTAACCGGGGGCATAACCTTCACCTATGGCGGATTGCAGGTGAGCGATAGGGGCGGAGTCGTTCACGAAGAGGGGCACGAAATCCCCGGGCTCTTTGCCTGCGGTGAGCTGGTCGGCGGCGTGTTCTTCAACGGCTATCCGGGTGGATCGGGTCTCACATCCGGCGCGGTTTTTGGGCGCCGCGCTGGCTATGGCGCGGCCGCGCAATGACATGAAGCAGCGTTTCGTCAAGGCGGCTTTCTACCGGGGCGGCACGAGCAAGGGCGTGATGCTGCATGCGCGCGACTGCCCTGCGGACCCTGCCCAGCTCGATCGCATGCTGCTGGCCATCCTTGGCAGCCCAGACCCGTTCGGGCGGCAGCTCGATGGGATGGGCGGCGGCGTCTCCTCGCTCTCCAAGGCTGCCATTGTCGGGCCGCCGACGATCCCCGGCGCCGATATCGACTATACCTTTGCGCAAGTCGCCATTTCGCAGCCGGTCGTGGATTGGGGTGCCAATTGCGGCAATCTCTCCTCGGCCATCGGCCCCTTTGCGGTCGACGAGGGGCTGGTCCGGGTCGAAGACGGCATGGCGACCATCCGCATCCACCAGGTCAATACACGCAAGCTGATCCACGCCCGTTTCGCGGTTGCGGGCGGCCTTGCCGTGGTGGAAGGGGCCTGTGCGATCGGTGGGGTGGCCGGCACAGGCGCGCCAATCACGCTCGATTTCCTTGATCCCGGGGCAACGGTGACTCCCGCCTTGCTGCCCAGCGGCACCGAGCTCGAAACCATCGAGGTGGATGGAACGGCATATGAGGTGTCGCTTGTCGATGCCTGCAATCCGGTAGTGTTCGTGGCCTCTGCCAGCCTGGGGCTGACCGGGACCGAACTGCCTGCGGCAATCGAACAGCGCCGTGACGTGATGGCGCGGCTCGACCAAATACGGCGCGTGGCCGGCGTGCGGATGGGACTGGGGGCGACACCCGATGCCGTCGGCCTCGCCAATCCCAAGGTGGCGATGATCTCCGGTCCCGCCGATGTCGCGACCCTGAGCGGGCAGGTGGTCCGCGCTGCGGAGCATGACATCGGCATCAGGATCATATCCATGGAAAGGGTGCATGGCGCGGTGACGCTGACCGGCGCCATGTGCCTCGCCGTCGCCGCCCGCATCGATGGAACGCTGGCAGCCCGGCTTGCCGCGCGCGATCGCCGTGCGGGATCGATCCGCGTCGGCAATCCATCCGGCATCGTCGAGGTCGGCGCCGACGTTTTACGGGATGCCGGCCGATGGCATGCCCGCTCAGCTTCCGTGCTGCGCACGGCGCGCCTGCTGATGCGGGGCGAGGTGGCAGTACGGTGAGCGTCGAGGCCATACTCGAACACCTGTTGCGGCAGGCCGGTTGGGACGATGCTCTGCTCGACCGCCTCCACCTCGAATGGGACAGGAAGGTGCTGGCGACCCCCTGGCCGATCGCGCCGATGGCCATGGCCGTCCTTGCTGCCGTGGGCCTGGCGGCCTCGCATATCGAGACGCTGCGCACGGGGAAACGACCGGATGTCAGGCTCAGCTCGCGCGCCGCAGAACTGGCCATGTGCAGCTCCAGCTATTTGCAGCGCGACGGCCGCAATGCCAAGTTCCGCGATCCCTTCACAGGGTTTTATCCGGCGCGGAATGGCGAATACGTCTATCTGCACGGCAATTTCCCGCATCTGCGCGACGGACTGCTCGACATGCTCGGCACTGGCAACGACCCCGAAGCGGTGCGCCTGGTGGTCGCGGCGCGCAATGCCTCCGACATCGAGGCAGAAGCAATCGAGCGCGGGCTGTGCGCGGCGAAGGTTCGAAGCCGGGAACAGTGGCAGGCAACACCGCTTGCCGCGGCGGTTTCGGACACGCCGGTGCTTTCGGTCGTCTCCTGCGGGGACGCGCCACGCCGGGTCTGGCCGCCGACGGCCGATGGCACGGCGCTGGGGCGCCTAAAAGTCCTCGACTTCTCGCGGGTGATCGCCGGTCCGATGGCCGGCCGCACGCTGGCCGAACACGGCGCCACCACCATGCTGGTGAGCCGGCCCGACCTGCCCTTTATCGAGTCATTGGTCATCGATACGGGCTTCGGCAAGCTATCGAGCTACCTGGACCTGCGTGACCCGGCGGACTACCACACACTGCTATCGCTGCTGGACGAGGCGGACGTTTTCATCGATGCCTACCGGCCGCAAAGTCTCGGCCGGCGCGGGTTGACGCGGCAGGAAATGTTCGCCCGGCGGCCCGGCCTGGTCAGCGTCGACCTGTCGGCATTTCCCGGCGGAACCGGCTGGGCGGATCGCCGCGGCTACGACAGTCTGGTCCAGGCGACAATGGGCCTCGCCATGCCGGGCCGGAATGGCGAGCCGGCCTTGCTGCCCTGCCAGCCGCTGGACTATCTCACAGGCTATCTTGCCGCCTTCGGCGCCATGGTGGCGCTGATCCGCTCGGTCGAAACCGGCGGGAACTGGGCCGTCGACCTCTCCCTGGCAGGTACGGCACAATGGATGTGGACGTGGCGCGACCGGCTGGGCGACGATACCGACCTCCCCGCCACAAATCCCGTCGCTGAGGATACTGCCGACCTGACGGCCGAATACGAGACGCCCTTCGGCCTCGTGCGTGCCTTGTCGCCGGCGTTGCAGGTCGGGCCGGTGCCACAGCGATGGCATCGCGGCCCCGTTCGTCTTGGCTCAGACCGGCCTAGATGGCCGGCCGATCCTCGCTGATCGCGAGGCGGGTTTCCAGCGCGCGCTGAATGTGCCGGACAGCGGCCGTTTCGGCCCGCTCCGTGTCGCGCTCCCGGATGGCCCGGATGATCTCGGCATGTTCCTCGCGGGCGATTTCGGTACGCCCCGGCTGGACGAAGGTGGTCGTCGGCAACAGCGCAATGGTCTCCTGCAGCCCCTCAACCATCTGGCGCAGATAGCGATTGCGCGTTGCATCGTAGAGGCGGGCATGGAACTGCCGATTGAGCTCGGCGGCCCGCCTGGGGTTGTCGGACGCGTTCCCGAACAGGTCGTTGATGCGCGCCAGGTTGTCCATCTCGGCCGTGGTGGCATGCTGGGCGGCGAAGCGCGCAACCAGGCCCTCCATTTCCTGGCGGATGGCATAAAGCTCGAAAACCTGGCTGGTCGATAGGATGGCGACCGCGACGCCCCGGCCCTGGGCAGCCTCGACAAGACCCTTCTCCTGCAGGCGGCCCAAAGCCTCGCGGACCGGCGTACGGCTGACGCCGATACGGCTGGCAACCTCTTCCTCGCGTATTGCGTCACCCGGCCGATATATCCCGTCCCTGATCGCCGCCAGAATGGCTCCATAGGCATTTTGCCCTCGCGTCTTGCCCGGTTCGGTTGTGTTGGACATGGATCGACCCCAGTACTGACTGTGCCCACTTGTATGCAGAGACCGGATCGCGCGCCACCCCCGTTTCCCATGCCGGCCGAAGATGACCCCTTCGTGCTATTGGCACTGCCTGCCTGCCGGCGGGAAGCCTATCTATGTGTGGCTGATGATCGCAAGGAGGCCCAAATGCAGATCGGCCGTTTCATGGCGCAAGCGGTTCATGCCGTCGATGTCCATCTGGACTCGATCAGGCGATACCAGACCTATCGGATGCTCGGTACCCGCCAGGACACCATGCTGCGCGTCTGCCAGCGGGTCGCCCACCGCGACATCCATCCCGGCAGCATCGGATGACATTGCGCGTCGCCATCCTGGACGACTACCAGGCGGTTGCATTGCAACTGCCGACTGGGCCTCGCTGGGAAGCGATGTCCAGGTGACGGTGTTCAACGCTCCCTTTGCCGATGAAGCCGCGGCGGCTGCCGCCCTGGCCGAGTTTGACGTTCTTTGCCTGATGCGCGAGCGACTTGCGCTGCCGGCAAGTCTTATCCGGCGCCTGCCGGCGCTCAAGCTGGTGGTGGTGACGGGCGGGCGGACACGGACCATCGACCTCGAAGCCGCGGCGGCGCAGGGGATCACCGTATGCCACACCCATCCCCGGCCAATCGGCAGCGGCTACGCCCGAACTGGCTTGGGGCCTGATCCTTGCCCTCGCCCGCTCCATCCCGGCGGAGGATCATAATCTGCGGGCAGGGCAATGGCAGCAGACGCTTGGCGAAGCCATAGCGGGCAAGACAATGGGCCTAGTGGGACTGGGCAAGCTGGGCCGCGCGATGGTTCCGATCGCCCGGGCCTTCGAGCTCGATGTCATGGCCTGGAGTCCGAACCTCACGCAGGACCGCGCCGACGAGGTCGGCGTTCAGGCAGTCAGCAAGGAGGACCTGTTCGGCCGGGCGGATATCGTATCGCTGCATCTGGTACTGGGTGACACGACGCGCGGCATCGTTGGTGCGCGCGAAATCGGAATGATGAAGCTGGGCGCCATGCTCATCAATACGTCGCGCGGACCGCTGGTCGACGAAGCCGCCCTGCTGACTGCTTTGGAGTCCGGCCGAATCCGCGCCGGCATCGATGTGTTCGAGATCGAGCCCCTGCCAGCTGACAGCCCCTGGCGACACGCCCCCAACACGGTGCTGACACCGCATCTGGGCTTCGTCACACGAGCGGCATACGAGGCATTCTATCGCGACACCGTCGAAGACATAGTGGCCTGGCGTGCCGGCCGGCCGGTTCGCGTGCTCGCCAGCCCTAGCTGAGGCGCGCGATCACTTCGGCCGTGTAGGCATTGGTTCCCAACGGACCGCCGAGATCGGCCGTCGTCAGATGCGGATGCTCCAGCACGACATCCATGGCCTGCTGGATCGCCGCCGCTGCCGCGACGAAATTGGGCCGGTCCGTGCGCGCGCCGTACCAATCGAGCAGCATGGCAGCCGACTGGATCATCGAGGTGGGATTGGCCTTGTCCTGTCCCGCAATGCCCGGTGCCGAGCCGTGTTGCGCCTGCGCTGCCGCCAGGCTGTCGCCCGCATTGAGCGATCCGGCCAGGCCCAGGCTGCCCGAGAGTTCGGAAACCAGATCAGAGAGGATGTCGCCGTAGAAATTGGTGGTGCAGATCACATCGTAGCGGGACGCATCGCGCACCAGCAGGGCCGCCATGGCGTCCACCAGTTCCTCCTCGAGCGCGACATCGGGATATTGCGCAGCAACGTGACGGACCGCCTTGAGAAACAGGCCATCGGTCACCACGAAGGCATTGGCCTTGTGCACCGCCGTCACCTTGCGGCGACGCTTGCGCGCCAGCTCGAACGACGCGCGCGCGATGCGTTCGCTCGCCATCCAGGTGACCTTGCGCATCGAGATCGCGACGCCCTCGACCGGCATGTATTCACCGGTCCCGACGAGCATGTTGCGGTCAGGATACATGCCCTCGGTAGCCTCGCGCATGATCACCAGGTCCATCTCCGTGCCGCGATGGGGTACGCCGGCACGGGTGCGTGCTGGCCGGATATTGGCAAAGAGGTCAAGGCCGACACGGAACGCGGCCGATACATTGATGCCACCCCGATCGCGCGCCGGATAGTCCAGGTGGGAGATCGGGCCGAGCAGAACCCCGTCATGCGCCCGAGCTACGTCTAGCAGGTCGGCTGGCAGCGTAGTGCCCTGATCGGCGAGGGTTTTGAGACCCATGTCGCGATGATGGTAACTGAGGTCCAGCGCGAAACGTCGGTCCACGGCCGCCAACACGGCCGTGGCGGATGAGACGATTTCAGGCCCGATGCCATCACCCGGCAGAACAAGGAGCTTCATGCCGGAACCGGTGTCGCAGGAACGAAGACATGCCCCGCCATCAGCTTGCGCGCGGTCCGCAGGACCCCGCCGCTCAGCACTTCGATACTATTGCCGGCACGCACCAGCGACAGGGTTACCTCGAACGTGCCGCTGGGGTGTTCGATAACCACGATACACTCGGCATCCAACGCGCCCCGGGCGAGACCGTCAGCCACCGTGCCGGGAATGGCGACGCAGGAGGAGACGCAGAGGCCGCCCGTCACGGCAAAGGCCGCGTGGGTCTTGTGCGGCACGAAATATCGCGCGGCGATCGTCCCGCCCGATCTCGGTTCAGCCAGGATGGCAACCTTGGGCACGACCTTGTTGGCGACGTCTCCCAGCCCCATGCGCAGCCCCGCCTCGCGCCGCATCGCTTCGATGCGCGCGAAAAATGCCTTGTCAGCGTCGAGTTCGGCGGCCGTCTCGTAGCCGGTCTTGCCGATATCCCTGGCCCGCAGGATCATCATTGGCACGGCGACATCGACTAGGGTCACGTCTATGCCGTCGATCTGCTCCACCTGTTTGCCGGTCGGCAGTAGGGCACCCGTCTTGGAGCCCACGATATTCATGAAGTTGAGGCGGATCGGCGCGGCCGTCCCGGGAACGCCGTCAATGGCGACGTCGCCGTCATAGACGACCTGCCCGTCTTCTGTGCGGACAATCGCCTCGATCTGGCTTTCGGTATTGATGTCGTAGATGACGACCTTGGTCGTGCCTTCCGTGAGGGGCACCAGCCCCGACTCGATGGCGAAGGGACCTACGCCCGACAGCATGTTGCCGCATGATGGGGCCGTATCGACGATGGCCTTGTCTACCGACACCTGGGCGAACAGGTAGTTCACATCCACCCCTTCGCGATCAGAACGGCTGACAATGGCCACCTTGCTGGTGAGGGTGTCCGCGCCACCCAGGCCGTCAATCTGCCTTATATCTGGCGATCCCATTGCCGCCAGAAGAACGCGATCCCGCTCGGCCTTGTCCGATGGCAGGTCATCGGCGCGGAAATATGGGCCCTTTGAGGTGCCGCCTCGCATCAGGATGCACGGTATGGCGATCTGGGCGGTCATTGAGTTTTGATCCTATATTGAATGCATATGTATGCAGATTTTGCGGGCATGGTCCGCTGGGTTGTCCGGCCCCCCTAACGGAGGGGCCAGACCAATGCGTCGTAGAAGTAGTGCTGCAGGAGGCCGCCAGGCAGGTTCATGCGGAGGATGGAGGTGAGCACCAGGATCAGCGCAACGGCGCCCACCGTCAGCGCCAGTGTCTGGAGCCAGCCAGCCTTGGCCACGAGCCGCAGGAAGCCTATGAAGAAACCGACCAAGGCGAGGAAGAAGCCAACCACGCCAGTTGCCAGGATGAAGCCGACAATCCAGGCGACATAGGGCCAGAAGTCCGCGGCTCGGTTGGCATCGAGATCGAAGTTGAACGATCCACCGATCTTCCGACGGCCGGTTGCCGCCATCAGTTGCGGCCATAGCACGAGCAGACTGGCACCGACGCCGATAAGGCCCACGGTAATGGGGAACACCTTGTCGAGGAAAGACTTGCTCGAGCCGTCGATGATCGCGAAGGCGAACCAGCCAAGCGTCAAGCCGGTGAAGATCACCTGCGGCCAGATATTGCTGGCGACGACCGATTTCGATTCTTCCTCGAGCTCGTCGAGCGCCTCGATGGCCGGATCGAGCGGTTCGGTCGGCTTTCTCTTGCGCGTCGAGAACCACACCGAGACCACGGTTAACACGGCGATGACGATGGCCACCGGACGCAATGGGAAGGCGAAGCCATAGAACTGTACGGCCTGGTAGAAATAGGTCTCCACCTGTCCCGCCAGCACGAAGCCGATCAGGAAAGCCGGGCGCGGCCAGCCGAAGCGCTTGAGGAAAATGCCCAGCAGGCCCACCACCAGCAGCGCAATCAGGTCTTCGAAAGACCGCGTGGCCTGATAGGCACCAAAGGTCACGATCAGGATCATGAACGGGGCGAACAGCACAAACCGTATCGTTGTCAGTCGTGCTATCGAGGGTGAGAGCAGAATGCAGGCGGCGGTGCCTACGACGTTGGCGATGGCCAGAGTCCAGACCACGGTATAGGTCAGGTCGAGATCGCGGTTGGGATCGGCCATGGCGGGGCCCGGCTGCAGGCCGATCAGGATCATGGCGGCCAGGAAGATGGCCATCGAGCCGGAGCCGGGAATGCCGAACAGCAGGGTCGGGATGAGGTTGCCTCCGGCGCAGGAATTGTTGGCCGCTTCGGGACCGATCACGCCGCGAATGTCGCCCTTGCCGAACTGCGACTTGTCCTTGGAGGTCTGCACGGTATGGGCATAGGAAATCCAGTCCGAGACGCTGCCCCCCAGGCCCGGTATCAGCCCGATCATGGCGCCGATGCCGGACGTCCGCAGCATCAGGAAACGATGTGTCCAGGTATCCTTCAGGCCATCGAGCCAGCCCTTGCCAAGCTTGCCGGTGCTCGAAATGCTGGCATTGGAGCGCAACAGATCGATCACTTCGGGCAGGGCGAAGATGCCTAAGCCAATAATGGTGATTTCAATCCCGCTCATCATGTAGAGCGACCCGAACGACATGCGTTCGCCCCCCGCGGCGGGCGCCGTGCCGATGCAGCCGACGGCCAGTCCCAGGGCACATGCGGCAACGCCCTTGGCTAGGTTGTTACCGGCCAGGACGCCAACCATGGACAGGCCGAATAGGGCCAGCATGAAGAGCTCGGCGGAGCTGAAGCTGAGAATGAGCGGGCGGGCGACAATGACAATGCCGGTCAGGCACAAGGCGCCAAACAGCCCGGCCACCAGCGAGGCCGAAAAGGAGGCGCTCAGGGCCCGCGCCGCCTCGCCTTTGCGCGCCAGGGGAAACCCGTCGAGCACGGTGGCCTGCGAGGCAGCCGAACCGGGAATGCCCATCAGAATGGACGAAAACGTATCGGAGGTGGGGATGACCGCCAGCAGGCCCACCATCATGGCGACCGCGGAGGTAGGTTCCATCCCATAGACGAAAGGCAGGAGCAGCGACATGCCTGCAATACCGCCCAGGGCAGGCAGGATGCCCACAACCAGTCCGACCGTGACGCCCACTAGCATGAAGCCGAGATTGGTCAGGGTAAACAGGTTCTGCAGGGCGTGAAGGAGAACGTCGATCATGGCATGTTCCTCAGGATCGGCCGTGCCGCCGCCCGGAAGGGCGACGGCCGGTGCCGGGAGGCGAACGAAGCCGGACTGCGGCGCGCTGTCGGCCGCGGTCCGAGGAGACTAGAACTGCACCTGGTAGTCCGTGGTCAGCATTTCCCGCACCCAGTCGCGGGCGGCGGGCTCCACACTGGTGGCAACGGCATAGAGCTTTTCGATGTCGGGGCCGACCGCCTGGACATAGTCGCCGAGAATATCGCCCTTGATCGCCTGGAGCTCCTGGTCGTTGACGGCGTCCTCGAAGGCCTTGCGATAGGTGAAGACGATATCCTCCGGGGTCCCCTCGGGCAGCATGGCCGGCTTCTGGGCGGCGAAGCCCGAACCGAAGAAAGCCATGTAGGCGTCGAATTCGACGCCAGACGGGGCGCTGCCATGCATCATCTCATAGGCCTCGACGAAATGCGGCAGGTCGGGGAAGGTCGGGTCGCGCTGCACGGTGCCATTGGCATCGAGCACGCCCCAGGAGAACATGGGTACGGCGTCGCCTTGTTCGACAAGCGGCAAGACGTTGGTGAGGTAGGCCGATGAGGTTTGGTAATCGATCGTCGCTTCGCCGCGCTCGAAAGCAAGGCGCCCATCGCTGCGGCCGGTCATGCCGAAGACATGGCGAACGTTGAGGCCCAGTACGCGGAAGGCCAGCAAGGGCACGAGGTCGAGCGACGTCGCCCCCTGGCTGCCATAGACCAGTTCCTCGCCGGTAATCTTGCCGAGTTCGGCGGGGCTGGTAACGCCGAAGCGGGCCGGCAGGTAGACCACGCCGCCGGTGGGCGACACTAGTACCGGAGCGAGCTTGGCATAATCGTAGCGGACGCGTGGATCACCCAGCAGGAACGGGAATTGCGTCGAGGCGGAGGTGCCCAGGAGCGACAGCCCATCGGGACGGGCGCGGGCGACGAATTCATTGGCGCCAGTGATCGACCCGCCGCCAGGCACATTGCGGATAACGACATTGGGCTGCCCCGGCAGATGCTTGGACAGGAAGGGGGCGAAGAAGCGCGCCCATACGTCGGAACCGCCGCCTTCCGCGAACGGCATCCACCACTCGATGGTCTGTCCCGCAAAGTCCACAGGCCCCTGAGCCAGGGCCTTTGGCCCGAGAAGCGCCGATGCGGCCAGACCCGAAGCAGCGGCAGTTATGAAGTTACGACGGCTTAGCTTGATCACGATAGTTCCTCCCATCATCGTTATCGTATACAAAGGTACACATTGATGCAGGGTTGTAAACCCTGCTGGATAGCCGGTTCGATCCGGCATTGGCCGTTAGTTATGCTGTGTTGGATTGATATGTAAAATGCGCTTTTTTGTTATATTAATGCAATTTGCGCATCGCTTGTTGGGGAGGCCTCGGAAGAATGATTTTTAACTGTGACACGCTCGATTTGCGCGCCTTCCTCGCACTGATGGAATTGGGGAATTTTCACCGTGCCGCGGAGACTTTGAACATTTCCCAACCGGCGCTGTCGCGGCGTATCCAGAAACTGGAAGCGGCTGTCGGTGCGCAATTGTTCGAGCGGACAACGCGGCAGGTTGCCCCGACAGCGGTCGGCCGTGAGCTGACCCCACTGGTTCGCCGTCTGCTCGATGAGTTCGATACGTCGCTGTTTTCGTTCCGGGACATGGGCATGCGCCGGGGGGGGCTCGTGACCATGGCTTGCCTGCCGACGGCGGCATTCTACTTCCTGCCGGCGGTCATTCGCGACTTCAACGAGGAATTCCCCAATATCCGTTTTCGTATCCTCGACCTGACGGCCAATGACGGGTTGCATGCCGTATCGAGGGGGGAGGTGGAATTCGGTATCAATTTCCTGGGCGGCGCCAGCGCGGAACTCGACTTCCTGCCGCTGGTGGACGATCCGTTCGTGCTGGCGGCCCTGAAGGATCACCCGCTTATGGCCATGAACGAGGTGAGGTGGTCGGACCTGCAATCCTATCGCTTGATTACCGTAGATCGCTCGAGCGGCAACCGGACGCTGATGGATTCGGCGCTGGCCCGTTCCAACCTGCAGATGAAATGGTTCTACGAAACCACCCATCTGTCGACATCGCTCGGGCTGGTGGAGGCAGGGCTCGGCATTTCGGTGCTGCCGCGGCTGGCGACCCCGTTCAAGGAGCACCCGATACTGACGACGCGGCCGCTGGTTTCCCCTTCGATATCCCGGACGATCGGTGTGGTTAGCAGGCGCGGGGCCAATGTTTCGCCTCCGGCACAGCATTTCATCGAGATGCTGACAAACCAGTGGCGCTATCACCGCTGATCCGGTTTTGCGGACGATAGCGGGGGTAAGCAGAGCATGGTCCCACTATCTCGATGTCTTGCGTTACGCGTTGGTCCAGCGCCCCCCATGAAGTCCAGCTTTTCGGTATCGGGTTCCCGGCACCGGCTCCGTACTCTCCTAAGCGGGCCAATCTTCCTGCCACGCCATTGGGTCGCCCGTCGCGGCAAAGCGCAGCCAGGCATCCATGATTGCTTCAGACAATGTCCCGTCGTCGTCCGTATATGACGCCTGCTGCAGCGCCGCATCGCGGCCAGGATTTCGGGAAGCCGGCGACCCGTCTCAACGCCGGAAAGGGGCGCGCTTCCGTAGTGCAAGGTGCGGCCATGCGCCGAGCGAGCCATCTGGATGGTTGGCTAACGTCCCGCCCGTCTGCCTCCGAGTTTAAGTCCTCGGCGCTGTCGCTAAAGACCGCGCCAAGGACGATTTTCTAGTGTTCCAAGGCAACCGCGTCGGCACCGGCAGGGATACGCATTGGCGTGGATGGATCGGTCGCCGCCCGCCAGATGGCATCAACGACATCCGACGACAGCGTCTTGGGCGCGCCCGGCGTGCGCATGGCTGAGATAACGCTGTTCGCGAAATCAGAATAGGCCTCGGGGAAGCCACCATTGGCGGTCAGCAAGGCCATCGCGTTGCTTCCGAAGCTTGTATCGGGGGCCGCACCAGGGAGCACGATTTTGACCGCGATCCCCAGTGGGGCCAGTTCGAGTGCGAGGGATTCTGTGAAAGCATTCACTGCGGCCTTGCTGGCCGTATAGACTGACAGCAAGGGCAGTGGCTTCATGGTGACGCTTGATGTCACGTTGATAATGAGCCCAGCCCTGCGCTGCCGGAACTGCGGCACGACAGCATGAACCATGCGCATGGTGCCGATGGCATTGGTCTCGAAGATCGACCGGGCAACGTCGATCGGCGTTCCCTCGAGCGCATTGAGCCAGCCGATGCCGGCATTATTGACCAATACGTCGATTGGACCGGCGGCCTCGATGGCGTTACGAACGCTTTCGCCGTTGGCGACGTCCAGGGACAGCAGGACCAGGTTATCGGATGCCGGCAAAAGCGTTGGTTTCGGCGATCGCATGGTGGCCACAACCTTCCAGCCTTGTTCGAGGAAGTGCCTAGCGGTGTCGAGACCAAAGCCGGAGGAGCAGCCGGTGATGAGAACGGTTTTCATGGAAATGTCCTTTGCGTTGATACGACGCCTATGTGGACCGTTAGGCTAGGACCTTCTATAATGTTAAATCCTGACTGCGTTAGAGATCGTCCGAATGATCGACCCTTTGGCCGAAATCGTATCCATGCTGCAGCCAAGTTTGCCCTTCTCCAAGATGGCGAGCGGGGCCGGCTATTGGCGGGTTGACGGCGCCGGAGATGGAAGCCCGTTCTTCGCGGTCATCCTCGAAGGGTCGATCAATTTGTCGATCAATGGCCAGCCCGATATCCGGCTGGAAGCGGATGACTTTGTCCTCATTCCCGCAGCCTATGCCTTCACCATGTCCAGCGATTGCGAGCCGGACGGTGGCAGTGATCCGTTGCGGGTCACAAAGATTGGCGATGAAACGCGTCACGGTGATCCGTCGGGGCAGCCCAATATGCGTATCCTGATCGGTCGACTTGCTTTTGGAGCGCCTGACACAACGCTGGTCTTCGCGTTGCTGCCTTGCCTGCTGCTTGTCCGTGGTCAGGCGCGGCTCACTGACCTTGTCCGGATGATCCGCGAGGAGGCGAAGGCGGAGCGGGCTGCGAAAGGCATCGTACTCGAGCGCCTTCTCCAATTGCTTCTGATAGAGGCGCTACGTTCCGATGCCGCTGGCCTTGAAACCCCCGGGCTATTGCGTGGCTTGGCGGACAGGCAACTTGGCCCCGTGATCCGTCTCCTGCACGAGGCGCCTTCGAGGAGTTGGACGGTGGACGAGTTGGCGCGCGCCGCGACCCTTTCGCGATCCGCATTCTTCGATCGCTTCCAGAAGCAAACGGGCATGGCCCCGATGGAATATCTACTTTCGTGGCGCATGGCTTTGGCCAAGGATATGCTGCGGCGCCGTGACGGGGGCATCAAGGAAATTGCCAGGCGTGTCGGGTATGGATCGGCCAGCGCCTTCAGCGTGGCCTTCTCCAAATTTACCGGCTTGCCACCCAGCCAATATGGTCGGGCTGATCCAACAAACGGAATGTGACATCCTTCATCGGCTGGCCAAAGCTCAAGAGCCCACCGTCCGGTTTTCCCAGAGGGGACGTCACTTGTTTGTCGATGCACTTATGTTGGCTTTTGGTAATTCGTGAAGGCTCGTCAAGCGACCAAAGTGGAGGCATGACTGAGCAGGAATTCTGTCGGCTACATAACTTGCTGCGCCGTCCGCCAAGTTCGTGACTGCGGGCGAGGCTATTTCAGTTGCCACGCTTGAGCAGCTACCAGAGCAGCCCGCGCTAGAACGCGCCACGTTGCGCGGTCATGGCAATGCCGCGTTCGTTGCAGCCGACGCGAACCAACCTTCGCCCGGGGGCCTTGCCAAGCACGGATTGACGCCAGCAGAGCTGGTCCAGCGTATCGAGCGGACCCTGCATTTGCCGCAACAGGCGACTTTCCTCCGACCAACGAGGACCCGGCTATCCGCTGCGGTTCCGGCAATGCCCGCAGCTTCCAGCGTGCCTTCAAGGCCCGGTCTGGATCGACGCCCGGCCAGATGCGTGAGGCGATCGCCCCGGTGCATGCCGCTAAAACTTGAGACGCTCTGTCACTCAATTGAGATTCCCGGTCACTCGTGCTTGGGCGGTCGCCACCTTACCATCCGCGCGAGTTTGGCTTGGGATGATGAGGCATGGGAGTTCTCGCTTTTCGAGGCGCGATCCGGCGTGCATTGAGCAAGGCGCTGGCGACAGTGGGCTTCCCCGGGGGCCGGAGGCGGGCAGCTTTTCCATCTGTCAGGGTTGCGCTGGGTCTGCTTGCCTTTTTCGCCATGGCGCTGCCGACGCTTGCACAATCCGCCGTCATCCTCTCGCAACCACAGGATGTGAGGGCTGCCAGTTCGGCGAGCGCTAACTTCTCGGTCAGCGCGAGGGATGCCGTCGACTACTACTGGGAAGAAAGGCTTCCCGGAACGAGCGCTTTCGGCGATGTCAGTTCCGGCATCGTGGGGGCTAGGACATCGACACTCACCGTACCTGCAATGAATTGGCGCAACGGCGTTGCCTATCGCGTGTGGGTGTTGGGCGCGGACGGCAACGAGATCGTCTCCGACATCGCCGTGCTGACGGTGGCGATGCCGATTCGGATATTCTCCCTGGAGCCCTACAATGTACCGATTTCCGGGAATGTCGAGGTGACGATCACGGGACAGACCTTCACGGGCGTCGAGCGTGTCACGATCGGCGGCGTCGACGTTCCTTTCATGATCGAGAGCGACACCACCATCGTCGTGACTGCGCCGCCCGGCGAAGTCGGCTATGCCGATCTTGTTCTCACCACCGGATCAGAAAGCACCCACACCAGCCTTCTTTACGGCGAGGCGACCGAAGCCCCCGTCATAACCGGGATATCGCCGCCCTATGGCCAGCTTGAGGGCGGCGAGCGGATCACGATCACAGGAGAATATTTCTCGGGCGCGCATCTTGTCATGATCGGTGATGAAACCGCCATTGATGTGATCGTCGAGAGCGACACGCAAATTTCATTCATAGCGCCCGGCCGTGGCGCGCCTGGATTTGCCGATATCTTCGTCGCGACGCCGTGGGGCGGAGGGAGCCTTGAAGGCGCCTACACCTATCTCAGTTCGCGCCTCGATGGACTTTCGCTTTCGGCTGGGACGTTGACGCCCGCCTTCGACCGGTACCGGACGGATTATTCGGCCACTGTCGATACCAACACCACTTCGGTCGTCGTTTCGCCGACCTTCTGGGATGCAAGGCAGGTGGCCATCATCGCGGGCGAAGCCCTCTCGCACGGCCAAAGCTCATCGCCCATTACGCTTGTTCCTGGCGAGAATATCCTGAAAATCAGGGTGCTCGATCAACTCAGTCTCGACAGCACGATCTACACCGTCGCCGTTACACGCCATTCGGGCGCGCCACCCGCCATTCTTGTCCATCCTGCGGATGTGATCGCCGATAAGGGGGGCACGGCTGTCTTCAGTGTCGTGGCGGAAAATGCCGCAACCTACCAATGGCAGATCCGGGTACCGCCCGCGGCGGACTTCCATGACGTTCCCGGTCTGCCCGAGGTATCGGGGCAGCAAACGGACACGCTGACGATCAGCCAGCTGCCGGCGTCTGCCGACGGGACGCATTTTCGCGTCGCAGTCACCGATTGGGATCGCGGAAGAACCATCTATTCCGACCCCGCAAAGCTCTCCATACGGCCCGCAATCCGCGTCGACCTGGTCGAACCCGACAGCGGCGGGCTTGCGGGTGGCGAGAGCGTAACCATCCGTGGCGCAGGCTTCACGAGCGAGGTAGCGGTCACCTTCGGCCCGCAATCTGCGAGCTACACTTTCGTCAGTTCGACCGAATTGACCGCACGCGTACCGCCAGGAATGGCGGCAGGCCCGGTTGACGTGGTGGTGAGCACCCGCTCCGAGGACGGCCGCTTGCCCAATGGATACACCTATCGCGAGGAGAACGGTCCGATGATCGGCTCCATCGCGCCCAGTTCCGGCCCGGTCACGGGAGAAACACGCGTGGTCATCACCGGTGAGCACCTGAACGGCGCCACGGCGGTCACCTTCGGCGGCGTTCCCGCATTGGACTATGTAGTGAACGGGGACCGCGAACTCGTAGCGATGACGCCACCGCATGGCGGCGGTCCGGTGGACGTCGTCGTCACGACCCCGATCGGCGAGGCGAGGCTCGCTGGCGGGTTCCGGTACGAGGAGGAGGCGCCCGGAGCGTTCGTCTTTTCTCCGCCGGGCGGCGCCCTCGCCGAGGCGATGGCGGGCGAGGACTATCGCCAGGCGATAACGGCGACCGGGGGAACCGGGACACTTCTTTACAGCCTCGAGGCCGGTCGTCTGCCTCGCGGCGTGGTGCTCAACACCGCGACCGGGGAGCTGACCGGTCCCATTGATGACGATGCGCAGGGGAATTACGCGTTTACCATCGGCGTGGCGGACCGGGCCGGAACCACGGGGTCGGCAGGCTACACTCTCGTCGTTAAACCCCGGGGCATCTCGGTCAGCAGCCGGAAGATCGATGTCCCGGCTGGCTCGACGCCGCTGCCGGTTCGCCTCGACGAGGGCGCGACCGGCGGGCCATTCAGCGATGCGCAGATCGTTTTCGTCGATCCGCCCCAAGCGGGAACGGCAACCGTGTCCCATGGCGACGTAGCCCAGGCGGGGCCGGTCGGACCGCTCGGGTGGTATCTGAAATTCTTGCCGGCCAAAGGCTTCGCCGGCGAAGCAAGGATTGGTTTCCGGCTCCGTAGCGCGGTGGGCACGTCGGGTGTCGGCGTGATCACGTTAGTGATCGCCTACGATCCGGAAAAGGTCGTCGAGGAGACCCACGCCCTGCTCGAAGGCTTCGTCGAGACCCGCATGGGGCTGGTCGCGTCGAGCTTGCAGGTCCCGGGTCTTCTGGAGCGGCGGCGGCTTGGCAGCGGGGGCGAGACTGTATCGACGTCGTTTTCGCCTTCGCAGTCGGCGCTCGCCTTCAACTTCGCGACGAGCCTTGCGCAGATGAGTGGTGCCGGAGCGCAGGATGACCAGATGCCCCGGTTCAACCTGTGGATCGATGGCACTATCATGGCCCACAACCGCTCCGGAGACGACGATCGCTGGGGCAGTTTCGCGATGCTTTCGGCGGGTGCGGACTATCTGCTGAGCGAAAAGGCCCTGGTGGGTGTGGCTTTCCATGTCGATCGCATGGTCGATCCTGCCGAGGAGCACAGCACCGTGACCGGCGCCGGCTGGCTGGCCGGTCCCTATGGCTCGTTCGAACTGGGCGAGGGCGTGTTCTGGGACACGGGGCTGTTCTTCGGCGGATCCGCCAACGACATCGATACGCTTTCATGGGACGGCGCGTTCGATACCCGAAGGTGGGTGTTCGACACGATGGTTACCGGCCAGTGGCAGCTCGACGAAACGACGAGGCTGACGCCACGCCTTAAGGCCCTCTACCTGTCCGAAACCGTTGACGACTACGAGATCACCAACGCTGCGGGCGATACGTTGGCCATCGACGGCTTTACCAGCGAGCAGCTGCGGATAAGTGTCGGGGGGGAACTCGCGCGGCTCTTTCCGCTGAGCGGCGGCATGATGCTGACCCCGTCGATCGGCGTTGATGCCGGCCTCTCGCCCCTGCAGAAGTGGAGCGCCTTCGGCTCTCTCTCTGCCGGGCTGACGTTGACGCAACGCGGGGCGTGGTCGGTAAACGGGCGGCTGATGCTCAACATGGACACGATCGGCACGACCTCCATGGGCGCCCGGGCCAGCCTTCAGGGTGGTTTCTAGCGCGGCCAAACGTTTGAGCGTCGTCGTCGCATCGCTCTTCGGCCAGTGGCTCCGTCATTTATTGGGGCGGACCAATGTCTGGTTCACAGGACCGTCTGTTTTGGGATTTGGCCGCCAAAGCGGGCATGGGAGTTTTTGGCTGGGGAACCTGGATTCGAACCAAGATCGACGGAGTCAGAGTCCGCTGTTCTACCATTGAACTATTCCCCAGCATCAGCCGTCAGGCTGGGCGGCGTGTCGGAGCTGAGGCTGCGAAGCACGGCGCGGGGTCTCATTAGACAAAGCGGAATGAGATTGCAAGCGCCTGCGCGAACTCTGCTGTAAACATCGTTTTCATTGCGCTGCGGCCCCCCTTGCTCTACCCTCGTTTCCGACAATGCAACATGACGTGCGTTCGGGCGCGACCGGCTGGACCGGTCCTGGCGACCGCGTACGAAGGAGACAGACGTGACCGATTCGAATCGGTCCGCCGCCGCCTCGGTCCTCCTGGCCGATGCGGGGTCTGGTGCACCTTCCGGCGCCATCCGGAAGGATCGGGCCGGCATATCGCCGCCCCGCACCGACCAGCGGACGCCAGCCCATTCGCCCCGTCGCGCGCGCGGCCCGCTCTATGCGGCGCTCGATCTGGGCACCAATAATTGCCGCCTTCTGATCGCCCGGCCGCATGAACGCGGCTTTCGCGTCCTCGACGGTTTCACCCGCATCGTCCGGCTGGGCGAGGGGGTCTCGGTCACGGGGCGCCTGTCCGATGCGGCCATGGAGCGGACCATGGAGGCCTTGCGGCAATGCCGCAACAAGCTGCGCGATCACCAGCCCACCCGCATGCGCCTCATCGCCACCGAGGCCTGCCGGGCGGCCGAGAACGGACCGGCCTTCCTCAAGCGGGTCAAGGACGAGCTGGGGCTGGATCTGGAAATCGTCGACCGCCGCACCGAGGCCGAGCTGGCGGTGACCGGCTGCGCCGATCTGATCGATGGCGAGGCGCAGGGCGCGCTGATGTTCGATATCGGCGGGGGCTCCTCGGAGCTGGCCTGGCTCGATTTTCGCGGCGGCCGTCCGCGGTCGCAGGGGCGCATGTCGGCCTCGATCCGCTCCTGGCAATCGCTGCCGGTCGGCGTGGTCTCCATCGCCGAGAAATTCGGCGGCGTCGATGTCACCCCCGCAATTTTCGAGGCCATGGTCTCCCATGTGGGCGAGCATCTGCGCCAGTTCCGCGGCCGCGAAAAGCTGCGCCAGATGATCGGCAGCCACCCCGTGCACCTGATCGGCACCTCGGGCACGGTCACCACGCTGGCCGGCCTGCATCTGGGGCTGGAGCGCTATGAGCGCCAGAAGGTGGACGGGCTCTGGATGCGGCGCGACCAGGTGGACGAAACCATGCGGGCCTTGCTCGGCATGCCGTTCGATCGGCGCGTTTCCCATCCCTGCATCGGCAAGGACCGGGCGGATCTGGTCCTGCCGGGTTGCGCCATTTTCGAGGCCATTCGCCGCGAATGGCCCACCGAGCGCGTGCGCGTGGCCGATCGGGGCCTGCGCGAAGGCATTCTGATTTCACTCATGGATGCGGACCGGACGCAGCGCCGTCCCGGCCGCTATCCGCGGAGGCAGGGCAATGGTCAATAACAAGGCATTGGGCACGGGCGGTCGCAAGTCCGACAAGGATCTCAAGATCCGGGTAAAGACAGCCAAGGGCCGCAAGGTGGCGTCCACCAAATGGCTGGAGCGCCAGCTCAACGATCCCTATGTCGCCCGCGCCCGGTCGGAAGGCTATCGCTCGCGCGCCGCCTTCAAGATCAAGGAGATGGACGAGAAGCACAAGCTCTTCAAGAAGGGCATGCGCGTCGTCGATCTGGGCGCCGCGCCTGGCGGCTGGTCGCAGGTCGCCGCCAAGGCGGTGGGCTCCACCATCGAAAAGCCGCTGGTGGTGGGCATCGATTATCTCGATATGGACCCCATTCCCGGCGTCGTGCTGCTGAAGAAGGATTTCACCGAGGACGATGCGCCCGCCATGCTTATCGAGGCCATGGGCGGGCAGGGGGCCGATGTGGTCATGAGCGACATGGCCTGGCCCACCACCGGCCATCGCGCCACCGACCATCTGCGCATCGTCCACCTGATCGAGATCGCCGCCGGGTTCGCCATCCAGGTGCTCAAGCCCGGCGGCTCCTTCGTCGCCAAGGTGTTCCAGGGCGGCACCGAGCATGAGCTGCTGCACATGCTCAAGCGCCATTTCAACACCACCTTCCACGTCAAGCCCCCCTCGAGCCGCAAGGACTCCGCGGAAGCCTACCTCGTCGCCAAGGGTTTTAAAGGCTCGGCCCCGGCCGAAGGCAAAATCACTCCGGTGGAGTGATTTTAGGGGCCGAGGCCATGAGGGCTATGCCCGAATGGCGGGTAAGCCCCGGCCGAAGGCAAAATCACTCCAGTGGAGTGATTTTAGGGGCCGAGGCCATGAGGGCTGTGCCCGAATGGCGGGTGGCCCCGGCCGAAGGCAAAATCACTCCAGTGGAGTGATTTTAGGGGCCGAGGCCATGAGGGCTGTGTCCGAATGGCGGGTGGCCCCGGCCGAAGGCAAAATCACTCCAGTGGAGTGATTTTGGGGGCCGAGGCCATGAGGGCTGTGCCCGAATGGCGGGTGGCCCCGGCCGAAGGCAAATCACTCCGGAGAAGAAAAAAGCTCCGGTAGCGTGATTTCAGGGGCTTTGCACGAAACGAATGTGCGGCTCCGGTGGAGCCGCACAGGTCAGGAAGGCCCGAATGGCGGGCAGGGCCGGCAGGCGATTGAAGAGCCTGCGAACTGACCCAGGCCCGGTGTCCGGTCAGGCAGCCGCCCGGCCAAGGTTCTCGATGAGGTTATCGAGCGCGACGTGTCCCCTCAGCGCCCCTGATCCCGTCGGGCTTTTGCCGTCTTCCAGCGCCAGCGCGAAAGCGACCGCCGGCTCCGCTTCCAGCCGCCGCCGGATCGCCGCCAGCTTGGGCCAGCGTTCGGCCTCGGCGACCTCGTGAAAGTCGAGCCATCGCGCCACCCCGATGAGCACGCCATCGGCCAGGGTGGGGCGTGTGCCGACCAGGTACGGCCCCTCGCCTGCCATGGCCTCCAGCTTGTCGTGACGTTCGATCACGGCCTCGCGGCCCCATTGGCGCAGGTTGGCTTGCAGCACGGGGTCTGGCTTTTCCATTTCCAGCGCCGCCCAGAGCGGGCCGAAGGCCGCCGTAAAGCCGGTATTGATGAATGCCGTCAGCTGCCACATGCGATCGGCCTCCGCGCTGGTCGGCGCGAAGCTGATTTTTCGCTCGGTGTCGCGCGCGGCCAGCCATGCGGCGATGGCCATGGTCTCGGTCACCGCGCGACCATCCGGCGTGATCAGGGCAGGGGTTTCGTGCCGGGCATTGATTCGCGCATAGCTTGGGTCGCGCATTTCGCCGAGCATGTCGACACGGCACAGGCGATAGGGCGCGCCTAGCCATTCCAACGCCGCGATCAGGCCCATGGAGCTACCGGCCGGGTGGCCGTAAACAAGGATCGGTTCCATCCATCATCCTTCCAGATTGGCAAGTTGATGCTGCGCAGCGGGGTGGAACCTAGGCTGTCGCGCGCCTAAGTAAATTACGGACATTTTTGTAACCAGGAGCGCCCCATGCAGACGCTGGTCTCAGCCTGCCCCATCGAGGACGTCATGCGCGTGCTGTCCGGCCGCTGGCCGACGCTGCTGCTCTACTATCTGAAGGACGGCACCAAGCGCTTCAGCGACCTGCGGCGCGACAATGCCACCGTGTCCCATCGCATCCTGGCGCACGAACTGCGCAAGCTCGAGCAGGCCGGTCTGGTGATGCGGACCGCTTTTCCGGGCTATCCGCTGCGGGTCGAATACGACCTCACCCCGGCCGGGGTGCAGCTCGTGCCGCTCATCGAAAACCTTGCCGATTGGTGGGAGGCGGGCGCGCCGGCGCGTCGCGAGATGTCGCGCGCCGCGCCGTGATCAATGCACGTGCGGGCCGCCGAGCAATTGGTGGCCGGCATTTTTCGGCAGGCGCAGGAACAGCAGCGTCGCGATCGCGCCTACGGCGGCCACCGCATAGAAGGCGATATGGAAATCGATCAGCGCCAGTTCTTCCCCGCCGCGCAGCCTGTGGGCCAGCTCCAGCATGCCCCCGCCCAGCGCCACGCCCATGGCGAACATCAATTGCCCCCAGACCTGGCTCATCACATTGGCCTGGCCGGCATCCTTGTCCTCGATATCGGCGAAGGTGAAGGCGTTCGAGCCGGTCCAGAAGGTCGATTGCCAGAAGCCGGTAAAGACCAGGATGGCCAGCATCAGCGGGATCGGCGTGCCGGGCACGTAAAAGCCCATGACCAGGATGCCCGCCGATGAAATGGCGGCGGAGATCACCAGCGGATATTTGAAGCCCCAATGGGCGAA
>NZ_LVVY01000118.1 GCF_001650025.1 Devosia elaeis | reverse complement strand
CCGATCCGGCTGGTCGCTTACCTTTGCGTCGGCAGAGTCGATAGCTTCTTCGCATCACCTGAACTAGAGCAGAAGGGATGGCGGATGCGTATCCCGCTGGCGGACCTGGTTTTTGAGAACCGCTGGAATGCGAAGGGTGGCTGACTAGCGTCGCCGGTGGTTCCTAAAGCCCCAGTAAACGTCAATGATGGAAACGGCCATAAACGCATAGTGCGGGCTATGATAGGCCGTTCGTCCTTCATCAAGTAACCGAGGACCGCCACAACAAGGGACGGGAGGCCCCGCCGCCTGTCTTGAGTCTCTCAAGACACCATATTGGCAGTACCAGCATCTCCCTTTCCCGGTGCAGGCTCTTGCACTCCGGTGCTGGCTGCGGCTATCGCAATCCGGCGCAGGTCTGTTTTGCCTGACCGCAGGAGAACTCAATGTTATCTCGTCTTGATACGCGGCGGCGGATCGAGGGCCTTGCCCTGTTTGCCGCTTTCGCCTTAACTGTTCCACTCGCCAACTGGATGATCGGCAATGTGGGAACTGTCTGCCCTCCCGATGGCCCATGCTTGATTCCCGTCGCTCCGGGACTTTTGGCGCCGAGCGGTGTCATGGTGGCAGGACTCGCCTTTGTGCTGCGGGATCTGGTGCAGCGGCGCCTCGGCCTGGCTTGGACCATTACTGCAATTGCCTTTGGGGCTATATTGTCGGTGCTGGTCGCCCCGCCTGCTTTGGTGTTTGCCTCAGTGGTTGCGTTTCTTGTTTCAGAGCTGGCCGACCTGGGTGTTTATACTCCATTGCAGCGCCGAGGCCTGGTGCTGGCTGTCGTCGCCTCGAGCATGGTCGGCTTGTTTCTCGACACCCTGATCTTCCTGCAGCTGGCATTCGGCAGTATTGAGCTGATGTGGGGGCAGATCGTTGGCAAAGGCTTGATGGTTCTGGTCGCCATTCCCTTCATCTACTGGCTACGCTCATATGATGAGCGGCAGGAACGGCAACTCGCTGGAGCACTGGCATGACCGACTTCTCTCTTCAAGTCACGCAGCTTGGTCGTGAGACCAAGGCGGCAGACAGCCCCGAACTCGCCATTCTGGAGCGCGTGCCCAATCCACAGGCCGATACAGACTATGTCGCGCGGTTTACGGTGCCGGAGTTTACTTCTCTGTGCCCTGTGACAGGTCAGCCAGATTTTGCCCATCTGGTCATCGACTATGTTCCGGGCGACTGGCTGGTGGAGTCCAAATCGCTCAAGCTCTACCTGACGTCGTTCCGCAACCACGGCGCCTTCCATGAGGACTGCACAGTATCGATCGGACGCCGGCTGACGAGCCTGCTGGAGCCCCGATGGCTACGGATCGGAGGGTACTGGTACCCGCGTGGTGGCATCCCAATCGATGTGTTCTGGCAGACTGGCATTGTACCACAACATGTCTGGCTTCCCGAGACAGGTGTGCCGACCTATCGCGGGCGCGGATAGGAACTGCCTCTTTTCAGCGCTAAGCTGTGACCGACGACACTGCTCCCGAGCTATCCATCCGCTCAGGACGTCCGTTCGCTCAATGTCCGCTCCTTGATGAATGCGTCTAGGAGCGGACTGGCGACAACGGCCAGCATCACGGCAAAAGACCTTCCTTCCGGGGTCAAAAGCTCTCTTGCTAACACAAGTTCGCCTGCGCCCGGAAAGCTTCGCCGATGATCGAGCGGCCCAGCTTGACGTAGATGATGTCGCTGAGCCCCCGGCCACCGCCGGCCTTGGCCTCGCCCATGCTCATGGTCTGGACGCCGCTGCGACGCAAAGATCGGCACGCCGAATCGCGTCGAGAGACGCGCTAGGAAGGGAAACCCCTGCCATGACTGCACGGTCTGCAGGACCAGCACGGTCTCGAAATCTGCCGCCGGGCGTGAAAAGAAGATCTGCGCCGCTTGCTGGGCACGGCCATGGTCCAAAAACGAACCGTCAACAGGCCCTGCCGACTTTAAAGAACGGCAGGGCCGCATCGCTCGATACTAGAGGCTAGTCGCCGATCGCGTCGAGTGCTCGAAGGGCTTCCAGGCAGGCAGCCGCGGCTTCGCGGCCCTTGTTGTGCTCGTCCTTGCGGCTGCGCAGGATGGCCTGCTCGTCGGTATAGGTGGTCAGGATACCGAAGGTGATGGGCTTGCCTGTTTCGAGCCCGGTCTGCATCAGGCCATGAGCGGTGGCCTCACTGATATATTCGAAATGGGCCGTATCGCCCTTGATGACACAGCCCAGGCAAATGACGCCGTCGAAGCCGGACTGCGCGAGCCGCCTGGCGATGAGCGGAATTTCGAAGGCGCCTGGCGCTGAATAGATGTTGTCCGGCGCGACCGAAACACCATTCTCGGCGAGATAGGCTAGTGCGCCATCGCGCAGCCCATGGGTGACCTCCAGGTTAAACTGGCTGACGACGATGGCAAGGCGGGGTGCGTTTTCAGGCATTCTGGTTCTCATGGTCCTGGTGGGTGAAGGTGTGGCCGAATTTGTCCCGCTTGGTCGCGAGATAGCGCCAGTTATAGGGATTGGCCGGGATTTCGAGCGGCACGCGCTCGGCGACGTGGATGCCGAATTTTTCGAGGGACAGGGCTTTGTCGGGATTGTTCGACAACAGCCGCAGACGGTCGATACCGAGCGAGCGCAGGATCTGCCCGGCAATGCCGTAGTCGCGGGCATCGGCGACAAAACCCAGCGCGGTATTGGCCTCGACGGTGTCGTGCCCCAGGTCCTGCAGGGCATAGGCGCGGATCTTGTTGGCAAGCCCAATGCCGCGGCCTTCCTGACCGCGCAGGTAGATCAGGGCGCCGCCGTCACCGGTGGCGATCTGGCGCAGGGCCTCCTGCAGTTGCGGCCCGCAATCGCATCGCAGTGATCCGAGCGCGTCCCCGGTCAGGCATTCCGAATGCAGGCGCACCAGCGGTGTACGCCCCAAAGGACTACGGAGCAGCGCCAGATGCTCGGTGCCGTCCAGCCGGCTACGAAAGGCGCGGACCTCCAGGGGAAGCGGGGAGTGTTCGGTGGGCAGTTCGGACCGCGCCACTTCGTCCACCAGTGTTTCATTGGCGAGGCGATGGGCGATAATGTCCCTGATAGTGAGAATGGGCAGCTTGTGCTCCCGGGCAAAGACCTCGAGATCGGGCCGTCGCGCCATTTCGCCATCGTCCCGCATGACCTCGCAGATGACGCCCGCGGGCCGCAGCCCGGCCAGTCGCATGAGGTCGATCGCCCCCTCGGTATGGCCATCGCGCGCCAGGACGCCATTGTCGGCGGCCCGCAGCGGAAAGACATGGCCCGGAGAGGCGATGTCGCCAGAACGGACGTCGGGAGCCGCTGCAACCTGGATCGTCCGGGCCCGGTCATGCGCGGAAATGCCGGTGGTGATCCCGTCGACGGCCTCGATGGAAACGGTGAAGGCGGTCGAGCGGCGGGCCCGGTTGTTGGCCACCATTGGGGGCAGGCCGAGCCGGTCCACCTGTTCGCCCGTCAACGCCAGGCAGATGAGGCCTCGTCCATGACGGGCCATGAAGTTGATCGCCTCCGGCGTCGCAAATTCGGCGGCAATGACCAAGTCGCCTTCGTTCTCGCGATCTTCGTCGTCGACCAGGATCACCATGCCGCCATTGCGCAACTGGGTCAGGGCTTGAGATAGGGCAGGCATAGCCGCTCCACATATTTGGCCATGACGTCGACCTCGACATTGAGGGCGTCGCCGATGGCGAGGGTTTTCAAGTTGGTGTGCTCCCAGGTGTGCGGGATGATGGTCACGAGCACCGCGATGCCGTCGTCCCGGTCATCGAGGCCATTGATGGTGAGGCTGATGCCGTTGAGGGCGATGGAGCCCTTTTCGACGCAATAGCGTCCCAAGGCTGAGGGCAGCAGGAAGACGTGCCGATAGGCGCCGTCGGCCTCGATCCGCTCGATCAGCTGCGCCAGCCCATCGACATGGCCCTGCACCAGATGGCCGGAGAGCCGCGTGTCGAGGGTCACCGCACGCTCCAGATTGGCGTATTGCCCCACTGCCAAGCCACCCAGATTGGTGCGCGCCAGGGTTTCGGGGCTGATGAAGAAGCGGGCAAGGCCGTTTTCATCGAACTGGGTGACCGTCAGGCACACGCCATTGACGGCGATGCTCTCACCCAGCGCGAGGTCCGGCCAGCCGCTGTCGAGTTCGATTTCCAGCGACCCGCCGCGGGACGCGGCCATTCTCACCCGCGCCAGTTTTTCAATGATGCCCGAGAACATCTCTTTCCTTTCCTTGTGAATAAGATTGGGGAGCCGGCTGGCAGCGAACGGTCACCCGGTCGGTGCCATCAGCATTGGCGGCCTGTTCGATCAGCAAGTGCTCGTCCCAGAGACCTGCCGACAGCATGTGCGTCGTTACGGTCGGGCCGGCTTCGACCAGCACCTCCATGCCCTTGGCAGCGCCGATCGTTTGCAGCGCTTCATGCACGTCATCGGCCAGATGCACCGAAAAGCCACGTTGTCGGGCAGCGTCCATATAGAGCTCAGGAATGCGCCGCCGCCTGTCCAGAAGAACCAGCATGCGATGCTTGTCCGGATGGTCGGGGATCAGGCGCACGGTGAATAGCGGGTCATCCGCTAGCACCGTCCCGGAACCCGTGAGAATGGCGTCGGCCCGGCGCCGCAACCTATGTGCCAGTTCCAGCGATGCGATGCTGGTGAAGGTCTTTTGTCCGACCGCGGGCACCATGCTGCCTAGGGACGAGATGGCCTGCTTGATCGTGATGAAGGGCAACCCCATCCGGACGCGCTTTGCGAACGGTGCGATGAGGCGTTCCGCCTCGGCCAACACGAAATGGGCCGATGGATGGTCCAGCTCCGAGAGGAAATTTACCCTGAGACCGGCCGCGCGCAGGCGTTCGGCGCCGCCCCCCTTCACTTGGGGGTTCGGATCGCGGCATGCGATCCATACCTGTCGTGCACCCGTTGCCAGGATGGCCTCGGCACAGGGTGGCGTGCGGCCGTGGTGATTGCAGGGCTCGAGCGTCACCACGACGGTGTGGACTTTATCGGCCAGGCCAGCGGCATGGGTCTGGGCGATGGCCTCGGCCTCGGCATGGGGCAGACCGGCCCGCCGATGCGCCCCGCTGGCCAGTTCCCGCCCATAGGGGTCGAGCAACAGGCAGCCGACGGGCGGATTGGGCGCCGTGGCTCCTTCATGTGCCCTCGCCAGTTCCAGCGCGCGAGAAAATGCGCGCAGGATGAGCTGCGGCGAAAGTTCGGGATTGAGTATGTCTGCGTCTTTGTTCATGCCCGTCTCGTCGTCAATTCAGACGAGTTCCAGGGCAAATGACGACAAGCACGCGCCCTCCGATGATAGGAAAGCGCGCGTCGACAATCATTGGTTCTCTTCCATCCGGACTATACCGTCGGCCCCGGAATTACACCGGGTCTGCTGACCCCATCCCGAAGGATGGGCGCTCGCGGGCTGATGTGCACAAAGACACAATTACCGCCGGTGGGGAATTTCACCCCGCCCTGAGAACTCTCCGCCATGAATAAGGAGGCAGGGCGGGCAGATCAAGTGGGCACAAAGGCGTAACCTGCGCACGAAACGAGGCGCACCGGCAATCGCTCTCGCCATTGAGCGCGATCGGCATCGGCCGGCCGCGCCAGATTTCAGGCTATCGCAAGACCTTGCGCAGGCTGGTTGCCAACCGGTCGCGGCTATAGGGTTTGCCGAGCAGCTCGATGCCTGGATCGACGCGGCCGTCGTATTCGATGGCGTTCTCGGTATAACCAGAGGTGAACAGGACCTTGCGGTCGGGCCGCAAGCCCTGCGCCATTTTGGCGAGGTCAGCGCCATTGACGCCACCGGGCATGACAATGTCGGTGAACAGCAGCGTGACGTCGGGATTGGCCGCGAGCAGTTCCATGGCCGGGGTCGCGGCGGTCGCCTCCAGGACGCGATAGCCCAATCCTCCGAGTAGGCCCGAGACGTGACGGCGGACCATGGCATCATCCTCGACAAGCAGGATCAATTCGCTGCCGCCCTCGGGCGCCCGGCGCGCTGAGTCCTCGGGCGATGCCGTCAGGACCTGCATGGACTTGCGGAAATAGAGACTGATCGAGGTTCCGTGGCCCAGCTCGGACCGGAGCCGGATGTGCCCGCCTGATTGCTTGACGAAGCCATAGACCATGCTCAGCCCCAGACCCGATCCCTTGCCGATCTCCTTGGTGGTGAAAAAGGGCTCGAAGACCTTGGACAGCAGGTCAG
This sequence comes from Devosia elaeis, assembly GCF_001650025.1. Classification (GTDB taxonomy): domain Bacteria; phylum Pseudomonadota; class Alphaproteobacteria; order Rhizobiales; family Devosiaceae; genus Devosia; species Devosia elaeis. The sequence continues at coordinate 2,521 of NZ_LVVY01000118.1, read as the reverse complement.
GGGCGATGCCGTGGCCGGTATCGGATACAGTCAGCACCACATACTGCCCGGGCGCGACATCGGCAGCAACCGCCTGGATGGTGTCGAAGGTCGTGTTGGCCATGCTGATCGTAAGGCTGCCGCCATCGCCCATGGCGTCGCGGGCGTTGATGGCCAGGTTGAGAACAGCGCTTTCCAGCAGAGCCGGGTCGATTTCGACCGCCCATAGGTCGTCCGGCCGGCTGACCTGGACATCGATGTGCTCGCCCAGTGTGCGTACCAACATGGCTTCCATGCCGGCGATCAGGTCGCCGAGGTCGAGAAGGCGCGGTTGCAGGGGCTGTTTGCGCCCAAAGGCCAAAAGGCGGCTCGTGAGCTCGGCCCCCCTTTGAGCGGCCGTCGAGATCATTTCGGCCAGCAGGTGCGGCTGCGTACCCCTCTCCAGCGCATCGCAGAGCAGCTCGGCACTGCCCAGTATGACGGTCAGGAGGTTATTGAAGTCGTGCGCGACACCGCCTGTGAGTTGGCCCATGGCTTCGAGTTTCTGCGCCTGCCGCAAGCGGCCCTCGAGTTCACGCCGCGGGGTGACATCGAGCATGCTGCCCACCATCCGCACCGCCCTGCCACTCTCGTCTCGAATGACGGATCCGCGGTCGATGATGCTGAGAGCATAGCCGTCATGGTGCAGGAACCGGTATTCGCTGAGCCTGGCCGCCTGTCCGGTCTGCTCCGCCAGGGGCACGAATATATCAGGGCCGCAAACGAGCGTGTCGCCGCGAGTCCAGCGCGCCAGCGCCTCGTAGCCGATCAAGCCGCCGTCGCTGCATCTCACCTTGGGCTGAAAAACCGGGCCGATCTCGCCTTCCGACAATGCGCGCGCCAGGTCTTGGCTGGACGGTGTCGAATTGGGTGACGGCATGACCAGTCTGAGCTTTGGCGTGGCGTTTCCCGTCTCGAGCAACGTGGAAAGAGCGCTGCGGCTGAACGGCTTGGACAGGGCGCCCGCGATTGGGAGCTCATGCTGTTTTGCCGAACGCTGGGCGGCGTCCAGCACCCGGCGATCGACGCCACTGACAATGATCAGCGTCGCCTGGCAGCCCATCTCTGCCAGCCGCTGGATGACCTCGACACCATCGATGCGGGGCATGACCAGGTCGAGCAGAATGTGGCTGGAACCCCATTCAGAGACTTGCGTGAAGAACTCATTGGTGGTCCGGCAATAGGCGCTTTCGGCACCGATGGACGCGGCCATCATCCGCACCGTTTCGCCGACAAGCGGATCATCATCGAGGATCAGCAAGCGCAGGTGGGGACCCTGAAGGGCACCGTCCGATCCTGGGCTGAGCGGCAGGAGGCCGAGCGTGCCGCCTGGCGTGCGCCGGGCGTCGTCAAGGTCGACAATCGCATTGTGGTCAGTCCCTGACGCCGAAGCCGGCGCGCGCCCCAAAGGTGAAGATCATGTCCTCATCCACAGTCCCACCAGAATCATCGGGGCGCGCGCCACAACACGGTGAGCATGGCCTGCGCGGCACCACTCGGGGAGAAGCAAACGACCCGATCGACGAGGCCAGCGACGAGTCCTTTCCTGCCAGCGATCCGCCCGCGTGGATTTATCGGGAGCCTCATCCCGGAAGAATAGAGCCGTTGGCGCCGCACGAAGAAGACCGGAACCCTGCTGTCCCGCGAACGGCGCCTCTCAATCCACAAATCCTGCCAGTGGAGGGTCAAATGACCTGGTTCAAATTCGGCGACGCGGCTCTGTCGGATGCCAGGAACTTGATGCTTGCAGGCAATTGGTGGATCGACGCGCTGCGCGGTGTGCTCGCCATCCTCTTCGGCATCGGTGCCTTTGTCCTCCCCGGAGCGACGATACTTGCGCTGGTGGCCGTGTTCGCCGCCTTTGCCATCCTGGACGGTGCCCTCAGCATCGCGCAGGCCGTTCGCGGCGCCCGCAGGCAAGAGCGCTGGGCCTTGCTTCTCCTCAACGGCCTGGTCGGAATAGCGATCGGCGTAGCCGCGGCAATCTGGCCCGATATCAGCATACTGGCCTTCGTCTTCATCATGGCAGCCTGGGCATTGATGTCGGGAGCCGTGATGCTGGGAACGGCGATTTGCCTCAAGACCAGCCACGGACGCTGGTTGCTGATCCTGGGTGCCATCGTGTCGATTCTGTATGGCGGCCTGCTGTTTGTCAGCCCCTTCCTTGGAGCGCTGGTCCTGACCTGGTGGATCGGCGCACACGCATTGGTGCTCGGCGTCATCTAGATCAGCCTGGCCTTCAGGCTCAGGCCGCCGCCTGAATGCCGCCACAGGCCTTCACGGACTGGCTTCAATCATCTTCGCGTCCAAGTGATCGCATGGCATCAGTTATCAATGGGCCACAGCTCAGCAGGCTACCGCGCTGACTGCCAGTTCGCTGTGCGCATCGCTGAAAGTCCGCATGGTCCTTGACTGCACCCCATGCGCAGGTCGCGCCATTCATCATCTGTAGAACGTCTGCTTGAAGTTGTCTGGGACCAACAGCTGACAGACCGCAAGCGGC
>NZ_LVVY01000117.1 GCF_001650025.1 Devosia elaeis | reverse complement strand
TATGCCGGCTGTCCGGTCAAAATGGGGTGCGCTCCACGCTGATTGACTGTGCCCTGACTATTACCTGCGATGCTGGATGTAGTGCGTTTGCTTGCATCTAGTCGAACCTTCACGACAAATCCCGTGCTGAGGCCCGCCAAGAAAGTAAGTACATACCAAAGCGCATCTAGCATTTCTGTCTCCCCCAGATTGTTCTGATTACCATCAGTGTAATTCTATCGCAACCGTAGTGCTTTAGCGGGGACGAAAATCAATAGACACCCCGCCAGTCCGGGACGCAGCTAAAGCGGGGAGACGGCCACCTCAGGCGATGGTTGCTCCTACCGTTCCGCCCGGCGTCAGTCGTTTGGCTAGACGTGCTAGGGTTGAGCGAGAGCATCCAGTGGCCTTCAGAATGGTGTTCCAGCTTTGGCCCGATTGCAGCATGGCGAGAATGGCGGTGTTGCGTTCGGTGTCCTCAGGGCGCCCCACATAGACCCCCTTAGCTTTTGCCGTGGCGATGCCCTGAGCCTGCCGTCTGCGGCGGTCCTCGTAGTCCTTCCGGGCGATGGCCGCGAGCATGTCCAGCAGCATGCCGTTGATTGCCTCTGCCATGCGGGCGGTGAAGTCATCGCTATGGGCCACCGCAAGCTGCCATGAGGTCGGCAGGTCCAGTGCCACCACCTTCACCCGCCTCTGCCTGATCTCTGCCCGGAGGCGTTCCCAATCGGCAGCGTTGAGGCGGCTCAAGCGGTCCACCTGCTCCACCAGCAACACGTCACCGGGGCGACTATCGGCCAGCAGTCGGAATAACTCTGGCCGCTGGAGGGAGGCACCGCTCTCGCTCTCGACATAGGCAGCGGCAATGGCCAGCCCCCGCTCTGCAGCGAAGGCTTCAAGGTCGGCACGGGCGCGGCTGGCGTCCTGCTCTATGGTGGAGGCCCGGAGATATGCACGGACAAACATGGATAAGACCGATCAGTTCGATTTGACTGGTCTCATAATTATCGGTTCGCTTTGGGTTGTCAATATGGATTACGAGACCACCCTGCGGAGCAGTTCCATAGAGGTGTACCCGACCCGAACCACACCTTCCGCCGTTCGGTCAGTACTTCTCAAACCACGGGCCGTGTCCCGAGTTCATCTCTTCCATGACACCCCGTGCCCAGCTCGTGGCCCGAAGCCAATCGCTAGCAGTGCAGGTCTCTAGAGGGCGCTTGCTGTTGCCAAGTCCGATGATCACCCGCAGGAGGATGGCAAAGGTCAACCGGATGTTCTCAAACGAGTTGGTATCTCCCCACAGAGAGGCAGCGGGCCTCTTTCGCACTTCGCCAAACCATGAGCGATTTCGCTCGAAGTTTATGTTGGTCTCCAGCTTCAGCGCTACGCCGTGCGCGATGCTATGGCGGAACTCGAATGCAATCTTGGCTCCTGCGCACCAGTCGGCAACGAGCTTCCGCAGCTCTGGATTTACCAGACCCACTCCCTCAGCCTCCAGCATTGTGATCAGCTCGCCCACCGGCTTCGCATCGGTAGCGTGTCTGACGCCAGCTGGTTTGTGGGCCTGCAAACGCCAGATGGCTTGCTCTAGGCGAAACTCCGTGTTCCCAGCGAACACAGCGATGGCCCCAATCTGCTTGGCGTGGGTCTCGGACAGTCCGATTGCGCTCTCAAGCTCGTCTGGCCGACCGAATACGACTGCCGCATGTTCCTTCGTCAACGTTCTCTCTTCCAAACTTGTCGGCCACTCAAGGGCGCTGGGTGTGCAACGATGCCAAGGGGGCCACGGGGGTAAATCCCCCGCAGCTCGATTGATCTCGCCGCCTCGAATTTTTGCGGCAGAAACAGCCCGGACCGTGGTGCGGACGGCATCGAAGGGCGGTTACTGCAGGTGGTAGAATTTACCAGTCAGAAGTCCTCGCCCGGACCCAGCAGCGCCGCTGCATTGTCATGCGCGTAGGCGTCCGTCTGTCCCTGAATGCGCTCCATGTCCTCAAGGGCTGACCATAACCAGTCGATCATTTCCTGTCGGTCATGATAGCCCGCCTTCTCATGCGCCCCCAAGAACTCGCTGAGCGCGGCTCTGGCTTTGTGCTTGAACAGCACGATGGGGACTGGTGCGCCCTCTCCCCCGGCCTTGGCTGGCGCGTCCTCGTTGCCCATATGGGCCGCCTCCTTGGGGAAGTCCGACTGCATCCACTTCATGATGGTGGGGTGGCTTCTGCCGATTTCACGGCCGATTTCGCGATACGACTTGAACCCGCCATCTGGCATGCGGTGATGACCTGCTTCGACGTACCGGCGGAACATGGCCCGAACCTCAGGACCTTTGAGAGGTATGCCATGGGCGCTGTTGACGCTGTATAGCGCGGCAATCTGGATGAGACGCTGGCGACAAT
>NZ_LVVY01000116.1 GCF_001650025.1 Devosia elaeis | reverse complement strand
GGCGGCAACAATGCCGCCTCCCGCCTCGATTGCGAGCCCGGCCATTATTGGGCGTCGAAGCTGAGATTATAGGGGCGCAGGTCCATGTAGTAGAACGTGTAGGGCTGCCAGTTCACGTCCTTGGCCACGCCATAGGTTTCGAGCGGCTGGTAGAGCACGGTGCCCGGCGCGTCCTCTTTCCAGATGTCGAGCATTTCCCAGGCCGCCTGCTGGCGCGGCTCCAGCGCGACCGTGCTTTCGAGGATGGCGCCCAATGCGTTGAAGCGCTCCAGATTCTCGGTGCCGATCCAGCTCTGATTGGTGCGCTGCGGGCTGCCGAACGGACCCCAGAGGTTCCACAGGCCCCCGACGGGATCGGGATAGCGCGTGGAATTGGACCAGGTGCGCACCTGCAGCGTCTTGAAATCGACGCCCGAGAAGCTTTCCACCACGTTGAGCTCGACATTGAGCCCCACGTCCTTCCACATCTCGATGATGGCCTGGGCGGCCGGCAGCGCGTTGAGGTAGTAATGCGGCTGGGTGGTGTAGCGGATCAGCGCGCCGTCATAGCCGGCTTCCTCGAGCAGCGCCCTGGCGCGCTCCGGATCGTATTCGACCCCGACATGGTCGGGATTATACATGTCGCCGAATTCGGGATATTGGTGCCCGTTCGGCACCACGGCCTGGCCGCCCCACAGGGCCTGGTTCAACAGGTCGCGATCGATGGCCAGGTTCATCGCCTGGCGCACGCGCGCATCGCTCAGCGCCGGATCGGTGACGTTGTAGACCAGCACGTGGGAATTGGCGAGCACCACCGAGCGGGTCTCGATATCGTCATAGGAATTGATCTGGTCGATCTGGTCCGGCGCCACATTGGTGATGATGTCGAATTCGCCCGAGACCAGGCCCGCGACGCGGGTGGAGGGTTCCGGCACTTCGCGGAAGGTCACCGAGGCGGCGGTGGGCGTGCCACCGAAATAGGCATCATTGGCCACCAGGCGAATGGCCTCGTCGGCGCGATAGCTGTCCAGCATATAGGGGCCGGTGCCGACCGGGAACATCGGCACGCCGCCATCTTCCGCTGCCTTGGCTTCCCAATCCGCCTTGTTGACGATCCAGGAGGCCCAGGAGGCCAGGCGCTGTTCCAGCAGCGGATCGGGGCCCTTGGTGATGAAATGCAGGGTGGTGTCGTCGATCGCCTTGACCGCTTCGAGCACCGAGAAATAGGCCGGCCCCTCGGGCAGCAGCGCATTTTCCCCGCTCAGCCGTTCCGGCGAGAAGGTGAAGACCACGTCTTCGGCGGTGAGCTTGGCGCCATTGTGGAAGGTGACGTCGTCGCGCAGCTTCACCTCCAGGGTGCGGTCGTCGATGCGGCTCCAGCTCGTCGCCAGGCTCGGCACCAGGGTCGAACCGCCGCCGCCCTCGTCCGAGAGGAAGTCGCGGCGGATCAGCGTGTCGAAGATGCTGTAATTGACGCGGGTGCCGACATTGGACAGCTCCTTGCCGGGCTCCAGCGTGGCCGGCAGATCGGCGACGCCAACCACCAGGTCGGGACGCTCCTGCGCCATGGCCAGCGACGAGCTCGTCGCCAGCAGCAGCGCGAGCGCGGCCTTGGTGAAGCGGGTGGTGAAAGTGCGAGAGATCGACATAAGAGTGCCCCGTTGGTGCAAGAACGAGGGGCTGCTACGGCATCCATGTGGCGCTCCGACTACGGTTCGATGTCAGTTCGGCGACAATCCCCGCTGGTCGGGTCGCGACGCGTTCACTTCGCGCTCGGTCCGGGCGTCGGGCTCCGTGGCGCCCCCGCCGGCTCCGCTGCCGCGGGCCCTCACCCCGCGCCGCGCCTGTTCTGCCGGAATTGCAGCGGCGCTGTGCCGCGGGCGCGGCGGAAGGTCTTGGCGAGGTAATTGGCGCTGGAAAATCCGGTGAGCCGAGCGATCGCGGCGACGCTCATATCGGTGGCGACCAGCAGGCGCTCGATGCGGTCCAGCCTTTGCCTGAGCACCCATTCGGACGGCGGCATGCCGAAACCGGCGCTGAATTGCCGCACGAAATGCGCCCGGCTCATGCCGGCAATGGCCGCCAATTGCTCCACCTGCAGGGCGGCCGACAGATTGGCCTCCACATGCAGCGCCACCCGCTGCAGGGCGGCCGGGCGCTCCGGCTCCCTCTCCACCGCATCGGCAAAGGCGCCGTCATAAAGCGCGCTCACCGCCGCATAGGCGGCGCTGGAGGCCTCGCCCCTCCCGATCTGCGGCCTGTCGATCAGGGTCAGGCAGGCCCCGGCCAGCCGGTTGATGATGTCCGGCGGCAGGCGCAGGATCGGCCCGCGCGCCGCGATGATCTCGCGCACCAGCCGCAGGGTCTCCTGGCCGTTGAGCACCATCCAGAAATATTCCCAATGCCCGCCCCGCTCCAGCCAATAGCGATGCGCGTGGGGCATGGTCAAAACCATGGTCTGGCCCGGCAGCAGCCGATGGCGCGTGCCGGCGAAATCCAGCCGTCCCTCGCCGAACAGCGTGTGCTGGATGACCACGAAGGGGGAGGTGCCGCGCTGCAATCCGTCCCAGGAATAGACCTCGTTCCGGCGCTGCTCATAGCCGGCGCTCACCGCCATGCAATGCAGCGGCACCGGGGCCTTGGCGAGGTCCAGCACGCGAATGTCATGGCCATGGTCGAGGAGCTGGGAGAGCACAAAATTACCTGATGTCGCACAAGCTTTCTCTACCATCCTCCGGCCGCCCCGCGCTAGCAATGGATCAGCGCCCTTTCCCCGCGGCGCATCGGGAGGATTTGATGTCATTCAAAGTCGCAATCATCGGCGCCGGCTCGATCGGCTTCACCAAAACGCTCATTTCCGACCTGCTGATGGTGCCCGAATTCGCCGATGTCGAATTCGCCCTGACCGATATCAATCCGCATAATCTCGACATGGTCCGCCAGGTGATCGAGACCATTGTGGCGGTCAACAAATTGCCCGCCAGGGTCAGCGCCACCACCGATCGCCGCGCCGCCATTGCCGGGGCGCGCTACATCATGAGCTGCGTGCGGGTCGGGGGGCTCGAAGCCTTCGCCACCGACATTGCCATTCCCCTCAGATATGGCGTCGATCAATGCGTGGGCGACACGATCTGCGCCGGCGGCATTCTCTATGGCCAGCGCAACATCCCGGTCATTCTCGATTTCTGCAAGGATATCCGCGAGGTGGCCGAGCCGGGCGCCCTGTTCCTCAATTATGCCAATCCCATGGCCATGAACACCTGGGCCGCCGATCTCTATGGCGGGGTCAATGTCGTCGGCCTCTGCCATGGCGTCCAGCATGGCGCGCACCAGATCGCCCAGGTGCTGGGCGTGGCCGATAGCGAACTCGATTATGTCTGCTCCGGCATCAACCACCAGACCTGGTATATCGATATCCGCGCCAAGGGCCGCAAGATCGAGGCCGATGAGCTGATCGCGGGCTTCGAGGCCCATCCGGTCTATTCCAAGACCGAGAAGGTCCGCATCGACGTGCTCAAGCGCTTCGGCGTCTATTCCACCGAAAGCAATGGCCACCTCTCCGAATACCTGCCCTGGTATCGCAAGCGTCCCGAGGAAATCGGCCGCTGGATCGACATGAGCGACTGGATCCATGGCGAGACCGGCGGCTATCTGCGCTACTCCACCGAGCGGCGGAACTGGTTCGAAACCGACTTTCCCATGTTCAAGGAACAGGCGGCCAAGCCGCTCGACCAGTATAAGCGCACCAGCGAGCATGCCAGCTACATCATCGAGGCGATGGAAACCGGCCGCACCTATCGCGGCCATTTCAACCGCCGCAACAATGGCATCATCACCAATCTGCCCCACGACGCCATCATCGAGAGCCCCGGCTATGTCGACCGCTTCGGCATCAACATGATCGAGGGCATCACCCTGCCCACCGCATGCGCCGCCACCTGCTCGGTCTCGGTGAGCGTGCAGCGCCTCTCGGTCGAAGCGGCCATGAAGGGCGATATCGATATTCTGAAGCTCGCCGTGCTGCACGATCCGCTGGTCGGGGCCATCTGCACGCCCGACGAGGTCTGGGCCATGGTCGATGAAATGGTCGTCGCCCAGGCGCAATGGCTGCCCCAATATGCCCATGCCGTGCCGGCGGCCAGGGAACGGATCGCCAAGTCCACGGTCAAGACCCGCGACTGGGACGGCGCCGCCCGCAAGCGCGTGCGCTCGGTCGAGGAATTGCGCGAATTGTCCGGCGCGCATCGCTGACAAGGGGCGTCCTCCCGCGCCTCTGCTGCGGCCTCCAGTGTCCATGCTGGAGGCCGTTTCCGTTGGCGCCCTCTCAGGCCGCGATGTCGAAGGCGGCGCGGACCAGGCGGGCCGCATATTCGGTCCGCGGATTGCTGAGCACCTCCGTCACCGGCCCTTCTTCCACGATCCTGCCCTGCTGCATGACGATGACGCGGTGGCAGAGCGCCCGCACCACCTTGAGGTCGTGGCTGATGAACAGATAGCTCAGCCCGCGCTCATCCTGCAGCTTACGCAGGAGGTCGATGATCTGCGCCTGCACCGACAGGTCCAGCGCCGAGGTCGGCTCGTCGAGCAGGATGAATTCGGGCTCCAGCGCGATGGCCCGGGCAATGGCGATGCGCTGGCGCTGCCCGCCGGAAAATTCGTGCGGAAAGCGTTGCAGGATATTGTCGGGCAGGCCGGCATCGCGCAGCGCCTGGCGCACCCGCTCCAGGCGGTCCCGCCCATTGGCGCCGATATTGTTGACCACCAGCCCCTCCTCGATGATCTGGCGGATCGACATGCGCGGATTGAGGCTGGCAAAGGGGTCCTGGAACACGATCTGCATCCGGCTGCGCAGCGGCCGCATGGCCTTGCGGTCCTTGCCGTCGATCCGCTCGCCATCGAACCATATCTGCCCGCCCTGATTGCCGATCAGCCGCACCAGCGCCTGCCCGAACGTGGTCTTGCCCGAGCCGCTCTCGCCCACAATGCCCAGCGTCTCGTGTCGCATCAGCTTGATGTCGAGATTGTCCACCGCCTTGAGGTCGAAGAAGTCCGGCTTGAAGAAGCCGCCGCGCCGCAGCGTGAAGGTGACATTGACATTCCTGCCCTCCAGCACCGTCTCATGGGCGCCGTCCTCGAGCGGCAGCGCCTGTCCGCGCGGTTCGGACGCGAGCAGGTGCCTTGTATAGGCATGCCGGGGATTGCCGAACAGCGCCTCGGTCCCGTTGTGCTCCTGCACCACCCCGTTCTGCATCACATAGACATAGTCGGAGAACTGCCGGACGATGGTCAGGTCATGGGTGATCAGGATCACCGCCATGCCGTATTTGTCCTTGAGATCCTTGATCAGGTTGAGGATCTGCGCCTGCACCGTCACGTCCAGCGCCGTGGTCGGCTCGTCGGCGATCAGCACGTCCGGCCGATTGGCCAGCGCCATGGCGATCATCACCCGCTGCCGCTGCCCGCCCGAAAGCTGGTGCGGATAATTGTTGAGCCGGGCCCGCGGTTCGGGGATCCGCACCTCTTCGAGCAGTTTTTCGGCGCGGTTCATCGCCTCCTGCCGCGAGACGCGATTGTGCAGGTGGATGATCTCGCAGATCTGCTGGCCGATCGTATAGACCGGGTTGAGCGAGCTCATCGGCTCCTGGAAGATCATGGCGATGTCATTGCCGCGCAGCTTGCGCATGTCGCGGTCGCTCATCGCCACCACGTCCTTGCCGGCCAGGCTGATGCGGGTCTGCGGCAGGATGCTGGCGCGCTTGGTGAGAAGCTTCATCAAGGCCCGCGCCGTCACCGACTTGCCCGAACCGCTCTCGCCCACCAGCGCGATGGTCTCGCCCTTGTGGAGCTGGAAGGACACGTCGCGCACCGCATGCACCACGCCGCCCTCGACCTTGAAATCCACGCCCACATTGCGCGCGTCCAGGATCAGTTCGCGCCCATGCTGGCCCAGGTCGTGCCGTTCGGCGGGCGCAAGATTGGCTTGTGTCATCGTCCGCTCCTCAATAGGGGTCGACGGCGTCGCGCAGCCCGTCGCCGAGCGCGTTGAACGCGAAAACGGTGATCAGCACGAACACGACCGGCGAGAGAATCCAGGGATAGGACCCGATCACCGAGAACGTGCCGGTATCCTGCAGCATCAGCCCCCAGGAGATCAGCGGCGGCTTCACCGCGAAGCCCAGGAAGCCGAGAAAGCTTTCCAGCAGCACCACGGCCGGAATGGCCAGGCTCACCGCCACGATGATGTGGCTGAGCACATTGGGCAGGATATGCCGCAGGATGATGCGGCGGTCCGAGGCGCCCACGGCGATGGCGGCCCGCACATATTCGATCCGCGCCAGCGACAGGGTTTTCGAGCGCACTTCCCGGCTGAGTTGGGCCCAGCCCAGGGCCGCCATGACGAAGATCACGAAGGTGAGGAAGATGTTCGAAGGCGCCGTCACCGGGATCAGCGAGGTCAGCGCCAGATAGAGCGGCAATTGCGGAAAGGCCAGCACGAAGTCCACGAAACGCTGCACCCAGGCGTCCAGCGCCCCCCCGATATAGCCCGAGGAAATGCCCACCAGCGTGCCGATAATGGTGGTGAGCGACACCACGGCCAGCGCGATCATCAGGCTGATGCGCGCGCCCACAATGCCGCGCGAGAGGATGTCGCGCCCGAATTTGTCGGTGCCCAGCAATTGCAGCGGCCGGCCGTCGGTGGCGCCGAAGAAATGGATATTGGCCGGAATGACCCAGAAGATGCGGTAATCGTAGCCCCGGACGAAAAAGCCCGTCGGCGTCGGATCGTCCAGCACCGGCCCGGTCAGCGGCTGGAAGGTCACCGGGTCGAATTCGCCCGTATCCCCGATGGGATAGATATGGGGAATGAGGCTGAAATTGCCCTCCGGATCGTGGAAGGCGATCATGTCCGGCGGCGCGAAGGGCAAATGGGTGGCCCTGGGATCCATCGGCGCGAAGAAATCGGCGAAGATGGTCACCACCAGGAGCAGGACGACCAGGACCAGGCCGATCATGCCCATGGTGGAGCGGCGGAACCGGCGCCAGACCAGCGCGCCATAGGTCTCGTTGCCGGAGCCGTGCCGGGTCGCGGCGGGGGCGGCATCGGCCTCCTCGGCCGGGGTCGGGGCAGGGCCGGCCTGCAGGTCGGTCGGCAGCGGCACGGATGAGGGATTGTCGTTGCGGCTCATTCCTTGTTGCCTCCCAGGCGGATGCGCGGATCGAGCGCGACCAGCAGCAGGTCGGCGATGATATTGCCGATGATCAGGGTGGCGGCGAGCACCAGCATGAAGCTGGCGGTGACGAAGACGTCGCCCACGCCCATCGAGCCCACGATGGCCGGGCCGACCGTGGCGAGGCCGAACACGATCGCCACCTCGATTTCGCCGGTCAGCATATAGGGCAGCACCACGCCCTGATAGGCGACCAGCGGATGCAGCGCATTGGGCACGGCATGCTTCATGATCACCGCGCCCTCGGGCAGGCCCTTGGCGCGGGCGGTCTCCACATATTGGCTGTTCAGCACGTCGAGCAGATTGGCGCGCATCACGCGCATATTATAGGCCAGCCCGCCGAAAGTGGCGATGAACACCACCGGCCAGACATGGGCGACGAGGTCCACGAACCGCCCCCAGCCCCAGGGCTGCCCGCCCCAATAGGCGGAATTGAAATTGCCGATCTCGTTGACGCCCATGCGGAACACCAGGACGTAGAGAATGACGATGGCCAACAGGAACCGCGGGATCGTCATGCCCATGAAGGAGATGATGCCCAGGATGGTGTCGGCCCAGCTATATTGGCGGGTGGCGGCGATGATGCCCAGGGTGATCCCCAGCAGCGAGGCCAGGACATGGCAGGTCAGCGCCAGGAGGATCGTCGCCGGCAGCCGCTCGGCGATCACATTGCCCACCGGCTTGTTGTAATAGAGCGAATGGCCGAAATCGAACCGGGTGAGGATGCCGGTGATCCAGCGGAAATATTGCACGATCAGCGGATCGTTGAGGCCATGGGCCTGCCGATAGGCCTCGGCCTGCACTTCGGCCAGGTCCGGCCGCACCCCGCCCATATTGATGAGCATGGAGCGGATATAGTCGGCATAATCGCCCGGCGGCGCCTGGATGATGGCGAAGGTTACCACGCTGAGCAGGAACAGCAGCGGTATGGCGCCGAGAATGCGGAAAACAAGAAATCGAAGCATCGGGCCTCATCGGGAGATATTTGCGCGGACCTAGGGCCCTTTCGTCCCCTCGCCCCTCCGGGGAGAGGGCTAGGGTGAGGGGCGGCGACCACCGCCCCTCAAGGTCTTCACGTCACACCGGGCCCGCGCCGCCGGGCTCGCCCGGCAGGGTTTCGGGGTGCAGCTCGTAAGCGCCCTGCTGGTCTTCCGGCACGAAGACCCGTTCGCGGATGATGTTGTCCTCGGCCCAGTTGAACTGGAAGATCGGGGCACCCGCCGGGATATTGGCGAAACGCTTGTTGATGATCAGCGCGCCCGGATATTGGGTCAGGCCCACCGAATAGATATTCTCGGTGAAGATGCGCTGATATTGCTTCATCAGTTCGGCCCGCTCCTCGACATCGCTGGTGGTCACGAACTGATTGACCAGCGATACCAGCTCTTCTTCGAAGGGCAGGAGGTCGAGTTCGCCTTCGGCATTGGCCCGGTGGAAGCTGTGGATGCGCGGGCCGGTCGGGGCCAGGGCGGCGGTATTCTGGACGATGGAGACCATTTCGGCGCCCTGGCGGACGACCTGCCAGTCGAACTGGCCGGCCGCGGCCCTGTCGTCGCGGGCATTGCCTTGCAGGAAATTGGCGATGACACGCAGGCCGAGCGGTTCGAGCTGGGCCATCACGCCTTCGGCCAGGTTGGTATCGGTGCCGTAATCGGAATTGGCCAGCACCGTGATTTCCACATCGGCGCCGCCGGCCGTGCCCTCGGGGAAGTTGCGGACGCCATTGCCGTCCGTATCCACCAGGCCCAGCCCGTCCAGCAATGCATTGGCTGCATCGAGGTCGAAGGGATAATAGACCGTCGAATCCTTGTCGTAGAAGGCCGTGCCGGCATAGAGACCGCCCGGATAGATGGCGGTGAAGGGGCCGCGCACCAGCGATTCACCCAGGCGCTGGCGATCGAGCGCGATGCTGACCGCCTTGCGGAAGTCGAGATTGCGGTTGAGATCGCGCACGGCCTGGCCGCGCTCGTCGGGTTCGCCCCAGCCATTGCCGGACAGGTTCATCTGCAGGGCATAGCCGATGGTGCGGGCGCCGAATTGCAGGCGGGCGGGCGCGCTGTCCTCGGAGGAGCGGCGCAGCGATTCCACATAGCTTTCGGCCTGTTCCAGGTTGGAGAAGTCGCCCGAGCCGGCCACGGCCTGCACGTCGCGATCCGCCCAGGACGAGAGCCGGTAATGCATCTCGTTGAGATAGGGGAGCTGGTTGCCCGCCTCGTCGACCTTCCAGTAATAGGGATTGCGGCGCATCACGATGATGTCGTCCGGCCGGTATTCCACCGGCACCCAGGCGCCCATCACCGGCATGTTCATGAATTCGGGCGGGAAGGCGTTCTTGTACTGGTCGTAGGTATTGTCCGAATATTTCGGATGTTCGGGCTTGAGGATATGGCTCGGCCCCGGACAGAACGTGCCATAGGCCATGGTATAGAGATATTGGGTGGGGAAGGCCTCCTGGAAGGTCCACTTGATCGTATAGGGATCGAGCGCTTCCAGCGTCGTGCCCACGCCGAAGCTTTCCGGCGTCGCCCCGTTCAGCGGCGACACATTGGGATCGAGGACATTGTCCTCCCAGTAGAACATCACGTCATCGGCGTCGAAGGGGTCGCCGTCGGACCATTTGGCGCCCTCGATCAGGTGCATGGTCAATTCGCGTCCGTCCTCGGACCATTCCCAGCTCTTGGCCAGGTTCGGCAGCGGCTCGAGCTCGTCGGCCTTGACCATGAAGAGCGGGCCGGTGCGCGTCAGGCATTCGGAAAGGCCGATATCGATGCCGCCCCAGCCCTGGCTCTGGCCGCCGATATAGTTCCAGCCCTCGGGCCGGCCGCCGATGACATGGCGCATCGTGTCGCCATAGACGCCGATCCCGTCCGGCATGTTGCCCGTCTTGAACACCAGCGGTTCCTTGGGCAGGCGCTCGGCCACGGGCGGCAGGGTGCCGGCCTCGACATATTTCGCCGTCACCCAGTCGGGTTCGTGATATTCGGGCAGCGCCTTATATTCCTGGATATCGGAAACGCTGACGAAGATCGGTTCGCTCTGCGCGGCGAATTCCGGTGGGTCGGGCAGCGTGCCGGTCAATTCCTGCGCCGGCAGCGCCAGCATGGATACGGACAGCAAAAGTCCTGCCCCGCCAAGGGCATAGATATGCTTTGTCATAGAACCTCCCATCGCGCATCGGGGCATCGGCGAATGCGCCCGGGCCGGATTTCTCCTCTCCGGCATGCCTCCGTGCAGGATGAAGCCTAACTCTTGCGGGGGCGGATGCAATCCGGAATGATAGGGAAGAATTCCGGATTTCTAAGAGCCTGGGGGAAAAGTATGATTGTTGATGCCGATGCGCCCCGCCCCCGTCCGGCCCGCGAGAAGGCGCCGCGTCCCACCCCGCGGCCCGACCGCTCCTTCTATGCCTCGGGCAAGGCCTTCGGCCGCTTCGGCATTCGCGCTTTCCCGCCCCAGATCATGGCCGCGCCCCATAGTCACGGCCATATCGAGTTCAACTGGCTGACGGCGGGGCGCATGGATTACGTCTTCGATGGCGGCCCGCTCACCGTGGGCGCCAATCGGCTCGTCGCCTTCTGGGCCGGCATTCCGCACCAGACAGTCGGCCTGCAGGGTGCCGAACAGGCCCGCCAGCTCAATATCTACCTGCCTATGGATGCCTTTCTCGAAATGCCCCAGCTCGGCCGGCTCACAGAGACGCTGATGGGCGGGGGTGTGGTCCAGCTCAGTCCCGAATGTATCGGCCTCGAAACCCTGGAGCGCTGGCACGGCGATTATCGCAGCGGCAATTCGCTTCGCTCCGACCTGGTGCGCGCCGAGATCGGCACCATGTTCCGCCGCGCCGCCATTACCGGCTGGGACACGCTGCTGCCCGCCTGGGTCGAAAAGAGCGCCGCCCGCAGCCGCACCGCCAGCCCCGTCCGCTATGTGGTCCGCATGGTGCGCCATATCGTCGAGAACATCGCCGATCCCCTCACCGTAGAGGACATCGCCAGCGTGGTCAGCCTGCACCCCAATTACGCCACCAATATCTTCACCAAGGTGATGCATATCTCGATCCAGAAATTCGTCACCCGCATGCGCCTCATCCGCGCCCGCAGCCTGTTGTTCGACAGCAATCTGACTGTGGCCAATGTCGCCTTCCAGGCCGGCTTCTCCAGCCAGAGCCAGTTCTACGAGCACTTCCGCAAGGCCTATGGCCTGACCCCGTCGCAATTGCGCCGCGATACGATCGGCTGAACCTGCTCATTCACCGATAGTCACGCTCAACGTTAACAGTCTGCTAACCGCAAAGGCCGAAAGGCGGGCGTTGACAGGGGCGGGGGCGTGCTGCGATTTCAATGCAGCAGGAGGGAAACATGCAGCAGGCCTTTGCAGGAAAAGTCGCGGTGATCACCGGCGGCGCGGGCGGTATCGGCCTCGCCGTCGCCCGGCGGCTGGCGCGGGATGGGGCGACGATTTCCCTTTGGGATCTAAGCTCTAAGGCCCTCGACGCAGCCCGGCAGGTGCTCCCCGACGCCCATGTCGTGGTCACCGACATCGCCGACTACGCCTCGGTCGAAGCCGCCCGCCAGGCCACCGAAAAGGCTTTCGGTCGCATCGACATCCTGGTCCATTCGGCCGGAATCGCCGGCAAGAACGCGCCGCTCGACGAGTATGACCTCGACGAATGGAAGCGCGTCATCGACATCGATCTCAATGGCACTTTCTACGTCAATCGCGCCGTGCTGCCGGGCATGAAGGCCCGCAATTACGGGCGCATCGTCAATATCGCCTCGATCGCCGGCAAGGAAGGCAATCCCAATGCCAGCGCCTATGCCGCCGCCAAGGCCGGCGTCATCGGCATGACCAAGGCGGTCGGCAAGGAATGCGCCAAATATGATATCGCCATCAATGCAGTGACCCCCGCCACCGCCAAGACCGCCATTCTCAACGAGCTCAAGCCCGAATTCATCGACTACATGCTCAGCCGCATCCCGCGCGGCCGCTTCCTGGAAGTGGAAGAGGCGGCCAACATGATCGCCTGGCTGGTCAGCGCCGAAAACAGCTTCACCACCGCCTCGGTCTTCGACCTGTCGGGCGGCCGCGCAACCTATTGAGCCGGGCGCTTCGGAGTAGAAGATGAGCAATGTGACTTTGGAAGAGAATGAGGTTCTGCTGGTCGCCTCGCGCGGCATCGAGGATCGTCACGGCCTCTGGCTATGGCGCCCGCAGGACGGTCGATGGCAGGGCCGGCAGGTCGGCGCCGTGCGGCAATTGTCGGCCCTGACCGGACATCCTTCCCTGCCGGTTGTCTATGGAACGGCTGGCATCGGCCAGGAGGGCAGCCTGCATGCCTGGCGCATCGACGCTGCCGGTGAGACCAAGCTCTCCGAAGGTTCGAGCCAGGGCGCCGAACCCTGCGACCTCGAAGTCGATCCCTCGGGGCGCGTGCTGATCGCCACCAATTACACCTCCAGCACGCTGACCCTGCAGCGCCTGGACGCGCGCGGCGCCTTCACCGGCAAGCCCCTGTCGCTCAAGCTGAGCGGCGGCGGACCCGAGGCCGACCGGCAGGATGACGCCCACCCGCACCAGGCCTTCTTCATCGGTGGCACGCTGGTGATCATCGATCTCGGCGCCGACCGCATTCGCGAATTCGCCCTCGATCCGGACGCCGACGACGCCGGACTGATCACCGAGATACGCACGACCGCCGTGCCGCCCGGCACCGGCCCCCGTCATGCTGTCGTGCTGCCGGACGGTCGCTTGGCCATCAGCGGCGAATTGGGCGAGAGCCTGATCGTGGGTCATCTGGGCGCGGCGCCGGAGCAATGGGCCAATGTGCGCAGCACCCGCCTGACCGGCCCTGCCAAAACCCGCTGGGAACGCAATTATCCCGGCGATATCCGCTCGTCCCCGGATGGCCGCCAGGTCTATGTCGCCAATCGCAGCTACGATTCCCTGGCGACATTCGATGTCGGCGGTCCCATGCCCATCCTGGTGTCCGAGATCGATACCGGCGTGCATTGGCCCCAGCACATCCTGGTCCGGCCCGGCCATGTCCTGGTCGCGGGCTGGGATTCCTCGCGCGTCATTGCCCTGTCGCTCGAAGCGGGCATTCCCCAGGGCGTCGAAACGCTTTTCGATTGCGACGGCGCCGGCTGGCTGCATGTGCACAAGCTGGCCTGATCGCGCTCTCGCGGGGTCGGGCTCGCCCGGTCGCACGCTCGGCGCCTTGGGAGCCCTGGTTGGGATCGCCGCCTGACCATGCGCGCCCAAAACCAAAACGACCCCGCGCAATATTTCGCGCGAGGCCGTCCCTTTGGAGTCTGTGCGTCTTAGTAGACGTAAACGGTCAGCCGGCCGAAATTGTTGGCCACCGCAAACACGTTGCGGGCGCTGAAGCCGGCGCGGTTGATAGCGGTGGTCACGGCCGGCGCGGTCATCACCGAAGTCTGCATCACACCCAGCTTCGGGCTCGCCGAAATCGTGGCGGCCAGCTGGTTGCGTTGCGGCCCGCACAGCTTGACCGGGAAGATCTGCACGTCGCTGGCATTGTGCCAGTGCGACATGGCTCGATCGGTCACAGCAGTGCTGTTGAACAGGGCGAGCGCAGCCTGGGGATCGGCGCCGATACAGGCCGCCGGGCCGACGCCGCCGAGTGCGGCCATGCCGCTACCGCCGCCGCCACCACCGCCGCCGCCGGGACCGCCCGGATTACCCGGACCGCCGGGGCCACCAGGCCCCCCGGGGCCGCCGGGACCACCAGGCCCACCCGGACCACCGGGGCCGCCAGGTCCGCCGGGTCCACCAGGACCACCGGGGCCATTGGAGCCGCCGCCGCCGATTGACACATCGACGTCGAGCAGACCGCCGCTGCCGCCCACACCCACATTGGCATCGACCAATCCGCCGCCGACGCCGGCATCGACATTGAGCAGGCCGTTATTGCCGCCGCTGCTCACATTGGCATTGACCAATCCGCCGCCCGTGCTCGGTGCGACATTGGCATCGAGGATATTACCGCCGCCGCCGCCAAGTCCGAGATTGACGAGCCCGCTATCGCCGGCACTGCCGGAACCGATCGTGATGAGAGCGCCGCTGTCGGAACCGCCGATTACGCCCAGAAGCGACTGGGCCGATACCGACGGTGCCATCATCAGGGCGGCCGTCAATGCGCCTGCCAATATTGGAAGAGTATTTTTCATGTTTGGCCTCCACTTGCGCGCTGCACTTCCGTTTCGGGAAGCGCCTTCATCGATGCAGGGCGACAATCGTCCTGTACCCGCGCTGAGGCTCAACTTAGGCCCCGCGAAAAACCGGCCGTGAGTAACAAACGGTATGCACCCCTGGCAGCATCGCGAAAAAAGGCAATAAATTCGGAGGGTTGCGGCCGAAGCAATCGATCCGAACTTACCGTAACAAACCTGCCTTTGAACGGATTTTGGTGTTGTTTGGGCGAGAGGAATTATGAATTCGTGCGCGTATGGAACGAAAAAAGCGATCGATATCCAGATGAGTACAATAAAAATACAATTTAGATAAAATTGTATTGCGCAAAAATCGCCCGTTGCAACTTTGTGGGAGTGCCATGGGCATTGAATTGATTGTCGTTGAGGCGTTAGATTCTTTCGAACACGACGATTCGTATATGCATATGCGCAGAACGTTGCTCAAAATCATCGGGGGTGGGTGGGTCTAATAGAGTTGTAAGTTTGTACCTTTTTGCTTTGCGGCATGCGATAAAGGTGGCGTTTTGACTATTGAGAAGCAGGCGATAGGAAGTCGAGAAGACGTTCTGGATGCCCTGGGACAGATTTGCTCTTCGGAATATTTTTCCGAGGCGGAGCAGATACGAAAATTTCTTTGCTATGTTGTTAGAGAGACCCTGGAGGGTCGTGCCGATCGGATAAAGGCCTATTCCGTTGCCATCGAAGCCTTGGGGAGGGCGCCCGATTTCGACCCGTCTCAGGATCCGATCGTGCGCATCACCGCCAATAGATTGCGCAGCGCCCTGGCCAAATATTACAATGAGACCGGAAATAATCACAAAGTCGTAATTCGGTTGCCCCGCGGCCATTACATTCCCGTCTTCGAGTTTCCGGAAACGGGGGATACGGCAATCGGAACGCCGTTCGTGCCGCGGCCGAGGCGCGCGCCCCTCGGCAATTGGCGCAGGCGCCTGGGGCTCCCTTTATGGGCAATGGCAATCGCCGCCCTGGCCCTGACCGTCATTCCGGCATCCGCTTTCCTATTGTGGACGAACTTCTTTGCCGAGAACGAGGCCGAATCCGGGCTTGGCCGCGTCTGGATCGTGGTCCAGCCGGTCGAGGCCGAGCCGGACACCGCCGGGGATCTGGGCGGGGCAGTGGGCGGGCACTTGATTGCGCAATTGACCCGATATGACGGCGTAACCGTGGTCGATGCCGAGCGGGCATCCCTCGTTCCCAGTGTCACCGGCAGCCTTCTGCCGGCCGCCGCCTGGTCCGACCATTACGTCTTTTCGCTGGCCGCGAGCATACGATTGTCCGACGAAAACGCGTCTGTGCGCTGGTATCTGACCGATATGCGCACCCATCAGGTGATGTGGGCCTCCGACCGGACAATGCCCGTCGGCGACGATGCGCCCATGGCGATCGTCCAGGCGATCACCGGCGAATTGCTCGGTCTGGAAGGCGCCATTCCCATCATTCTCGATCGGGATCACCAGGCCGATTTCGAGAGCGATTATGCCTGCCTGGCCGGCGCGCAGCGTCAGATCTATACCGAGGACACGCTTCTGCTGGACAATTTCGCGACCTGCCTGGCAAGGGTGACGCGAAACTATCCCACCAATGGGCAGGCCTGGGCCCTGCTGAGCCTCGCCTATCACCGCCAGGGGCACTTCGCCTCTTCCTTCGGCCGCGACCCGGCCCCCTTCCACGTCAAGCAGCAGCAGGCGGCCCTGCGGGCGGGCGCGCTGTCGCCGGAAACCTTTTTCCCGCGGATGGCGCGCCTGGCAATGGCCTATGATACGGGGCAGGTCGCCGCCTTCGACAGCCTGGCGAACTGGATGCTCGACCGCTATGGCGGCGACCCCCAGCTCAAGCTCTTGATCGGCAAGGCCCTTGTTTCGATCGGCCGCTCGGACCAGGGCCTGCCGCTGATTGCGGCCGGCCTGCAACAAATCCCCTCCATGGCCTCGGCCGGCCATCTGATGCTGGCGCTCGATCAATATGTTTCGGACAATCTGGAGGCGGCGCTGCACTATCTGGACGAGCAGGCCCTGCCGGCCGATTACCGCTACTGGCTGGTTCGGACCGCCGTGCTGTCGCGGGCCGGCCGCGTTGAGGAGGCGGAGCAAGCCTGGAATTCGGTGCTGCTGCTGCGCCCGGATTATGACGCCTTCGTCTGTTCCGACCTGACCCATGCCAATATCAACCCGGACTATTACAGCCGGATCATCGAAGACCTGGCCCGGATCGTCGACGACCTGCCGGACGATTGCCGGACCGTATCCCGATAAAGGTCGGGCGATGCGACCGCGCCGGTGCGGCCGGCTTGCACGGTCCCGGCGCACCGGACGTGTGATCTTCTACGCGTATTTGCCCTCTTGAAGCGGGCCGTGCGCGCTGCTAATACGCATTAGCGCTAATACGCATTAGCAGCACGGGAGGACCGGGTGGCGCCGACGAAGCGACTGACCCAGAAGGACATTGCGCAGCTTGCCGGCGTCAGCCAGGCGACCGTGTCGCTCGTGCTCAACGGCACCTCGACCAGCCGCAACCGCATTCCCGACGAGACGCGCGAACGCGTCGAGAAGGTCATCCGCGATACCGGCTATGTGGCCGATCCGGTGGCGCGCCGCATGGTCAAGGGTCTCAACCGCATCCTGGGCGTCTTCACCTATGAGCCCGCCTTTCCCCTGGAGCAGGCCGATTTCTTCACCCCGTTCCTCTTCGGCATCGAGGAGGCCGCGCAGAGCCTGGGCTATGACCTGCTGCTGCTGACCGGCGCCGGGCGCGACCGCAAGATTTTCGGCCAGAACGCGCGGCTGCGTCTTGCCGATGGTTGCGTGATCCTCGGCCGGCGGTTCGACAATACCGAACTGGCCCGGCTCGTGGCCGGTGACTTTCCCTTTGTCGCCGTCGGCCGCCGTGACGATGCCGGCGGCCCGGTGCCCTATGTGGGCGGCGATTATGCGCCGGCTACGTCCGCCCTCGTCGAGCGCGCCAAGGCGCTGGGCCATCGCCGCATCGCCTATGTCGGGCTTTGCGAGGGGGCCGAATCCACGCTTGACCGCTGGTATGGCTTTTCGCGCGCCGTTGGCGAGGCGGAACTGGTGACCAGCATCTTCGCGGTGGGGCGCCCGGCTGGCGAAGTGCTCGACGTGCTGCTGGCCGCCGATGCCACCTGCGTCTTTTTCACCGAGCTGGCCGATGCGATCCGCGTCGAGCAGGAAGCGCGCGCCCGCGGCCTGGTCATTCCCGAGGATCTCTCGATCGTCGTGCTCGGAAACCACATCCGCGCCGAAGAACCGGGCCGGCGCTTCACCTCATTCGTCATTCCGCGCGAGGCCATGGCCCGCGCCGCAACAGAAATGCTCGTGCGGCGCGTCGAGAACGACGCTCCGATCGAACAATTGCTGCTGCCCTGCGACCCCGTCGAGGGCGACACCCTCGGCATCCCCGTTTCCAAGACCAAGAAGACCAGATGACAAAAGAATTCTCCGCAGACCTGCTTGTTGTTGGTGGTGGCCTGGGTGGCGTCGCCGCCGCCCTGGGCGCCCTGCGCTCGGGCCGCAGCGTTATCCTCACCGAGGAATATGACTGGCTCGGCGGGCAATTGACCAGCCAGGCCGTGCCGCCCGACGAGCATTCCTGGGTCGAGCAATTCGGCGTCACCCGGTCCTATCGCCACCTGCGCAATGGCATCCGCCAATTCTATCGCGACCATTATCCGCTGAATGCGGAAAGCCGCGCCTGGGGCGATCTCAATCCCGGCGCCGGCTGGGTCAGCCGGCTCTGTGCCGAGCCGCGAGTCGGCGTGGCCGTCATCGACGCCATGCTCATGCCCTATATCGGCGGCGGCAAGCTGCGGATCATGAAGCCCTATCGCCCCGTCGCCGCCGAGGTTGATCGCGACATTGTCCGCGCCGTCACGCTCGTGCATCGCGACACCGGCGACCGCATCGTCGTTTCGGCGCCCTATATGGTGGATGCCACCGAACTGGGCGACCTGCTGCCCCTGACCGGCACCGAATATGCGAAGGGCTTCGAATCCCAGTCCGATACCGGCGAGCCCAGTGCGCCGGCCGAGGCGCAGCCCGACAATGTGCAGGCCGTCTCCGTCTGCTTCGCCATCGATCATGTCGACGGCAACCAGGTTATCGACAAGCCGGCCAATTACGATTTCTGGCGAAAATATCAGCCCGATTTCTGGGGCGGTCCGCTGCTCGGCTTCAAGGCGCCCCATCCGCGCACCCTCGAAATCACCGAGCGCAGCTTCACCCCGAACCCGGATGACGATCCGCTGCTGGTCGATGCCGATCAGCGCCGCAATCCCGGCGACGGCAATCTCTGGACCTTCCGCCGCATCGCCGCGCGCCGCAATTTCGTGCCCGGCGCCTATGGCTCGGACATCTGCCTCGTGAACTGGCCGATGATCGACTACATGCTCGGCTCCATCATCGACGTTTCCGAGGAGGAAAAGGCGGCGCATCTCAAGTCGGCGGCCGACCTCTCCTATTCGGTCTTCTACTGGCTCCAGACCGAAGCGCCCCGCCTCGATGGCGGCCAGGGTTTTCCTGGCCTGCGTCTGCGCGGTGACATTACCGGCACCGATCATGGCCTTGCCATGGCCCCCTATATCCGCGAGAGCCGCCGCCTCCTGCCGGTCACCCGCATCGTCGAGCAGGATGTCTCGATGACCATCCACGGCAATGCGCTGTCCAGGCACTACCGCGACAGCGTCGGCATCGGCATGTACCGCATCGACCTCCACCCTTCCACGGGTGGCGACAATTACGTCGATGTCGAATCCGCGCCCTTCGAAATCCCCCTCGGCTCGCTCCTGCCGCGCCGCGTGAAAAACCTGCTGGCCGGCGGCAAGAACATGGGCACCACCCACATCACCAATGGCTGCTACCGGCTGCATCCGGTCGAGTGGAATGTCGGCGAGGTCGCCGGGCTCCTCGCTGCCCATTGCCTCGATAACGGGCTTACGCCGCACCAGGTGCAGGCCGACGATTCCCTGCTCACCCAATTCCAGGCACGTCTCTATGCGGAAGGCATCGAAATCCGCTGGCCCGACGTGCGGGGCTACTAGGCAAACATGTCTTCACGGGAGGAAACCATGACAAGACACCTGCTCAAGACCACGGCGGCGACCGCCGGCATCATCCTCGGCCTTGCCGCTACCGGCACGGCCTGGGCCCAGGAGGCCGTCAATCTGCGCATGACCATCTGGAGTGCCAACGAGGCGCACCTGGCCATGTTCAACGAGATCGCCGAAGGCTTCAAGGCCAGCCATCCCAATGTGTCGGTGAGCTTCGAACCGCTGCCCTTCGACAGCTATACGACGACACTCACCACCCAGATCGCTGGCGGCAATCCGCCCGATCTCGCCTGGATTCTGGAAACCACGGCGGCCGATTTCGTCAATTCAGGCGCTCTGGCGCCGCTCACCGATGCCTTCGCCGCCATGGACGGCTATGACCTGGCCGACGTGACCGAAAAGGCCACCGAACTCTGGACCAAAGACGGCCAGCTCTACGCCTATCCGTTCTCCACCTCGCCCTTCGCCATCTTCGCCAACAATGACGTCCTGAAGGCCGCCGGCGCCAAGACCCCGGCCGAACAGATCGCCGCCGGCGAATGGACCTGGGACAATGCCTTCGCTTCCGCCGCTGCTGCCGGCCAGTCCGGAAAGACCGGCCTCGTCGTGCGCGATTTCAAGTTCCAGACCTGGCAGAACCTCGCCTCGATCTGGAACGGCTGGGGCGCCGCGCCCTGGAGCGCCGATGGCAAGACCTGCACCTTCACCGAACCGGCCATGGTCGATGCGATGACCGCCATCCACAAGGCGATCTTCACCGACAAGGCCATGCCCGGCCCCGGCGAGGACATCGACTTCTTCGCCGGCGAAACCGGCATGACCATCACCCAGATCAGCCGCGCCTCCCTGCTGCCCAAGGAAAACCCCTTCGATTGGGACCTCGTGCCGCTGCCGGCCGGCCCAGCCGGTGACTATGCCGTGGTCGGCCAGGCCGGAGTCGGCGTCTTCGCCCAGAGCGCCAACAAGGATATCGCCGTCGAATTTCTCGGCTACATGACCAATGCCGAAAATTCCAAGAAGCTGGCCCAGTTCTTCCCGCCGGCCCGCGCGAGCCTGCTCAACACCGAAACCCTGGCCTCGACCAATCCGCTGCTCTCCCCCGAGCAGATCGAGACTGTCGTGATCGCCGGCATCGCCAATGGGACCGTGCTTCCGGGCCACACCAACTTCGCCCAGATCCAGCAGACCATCCGCGCTGGCCTGGATGCCCTCTGGGTTCCCGATGCCGACGTCGCCGCCGTGCTCGGAAACGTGTGCTCCAGCGTCGGCCCACTGCTGGCGCGTTAAGCGGGAGAGCTGGCTTGGCTATCTCGCCCAGCCAACATCCCCTCCCAACCTCCCCCATCAAGGGGGAGGTGTCGGATCGAGTTTTTGGCACGATCTCGCCCAAACCACCGCATCCCACCCTCCCCCTTGTGGGGAGGGAAGCGAGATAGGACTTAGCTTGCTAAGTCCGTGATCGAGCAGGGTGGGGGGTTCTCTCCACACGCTCCGGCGCCTGAAGAGAACTCCCACCTTGATCCCTCCCAAACGGAGAGGGAGCGACGAAGGAACCAAACCCATGAGTGCCTCGGCCTCGCCAAACCCAAAGCCGCCCTTCTGGACCATCGCCCGGCGCGACGCGGCGGCAGGCTATGTCTTCATCGCCCCCCAGCTCATCGGCATCATCACCTTCGTGCTCGTGCCGCTTGGCCTGGTCTTCTGGTATTCCCTCCACGAATGGAACGTGCTGGCCTCGAGCTTCAATTTCGTCGGCGCCGCCAATTACCAGATGCTGCTGGCCGACCCCAACCTGCCCCAGGTGCTCCTCGCCTCCGCCATCTTCTCGGCAGGCCTCGTCGTCCTCAACATGACTTTGGCGCTCCTCCTCGCGGTCCTCCTCGACCAGAAGCTCAAAGGCATCGTCGTCTTCCGCACCCTCTTCTTCTCGCCGGTCGTCGTTTCCCTCGTCGCCTGGACCATCGTCTGGAGCTTCCTCCTCCAGAACAATGGCGGCATCAACGGCATGCTGGCCATGCTCGGCGTGGAAGGTCCCAACTGGCTGCGCACCCCCACCACGGCCATGATTTCCGTCGTCGTCGTGCAGGTCTTCAAGAATGTCGGCCTCAACATGATCCTGTTCCTCGCCGCCCTCCAGGGCGTGCCTAAGGAACTCTACGAGGCCGCGCGGGTCGATGGCGCCGGCGCCTTCAAGCAATTCCGCCGCATCACCCTGCCGCTGATCTCGCCCACGATCCTGCTCACCTCGATCATCACCATCGTCGGCTCGCTCCAGGTCTTCGCCCAGATCGCGGTTCTCACCCAGGGCGGCCCCGGCATGACCACCACGGTCCTCGTCTATTACCTCTACCAGCAGGCCTTCCAGTTCCACTTCTTCGGCTATGGTTCGACCCTGTCGATCCTGCTCTTCGTCATCGTCGCGGTCCTGACCTTCGTTCAGTGGCAGCTCCGCAAGCGGATCGTCTTCTATGAAAACTGATCTCAGCCCCCGCATGAAGACGGCTCTCTATGGGCTGATGTGCATTCTGCTCATCCCCTTCGTCTTCCCCACCTGGTGGATGATCACCTCATCGGTCAAACCGATCAGCGACATCTTCGCCTTCCCGCCCGACCTCTGGCCGCGCCGCTTCGATTTCTCGACCTATGCCCAGGTCTTCGAATTGCAGCCCTTCGCCCGGCAATATTGGAACTCGGCCTATATCGCCGCGCTGGTCACCGGCGGCACCATGGTCATCTCCTCCATGGCCGGCTACGCCTTCGCGCGCATCAGATTCCCCTTCAGCAATGCCATCTTCATGATCGTGCTGCTTGGCCTTCTTATTCCGTCCGAAGTCACCATCGTGCCTTTGTTCCAGATGTTCCTGGGCTGGGGCATGATCAACACCCATTGGCCGCTGATCCTCGTGCCCATTTTCGGCGCGCCCTCGGTCTTTGCTACGTTCGTCATGCGCCAGTTCTTCATCGCGCTCCCCAACGAACTCGAGGAAGCCGCCCGCGTCGATGGTCTCGGCCGTTTCAAGATTTTCTGGACCATCGCCCTGCCGCTGGCAAAACCGGCCCTCGGCGCCGTGGCCATCTTCACCTTCCTCCACTCCTGGAACCTCTATCTCGAACCCATCGTGTTCCTCTCTTCGACCCAGATGTTCACCCTGCCGCAGGCGCTGACACAGTTCACCGACGCCTATGGCGGGGCCATGTGGAACATCCAGC
>NZ_LVVY01000115.1 GCF_001650025.1 Devosia elaeis | reverse complement strand
TCGGGGCTTCCATCGACGTTTCAAACCCGGAGGTTTTTAAACCGGCCGGCACTTCGGCCTGGGCACAAGCGGGCAAAGCGGGTCGGCATGTGAGCCGCCCTGCCCTATATTGGCGGAACAGGAGAATCGCCCTTGCCCATCCGCCAGCTGCCCGAAGACCTGATCAACCGCATCGCCGCCGGCGAAGTGGTGGAAAGACCGGCCAGCGTGGTCAAGGAATTGGTGGAAAATGCCATCGATGCCGGGGCGCGCCGCATCGTCGTCACCACGGCCAATGGCGGCATGGACCTGATCCGCATCGGCGATGACGGACACGGCATGGACGGCACCGACCTCTTGCTCTCGGTCGAACGGCACGCCACCTCCAAGCTCGTGGCCGACGATCTCGACGACATCAAGACCCTGGGCTTTCGCGGCGAGGCCCTGGCCTCGATCGGCTCGGTGGCGCGGCTTTCGGTGGCCTCGCGCCCGGCCGATGCGGAAAGCGGGCTGGTGCTGGTGGTGGACAATGGCCGGCGCTCCGGACCAATGCCGCAGGCGATGAACCGGGGCACGGTGATCGAGGTGCGCGATCTCTTCGCCCAGGTGCCGGCGCGGCGCAAATTCCTCAAGGGCGCCCGCGCCGAGGGCAGCGCGATCACCGACGTGGTCAAGCGCCTGGCCATGGCCAATCCGGAAATCCATTTCGTGCTGGAGGGCAGCGACCGCACCGGCTCCAACTGGCCCGCCGTGTCCGGCGAAGGCGCATTGGCGGCCCGGCTGGGCCAGGTGATGGGCGCCGATTTCGTCGAGAACGCGGTGACCCTGGCCACGCACCGCCATGGAATCGTGGTGGCCGGCATGGCGGGCCTGCCCACCTATACGCGGGCCAATTCGCTCAGCCAGTTCTATTTCGTCAATGGCCGTTCGGTGCGCGACAAGGTGCTGGTGGGCGCGGTGCGCGCCGCCTATGCCGATTATACGTTCCGCGACCGCTTTCCGGTCGTGGCGCTTTATCTGGCCATCGACCCGGCCGAGGTGGACGTCAACGTGCATCCGGCCAAGGCGGAGCTGCGCTTCCGCGACCAGGGGGCGGTGCGCGGCGCGGTGATCCGGGCCATCGGCATGGCGCTGGCCGCCGCCGGCTTCAAGGCCTCGACCAGCGTGGCCGACGATATTCTGGGCGCCTTCACCGCCCCCGAAATGCAGACGCCGCCCATGCCCGCACTGGCCGCTGCGGCACCGGCGCCGGCCGGCGCCTATCGCTGGCAGGGCGAACGCGCGCCGCTCAATCTCGACAATTCGCCCGGCCGGCTTTCCGGCTTCACCGAGCCCAGCGGGCGGGTGGAAGCGGTGGAAAGTGTGCAGGAGGCAGTCGACTACCCGCTGGGCACGGCGCGGGCGCAGATGTTCGACAATTACATCATCGCGCAGAACGATGCGGGCCTCTTGCTGGTGGATCAGCATGCCGCCCATGAACGGCTGGTCTATGAGCGGTTCAAGGCGCAGATGGCCGCCGGCCCGGTGCCCAGCCAGGCGCAGCTCATTCCGGTGATCGTGGAATTGCCGGAGGAAGATTGCGGCCGGCTGGAAGAGGCCGCGCCGGAACTGGAAAAATTCGGGCTCTATCTCGACCGCTTCGGCCCCCGCGCCATTGCCGTGCGCGAAACGCCGGCCATTCTGGGCAATACCGATATTGGCGGACTGATCCGCGACCTGGCCGACGGGCTGGCCGAATGGGACAGCGCGGCGGCGCTGACCGACCGCATGGAAGCGATCATCGCCCGCATGGCCTGCCATGGCTCGGTGCGCTCCGGGCGGCGCCTCAGGGTAGACGAGATGAACGCGCTGCTGCGCGACATGGAGGCAACCCCGCATTCGGGCCAGTGCATCCATGGCCGCCCCACTTACGTGGAACTCAAGAAGGGCGATATCGAGCGCCTGTTCGGGAGAAGCCGATGACCTCGGGCATCCATCACGTCACGCTCATCACCGGCGATGTGCAGGCCAATGTCGATTTCTATGCCGGCTTTCTCGGGCTGCGCCTGGTCAAGCGCACCGGCGGCTACGAGGATGCAAGGCAATTGCACCTGTTCTACGGCGATCGTGCCGCCTCGCCGGGCTCGCTCGTCACCTTTCTCGTCTGGCAGGGCGGCTCGTCGGGTCAGGCCGGGGCCGGACAGGTCAGCGAGATCGCGCTGGCTGTGGCGCCGGGCGCCATCGGCTATTGGCTGGAACGGGCGCTGACCCATCAGGTGAAGGTCGAAGGCACGGGCCAGGAATTCGGCGAAACCGTGCTGCGGCTGCGCGATCCGGACAATGTGCTGGTCAAGCTGGTCAGCGCCAGCCTGCCGGCGCTGGACATGCCGGCGGGCGATATCCCGCCCGAGCAGCGGATCCGGCGCATCAGGGGGGTGACGCTGCTCTCCGAAGTGCAGGAGGAAACATCGGCCTTTCTCGGTCGCTTCGGCTTCCGGCCCGATGCCGCGGAAGGGCCGGTGCAGCGGCTGGTTTCCGATATCGGCGATGTCATCGACGTGCGCGAGGCCGCCGGCTTCTGGCCGGGCGCGCCGGGCACGGGCACGGCCGACCACGTTGCCCTGCGGGCCGCCGACGCGCAGGAGGTCGAGGCGGTGGAAGCGGAATTGCGGCGGCGCAATTCCAGTCTCACCAATCTGCACGATCGGCATTATTTCACCTCGCTCTATGTGCGCGAGCCGGGCAATGTGCTGATCGAAATGGCCAGCGACGGCCCCGGCTTTACCCTGGACGAGACGCTGGAGACGCTCGGCACGACCCTGTTCATGCCGCCGGACACACCCGACCCCGACGCCATGAAGGTCATGCTGCCGCAATTCGGCCTGCCGGGCGAAGAACGGGTGGTCTATCGCGATCTCATCTACAAGCATCGCTTCTTCACGCCCGACATGCCCGACGGCTCGACTCTGGCATTGCTCCATGGCACGGGCGGGGACGAGGCCGATTTGATGCCGCTGGCGCATCGCGCCGCACCGCGGGCGACCCTGTTGGGGCTGCGCGGCCGCAGCACCGAAACCGGCTCGCGGCGCTGGTTCCGCTCCTTCGGTCCGTCCATCTTCGACCAGAAGGATATCCGCTTCGAATCCGGAGCGCTGAACGCCTTTTTCGAGGAGGCGCGCGCCGCCTATGGGTTCGACGCCGACACGCTGGCCGCCCTGGGCTATTCCAACGGTGCAAATCTCTTGGCCGCCGCCATGCTGCTGCATCCGCACATGCCGCGCCGGGCCATATTGCTGCGGCCGGCCATGGTGCTGGATGCGGCGCCCGAAACCGATCTTCGCGGTGCGGCGATGTTGCTGGTGCTGGGCGCGGACGACGCCTTCCGCGCGCAGGGCGAAAAGCTGGCCGAAGCGCTGGCGGCAGCAGGGGCCGATGTCACCACGCGCGTGGTCGCGGGCGGGCACATGCTCGGGGACGAGGATGCGCCCGCCATTGCCGACTGGCTGGGTCAGGCGGCCTTGGGGCCGACATAGATCGATTGCGGGCGGATCAGGCGGCCCTTGGCGATCTGCTCATGGGCATGGGCGATCCAGCCGCCGACACGGCCGGTAGCAAAGATGCCGGTAAAGGCCTCGCGGGGAAAGCCCAGGGCTTCGAGCAGGAGGGCGGTGAAGAATTCCACATTGGTCTCGAGCGTCCGGCCCGGCTTGGCGAAACGCAACAGGGCCAGGGCCTCGCGCTCCACTGCCTCGGCCAGGGCCAGGCGCCCGGCATTCATGCCGCCCGCCGCGCCAAGGCGCTGCAATGCGCCCTTGAGCGCATCGGCCCGCGGGTCGCGGACCCGGTAGATGCGATGGCCGAAGCCCATCAGCCGCTCGCCCTTTGCCAATTCGCTCGCCAGCCAGCCGCCGGCCTTGTCGGGAGCACCGATGGCATCGAGCATGTCGAGCACCGGTCCGGGCGCCCCGCCATGCAGCGGCCCTTTGAGCGCACCGAGCGCGGCAAGCACGGAGGACGTGTATCCGGCGCGGGTCGAGGCCACCACGCGGGCGGCGAAGGTGGAGGCATTGAGCCCGTGATCGGCCACCGTGACCAGATAGGTCTCCAGCGCCAGAACCGCAGCGGCGCTGGCAGGCGTTGCATTGAGCATGGCCAGCATGTCGGCGGCATGGTTGCGCGTCGCGTCCGGGGCAATCGCATCCTCTCCGGCCTTGCGGCGGATCAGGGCCGGCAGGAACACGGCCGGCGCGGCAGTCAGCAGCAGGGCGGTGGACTTATCCTCGCCATCGGGGAGCCGTGCCATAAGGGCGCGAAGGCCCTCGGTCAGGGAAAGGGCGAGGAGGTCACTGTCGATATGAGCAACGTGATGAAAGGCACGCAGCCGCGCCTGGCCAAGACGTGTCCTGATGGTTTTTTCGTCTTCCCCGAGCAGGTCGGCATAGAGCAGGGCCAGCACGCCCTCATAGCTGGTCTTGCCGGCCAGTTCGTCCAGCCGGCGGCCACAGATCACCAGGCGGCCATTGAGCCCATCGACTTCGGACAAAGTGGTTTCGGCGGCAATGACATCGTCGAGGCCGGACATGTTGCGTCTCCTTGTTGTTCCGGCCTAGATTGAGACAATCAAGATTGACGTCAATCTTGATGGAATTGATCAATGTGAGGTCGGATGAGCTGGATCAGCGCGGAAGCCGCCCTGGGGCTCCTGGGCACCAAGCCGCAGACGCTCTATGCCAATGTCAGCCGGGGGCGGATCGCGGCGCGGCCCGATCCGCAGGATCCGCGGCGCAGCCTTTACCGGGCGGAGGATGTCGAGCGGCTGGCGGCGCGGCAGCGGGGACGCCGCCCGGCACAGCAGGTGGCGGCCGAAACCATTGCCTGGGGCGAGCCGGTGCTGCCCACCGAGATTTCCGCCATCGTGGATGGCCGCCTGATGCTGCGCGGCGAGGATGCCATCGCTCTCGCCGAAACGGCCACGCTGGAGGATATCGCCCGGCATCTCTGGCAGGCCTCGCACCGGCCGGATCTGACGGGAAGCACAGATTTGGGCGTGCCTGGCCTGCGCAGCGCCTATCTCGCCATGGCCGAACTGGCGGCCACCCAGATGCCCACGCCGGGCCGGGC
Source organism: Devosia elaeis (assembly GCF_001650025.1). Taxonomy (GTDB): domain Bacteria; phylum Pseudomonadota; class Alphaproteobacteria; order Rhizobiales; family Devosiaceae; genus Devosia; species Devosia elaeis. The sequence continues at coordinate 24,678 of NZ_LVVY01000115.1, read as the reverse complement.
CCGCGCCGTGCTGATCGATGAGGCGGAGGCGGCCTTGGCGACCATGGCCACCGCCCTGGCCGGCCCCGGCGCGGCGCCGATGCATGAACGGCTGGCCGCGTGCTGGGGCCGCCCGGAAGCGGCCGATCCGCTGCGCCGCGCGCTGGTTCTGCTGGCCGAGCACGAACTCAATGCCTCGACCTTCGCCGCGCGCGTCACCGCCTCGACCGGCGCGCCGCTCGCCGCGGCGGTGCTGACGGGGCTGGCGGCGCTTTCCGGGCCGCTCCACGGCACGGCCAGCCAAAGCCTGGGCCCGCTCCATGATCATGCCCGGCGCGCCGGCGCGGAAAGCGCCGTCATCGCCACGCTGGGCTATGGCCAGGGCCTGCCCTGTTTCGGGCACAAGCTCTATGAGGATGGCGACAGCCGCGCCGCGGCCCTGCTCGGCGCCATGACCGTGCCGCCGCTCTTTTCCGAACTCATGGCGGAAGGCGAAAGGCTGAGCGGAGAAAAGCCCAATATCGATTTCGCGCTGGCGGCGCTGACCCAGGCCTATGAACTGCCCGAGGACGCGCCATTGCAAATCTTCGCGCTGGCGCGCAGCGTGGGCTGGCTGGCCCACGCGCTGGAGCAGATCGAGACCGGCGCCCTGATCCGGCCGCGGGCGCGCTATGTGGGCCCGGCGCCTAGCTGAAGACGCTCGCCCCGCGATCGGCGACGCCGACCAGATTGCGGAAGCCGGCGAAGAGTTCTCGGCCCATGCCGAAATGCTGGCTGCGCAAATCTTCGGTGGCGGGCGTGCGGGAGAAGAACTCCTTCTCGTCGCCCAGGAAGGTCAGCGTGCCCTCATTGGCATCGAGCCGGATCATGTCGCCATCGCGGATCTTGCTGATGGGGCCGCCATCGACGGCTTCCGGCGTCATGTGGATGGCGGCGGGCACCTTGCCCGAGGCACCGGACATGCGGCCATCGGTGAGCAGGGCCACCTTGAAGCCGCGATCCTGGAGCACGCCGAGCGCCGGAGTGAGCTTGTGCAATTCGGGCATGCCGAGGGCCCTGGGACCGGAGAAGCGCACCACGGCGATCATGTCGCCGGTCAGTTCGCCCGCCTTGAAGGCGGCCTGCAAACCTTCCTGGCCATGAAAGACGCGGGCCGGCGCTTCGATGACGCGATGTTCCGGCTTGACCGCCGAAACCTTGATCACCGAGCGACCGAGATTGCCCTTGAGCAGCTTGAGCCCCCCGGTGGGCTGGAACGGCGCCTTCACGCTGGTCAGCACCTTGGGAAGCGCGCTTTGCTCGGGGGCGGGCTCGAATGTCAGCGCTTCCTCGATGAGCTTGGCTTCGACCGTATAGCCGGAAAGGCCGGTGCCCCAGACGGTCTTAACGTCCTCGTGCAGATAGCCGCCTTCCAGCAATTCCTTGATGAGATAGCCCATGCCGCCGGCGGCATGGAAATGGTTCACGTCGGCGACGCCATTGGGATAGACGCGGGCCAGCAAGGGGGTAGCATCGGACAGGTCGCTCATGTCGTCCCAGGTCACCTGAAGCCCGGCAGCGGCGGCCATGGCGATCAGGTGCATGGTGTGGTTGGTGGAGCCGCCGGTGGCATGCAGACCCACCAGGCCGTTGACGATGGCCTTTTCGTCGAGGATGTGGCCGATGGGCGTGTAATTATTGCCTTCCTTGGTCAGCGACAGGGCGCGGCGGGTCGCTTCACGGGTCAGGGCATCGCGCAGGGGCGTGCCGGGATTGACGAAGCTGGCGCCCGGCAGGTGCAAGCCCATGATCTCCATGAGCATCTGGTTGGAATTGGCCGTGCCGTAGAAGGTGCAGGTGCCTGCCGAATGGTAGGACTTGCTTTCGGCCTCCAGCAATTCGGCGCGGCCGACCTTGCCCTCCATATAGAGCTGGCGGACCTTGCTCTTTTCGTCATTGGGCAGGCCGGACGGCATAGGGCCGGCGGGGATGAAGACGGCCGGCAGGTGCCCGAAGCTCAGCGCGCCGATGACGAGGCCGGGCACGATCTTGTCGCAGATGCCGAGATAGACGGCGGCGTCGAACATGTTGTGGCTGAGGGCGATGGCCGTGGACATGGCGATGACGTCGCGGGAAAACAGCGACAAATCCATGCCCGGCTGCCCCTGGGTGACTCCGTCGCACATGGCCGGTACGCCGCCGGCGACCTGGGCCGTGGCCCCCATCTCGCGCGCGGCTTCCTTGATGATGTCGGGATAGAATTGATAGGGCTGATGGGCGCTCAGCATGTCGTTATAGGAGGTAACGATGCCCAGATTGAGCGCCCTGTTGCCGGCGAGAGCCGCCTTTTCGGATGGCGAGCAGGCGGCGAAACCGTGGGCGAGATTGCCGCAGGACAGCGCGCTGCGATAGACGCCCTGCTCCTTGGCGGCATCGAGCCGATTGAGATAATCGCGTCTCGTGTCACGGCTGCGCGCGGCGATGCGGTCTGTCACGTCCTGGATGGCCTGGCGGACATTCATGGCAAGTCTCCAATAGCTCGCAAGGGCGCGCCAGAAGGGGGCCGCTGGCGCGGTATGCCTTGCATGACAAACTGGCAAATCCACAGGCGGCCAGGGCGGTCGATTGGGGACCGCCCCAGGGGCTTATGGGCACCAGTAAACAGAAATCGGCGCGCCGGAGCGCAGCACGGCCCTTATGGGCATGTCCTCGACCGCGCCATCGCCCAGCGCGGCGTCGAGCACCCGGGCCTTTTCCTCGCCCTCGATGTGCAGGTAAAGCCCATCGGTTTCGAGCAGGCGCGGCAGCGTGAAGGTAATGCGGGGCTCGCCGGCGCCGGGCGCGCGGATGGCCAGCGTGGGTCCCTCGGCCGTCAGCGCCTCGGCGAGCGTATCGCCGCCGGGGAAGAAGGAGGCCGTATGCCCGTCATTGCCCATGCCCAGGATCACCGCCGCGAAAGGTTCCGGCAATTGCGCCATGAGCGCATTGGTCCTGGCGACCTGGGTCGCGTCAGGCTCGGCGCCCCCCGAATAGAGGGGGAAGAACTTCGCAACAGCCGCGGGGCCTTGCAGCATCTTCTCGTTGACGAGGCCGGCATTGGAGCGGTCGCTGGTTTCATCGACCCAGCGTTCGTCCACCAGCGTCACGACGACCTTGTCCCATTCGATGTCCTTGGTCTTGCCCAGCGCCTGGAAGAACTTTCCGGGGGTGGACCCGCCGCTCACCGCAATCGCGGCGCTGCCGCGTTCGGCGATGGCAGTGCGGATGCGATCGGCCACCGATTCCGCCAATTCCTTGACGAGCGTCGGCTTGTCGGCAAAGCTGCGGCGGTCGATGCTCATGAATTGGGGCCCTCATACCAGGTGCGGCCATCGCGTTCGATCAGCGCCACGGCGCCGCTGGGACCCCAGGTGCCGGCCGTATAGGTCTGCGGCGGCTCGGAGGAGCGATCCCAGGCCTCGCGGATCGGATCGACCCATTGCCAGGCCGCTTCCAGCTCGTCGCGGCGCATGAACAGGGTCTGGCTGCCGCGAATGACGTCCATGAGCAGGCGCTCATAGGCCTCCGGGGTGCGCTCGGTAAACGTCTCGGCGAAGGACAGGTTGAGCGGCACTTCGCGCAGGCGCATGCCGCCGGGGCCCGGATCCTTGATCATCATCATCAGCTTGACGCCTTCGTCGGGCTGCAGTCGGATGATCAGCTTGTTGGGCTTGGGCGCGCCTTCGGCGTGGTCGAAGATGGAATGGGGGATCGGCTTGAACTGGATGCAAATCTCGGAGACCCGCTCGGCCATGCGCTTGCCGGTGCGCAGATAGAAGGGCACGCCGGCCCAGCGCCAATTGTCGATATGGGCCTTGAGCGCCACGAAGGTCTCGGTGCGGCTGCCTTTCTTCTCCTCGGGCAATTCGTCCTGATAGGAGGCGACAGCAGCGGTTTCCGACTTCACGCCGCGATATTGGCCGCGCACGGTTTCGCGGGCGACCTCACCATTGGTTATGGGGCGCAGCGCCCGCAGGACCTTGAGCTTTTCGTCGCGCAGGGCATTGGCGTCGTCGTTTGCAGGCGGTTCCATGGCCACAAGGCAGAGCAATTGCAACATGTGGTTCTGGATCATGTCGCGGAGAGCGCCGCTCTCGTCATAATAGCCGCGCGTGCCGGCGCCGACGCTCTCGGCCACAGTCAATTGCACATGGTCGATATGGGCCGAGTTCCAGACGGGCTCGAACAAGGTATTGGCGAAGCGCAGCGCCAACAGGTTCTGCACCGTTTCCTTACCCAGGTAATGGTCGATGCGGTAAACCTGATCTTCCTTGAAAATCTTGGCCACGCCGTCATTGATTTCCTGGCTGGAGGCCAGATCGTGGCCCAGCGGCTTCTCGATCACCACGCGAGCATCGCGGCGATAGAGCTTCTTCTTGGACAGATATTCGGCGATGGGCTCGAACAGGTCGGGCGCCACGGCCAGGTAGAAGGCGCGGATGACCTTGGGGTCGTCGCGCAGGGCAGCGCCCAGATCACCGGATTCGTCGGGCTTGCTGGCATCCACCGGCACATAGGTGCAGATGGAGACGAACTTCTTGATCGCCTCGGCGTCCTGATAGCCCTTTTCGACGAATTGCTCGAGCGCCTCGCGCACCAGCTTCTGGAATTCGGCCTCGCTGAGCTTGGAGCGCGAGGCGCCGATGATGCGGCTCTGCTCGTCGAACTGCCCATCCAGGAAGCGGTGATAGAGCGCCGGCACCAGCTTGCGCTTGGTGAGGTCGCCGGTGGCGCCGAACACCACGTAGTCGAAAGGCTGGACGGGAATGATGCGGCTGGACAAGAGAGCTTCCCTTAGTTCGAGGCGAAATTCTGCCGGGCGAGGATCACCGCGCCATGCAGGGGTTCGTATTTGGGCAAGGCGACAAAATCGCCGTAGAGCCGTTGCAGGTTCGGAAACAGCCGCTGGCCGAGGCCGCCGACAATGGCCATGACCTTGGCGCCATGGCCTTTGAACCAGTTCACATAGGTATCGATATAGCCCATTTCGATATCGAGCATCCGGGCGGCGACGGGATCGTCCTTTTCCAGATATTCGAACCAGAGTGGCATGAGCTTGCCGAATTCGCCCGGGGCGCGCCCGATCAACGCGTCGTCGCAGCCCTCCGAGCCATCGCGGCTGAGAAGCTTGAGGTCCATTTCGGTGGCGAAAGCCCATGTCATGGCCGCCTGGTTGGAGCCGCCAAGGGCGGCGATGACCGCCTTGGTCAGCGGCGAGGCCGCGACCAGGCCATCCTCGGCCTCGACCGAATAGCGGACGAGTTCACGGCCCAGAATGGCCCCGCTCATCTGGTCGCCGATATGAAAGCCCCAGCCGCCAGCCTGATGGCGCTTGCCTGCGACGATAGACATGGCGGCCGAGCCGGTGCCGATGATGACGACGCCGCCCTCGGCGCCGCCCAGCGCCCCGGCATGGGCGATGTCGATATCGTCATAGACCTTGACGCCGGCAAAGGGCCATTTGCGCGCCGCAAAGGCGTCCCGGGCCGAATCCATGCGACCGCCCGCCATGCCGAAACAGGCATAGGTATTGGCGGTTTCGGCATAGTCGATGCCGGCGGCCCTGAAGACGTCGCGGGTGCCGTCCAGGATCGCCTTATATGCCGGTTCACCACCGTCGATCTGCAGGTTGGACCGGCCGTTCTTCACTTCGGCCAGGGTCTCAAGCTGATCATTGGCGAGCCGCACCCGGCAATTGGTACCGCCACCATCGACGCCAAGGTAATATCGCGGCACGAACGGCATCTCCGTGGTGGGGGAACGTGGCCGGCGGGCAGGATCTGCGGCCAGTCCCAGATTAGGGGGTCAATTCGGCGCGGACCATAATGCGAAAGGCGTTAAGACGAAAGTATCATATGGCAGAAATCGTTCGGTTGGGGCGTGTTTGCGCGCGACCACTTTGCAAAGCGCCATCCATGCCGGAACGGCTTGCCGCGGCGGCTCGTTGACGCCAAGGTGACAAAAAGCAGCGCGGCCGCGGCGGGCCGCCATGAGGTTACATCATGACACGACATTGCCTCGTCCTGGGCGGCGCCCGCTCCGGCAAGACGGCCTTTGCGGAACGATTGGCGCTGCATGCCGGGGCACGTCCCGCCTATCTGGCCACGGCCGACATGCTGGACAGCGAAATGCGCGACCGGGTCGCCAGCCATCAGGCGAGCCGCGGCGCGCGCTTCACCACGGTGGAAGAGCCGCTCGATCTCTCCCGCGCGATTCTCCGGACCGGGGCCAGCCATGACGTGATTCTGGTCGATTGCCTGACGCTGTGGATCACCAATCTGCTGATGGCCAACGAGGATGTCTCCACCGCCGTGGGCGAGCTCGGCGCGACCCTGATGGAATTCCGCCAGGCCAAGGTGATCCTTGTATCGAACGAGGTCGGGCTCGGCATCGTGCCCGACAATGCCATGGCCCGCACATTCCGCGACCTTGCCGGGTCGGCGCATCAGCGGCTGGCGGAGATTTGCGAGGACGTCTATTTCGTCGCCGCCGGCTTGCCGCTGACCATGAAGGGCGAGGCCCCCGCGCCGATCAGCTGATCCAGAGCATCAGGGCCAGCAGGGCGCTGGCCGCCAGGAGGACGTCCAGCGTCCGGCGATAGAGCAACAGCGCCAGCATGATGTCGCTGGCACCGAGCGCCGCCTTGCCCGTGCCGAAGGCGGGCAGGTCGACCATTTCGCCGTCATAGCTGCGCGGCCCGCCGAGCTGGAAGCCGAGAGCGCCGGCAAAGGCGGATTCCGGCCAGCCGGCATTGGGCGATTCGTGCTTGCGCGCGTCGCGCCGGGCCGTGGCCCAGGCTTTTGACGGGCTGGCCCCGGGCACGAAGAAGCAGGCGATAGTGATAAGCATGGCGGTGAGCCGGGCCGGGATCCAATTCAGCACATCGTCAAGCCTGGCTGCCGCCCAGCCGTAATCGCGATAGCGGTCGTTGAGATGGCCGATCATAGAATCGGCGGTGTTGACGGCCTTGTAGAGGGCAATGCCGGGCAGGCCGAACAGCACGAGAAAGAACCAGGGCGCGACTACGCCGTCCGAGGCGCTCTCGGCCAGGGTCTCCACCGCCGCCCGGGCGACGCCGGCTTCATCGAGAGCCTGCGGATCGCGTCCCACGACATGGCTGACGGCCTCGCGGCCGGCGGAAAGGGATTGACGCAGCGCCTCGGACACGGCCTCGACCGCGCGGCCCAGCTCCTTCTGCGCCAGAAAGGCGGTGGCCAGCAGCATTTCTACCAGCCAGCCGAAAGGCAGCCAGGACAGGATCGTCCTGATCCCGACCGTGACGATGAGCACGCAGAGCAGCAGCAGGGCCAGGGCGACCAAACCCGCCAGCTTGCGCTGCGGGCCGGTGCGCGCATCGGTGTTGAGCCGGATTTCGCAGAAGCTGATCAGCTTGCCGAACCAGACGACCGGATGGCCGATCGTATCCGCCAGCTTCTGCGGATAGCCGAGGCGGCGTTCTATCGCCAGGGCGAGCGGGGCGATGAGGGAATCCATAGCTCAAACCTTAGACGGGATGGCGAGAGCCAGCAATTCGTCGATATCGAGATGTTTTTCAAGGTGTTCGGCCAGACCGTCCAGCACCTCTTCTATTTCCGCCTCGTAAGCGAGATCGGCGCTGGCGGCCTTGCCGAGAAAGGCGCGGCGGAAATCGTCGGCGGAGAAGAGGCCATGCAGATAAGTGCCCATGACCCGCCCATCGGCGCTGACGGCGCCTTCCGGCGCTGCGCCCACATGGGCAAAGGGTCGGGCCCGGTCGGCCCCCTCAGTGAGGCCCATATGCATGTGATAGCCGGTTAGCGGCTTGCCGCTCGCCACATGAATGGCCGCTTCGCTGCGCAATTGCTTGACCGGCGTGAGAACGGTGTGCAGGTCGAGCAGGCCGAGCCCCTCGCTGGTTCCCGGCGCGCCTTCTATGCCCTCCGGATCGGCAATGGTGCGGCCCAGCATCTGGTAGCCACCGCAAATACCCAGAACCAGGCCGCCGACGCGGTGATGGGCGCGGATATCGCCATCCCAGCCCTGTGCCTGCAAGGCGGCAAGATCGGCGCGTGTCGCCTTGGAGCCGGGCAGGAGGACGAGATCGGCCTGGCGCGGGATCGGCTCACCCGGCTGCACCAGGGTCAGGGTCACGCCGGGCTCGGCGCGCAGGGGATCGAGATCGTCGAAATTGGCGATGCGCGGCAGGCGGGGCACTGCGATGTGAAAGGCCCCCTGCCCGCCCGAATAATTGGCCAGCGCCAGGGCATCCTCGGCCGGCAGGCGGGCGGCCCGGTTGAAATGCGGCACCGGCCCCAAACAGGGCAAGCCGGTTCGCGTCTCGAGAAAGGCCTTGCCCGTCTCGAACAGGGCCGGATCGCCGAAGAACCTGTTGATGAGGCTGGCCCGGACCAGCTTCGCATCCTCGGGATCGATGACGGCGAGCGTGCCGACAATGGATGCGATGACGCCGCCGCGATGGATATCGCCGATCAGGACCACCGGTATGTCGGCGGCGCGGGCGAAGCCGAAATTGGCGATGTCGCCGGAGCGCAGGTTGACCTCGGAGGCGCTGCCGGCCCCCTCCACCAGCACATAATCGGCACTTTCGGAGAGGTCGCGAAACGCGTCGAGCACTTCGGGCAGCAATTGCGCCCGATCCGCCCAATATTGGCGGGCCGACAGGCTGGCGCGACGCCGGCCGCGCACCACGACCTGCGAGCCCGTTTCGCCTTCGGGCTTGAGCAGGACAGGGTTCATGGCGGTGACGGGCGCCCGGCGGGCGGCGCGGGCCTGCAAGGCCTGGGCGCGGCCGATCTCGCCGCCATCCTGGGTGATTGCGGCGTTGTTGCTCATGTTCTGCGGCTTGAAGGGCGCGACGGAAAGGCCCCGATTGCTGAGCGCGCGGCAGAGCCCCGCCACGATCAGCGACTTGCCCACATCCGAGCCGGTGCCCATGAACATCAATGCCTTGGCCATGGCTCTTTATGCCCCCGCGATCACATGGGCGTAAGACCCCATGACACGGCCCAGCACCGCCCCCATGGGCATCTGCCTTATGCACTCGGCATCGAGCGCTTCGAACAGCGGCGGCAGGCCCGATTGCTTGGCCGAGGAATAATGGAATTCATGCCCGTTCAATCCCTGCGGCCAGGGCAAGGGGCTGTCATGCAGCAGGCGGCGATAGCCGAGAACGCGCTTGGGGCGGTCGATGCGGGTGATTATGGGCAGAAGGCCCGCCATGGCATGGCTGGTTCCGTGGCTGTCGACCAATGCCTCGCCCAGCGCCATGAAGCCTCCGCATTCGCCATAGATCAGCGCATTCCGGTCGCGCGCTGCGCGCAGGCCGGCATGAAAAGAGGTGGCGGCGGCCAGCGCCGGCCCATGCAGTTCGGGATAGCCGCCGGGCAGGAAGATTGCATCGGCATGGTCGGCCGGCGCCTCGTCCGCCAGCGGCGAGAAGAAATGCAATTCGGCGCCGGCACTGCGCCAGCCATCGAGCAGATGCGGATAGAGAAAGGCGAAAGCCGAATCGCGGGCAATGGCGATGCGCTGGCCGAGGGGCGGCAGGGCGGCGGGAGGGGCGTCTGAAGCAGCGACTAGCGCGGCGAGGCTTTCGAGCGCCGCCAGATCGATGAAGTCGCCGATATTTTCAGCCGCCGCGTCGAGGAAGAGCGAAAAGCCATCGACCTCGTCCGGGAGGACCAGGCCGAGATGGCGTTCTGGCACGACCAGTTCGGCGCGGCGGGGGATCGCCCCGAGCAGCGGCAATCGCACCTGGGCCAGAGCTCTTGCCAGCATGCGCTCGTGCCGCGCCGAGGCCACCCGGTTGAGAACGATACCGGCAATGCGGACATCGGAGCGCCAATTGGCAAAGCCGGAGACAAGCGGCGCCACCGACTGGCTCTGCCTGTCCGCATCGACCACCAGGATGACCGGCAGGCCGAGATGGGCTGCCAGGTCGGCGGTCGAGCCATGGCCATCGGCCGAGGCATCGAAAAGTCCCATCACCCCTTCGACCAGCAGCAGATCGGCACCGGTGGCCTGCTGGGCGGCCAGGGCCCGAAGCTGGGCGGACGACATGGCCCAGGGATCGAGATTGACGGCGTCGCGCCCGGCGGCCCGGCCAAGGAAAACCGGATCGATATAATCGGGGCCGGTCTTGGCGGGGGCGACCACGCGGCCCGCGCGGCGGAGGGCCGCGAGCAGGCCCAGCGTCACCAATGTCTTGCCGGAGCCGGAGCGCGGGGCGGCGATGACCAGGCCCTTAGCCAAAGACATGTCTCCGCGCTTGTCCGACATACCAGTCGAGGCTTTTGCGATAGCGCGCCACCGGCCCGAGCACGACGATGGCCGGCGTCGGCAGGCCGGTCATGGCGCCGGCCTGGCCGAGACCGGTCTCGATCACGCTTTGCTCCGGGCTTGCGGCATGGGCGACAATGATCAGGGTCTCGTCCGGCTCCCGCCCGCTCTCGAGCAGGCGGGCGGCGATGACGGGCAAATGCTTGACGGCCATGAACATGACGATCACCGGTGCGGCCCTGGCGACGGCGGACCAATCGACGGCGCTCGGCACCGTGCCGGTTTCATCGTGTCCGGTGAGGAAGAGGACGGTGTGGTTGGCGTCGCGATGGGTGACCGGCAGGCCGGCATAGGCAAGCCCGCCCAGGCCCGCGGAAATGCCCGGCACGATGCGGAACGGAATGCCGGCGCGGGCCAGTTCGCCCGCCTCCTCGCCGCCCCGGCCGAACATGAAGGGATCGCCACCCTTGAGGCGCAGGACACGTTTGCCCTGCCGGGCCAGATCGATGAGGCTGATGGTGATGTCGGCCTGTTTCGGAGAGGGCTTGCCGCCCCGCTTGCCGGCATGGATACGTTGAATATGGTCCGGCGCCAGCGCCAGGATTTCGGGCGAGACGAGGGCGTCGTGCACGATGACGTCGGCCCGGCCCAGGGCGGAATAGGCCAGCAAGGTCAAAAGGCCCGGGCCGCCCGGTCCAGCGCCGACCAGCCAGACAGAGCCCGGCTCAAACGGCGGGAAATCCGCCTGCGCCAGGCGTTCGAAATGGCTATTTGTCACATTGGCCTCCGGGGCCTTGAGCGGCATGCGCCGGGCGGGCACATTGGCGCGGATGAATGGGCGGACCGATGAAAATCCTGATCCTGGGCGGAACGGCGGAAGCGCGGCAATTGGCGAGCCGCCTGGTGGCCCTCGGCCATGAGGTGACCAGTTCGCTGGCCGGACGCACGCAGGATCCCATCCTGCCCGAGGGCAATGTGCGGTCCGGCGGGTTTGGCGGCGTATCGGGATTGATCGCCTTTCTGCGCACGGAAGGCATCGAACGGCTGGTGGACGCGACCCATCCTTATGCCAGGACCATCTCGATGAATGCCGTGGCCGCGTCGGAGGCGAGCGGCGTGAAACTGGTGCGCTTCCTGCGGCCGGCCTGGGCGCCTCAAGCGGGGGAAAGCTGGATCATCGTGAACTCGGCCCGGGAGGCGGTCGCTGCCTTGCCGGCGGGCGCCAAAGTCTTGCTGACCACGGGCCATGCAGACCTGGAGACCTATCTCGAACGGCAGGATTGCTTCTTCCTGGTGCGGGTCATCGAAGCGCCCGGCTTTCCGCTGCCCGGCCATGCGGCGCTGATCCGCAGCCGGCCGCCTTATGGCCCGGAGGATGAGCGCAAGCTGATGAACCATCATGGCGTCACCCACCTGGTCACCAAGAATTCGGGCGGCAGCCAGACCCGGGCCAAGCTGGACGCGGCGCGGCAGGCCGGAATCAACGTCGTGATGATCGCCCGCCCCATCTACGGACCGGCGTTGGAAGTGGACAGCGTGGCGGCGGCGCTGGCGGCACTCGACATCGGCGCGCCATGAAGCGACAGGGCGCAGGTGGCATTGGCGCTGCGCCGCTTTTCCAGCAGCAGCGGGCCGAAGGCCAGGCACACCGCCTCGGCCACCGACGGCAGGCGCAGGTGCAACTCGACGCGGCGGGACGGATTGGGAACCGGCCGGTGCAGCATGGCTGCAGGCAGCGCCAGCACCGGAATATCGAGCAGAGAAGCGACCCTGCGCAGGGCGGGATGAGCGTGCTTGCCTTCCAGCGTCGCCAGCGCGGCCAATTGGCTCCGCTTCAGCTCCGCCTCGGCCAGCGCCGAATCCAGGAGGGTCAGAAGCTCTTCGACCGTGGCGGCCTCGCGCAGGCCCAACCCGGCCACGATGCCGGGCAATACCGGCTCCTGGCCGATCAGCCCCCTGCCCGTGCAATCGTCAATCATCTTCGCCTCGATCCTAACGAGGCAGCTCCGCTCAAAACCGGCTCAGCCCTGGCTTTGGTCCCGCGACTTGGTCGACCGCACCAGGCTCTGTTTCAGTTCCGTCATGGGAACGCTGCGCTTGGTCCGGTTCTAGGCGCGACAAAGCGCGTGGTCAATCAAAGGCTTGCGCCGGTCGGCGGCCATATCGGAATGCTTCTGAAAATCGTTTGCAAATACAAGAGGTTGCGGGTGCAGACGTCCTCCGCTATGGCAGGCTTTCAATACGGCTTGGAGGCCGGGCAATGGCCATCACCAACAAGACATTGGCGATCGCGGCGACGAGCCTGCTCATCGGACTGATCGTGCTGGGCCTCAAGGTGCTGGCCTGGTGGCTCACCGGATCGGTAGCGCTCTATTCGGACGCACTGGAATCGATCGTCAATGTCGTCACCGCCATCGTGGCCCTGATCGCGGTACGCCTGGCCCAGCGCCCCGCCGATGCCGCCCTGCCCTATGGCTATCACAAGGCCGAATATTTCTCGGCCGTGGTGGTCGGCGTCATGATCATCGTGGCCGCCATCCTGATCCTGCGCGAGGCCCTTTATGGCTTCCTCGAGCCGGAAATGCCCGAGGCCCCTGTGCAGGGCCTGGTCATCAGCGCCTTCGCCACCATCATTAATCTCGTCTGGGCCCAGGTCCTGATCCGGCAGGGGCGCAAGGCGCGCTCGCCGGCCATCGAGGCGGATGGCCAGCATCTGATGACCGACGTGGTGTCCACCGTCGGCGTCCTTGTCGGCCTGGCCCTGGTCTATCTCACCGGCTTTGCCCAACTCGACGCCATTCTTGCCGCGCTCGTGGCCCTCAACATCCTGTGGTCGGGCTGGGGCGTGATCCGGGACAGCGTCGGTGGGCTGATGGACGTGGCCGTGCCGCCGGATATCCAGAAGACCATCCGCGACGTCATCGCCAACAATGCCGATGGCGCCATAGAGGCGCATGACATCCGCACCCGGCAGGCCGGCAAGATGACCTTCATCGATTTCCACCTCGTGGTGCCCGGCGCCATGAGCGTGGACGACGCGCATTCGATCTGCGACGGCATCGAGGCCAAGCTGCGCGAAGCGGTGGATGACGCCCAGATCACCATCCATGTGGAGCCGGAGAACAAGGCCAAGCATGCCGGCATCGTGGTGCTGTGAAGCCATTGCCAATTCCTGCCGCGCTTGGCAGGCTATGATCATGCGCTTGACCCTGCTTCTGCTGGCTTTTCTGGTCGCCTCACCTGCCTATGGGCAGTACTGGGATTATTACGAGAATGCCCGGTTCGGCTATGGCATCGACGTGCCGCCCGACTATGTAGGCAATGGCGAAAGCGACAATGGCGATGGCCAGATGTTCTACAACCTTGAGGCCGAACAGGGGCTGACCGTCTGGGGCGGGCAAATGGCCGGCAGCCTGCAGGCGGAGGCGACGCTTGTGGCGGAAACACTGGCCGGCCAGGGCTGGACCATCACCGAGAGCGCCAGCACGCCGCAATGGTCGATGCTGGCCGCCATGCGGGACCATCGCGTCCTGGTGCAGCGCAGCATCCTGTTATGCGATGGCGCCAGCTATGCGGCGTTCCGCGCCGAGTTCAACATTCGCGACCAGAACGCCATGAGCGGCGTGTTGCAGGGGGTGTCGCGGTCCTTCGCGCCGATCGGCTGCTAGGCGCTAGAACTCGATGCCTTTCTGCGCCTTCACGCCGGCGCGGAAATGGTGCTTGATTTCGGTCATTTCCGTCACGAGGTCAGCGATTTCAATGAGTTCGTCCTTGGCATTGCGACCGGTGACGATGACATGCTTGTCCGCGGGCTTGGATTTGAGCACCTCGACCACCTCGTCCAGGGGCAGGTAATCGTAGCGCAGGCAGATATTGAGCTCGTCGAGCAGGACCATGTCATAGGCCGGGTCGGCGATCAGCGCCCTGACCTGGTCCCAGGCCTTGCGGGCGGCGGCCAGATCGCGCTGGCGGTCGGCGACGTCCCAGGTGAAACCCTCGCCCATGGCATTGATCGTCACCTGGTCGGGGAATTTGTCGAGCACGTCGCGTTCGCCCGTGTTCCAGACGCCCTTGACGAACTGCACCACACCGACCCGCATGCCATTGCCCAGGGCGCGGAAGACCATGCCGAAGGCGGCGGTGGACTTACCCTTGCCCTTGCCCGTATGGACGATGAGCAGGCCTTTTTCCTCGGTCTTGGTGGAGAGGATCTTGTCGCGCGCCGCCTTCTTTTTCTTCATCTTTTCAGCGTGATAGGCATCGCGCTCAGCTTCGGTCATCAGATCGGTCTTCTTGACGGGCTTGTCGGTCATGCATTGTCCTCCAGAAAGGCGAAAGCGGAATTGGAGCGCGGCGACCAGAGACCGCGCCGGCGGGCTTCATTGAATTTCGCGATCAGCTCATCATAGCCGAAGCGATTGGCATTGCTGATGAATTCGCGGACCTTATCGTCCTCGACAAAGGCTTCGAAGGCCAGGTCGAAATGATGGCTCTTCACCGCGCCGGTGGTGGCGGCGAAGGCGAACATGAAATCGAGCGTGGCGATGATCTCGAAGGCGCCGCGATAGCCGTGGCGCATCATGCCGGCGAGCCATTTCGGATTGACCACGCGCGCGCGCATGACATGGCTAATCTCTTGTTCCAGCGTGCGGATTTTTGGATTTTCCGGACGGGAATGGTCATTGTGATAAGCGGCGGGCTGTGCGCCGGCCAGGGTTTCCGCGGCGACGGAGAGACCGCCTTCGAACTGATAATAATTGTCCGAATCCAAGAGGTCGTGCTCGCGATTGTCCTGATTGTGGATCACGGCATCGATCTGCCCGAGCCGGGCGCGGAAGCGGTCTTCGAGCGGGGTGCCCTGGGCCTTGGCGCCATAGGCATATTGGCCCCAGGCCAGGACCTGGCGGGCGAGATCGGCCTTGTCGTTCCACTGGCCATTATCGATGAGCTGGCCAAGGCCTGCACCGTAAGCCCCTGGTTTGGAACCGAAAATCCGGGCACCGGCTGCGAGCGCGGCGTCGGTTTCGGACTTGCCTTCGGCCATCAGGCCGAGAGCTTCGGCGCGCATGCGGGCGGCGATGGGATTGTCGTCCTCGGGCTCGTCCAGGGTGCCGATGGCGCGGATGGCGCGGTCGAACAATGCGATCTGGGCGGGGAAGGCATCGCGGAAAAAGCCGGAAATTCTGAGGGTTACGTCGACCCGGGGGCGGGCCAGCTTTGCCAGGGGCACGATCTCGTAACCCGAAACGCGCAGCGAGCCGGGATCCCATATGGGGCGGGCGCCGATCAGGGCCATGGCTTGGGCGATGTCGTCGCCGCCGGTGCGCATATTGGCGGTGCCCCAGACCGAAAGGGCGGCCGATCTGAGATGATGGCCGTGGTCCTGGAGGTGACGGAGGACGAGGTTTTCGGCGGATTTTCTGCCGAGCTCCCAAGCACTTGGCGTGGGGACGGCGCGGGCGTCGATGGAGTAGAAATTGCGGCCGGTGGGCAGGACATCAAGACGGCCGCGCGAAGGCGCGCCGGAGGGGCCGGGGGCAATGAATTTGCCGTCCAGCGCATCGAGAAAGGCCTGCATCTCGGCGGGACCGGAGGCGGAAAGACGTGGCTTTACAATGGTTTCGACCGTTTGCAGCACTGCGTTGGTGGCCGGCCAATCGGCAGGACAGATTCGGGTGCCGTCCACCAGTTCGGCGGCTATTGCCTCAAGGTTAGCAACAAGGTCGCCAATGCGGCTATTGGTTGGCAGACTGTTGACGTTGACGCTGGTCATGGAGGCGAAAACGTCAGGCCCGCGCCATGGATCGGCGAAAACGGCGTTCAAGGGATCGAAACCGAGCTTCAAATCGTCGGCCAGGGCGCGGATGAGCGAGTTATCCCCGGGGGCATCGCCGCGTGGGACTCTGGCCAAAGCGACGGAAAGGTCTCTCGCCATCCCTCCCTCTGGCGATTGGCCGAAAACGTGCAAGCCATCGCGAATCTGGGCTTCCTTCAAATCGCAGAGGAAGTTGTCGATCCGGATCAGCGCCTCGGTCTCGTCCGGGGGCAGGCCGATATCCTGATCCAGGCGGCTGTCGCGGGTGAAATCGAGGATGCGCCGCTTGAGATCGGCCAGCCGGCGCCGATCCATGCCGGAGGCGGCGTAATATTCGTCGAGCAGGGCTTCGAGGTCCTTGAGCGGCCCATAGGTTTCGGCGCGGGTGAGCGGGGGCACCAGGTGGTCAATGATGACCGCGCCGGTGCGGCGCTTGGCCTGGGTGCCCTCGCCCGGATCGTTGACGATGAAGGGATAAAGGTGGGGCAATTGCCCCCAGAGGGCGTCGGGATAGCAATCGGCATCGAGCGCGGCCGATTTTCCCGGCAGCCATTCGAGGGTGCCATGCTTGCCGTTATGCACCATGGCATGGGCGCCGAATTCGTGACGCAGCCAGAGATAGGCGGCGACATAGGCATGGGGCGGCACCAGGGCCGGGTCGTGATAGCTCAGCGTCTCGTCGAGCTGGTAGCCGCGAGCCGGCTGGAGCAGGAGCACCACATTGCCGAAGCGGTGGGCGGGGAGATGGAAGGCCTCGTCGCGGATGAAGGGATCGGTCGCCGGATCGCCCCAGCGCGCGGTGATGGCGGCGCGGGTTTCTTCGGGGAGGGTGTCGAAGAGGGCCTGGTAGCGGGCGAGCGGAAGAATGGCAGCGGATTGTCCGCGCTGAGGGGCGGCGTTGGTGGGACCGGATTGCAATAAATCAATCAGGTCCTTCGACGATCTCGGAAAGAAGGATGGCGCAGAACCCCCACCCCAACCCCTCCCCTCAAGGGGGAGGGGCTTTGGTCCAGTGGCTGGCACAGACGTCTCATCAAGGACCGATCGTTCCCCTCCCCCTTGAGGGGAGGGGTTAGGGGTGGGGGTTCGAATGTCTCCGACAGACTGGGAGACTTGAAGCCAAACACCCTCCAAATTCTGGAGGTCACGATTGGCCATGCGCAAGATGCGGTAGCCGGCGTCGCGAAGAAAGGCGTCGCGCTTGGCGTCATATCGTTGAGCTTGTTCGCTGCCGTGCGTATCCCCATCAAGCTCGATGATCAATTTGGCGCGGTGAGAGGCAAAATCGGCAAAATAGGGACCGATGGGGACCTGCCGGCGGAAATGGGCTTCCGGGAAGGCCTCGCGCAGGAGGCGCCAGAGCGCGCGTTCTGGCTGTGGTGGATTGGACCGCAACGTGCGGGCGCGTTCAATGTTCTTTGTGATGCGCGCGAGGCGGGAATTGGTGAAGCCGGTGGCCGGGCCGGACCACACGGCAGCGTTTGCGGAGGGTGCAGAACCCCCACCCCTAGCCCCTCCCCTCAAGGGGGAGGGGGACTGGGTCAGCGTGTACCCTGCCCGCTCCAGCTCAATCAGCATCCGGACCGTGCTTTGGGGAGCGTCGTAGCCGACGCCGTTGGCGAGGCGGCCGTCGCGGATGGGGTAATTGGCGAGGATGATGGCGATGCGGCGGTCGGCGCGGGGGGTGGCGCGGAGGCGGGCCCAGTTGGCGGCGAGGGCGACGGCGCGGGCAATGCCCTCGGGCTCGGGCTCATAGGCCGAGAGCGGGCATTGGGTGCGCTCATGCCAGACGGCGTCGGCCTTGTGGCCGACAAGCAGGCCGCCAATGCGGCCATCGACCTCGGGCATGACCAGATACATGGCCATGTCCTTGGACGAAAGGCCCTGCGGATCGGCCAGCCATTGGGCCCTGGAGCGACCGGACTGGATGAGCTGGATCACCGGGGCATCGGTGCCGGCAAAGGGATTGGCCGCCGCGTCGAGATCGGCGACACCGAGGGCGAAGGCGGTGAGATTGAAGATGGCGGCGGGCGGGAAGGCCGCCAGAACCTCCTGCACGAAGCCGATGCAGGCGGCTTCCTTGAGGGAGGAAACCATGATGGGCACCGGGGCGAGGCCACGGGATTCCAGTTCGGCGACCAGGGCTTCGAGCGTGGCGGTACCGGCGCCTTCGAGGGCGGCGCGGTAGAAGAGGATGGGGATGTATGGCGTTTCTGCTGCGGCATCCCCCTCACCGACTCGGCCTTCGGCCGAGCCACCTCTCCCCGAGGGGGAGAGAAATTGGGCATCGCGTTCGCTGTTGTTCTTCTCCTCCTCGGGGAGAAGGTGCAGCGCTGACAGGCCGGCCTGGTCGGTGAGGCCGGTTTTGGGGTGCCAGAGGCCGAAGCGGGGGAAGGGTTGGAGGGTAAGCTGAAGGACCCCCTCCCCAGCTTCGCTACGGCCCGTCGGGCCGAGCTGCGCTACCCTCCCCTCAAGGGGGAGGGTGGGCAGGAGTGATAGATCGCGGAACGCGTTCAGAATCGCGTCGGCGTTTTCGGGGCCGCCGGCGACGAAGAGGCGGTGGAGGCGGGACCAGTCATCGGGGTGGATGGTGGAGCGGTCGCGCAGGATGGGATCGGGATTGGCATCGCCGGGCAGGAGGACGAGGGGGATATTGCGATTGGCGCAGAGGGCGGCGAGTTCATCGACGCCGTACTGGAAATAGGCCATGCCGCCGATGAGGCGCAGGACGACGAGCCGCGCCTCGGCCACGGTCTTTTCCAGCCACATATCGACCGAGAGATTGTTGGCGAGGCGCAGGATATTGGCCAGGCGCAGCGCGTCCTCTCCCGCCCGGTCGGCAGCGGCGGCGAGCATGGCCAATTCGCTGTCGGCGGAGGAGGCGAAGATATAGGCGCCCGGGGTCTGGGCGAGGTCGATGGCCTCGCCCTCCTGCTGGATGGCACCGGCCTGGGCGGAAAGCAGATGCATCAGGGCCTCCGGCTCAATGGCAGGGCGGTCACGCCGCCGCCCGTTCCAGGCTCCGGGTGATGGCGGCGCGGTCCAGGGGCTGTTCGCCGATGACGACCAGGGCCGTCACCTTGTCCTCGCCGGGCTTCCAGGGGCGATCGAAATAGGCGGTGACGCGGGGGCCGACGGCCTGGATGGCCAGGCGCGCGGCCGCGCCGGGTATGGCGGCGAACCCCTTGAGGCGCAGGACATCGTGGCTGCGGATCGTGTCCTCGATAATGGCGAGCAGGTCGTCCTTGCCCCGGATGGCGGCAAGGCTCAGCGAGAAGCTGTCGAAATCGTCGTGCTCATGGGTTTCCCCACCATGTTCGAGCTCGTGATGGCTGGGGCGGTTGGCGATATCGGCCTCGCTTTCCATGCCCATGCCGAGCAGGGCCGCGACATCGACATGGCCATTGGCGGCGCGGATCACACCGACGCCGGGGCGCAGCTCGGCGCGGATATTGGCCTCGACCTTTTCGAGGGTGGCGGCATCGACCAGGTCGGTCTTGTTGATGACGATCATGTCGGCGGCGGAAAGCTGATCCTCGAAGAGTTCGCCCAAGGGAGTTTCGTGATCGAGCATTTCATCCTGGCGGCGCTGCGCATCCACGGCCGCCTCGTCGCTGGCGAAGCGCCCCTCGGCCAGGGCGGCGGCATCGGCAATGGTGACCACGCCGTCGATGGTGACCTGGGCCTTGATCTCGGGCCAGTTGAAGGCGCGGATCAGCGGCTGGGGCAAAGCCAGGCCGGAGGTTTCGATGACGATATGATCGAACTTCTCCTCGCGGGCCAGCAGGGCCTGCATGGTGGGGATGAATTCGTCGGCCACGGTGCAGCAGATGCAGCCATTGGACAATTCCACCATGTCCTCCTCGCGGCAGGTTTCGTCGCCGCAGCCGGCCAGGATGTCCTTGTCCACGCCCAGATCGCCGAATTCGTTGATGATCAAAGCGATGCGCTTGCCCTTGGGGGCATGGGCCAGCATGTGGCGCACAAGGGTGGTCTTGCCGGCGCCGAGAAAGCCGGTGATGACGGTGGTGGGGATCTTGGTGGTCATGGGAAGCGCTCGCCTTCATGCATCAGGGGCGGAACGAAGAGCGCGCGCAATGGCCATGGAACGGCCTGCACTGCCCCACCGTCCACCCGACAGCGTCAACAGAAAGGGCTGGGCGCCCTCATGTGCCGGCAGGTCTCCTGGCTCGCGGTGAATGCAGCGCCCCCGCCTTCCCGCGCCCGAGGACGCAGTGGCTTATCGAGAGCGCCCACCGCTTACAGTTGCGGGGGCAGCCACGGATTTGGTCCCTGATGGGTACGCCGCACCGTGTTCCCTTTTGATCCCGCCAGGCCTCTGCCTGAAGGGAACCGTCACGACACCAGCCTTACGCCCTCGGCCATGGGCGGGTCAATATTGGGCGGGGCCCGACTCGGGCTATGAGCGGCATAAAGGAGATTGCCATGAAAAAGATCACGTTCAGCCGCGAGGAAACCAAGGCCATCGTGGGGGACATCCAGGATTATTTCCGCGAGGAACTGGATTTGACGATCGGAGCCATTCCCGCCGAGATGCTGATGGCCTTCTTCGCCGAGAAGATGGGCGGCTACTTCTACAATCGCGGGCTCTATGACGCCCAGGCGCTGGTGCGCAAGAAGATCGACGATGTCAGCGACGAAATCTTCTCGCTGGAGCAGCCGACCAAGCATGCGCGGTGAAGGGGGATGCCCTCGGGGCGAGCCCGAGGGTTCTTCATTCAGCGATTGTAGCTGATGGCGGCCGGCAGGACGGAACCTCAACCCCGCAAACGCCCTCGGGTCAAGCCCGAGGGTGACGAGCGGTGGGGTGGAGGGTGACGCGGTCGGGCGGAAGGTGACGGGTGGTGGGGAGGAGGGTGACGACCTGCGGGTGGAGTGACGCGGCGGTGGGTTGGCGGGTGGCGATCCGTGGGTGAGGCGGTGGGTGGGGCGTGGCGGTTTCCCGCTTCCGCGGCGCGGGACTTGGGGATATGGAGGAGCGCTGCACCCTCAGGAGGAAGCCTTGGGCTTCAATCTTCCGACCCTGGCCCCGATCGGGCTGCTCGTCGCCTCCAATATCTTCATGACCTTTGCCTGGTACTGGCACCTCAAATTCCACGGCGCGGCGCTGTGGATGGTGGTGCTGATCAGCTGGGGCATCGCCTTTTTCGAATATTGGCTGGCCATTCCGGCCAATCGCATCGGCTACCAGGTCTATTCGGCGGCCGAGCTGAAGACGATCCAGGAAGTGATCTCGCTTACCGCCTTCGCGCTGTTCGCGGTGTTCTACCTGGGCGAGAAGCTGACGCTGAACCATGCCCTGGGCTTCGCCCTGATCGGGCTGGGCGCGTTCTTCATCTTCAAAGGGCCGCTGAAATAGGGCGGCGATCTATGCCGCCTGGAGGCAGGCGGCGCATTTGCCGCGGATTTCCATGGTGGTGCGCTCGACCTTGAAGCCTTCGCGGGCGGCCCAGCCGCCCAGGCGCTCCTCAATCACCGCATCGGCGAATTCATCGACCTTGCCGCAGCCTTCGCAGATGGCGAAGGCGATGAGGCCCTTGCGGTGGCAATGGGCATCGGCGCAGGCCACGAAGGCATTGAGCGATTCGAGACGGTGGGCCAGGCCGCGTTCCACCAGCTTGTCGAGCGCCCGATAGACCTGCAGGGGGGCGCGCAGACCGTCGCCGCGCAGCCTGTCGAGAATGTCATAGGCCGAAAGCGGGGCCGGCGCATGGTTGAGCGCGCCCAGCACCAATTCCTGGTTGCGGGTCAAATCGGCCGGCATTGCGTGCTCATGTGCCATTCTGCTCTCTCCTGCCAAACAATCGCGCCGTCGGCACCGCCAGCGACACAAGGAAGATCGCCAGCGCCATCACCACGATGGAGGGTCCCGAAGCGGTATCCCAGCTGCGCGACCCAAACAAGCCGCCCACCACCGCCACAGCGCCCAGCAGCGCGGCGATCACCGCCATCATTTCGGGGGTGGCGCTCAGCCGCCGGGCCGTGGCGGCGGGGATGATCAGCAGCGAGGTGATGAGCAGAACGCCCACCAGCTTCATGGCGATGGCGATCACCAGGGCCATGAGCAGCATGAGCACGATGCGGCTCGCCTCGGGGCGCAGGCCTTCGGCCTCGGCCAGTTCGGGGCTCACCGTCGCCGCCAGCAGCGGCCGCCAATTGAGCGCGAGGATGGCCAGGATGGCCAGGCCCCCGCCATAGATGACGACGATATCGTCCACCGAGACGGCGAGGATATCGCCGAACAGGAAGCCCATGAGATCGATGCGCACCTGGGTGAGGAAGCCGACGATGACCAGGCCCACGGCCAGGCTCGAATGGCTGAGAATGCCCAGAAGCGCGTCGGTGGAGAGCGTGTTCTGCCGTTGCAGCAGCAGCAGCGCCCCGGCGACCAGGGCGGCCACGGCGAAGACGCCCAGGGTCATGTTGACCGAGAGCAGGATCGACAGGGCCACGCCCAGCAGCGCAGAATGGGCCATGGTATCGCCGAAATAGGCCATGCGCCGCCAGACCACGAAACAGCCCAAAGGCCCGGTGACGGCGGCAAGGCCGATGCCGGCGACGAGGGCGCGGGAGAAGAAATCAGAGAGCATGCAATGGCTCCCCGGGACGCTGGAGCTCAATGCCCATGATGATGGCCCTCATGTTGGTGATGCTCGGCCCCGACCACGCAGCCATCGTCGTGATGCTCATGGTCGTGGTGGTGTTGATAAATGGCCAGCCCGGCGCGGGCGCCGAACAGGCGCAGATATTCCGGGCTCTGCTTCACCGCGCCCGGCGTGCCCCGGCAGCAGACATGGCCATTGAGGCAGAGCACGGTGTCGGTCTCGGCCATGACCACGTGCAGGTCATGGGAAATCATCAGCACGCCGGCGCGGGTATCGTCGCGAATCTGGCGGATCAATTGATAGAGCGCGATCTCGCCGGAAAAATCGACGCCCTGGACCGGTTCGTCCAGCACCAGCAGGTCCGGCTTGCGGATCATGGCGCGGGCGAAGAGCACGCGCTGGAATTCACCGCCCGACAATTCCTGCACCGCCGCCTTGCGCAGATGGGCGGCGCCCACCGCTTCGAGCGCGGCGGCGATCTCGCCATCGGCATAGCGCCCGGTCAGCGTCATCAGGCGCTCGACATTGAGCGGCAGGGTCCAGTCGATGGACAATTTCTGCGGCACATAGCCGATCCTGAGGCCGGGCTTGCGCGTCACCCGGCCCATGCTGGGCTTCAGCACGCCGGTGGCCATCTTGGCGGTGGTGGACTTGCCCGAGCCATTGGGCCCGATCAGGGTGACGATCTCGCCGCGCCCGATGGTCAGGTCCACGCCCTCCACCAGCGTCCGCCCGCCCCGGCGGATGCCGGCCCCGGACAGCGTGATCAATGTTTCCTTGTCTTTATGGTCGTGCATCGGCTCTTCGGCTCTCGGGGGACGGCGGGGCGATGGGCGCAGCCCGATTTCCACAACCCGTCTTGACGTCTTTCAGTACGTTATAGCATAACACCGTCGCAAGCGTAATAACATAACATATCGCTTCCGCCCCTCCCTTTGCCAAGAGGCCAGACGATGCAGAAATTGACCCTCCCCCTTGCCGCCTTTTCCACGCTGCTGCTCACCGGCACCACCCTGGCGGCGCCCGATGTCGTCGCCTCGACCAAGCCGCTGCATTCGCTGGTCTCGGCGGTGATGGGCGATGTCGCCACGCCCGGTCTGATCGTCAAGGGCAGCGCCTCGCCGCATAATTATTCGCTCCGCCCCTCCGACGCCGCGGCGCTGGAAAGCGCCGATATCGTGTTCTGGACCGGGCACGGCATGGAGCTCTTCCTCGCCGATGCGCTCGACACCCTCTCCACCAATGCCCGGGTGGTGGAACTGGCCGAGGCGCCGGGCATCGCCCTGCTGCCCGTGCGCGAAGGCGGCGCCTTCGAGGCCCATTCCCATGGCGACGATCACGACCATGACCATGACCATGACCATGACCATGATCATGGCCATGGCCACGACGAAGGCGACATGCATTTCTGGCTCGATCCGGAAAATGCCAAGCTGATGGTGACCGAGATCGCAGCCGTGCTGGGCGCGGCCGATCCGGACAATGCCGCGACCTACCAGGCCAATGCGGAAGCCGAACTGGTGCGCCTCGACGCGCTGACCGAGGAGCTCGGTGAGACGCTGGCCGCGGTGGAAGGCAAGCCCTTCATCGTCTTTCACGACGCCTATCAATATTTCGAAACCCGCTTCGGCCTCGAAGTGGCCGGCACGGTGACGGTTTCGCCTGAGGCCATGCCGGGCGCCGCCCGCATCGATGAATTGCGCGCCAAGGTGGCCGAACTGGGGGCAACCTGCGTCTTCGCCGAGCCCAATTTCGAGCCGGCCATCGTCCGCACCATCGTCGAGGGCACCGAAGCCAAGGCCGGCGTACTCGACCCCGAAGGCGCCGCGCTGACCGAAGGCCCCGATCTCTACCTGGAGCTGCTGCGCGGCCTGGCCAACGGCCTCGTGGACTGCCTGGGCTAGGTCCTGCGCGGAAAAATCGGCCCTCGGGTCAAGCAACTGTGGATTGTTTGATGATGGC
>NZ_LVVY01000114.1 GCF_001650025.1 Devosia elaeis | reverse complement strand
AATTCTGAGGCGGAATCCGCCTCGGGGCTTCCATCGACTTCTCGAACCCGGAGGTTTTTATGCCGTCCGGCGCTTCGGCTCGGCCAGACAACACAAAGCCCGGGCGGGAAACCCGGGCGTATGGCCAGCCCGGCGCCGTCGGCGGCCGACGGCGCTTGGGATCAATGCAGGGTGCTGGGCGGGACCGTGGCGCCGAGGGCGCTGACGCAATAGACGTCGCCCATGGCCCGTTCCGCCAGGCCCAGATTGAGCAATTGTTCGCCGAGATCGGGGGGCAGCGGGCACGGTCCTTCCTGGCAGAGGATGGACAGCGCCCGTCGCTGGGCGAGGGTCAGACTGGTCCAGTTCAGATTCATGGCGGCCTCCTTGTTGCGTGACGGGAACGCCAGGAGGGGGCCGCGGTTCCGGCAGCCTGCGGGAGTTGATCGAGATTATGCCCGGGCCATGGCGCCTTCGGTATGATGGCGGCCGATGGGTACGATCATCGGCGTGTCCGAGACCGGATCGACCATTATGCGCGAGGCCATGCCGAAGACGTCATGCACCACCTTTTCCGTCATCACCGCGACCGGCCGGCCCTCGGCGACGATGGTGCCGGCTTTCATGGCCACGATATGGTCGGCATAGCGGCAGGCCAGGTTCAGGTCGTGCAGCACCACCACCATGGTGCGCCCGCCGGTCCTGACCAGGTCGGTCAGCAGATCGAGCACTTCCACCTGGTGGTTGATGTCGAGGAAGGTCGTGGGCTCGTCGAGCAGCAGCAGGTCGGTTTCCTGCGCCAGCGCCATGGCGATCCAGACCCGCTGCCGCTGGCCGCCGGAAAGTTCGTCCACCGGCCTTTCGGCCAGGTCCAGCGTGTCCGTGGCGGCCAGGGCCCGGGCGACCGCCGCGTCGTCCTCGGGGGTCCAGCGGCGGAACCAGCCCTGATGCGGATAGCGGCCGCGCCCCACCAGATCGGTGACGGTGATGGCTTCAGGGGCAATCGGACTTTGCGGCAGCACGCCGAGCACGGTCGCCACTTCCCGGGTCGGCATCTGGTGGATGGGCTTGCCGTCGAGATAGACCGCGCCGCGCGTCGGGCTCAGGAGGCGGGCGAGACCGCGCAGCAGGGTGGACTTGCCGCAGGCATTGGCGCCCACGATGACGGTGAGCTTGCCTGCCGGCACGGTAAGATCGAGCGCGGAGACGATCCGGCGGTCGCCATAGCCGAGATCGAGACCGGCGGCGAGGAGCTGGTGATTGGCGGACATGGCGAAGGCTCCGATCAGTTTACGCGGCCGGACCGGCCGGAGGCCATCAACAGCCATAGCAGGAACAGCGCGCCGCAGGCACCCGTGACGACGCCCACGGGCAATTGGGTATTGGGCAGCAGGTGCTGGGCGAGAAGATCGGAGACCAGCATGACCAGCGCCCCGACCAGGCTGGCATGGAGGAAGCCCCGCCCTGCCCCTTTCAACAGCGCGCGCGCCAGGGGGCCGGAGACGAAGGCGACGAAGCCCACCGGCCCAACGGCGGCGGTGGCAAAGGCGGCAAAGCCCACGGCCACCAGCATCAGGCCCAGCCGGTTGATTTCCACCCTGGCGCCCAGCGCCCGCGCCGTGTCGTCCCCCAGTTCCATGGCGTCGAGGCCGCGCAGCAGCGCGATCATGGCGGGCACGAGCACCAGCATGGCGCCGCCGAGCACGACGATGTCACCGGGACGGGATGCATTGAGGCTGCCCACCAGCCAGGCCATGGCCTGCTGCACCTCGTTGAGCCGGGCGCGGGTGAAGAGATAGGAGATGATCGCGGCCAGCATGGCGGCCATGCCGATGCCGATCAGCACGACGCGATAAGCGGTGACGCCATTGCGCCAGGCGAGGAGATAGATGGCGAGCGCGGTGAGCACCGCCCCGCCAAAAGCGCCCAGCGACACGGAAAGGCCGGACCAGCCCAGGATGATGATGGAGAAGACGGCCGCCGCGCTGGCGCCATGGGCGATACCGATAATATCGGGGCTGGCCAGGGGGTTACGCAGAAGAGTTTGGAAAATGATTCCGGCCAGCGCGAAGGCGGCGCCGGAGAGCAGCGCCAGAATGGCGCGCGGCAGGCGGACCTGGAGCACGATGAAGTCGATGCCGCGATCGGTGAGGCCGGTCAGGGGGGAGAAGAGCGAGCGGATGACCCCGTCGAGGGGCACGGGATAATCGCCGAGATAGAGCGCGGCGGCGAAGCCCAGGACCAGGGCGGCGGCCAGCCCGCCGGCGACGGCATGGCGGCGGGCGGCGGCCCGGCTTCGGGCGCGGCTGATGCGGCTGGTGTCGAGGGCGATGCTCATAGGGCGGCCAGCTTGCGACGGCGCACCAGCGCGATGAAGAAGGGGGCGCCGATAAAGGCGGTGACGATACCGACCTGGACTTCGCCGGGCGGAGAGATGACGCGGCCGACGACATCGGCGCCGAGCAGCAGGATGGGAGCCATTACCATGGAATAAGGCAGGATCCAGCGATAGCCCGGCCCCGTCACGGCGCGGGCGACATGCGGCACGGTGAGCCCGACAAAGGCGATGGGACCGGCGGCCGCCGTCGCCGCACCGGCCAGGATGACCGCGGCAAGGCCGGCCAGGCCGCGCGACAGGCCGATGCGCTGGCCCAGGGCGCGCGCCACGTCGTCGCCCATGGACAACCCGTCCAGAAGCCGCGCCGTGGCAAGGGCCAGCACGGCGCCCAGGGCAAGGAAAGGAGCGACCTGGAACACGATATCGATGGAGCGCCCGGCCAGCGACCCCACCTGCCAGAACCGCACCTCGTCGAGCGTGCGCGGGCTGGTCAGCAGGATGGCGTTGATGATCGATTGCAGCACGGCGGTGATGGCTGCGCCGGCCAGTGCGAGTTTCACCGGCGTGGCGCCTTCGCGGCCCAGCGAGGCGACCGCATAGACCACCAGCATGGCCGCGCCCGCCCCAATGAAGGCCAGCCATACATAGGTGGACAATTGCGTCATGCCGAAAAAGGCGACGCCGAGCACCACGGCCAGGGCCGCTCCGGCATTGATGCCGAGGATGGAGGGATCGGCCAGGGGATTGCGGGTGGCGCCCTGGAGCACTGCCCCGGCGAGTCCCAGGGCGGCGCCGACCAGCAGGCCGACTATGGTGCGCGGCAGGCGCAGGTCCTGGATGATGCGGTGCTCGGTGCTGGCCGGATCATAGGCGGTCAGCGCGCCCCATACGGTTTCGGCCGGAATGGCGCGGGCTCCCGTGGTCAGCGACAGGAGGGCGATGGCCACCAGGGCCATGGCCAGCAGCAAGAGACCCAGGCCGAGCCGGGCCGCCTTGCGCCCGCGATCCGAAACCGGAGCCGTCATCAGGGGGCAAGATCGGGATCGGCGGCGTTGATGGCGGCGGTCAGCTTTTCGAGTTCGCCGGCATAGGCAGCGTAATTGCGCAGCCAGAATGCGGGCCAATCCGTGACCTGGCCGGCAGCGGCGCCGGGATTGAGCGTCCAGGTCGGCTGCGCGAGCGCGGTCTGCAAGGTCGAGGCGGAACGATTGTCGACCAGGATCAGGTCGGCCGGGTATTTGTCGGCATTCTCCCAGCTGACGGTCTCGAAATAATTGTTTCCGGCGGCATCGACGCCTTCGGGCGAGATGAGATCGAGCCCCCAGGAGCGCAGATCGAGGAGTTCGGCGGCGCCGGCGGGATCGGCGAAGTAGATGGCATCGGCGCCGGCATAGACCGCAACGGCCTTGAGGTCGGGCTTGGCGGCCGTTGCCGCCTGGAAACCCGCCCGCGCGGCTTCAAAATCGGCCTTGCTGCGCGCAATGGCCAGATCGTCGAGATCGGCGCCGAGGCTGGCGGCCAGTTCTTCGTATTCCTCGATCATACCGACGATGGAATCGCTGGCGGCAACGCCGGTCAGCGGCGCGAGCGGGGCCAGCGCGGCTTCGACATCCGCACCGCCGGACCAGGCCCCGTTGCGGTCCCACCATTCGCCGATGATCAGGTCGGGATCAAGCGCGGCCACCTTCTCGATATCGACTTCACTCCAGGCCGTCCCGACGATCTCGATGCCGGTCAAGTCCAGGCCCTCGAGCGCCTTGGCGGCCTCTATCGGGCTATCGGCATAGATGCCGACGGGGCGGATGCCGAGCGGAATAAGGCCGGCAGCGGCATCCTGGTGGGCGATGATGCGCGTCGGCACCGCATCCAGCGTAACGGTCTCGCCATCGCCCCCGGTATAGCTCCAGGCCTGGGCGAAGCTGGGCAGCGCGGTCCCGGCAAGAAGGCAGAGCGCAAGAGCGGAGATGCGAAACATGGTGATGACCGTCAGGTTTTGGCTATGCCGTTCCCTAGCGTTGGTAAGATGAGCGGTCAAGTCATGTTTTTAATGCCAGCGGCCCCTATCCGGACAGCAAATCGCCGGGCAAGCCCGGCGATGCTGAAACCTTGCGAACCGCGCCGTCAGGCCGGTCGTCTGTACTGGTAAATGCCGACATCGATGGAGCCTTCGCTGAAGCCGGCTTCGCAATAGGAGAGGTAATAGACCCATTTACGGCGGAAATGCTCGTCGTAGCCCAGCGGCGCTATCATGGGCCAGCGCTCGAGAAACCGTTCGCGCCACAGCCGGAGGGTCCGGGCATAGGACAGACCGAAGGTCTCGACATTTTCCAACACGAGGCCATAGCGCTCGCCGAACTCCTTCATGACCTGCTTGGTCAGCAGCATGCCGCCGGGGAAGATGTAACGCTGGATGAAGTCGGGACCGGAGCGATAATGCTCGAAATCGGCTTCGCGAATGGTGATCGCCTGGATGGCGGCCGTGCCGCCGGGTTTCAGCCGATCATGCAGCGTCTGGAAATAGCTGGGCCAATTGTCCTCGCCCACGGCCTCGATCATTTCGATGGAACCGATATGGTCGAACTGTCCCTGGGTGTGCCGGTAGTCCTCGAAGACCAGCTTGGCATATTTATCGAGACCCTGCCGCTCGAGGCGCTCCAGGCCGAATTTCAACTGTTCGGCCGATAGCGTGATGCCGCGAAGATTAGCCTTGTAGTCCCGCGCGACGGTCTCGGCAAAGCCGCCCCAGCCGCAGCCGATCTCCAGGACGGAAGAGCCTTCGGTGATGCCCGCCATATCGGCGACGCGGTGATATTTGGCCAGTTGCGCTTCTTCCAGGCTCTGGTCGCCCGAGGAGAAAACCGCAGAGGAATAGGTCATCGAGGGATCGAGCCATTGGCCGTAAAAATCGTTGCCGAGATCATAGTGCTCGGCAATGTTCTTCTTGGACCCTTCCAGCGTGTTCCGGCGCGACACATGGTAATGCAGGTCCGAGGCGGCCTTGCGGAAAAAACCCTTGTTGGCGTTATCGAACATGTCCCGGTTCTGCAGGAAGAAGCGGAACAGCGCCGTCAGGTCATCGACCTCGATATCGCCGTTCATATAGGCCGCAGCGAAGCCCACCGTACCGCGTTGCATGGCTTCGTTGATGACCTTGAAATTGTTCAGCCGCAGCGTGGTGTGCTCGCCGGAATTGCCCTGGCCCACAGTGCGGGTGTGGCCATTGGGAAAGATGACGGTGAGCGAGCCGCGCGAAGGCTGTCCGATCAGGCGAAAGCCAATGGCCTCTACCAGCCAGGAAGTGAAATGCGTCCAGGGAGAAACGCCTGTACGGGAATGTTCTACGGCAGTTTTGGTCATATGCGCCGCCAGGTCCAAAGTATCGCGTTAAGAGGCGACCGGCCTATCGCTGTCGCCAAAATTCAGCGTCAGTGGCGTCTAACGTCAGGGGCGAAACACCCCATCCGATGACGTCGTGTGAACACTTTAGCCGCGATGCACATAGATGCAAGCGGCTGTTTGAAGTGAAATGGGCCGAACCGAAAACGATTCAAGAGAGGATGCGAAGGCAACGCCGATCAAGATCCACGGCGCGCTCAGCGCGGGGGACGGGCGATGTCCAGCAGGCGGAACTGGACCTGCTCGCGGCCCTGGTAATGATCCAGCGATAGCGAGCCGGCGAAGTGCAACGGCTGCTCGACGTCGCGCATCAGGATGTCGCCAACGGCCGTTCCGGCCGCCCGAAAAGCGATGGCCTTCAGTCTCGCGCCATCGTCGGAGGTCAGGCTGAAGCTGATATGGCCGCCCTTGCCGACGATCTGCGGATAGCGGGCGCGATGGGCCGGGAAGGCGAAGACCGGGGAAGGATTGCCCGACCCGAACGGCCCGGCCCGTTCGATGCCATGGAGCAAATCCAGGCTGGCTCCGCGTGCCGTGAGCGCCGCATCGATCTTGAGCGCCGAGGCGGCCCGCGCCGCCCGGACGCTGCTGCCGAGTCGCTCCGCGAGGAAGGCGCGGAACGTGCCGAGTTCGCCCGGGCGCAGCGAAACGCCGGCCGCCATGGCGTGCCCGCCGCCCTTTATGAGCAAGCCGGTTTCGACCGCTTCAATCACCGCCGAGCCCAGATCGACGCCGGGCATGGAACGGCCGGAGCCGGTGCCGGTGCCATCGGGATTGAGCGCGATCGCGAAGCTGGGCCGCTCGAACCGCTCCCGAAGCCGCGCGGCGACGAGACCGACGACTCCCGGATGCCAATTGGCGGAGGCCAGGACAAGCACGGGCGGCCCCTCCCCTCCGCCGATCTCGGCTTCGGCGGTCGCACAGGCTTCCTCGACCGCCTCGACCTCGATGCGCTGGCGCTCGCTGTTGAGCTCGTCCAATCGGGCAGCAATCGCCATGGCCTCGTGTTCGTCGTCGAGCGCCAGCAGGCGCGTACCGAGCGCCGCATCGCCGATACGGCCACCGGCATTG
Organism: Devosia elaeis; assembly: GCF_001650025.1. Lineage (GTDB taxonomy): Bacteria > Pseudomonadota > Alphaproteobacteria > Rhizobiales > Devosiaceae > Devosia > Devosia elaeis. The sequence continues at coordinate 3,355 of NZ_LVVY01000114.1, read as the reverse complement.
ATGCGCGGACCGATGAGAAAGCCGAGATGGTAGGGGTTGATCGGGCCGTTGATGCGGGCGGCAAGGCCGAGAGCAGCCAGGCCGGGTCGATCACCGCGACGGGCAATTTCGAGGCCGCGGATGACGAAAGCGCGGTTGAGCCCAACCAGGGGAACCACGTCGCAGACCGTTGCCAGCGCGACCAGGTCGAGCAGTTTCAGCAAATCCGGCAGGCCGGTGTCGCCGCGTTGGCGCAGGACGCGGTTGACGGCGACGAGCACCATGAAGGTGACGCCCGCCGCACAGAGATAGGACAGCCCGGAAATGTCGTCCGGCCGGTTGGGATTGACCAAAGCAGTGGCAGGCGGAAGCTCGTGGTCGGAAAGATGATGGTCGATGACCAGCACATCGGCGCCGCGCTGGCGCGCATGGGCGATGGGGCCGTCGCTGGTCGTGCCGCAATCCAGCGTGATGACGAGGCTGGCGCCGGCATCGATCAGCTTGTCCATGGCGGCCACATTGGGCCCATAACCCTCGAAGATGCGATCGGGAATATGCACCTGCGGATCGAGTCCGAAATGGCGGAGATAGCGAGCCATCAGAGCACAGGAACAGGCACCGTCCACGTCGTAATCGCCGAAAAGGGCGATGCGCTCGTTATCGGTGATCGCGCGGGCCAGGCGCTCGGCCAGCGCATCCATCGCCGTCAGGGTGGACGGATCGGGCATGAGCGCGCGAATGGTCGGATCAAGCCAGGTTTCGGCATCATCAATGCCGACATTGCGGCCCGCCAGGATGCGGGAAAGAATATCGGAAATGCCCGCCCGCTGACCGATGGCCGTGGCGTTACGCGCCGCCGCCGCATCCAGACGATCCACCCAGGCGCGGCCGGTGACCGATTGGGAGATATCGAGAAAGGGGCGCGCGGTTTCGGGCATGCGCGAGGGTTAGGAGATTTTGCGGCCGGTGGGAAGGCCCGACGAAGGGATCGGCCCAGCTAATCACCGCCGCCGGCACGCCAGACGGTTTTCTCAGTCAGATCGACATCCTGCACGATGACCTCGATATCGGGGTCGGCAAGGGCACGAGCCTCGCCGATCGCGGCTTCGATAGCTTCCTCGCGCGACGAGAATGGCGCGGTGACGGTGCCTCGGAAAGTGAACTGCCAGGCGCCGTCCCGCAGATAGACTATTATGTGCCGCTCGGCCATGTCCGTTCTCCGTCACCTGACAACGGAGCGGCCGACAATACGTTCCTGACCACCACGTCTGGCGCGGGACGGCTAGCGGGCGTGGCGGGCCTTGATCCAGCGCGTGGTCTGGCTCCAACTGCGCATCACCACCGTGCTGGTTTCCACGCTGTTCCGGCGCAGCTTGACACCATCGACGAGCGAGCCGTCGGTGATGCCCGTCGCCGAGAACAGAACATCGCCGGACGCCAGATCGGTAACGTCATAGATGCGGTTCGGGTCGGCAATGCCGATTTCCTTGGCGCGTACGCGCTTGTCGGGACTATCCAGAATAAGCTTGCCCTGCATCTGCCCACCGATACAGCGCAAGGCCGCAGCAGCGAGGACACCTTCCGGCGCCCCGCCCGATCCGAGATAGATATCGACGCCGGTATCTTCGGTATTCACCGCGTGGATGACGCCGGCGATGTCGCCGTCGCTCAGCAGCTTTACCGGCACGCCTGCGGTTCGCAATTCCTCCAGCAGCCCGGCATGGCGCGGCCTGTCCAGCACGATGGCGGTGATTTCGGAGACGGGAACACCCTTGGCCCGGGCCAGCGATCTTACGTTTTCGGTGGCCGACCACTCGATATGCACCACGTCCGGCGGATAGCCGGCCCCGATGGCGATCTTGTGCATATAGACATTGCGGGCGACGTTGAGCAGGCCCCCGCGCTCCGCCATGGCGAGCACGACCAGCGAATCCGGCTGGTTCTTGGCGCAAAGGGTGACGCCTTCGAGGGGATCGACCGCGATATCGACTTCAGGCCCCTGCCCTGCGCCCACATTTTCGCCGACATAGAGCGCGTCGCACTCGAATTGCTCGCCTTCGCCGATCACGATGCGGCCGGCAATGGCAACCCGGTCGAGTTCGGACTTCATCGCGGCGACGGCCGCGTCATCAGCCGCCTTTTCATTGCCCTTGCCGCGCCATTCAGCGGCGGCGATGGCCGCACGCTCGGTTACGCGCACCATTTCGAGGGTCAACGTGCGGTGGAGATTGGCGGGGTCGCGGCCGTCTTCGACCTTGCTGAGCTTCATGATTTCCCCCACGCCGCTCCGATCCGGGGAATCAGAGCTTTTCGATGCGGATCAATTGCGGTTCGCCGACTATGAACCCGTCCGCGGCGATTTCCGCAAGCGCTTCGCGCACCGATGATTCCAAAGTCTGTTGCGTGATCATCACCACGGTGCGGGCCGGCGATCCATCGGGTGCGATTGCCTTGGCACTCAAATCCGACCGCTGGATGACGGAATCGATGGAGATCGACTTTTCGCCCATCCGGGTAGCGATGGCGGCTAGCGCGCCGGGCACATCCTTGGCGCTGAGGCGGATGTAGAAACCGCCCTCATGCGGCCGCATCGCAGCCTCGCTGAAGGGCAGCAATTCCGCGCTTGGCACCCCCAGCGGCGGTACGCGGGTGCCCCGGGCAATGTCGAGAATGTCGGACAGGACCGAGGAAGCCGTCGGTGGACCACCCGCACCCGGACCGGCAAGCAGCAATTCGTGGACATGGTCGGTTTCGAGGGCCACCGCGTTCATGACGCCGTCGACGCCGGCAATGGCGCTGCCCTTGGGCACGAAAGTGGGGTGAACGCGTTGCTCCACACCACCATCGATGCGCTCGGCGATGCCCAGGAGCTTGATTTTGTAACCGAGGTCGGCGGCCACCTGGATGTCGTGCTGGGTGATCGAGGAAATGCCCTCGATGCGCATCCGGTCGGGCGCGATTTCGTAGCCAAAGCACAGCGTGGCCAGAATCGCCAGCTTATGGGCGGTATCGAAGCCCTCGACGTCGAAAGTGGGATCGGCTTCCGCATAGCCGAGCGCCTGCGCGTCCTTAAGGCAATCGGCAAAGGAAATGCCTTCATTGCCCATCCGGGTCAGGATGTAATTGCAGGTCCCGTTCATGATGCCGAAGACCTTGGCGATACGGGCCGAACCCAGGCCCTCGCGGAGAGTCTTGATGACGGGAATACCGCCGGCCACCGCAGCCTCGAAGCCGAGCTGGGTGCCCGCCTCCTCCGCCATCCGGGCGAGAGTGACGCCATGCTTGGCTAGAAGCGCCTTATTGGCGGTGACGACGGGGCGGCCGATTTCGAGCGCCGCTTTTACGGCGGCGAAAGCGGGCCCGTCCTCCCCGCCGA
>NZ_LVVY01000113.1 GCF_001650025.1 Devosia elaeis | reverse complement strand
CGGCGAAAGCGGGCCCGTCCTCCCCGCCGATCAGTTCGACAAAGAGATCGATACCGTCCCATTTGGCCAGGGCCACGGGATCGTCAAACCATTCGAGGCCTGAAATGTTGATGCCGCGATCCCGAGAGCGCGACCGCGCGGCGACGGCGACGACTTCCAACTGACGGCCAAGCTTTCGGGTCAGCTCGCCGCCATCCTTTTGGAGGATGCGCACCAGCGTGGCGCCGACATTGCCCAGCCCCGCGACACCGATACGCAAGGGGGCCAGCCGGTCGGTCTCGCCGAAATCGGACATGGCCTTGAGGATGCGCGCGCGCGTCTCGCTGCGCGGCTCGCGGCCATCGCGCAGGTCGAATACGAAAAGCGGATCGCCGGCGACGATCCGCCCGAAACGGGTGGGCGTCCAACCCCTTGCGGAAATGAAGGATTCAACGGCTTGGCGGAAGGATTGGATGTCGCTCATGATGGGCGACATGTGCATAGGAAATCGCCTAGAGGTCAATAGGAGTTTTGAGGCGATGAGGCCGACCGCGGGCCGGCCTCCTTTCGCGTCATTCTGCCCTGGCGGCGGCCGAAGCCCGGCCGACCTCGGCCATGACCTGTGGAAAGCCCCAGCGGAGCGAGACCGGAGACACCGCGCCACTCACCGACATGGTCAAATCCTCGCCGACCAGCTTGGTGTAGGCGCCTTTCGCAACGAGCGGCGACAGGCTGATCAGGTCCATCGAAAAAAAGTCGTCGGCCGATTTCTGGTCATTGAAGAAACTGATCAGCAGTTCGGCGGGAATGCGGTCGAAATTCTCATAGGAGACGAAATAGGAAATGCCGGTATCGTTGGTGACGGCCTCGGCCGGAGCCGGAGCCGGTACCAGTCCGACATCGGCAAAGAGCTGGACACGCGGCTCGCCTTCGAGGCGGACGGAAACCTGGCCATCGTTGCGGTTGACGATATTGGCGAAGACAATTCCCTTGGCCTCGGGGTATTTCGCGACCTCGGCCTCAAGAAAGGCCTGGGTATCGGCGATCAGCGCCTCAGCGTCCTGCGACAGGCCCAGGGCCTGGCCGGTGAGTGTGACCACATCCTGCCAACTGGCAAACCAGGGCTTGTCCGGGTAGGCGATCACCGGCGCCACATTGCTCAGCAATTCATATTCCTCGGGCGAGAGGCCCGAATAGGGCGCGATAATCACGTCCGGCTGGAGCGCGGCGATGGCCTCGAGCGGCGGCTCGGTCGTATTCGGCAGCACGACGGGCAGTTCGAAGCCCCGCTCGGCCAAAGCAGCCTCGGTCCAGGGCAAGATTCCGTCCTCCCCACCGCCATAGGCGAAAAAGGGCATGCCGACCGGGGCAATGCCCAGATCGATAACAACGTCCTGCGCGGACCAGCCCCAGGTCACCACGCGCTCCGGCTTGGCGGCAATAGTGGTAGCGCCATAAACATGCTCGACCACGGCCGGAAAGGCGTCGTCGGCAAAGGCGGTGGGAGCGAGCGGCAGCAAAGCCGCTGCGACCAACAAAATTATACGCATCTGATTATCCTTGCGCCCGCGCCATACCATCCAGCCGGGCAGATTGTTTGAGGTGGTTGAAAGAACAGGTTCAGGGCGTTTGGAGGGCATCAGCCGCCGCGCCCAATATTTCGAGGTATCGCGGCAGGCCCCAGCGCAACGACAGGATGCTGGGCGGCGACACGGCGGCCACGTTTTCCGTGCCCACCAGGGCCGCCAGCCCGCCCCTGACGATCGGCGGGTAGGTTTGTGCCTGAGGCGTTGCAAGCCATGCGTCCAGCGCCGACTGCTCCTCGTAATAGGTGATGAAGATGTCCGCTTCGAGCTGATCGAAGAGCTCGTAGCTGAGCGGGTAATAGAAGGCGCCGTCGCCCGGCGCTAAAGCGGCGACGCTCGGATTCATGATCATGCCGAAATCGGTGAGAAATTTCATGCGGGCGTCGAACGGCGCATAGACGGCGATTGCCCGTCGAAATCGTTGGCCCCCGCGAAGGTGACTTTCTTTAAGCGCGGATATTTGGCGAACTCGGCCTGCACCCAGGCCGTCGTGTCATCCACCAGCGCCTGCGCCTCGGCGTCCTTGCCCAAGGCCTTGCCGATGATCAGCGTCAAATCCTGCCAGGACGTCGACCATGGCGCCCCCCTATAGGCGATCGTCGGCGCGATGCCGGAGAGCAGCGCATATTGATCTTCCGTGATGCCGGAATAGGCGGCGACGATGAGATCGGGATTGAGCGCCGCGATCTGCTCGATGGGTGGTTCGCCGGACGCATCCAGAATCGTCGGAACTTCCGCACCCAGCGCGGCCAGAGCGTCCTCCACCCATTCATGGACGCCGTTATCGCCCCCGCCATAGGACTGGAAGGGCATGCCGACCGGCACGGCCCCCAGGGCGATCACCGCGTCCTCGTTGCTCCAGCCCCAGGTGACGATGCGCTCCGGCTTGGCGGGAATGATTGTCGCGCCGTGGGCGTGCTCGATGGTGACTGGGAATGGCTGCGCTTGCACGCCGGCCGGGGCGGCCAGACCGATGGCGAAGGCGATTGCGAGAAACCGGAACGACATTGATCACCTTTTGCGCGGAGATAACTCTCCATACAAAAGGTGATTTATGTTGTCATGTATAATTTGATCGCGGTCGGACGCTACGCCTTGAGCGGCACGACATTGCCCTGCCCGCTTTTGCCGCCGAGCAGTTTCTTGACGTTGCGGGCCGCCTGCCGGATGCGCTGCTCGTTCTCGACGAAGGCCAGGCGGATATATTGGTCGCCATATTCGCCGAAGCCCACGCCCGGCGCGACCGCGACCCCGGTTTCCTGCACCAGCAGCTTGGCGAATTCCAGCGACCCGAGATGGGCGAACTGTGCGGGGATGGGCGCCCAGGCGAACATGGTGGCCTTAGGCACGGGGATGTCCCAGCCGGCACGACCGAAGCTTTCCACCATGACGTCGCGACGATGCTTATAGACCTTACGGACTTCCTCGATGACATCGTCCGAGCCGTTCAACGCGGCAACGGCCGCAACCTGGATGGGCGTGAAGGCGCCATAATCGAGATAGGATTTGACCCGGGCGAGCGCTGCGATCAGCCGCTCATTGCCCACGGCGAAGCCGACGCGCCAGCCGGGCATGGAATAGGTCTTGGACATCGAGGTGAATTCGACCGAGATGTCGATGGCACCCGGCACCTGCAGCACTGACGGCGGCGGCTGATCCTCGTCGAAATAGATCTCCGAATAGGCGAGATCGGAGAGGATGAAGATGTCGTTCGCCTTACAATACCGAACCACCTCGGTGTAGAAATCGAGATCGGCGGTATAGGCGGTCGGATTGGCCGGATAATTCAGCACCAGCGCGATGGGCTTGGGGATCGAATGACGCACGGCTCGATCGAGCGAGCGCATGAAATCCTCGTTCGGATCAGCCGGCATGGAGCGCACCACGCCGCCGGACATGATGAAGCCGAAGGAATGGATCGGGTAGGTCGGATTGGGCACCAGCACCACGTCGCCAGGGGCGGTGATCGCCGATGCCATATTGGCGAACCCTTCCTTGGAGCCAAGGGTAGCCACGACCTGGGTATCGGGATTGAGCTTCACCCCGAAGCGACGGCCGTAATAGCTGGCCTGGGCCTTCCGCAGGCCTGGAATGCCGCGCGAAGTGGAATAGCGGTGGGTGCGCCCGTCCTTCACGGTTTCCTGGAGCTTGGCCACTATATGCTCTGGCGTCGGCATGTCGGGATTGCCCATGCCCAGGTCGATGATGTCGACTCCTTCGGCACGCGCCTTCGCTTTGATCGGATCGATATGGGCAAACACATAGGGCGGGAGGCGACGAATGCGGTGGAAGTCTGTGCTCATGATATCCTCGACGGCCTGCGATGGGGCCTGAACTGGCCGCGACGCGCCAGAAGCGCCATGCCTCTAGAAAGAGGCCGATTATCGCGGAATTATGGTTTTAGACGGGTTAAGCGCCCGAAAGTCGGACGGAGACAGCGATATTCGGCTCTTCCCGGCCACCATGTGGCCCGCGGGAAGAGCTATCGGGCGTTTGCCGCGGCCGCCATGGCAGCGACCGCCGGATTGCCGGCGAGCGATGCTCCAAACCCTGCAATTGCGAACGGAGACGCCATGTCTCTTGCCCTTGAGAAATGTCTTCTGATACCACGTCGAGCCGTGGCTACCGACTTAATATGTTCTCCGGTGAACCTTGTAAATGGCATCGCCTCTTTACATGTACGGGCCGGCAGGTGCCGTAAACAACATCGGGTAGGTGCATGAAAAAACGCGTCGCGATCGCCACTATCGGTACCGCCGGTGATGTCAGGCCTTACCTGGCGCTCGCAATAGAGCTCAGCCAAGCCGGTTATGAAGTGGTGCTGGGGGCGAATGCCGATTTCGAGGACCTCGTGGTCTCGCACGGAATCGAGTTCCAGAGCCTGGGCACCAACATGCAGGACTGGCTGCAGCAATCGCGTTTCGACACTGCCATCAGCAAGCTGAAGCTGCACCACTTTCCACAATTGCTGCGCGAAGGTCAGGCCCTGGTCGAGCGCGCGGCGCGCAATTCCTGGGCAATGGCCCAGGGCGCCGATGCCATCGTGGTCAATATCAATACCAGCTTCGGCATCGATATCGCTGAAGCTTTGAACATTCCGGTCGTCATGACCGCCATGCAGCCTCTCAATCCCACCCGCGAATTCCCCGTTTGCGCCTATGAGGTTCCCGATCTCGGGCCGACATTCAACAAGCTCAGCTATATCGCGATGAACCTTCAGCAGGGCTATTACGACCTGCCGCGGGATCGGGTGCGCAAGGAATTGATGGGACTGGGTCCGCGCAAGCGCGGCGGCCTCTTCAAGGACAGCTACGGCAACAATCTGCCGACCCTTTACAATTTTTCCTCCATCGTCTCCCCGCGCCCGCGCGACTGGCCGCAGACCGCGGTGGTTACCGGCTTCTGGTTCCTGGACGATACCAGCGACTGGACGCCGCCGCCCGACCTGCAGCGTTTTCTCGATGCCGGCCCGCCGCCGGTCTATATCGGCTTCGGTTCGATGCCCTTCGGCGCCGAGCGGAATACGCAATTGCTCAAGCAGGCCTTGGAGAAATGGGGCGGACGGGCCATCGTCTCGCGCGGATGGGGCGGCATCAATGCGGCAGATCTTCCCGAAACCGTGTTTGCGGTTTCCGAAGCCCCACACGACAAGCTGTTCCCCCTGGTGGGCGCGGTGGTGCATCATGGCGGCGCCGGCACGACTGCGGCGGGCCTGCGCGCCGGAAAGCCGACCTTCACCCTGCCCCAGGCCTATGACCAGCGCTATTGGGGTCGCCGCGTGCGTGCTCTTGGCTGCGGCCCCGCGCCCGTCCGGCTGCGGGCGCTGACGCCCGATATCCTTGCGGATGCGCTGCATCAATTGACCACCAACCCAACCATGGCTGCCAATGCGAAATCCATAGGCAAGGCGCTTTCCGAAGAAGACGGACTGGCGACGGCGGTGAATTTCATCGAGGCCACCATCGATGCCGCCAAGGCAGGCGCCCGCCGCTTCCCCGTGACCACCTGACCGGAACCCACCGGAACATCCAGGAGAGATTGGCTGGCCAGCTTGCAGATCGAAGGGACGATGCGGTGAAGATATGCCTGGTGGGCGCCGGCGGCGGCATCGGCCGTCAACTGCTGAAGACCTTTGCCGTCAACCACGCGGTCAGCGCCGTCTATCGCACTCTGCCCCAGCATCTGCCCGCAGCCGCCGAGGCCGTCCGCTTCGAGGACGATGATGGACTGACGCAGGCTGTGCGGAACGCCGATGTCGTTGTCCATGCGGCGCTCAACACCAAGGCGCGAGGCAAGGATTTCATCCCGGCCAATCGCCAGGTCACCGAGCGCCTGCTTGGGCTGATCATCCCGGAGACTTGCCGGCTCTTTGTCTATTTCAGCTCGCAGGTGGTTTACGCCGCGCTCGATCCTGTGACCCATCCGGTCCAGGGGGAAGATGCAAAGCTGACCGACCGGCCAGGCTTGGACAATTACACACGGCTCAAGCTTGCCGAGGAAGAGCGCGTCATCTCGGCCTGTCGCGAAAAAGGCATCGACTATCTGATCGTGCGTCCCACCGTGGTCATGGGGCCCAACATGCAATGGTCGAGCGGCATCGTCTCGGCCATGCGCATGGCACCATTCGGACTGAAGCAGCGCACCATCAACCTGGTCCATGTCGCCGACCTTGCCGATCAATTGCTGGCTTTGATCGATCGCGGTGTGAGCAATGAGGTGGTCAACCTGGGCGACCTCGATGTCAGTTCAGATGACTATTTTCGCCATGCCGCGCGTCTGGCAGGCCGGCCGATATTCTTCGCGCCGAACTGGCTATCGGGCGCGGCGGGCAAGGCCATCCCTTCGACGCTTTGGTTCTTGGCGCATAATGTTCGCGTCGATACGGACAAGGTCAGGCGGCTGAGCGGCGTGGCGACGAACCGCCAGCTCGGCGATTTCTTCGAGCCCCCTGCCCGCATCGTTGACGCCCGTTCCCTCGACGCGATCCGCGAAGTCGTGCGCAGCGGCAGACCCTATCATGCGATCGGCCGGGGCTATTTTCTCTGGTTCAACGACAGGCTGGCCAGTGACCAGGTAATCATGGAGCACTATTCGGGGGTGCTTCGGATGGAGGACGATCTGTTGACGGTGAGGGCCGGCACCACGCTGCGCGCGGTGCTCGACTACCTCGCCCCAAGCCAGATGACGCTGGGCACCTTGCCGGAATTCGTCGATATCTCGGCAGGAGCCTGCTTTTTCGCCGAGGTCCATGGCAGCAGCGCCGACTACATTTCCGTCTATGACCTGATCACCGCAATCCGCTATGTCGATGTGGACGGCGTGGAAAAATACTCGCAGCGCGACGACCTCGAATGGGACCGCCTGCGGGAGGGCAATGGCATCATCGTTACCGAGGTGACGTTCCGCTGCCGGGCCAACCACCGGCTGGCCAATGTCATCGAATGGCATCCTGACCATAAGCTTGAAAGCTATGTGGGCGGCGGTTACCTCGCCAATTTCAGCACCACCGTGCATTGGTATCCGCGCAGCAGGGAGATGATGGTCTACAACGTCAATCCTCTCTCGGATGACCATCCCCGGGACCGCGGCCCCTTCGCGCCGATGCGCGGGTCGCCGGCGGCCATGCAGAAACTGCTTCTGGCGCTGCGCCTGCGCGGCCGCTTGAGGATTGTGGGCTGGTCCGAGCGGGTCCTGGCGCCCTGGACCGGCGTGCCCGCCAAGCAGCTGATCGGCAAGGTGTTCCGCGATGCCCGGCGACGGTTCCGAAACATGGAGATCTGCGTGCCCGACCATTGCGCTGCTGCCTTTATCGGCCGGCTGCGGGAAAAAATGCCGGAAATGGGCCTCAGCCCGGGCCAGGGCCTGGGCGTGCGGTTCACCCGGCAACCCTCGACGGGACGGGGCTTCGTGTGGGTGGAAATGACCTCGCGCAATGCTGAACAGATGCATGCCATGATTGACATGGCCCGCAACGCCTGCGGGGGCGTGTTCTGGCTGCACCGAGGCAAGTATGTGCCATCATGGATCGGCGTAGAACACCTGTTCATCCCACGCCTCGGAGGCGCTACACCGGTATTGCCGGAACTGAGCGCCCCCCCCCTATCGACGCGCGAGGGCATAACTGATCGCCACGCCGGCGATGATCGGCAGGAATGTCGCTAGCAATACGACGACAAGCAGAACGGCAGATGGCGGGTTGAGCAGCGCCGCCAACAAGGCGACTGCGCCACCAAGCATCATGAGACGGCCCGACCAACGATGAGCAATCGTCCAGTTTGCCGGGTCGCGCATGGTCCAGGGCAAACGAATACCGGCGATCCGGTTAGGCCGGCTCTTGGGCAGGGAATTGCCCAGGATCAGCAGCAGTGCAGCCATAGCGAATACAACAATTCTGGGCATATCCAGGTTGTAGCCAACACCAATGGCGATGGTGGCGCAGGCCAGCAGAATAGCGAGGCCGAAAATAAGGCTGTTAGCTACCTGAATGACATGGCGCCCTGCCTCCATATCCTCGCTCAAACCGACACGTCGGGCGATCAGAAATAAAGCCACAGCGACAGCCGCCATAATCGCCGGGATCAGCAACGCGACCGGAGCTGGAGCGAAATTGTCTGCCACGCCCTCAAGATTCCAATGAATCGGCAGCGATGTATCCAGGGGCACGATGAAAAATCCGACCGCAGTGACCAGTACCAGGATTCCGACCAGAATCCGGTCGAGGGAATTGAGAATGGGCCGATTAGTCATTCCTGCGCTCCGTTAGGTCCAATATCCCGGCCAGCGCGTCTTCGAGTACGCTGGTATTGAGGTGGTAGATGAGGCTGGTCCCTCGCCGTTCGACGCTGACGAGTTCAGCGTCCTTAAGCTTGTTGAAGTGCACCGACAGCGTGGGGCGGCTGATGTCAAAATGGCTGGCCAGATCGCCTGCGCTCCTGGGCCCCGCTTTCAGCAAGGCCAGAACCTTGCGCCGAACCGGATGCGACAGCGCTTCAAAAACGGTGTTAATACCCACACCCTGCCTCCTCCGCTACCCATTTAATTAGTTCATAGTCTAATTAGATGCAAGGCTAATTTTATGGCGCAAAGAGCAAAGAAAAATGGCGGCCCTGAGGACCGCCATTTTCGCTGAGTGTGCCTGACGCCTTAATGCGTGATGCTGGTCGTGGTCTCGTCGGTCGCTTCGGCCTTGGCCGCCACGGCGGGCTCCGCATCGAAGTCCCATTCGATGGGTTCGGGCTTGCGCACCAGCGCCCGCTCGATAACCTGATCCATCCGGCTCACCGGAACGATCTCCATGCCTTCCTTGACGATATCCGGAATCTCCTGGAGATCGCGGACATTCTCTTCGGGAATAAGCACCGTCTTGATGCCGCCGCGCAGGGCCGCGAGGAGTTTTTCCTTGAGGCCGCCGATGGGCAACACCCTGCCCCGCAGCGTGATTTCGCCCGTCATGGCGACATCATTGCGCACCGGAATGCCGGTCATCACCGAAACGATAGCAGTGGCGAGGCCGATACCGGCCGAGGGACCATCCTTGGGGGTGGCACCTTCGGGCAGATGGACGTGAATGTCGCGCGTGTCGAACATGGGCGGCTTGATGCCGTAGTCGATCGAACGGGACCTCACATAGGCCGTGGCCGCAGTCAGCGATTCCTTCATCACTTCCTTGATGTTGCCGGTGACCGACATGCGGCCCTTGCCGGGCGTCATCACGCCTTCGATGGTGAGCAATTCACCACCAACCGAAGTCCAGGCCAGGCCGGTCACCAGGCCAACCTGCGACTCGGCTTCGATCTCGCCATGCTTGAAGATGGCGGGGCCGAGATACTTGGCCAGGCGCTCGTCATCGATCTCGATGGACTTGACCTTGGTGCGGACGATGTCGGTCACCGCCTTGCGCATCAGCTTGGAGATTTCGCGCTTGAGATTGCGGACGCCGGCTTCGCGGGTATAGCCGCGAATGACCTTCATCAGCATTTCGTCACTGAGCACGAATTCGCCATGGGCAACGCCGTTTTCCTTGGCGGCTTCCGGGATCAGGTGCTGCTTGGCGATCGCGTGCTTCTCCTCTTCGGTGTAACCCGAGAGGCGAATGATCTCCATGCGATCCATCAGCGGGCCGGGAATGTTGAGCGTGTTCGAGGTCGTCACGAACATCACGTCCGAGAGATCGAAATCGACCTCCAGATAATGGTCGGCGAACGTATTGTTCTGTTCCGGATCGAGCACTTCGAGCAGCGCCGAAGACGGATCGCCACGGAAATCCTGGCCCATCTTGTCGATCTCATCGAGCAGGAAGAGAGGATTGTTCTTGCCCACCTTCTTGAGCGACTGGATGATCTTTCCCGGCATGGAGCCGATATAGGTGCGGCGGTGGCCGCGGATTTCGGCTTCGTCGCGAACGCCGCCGAGCGCCATGCGCACGAATTCACGGCCCGTCGCCTTGGCGATGGACTTGCCCAGCGAGGTCTTGCCGACGCCCGGAGGACCGACAAGGCAGAGGATCGGGCCCTTCAGCGTGCCGGTGCGGGCCTGGACGGCAAGATATTCGAGGATGCGTTCCTTGACCTTTTCCAAGCCGTAATGATCGGCGTCCAGCACCTTCTCGGCCAGCGCGAGGTCGCGCTTGACCTTGGACTTCTTGCCCCAGGGCAGGCCCAGAAGCGTATCCAGATAGTTACGGACGACAGTGGCTTCGGCTGACATCGGGCTCATGGATTTGAGCTTCTTGATCTCGGCATCGGCCTTGGCCCGCGCTTCCTTGGAAAGCTTGGTCTTGGCCACGCGCTCTTCGAGCTCGGTCACCTCATTGGCGCCGTCTTCGCCGTCGCCCAGCTCGCGCTGGATCGCCTTCATCTGCTCGTTGAGATAATATTCGCGCTGCGTCTTCTCCATCTGCCGCTTGACGCGGGAGCGGATGCGCTTTTCCACCTGCAACACACCGATCTCGCCTTCCATCAGGCCGATGACCTTCTGGAGCCGTTCGACCACCGAAACGGTGGTGAGCAGGTCTTCCTTCTCGGGGATCTTGATCACGAGGTGGCTGGCAATGGTGTCGGCCAGCTTGCTCGCATTCTCGATTTGGCCAACAGCGGCGACCACCTCGGCGGAAATCTTCTTGTTCAGCTTGACGTAGTTTTCGAACTCGGACTGGGCCGAACGGGCCAGGGCCTCGATTTCGGTCGCGTCTTCTTCGGGCTCGGCGAGAGCGGAAGCTTCAGCCTCGAAATATTCGTCGGTCTGCAGATAGCGGTCGATGGTAGCGCGGTGCAGGCCTTCCACCAGCACTTTCACGGTGCCGTCGGGAAGCTTCAGCAATTGCAGAACCGTAGCGATCGTGCCGGTGGGATAGATCTGGTCGGGCGCAGGATCGTCGTCCTGCGCATTCTTCTGGGTCACGACGAGAATGTGCTTGTCGTCGCGCATGACCTCTTCAAGCGCCTTGACCGATTTTTCGCGGCCGACAAACAGCGGCACGATCATGCCGGGGAAGACGACGATGTCGCGCAGGGGGAGAACCGGGTAAACCCGGTCCCGGCTCGTCTCGCCGGTGGAAGTAACTTCCGACATCACATTTCCTTTCCGGGGCGCGCCGGAGGGAGGAATTGGTGCGCGCCCGTATTGCGACTGCCCAATCTTCGAAAGGCTGGGCGATTCAGGTTAATAAATAGGGTGGACTGCCCTTCCCGCAAGTCAACCTTTGCGCTTTTGTGACCGTTACCCTTACTACGCACAGGAGATATGTGCGGATACCGGAAACAGCGATGTGCCTTGCATCCGGATCGCATGCGTAACGCCAACCGCCAGCCAGCCCGGAGCCGCCGATGACCGCCCTGCCCCGTCCCAAGCGCATCGACTTGATTGGCATCGCCACCGCCTCCGGCGCCTCGGTGCGCGGCTGCGGCATGGGGCCGGAAGCGCTGCGCGTTGCGGGCCTCGCCGAAGCCCTGATCGACCTCGAGCACAGCGTCGCCGATCACGGCGATTTGCGCCGTCCACAGCCCGATATCTCCACCAATCCCTCAAGCTGGCGCTTGCCCGACGAGCGCAAGGCCGATGTGCTCGAGCTGGCGGAGAGTGTCAGCAATGCCGGATATGACATTCTCAAGGCCGGGCATTTTCCGCTCTTCCTGGGCGGCGACCATTCCGTCGCCATGGGCACGGTTTCGGCGGTGGCGCGCCATTGCCTGCCACTGCAAAAGCCGGTCCATGTGCTCTGGATCGATGCGCACGCCGATTACAACACGCCGGAAACCTCCCCGTCGGGCAATCTTCACGGCATGCCGCTGGCGCTCCTATGCGGAGAACCCGGCTTCAATGAAGCGTTTCGCGGCGAATGGCTGGGCCGGATCGATCCCGGCAATGTGAGCATTTTCGGCGCACGCTCCATCGATCGCGACGAGCGCCGGCTTGTCCAGGCGCGTGGCGTCGACGTCATCGACATGCGGAAGATCGACCAATTGGGTGTCGTTGCCGCCATGCAGAAGGTCATCGACAAGGCGAAGGCGGTCGGCGCGCACCTGCATGTCAGTTTCGATGTCGACAGCCTCGATCCGGCGATAGCACCGGGCGGCGGCACGCTGGTGCCAGGCGGCCTCAGCTATCGGGAGGCGCATCTGATCATGGAAATGCTCCATGATAGCGGGATCGTCGGTTCACTCGACGTTGTGGAGCTCAACCCTTTCCTCGACCACGGCGGCAAGAGCGCGACGCTGATGGTGGACCTGGTCGCAAGCCTTTTCGGCCGCTCAATCATGGGTGAAGAGCCCGGGCCGGTGGAGTTCCTGCTGGCGGAGAACGAAGCGCCTTGACCCGACGCCCAATTAACTGCGTATCCGACCACCCAAAGCACAACGGCCTCCCAATGGGGAGGCCGTCGCAATTGGTTCGCTTTGCCAACGCTTAGGCAGAGGCCGGCGCCTCTTCCTTCTTGCGCTCGGAATAGATGTAGAGCGGACGAACGTCCTTGCCCTTCACCACATCCTCCGAAATCACCACTTCCTCGACGCCCTCGAGGGAGGGCAGGTCGTACATGGTGTCGAGCAGGATGGCTTCCATGATGGAGCGCAGGCCGCGCGCGCCGGTCTTGCGCTCGATGGCCTTCTCCGCGATGGCCTTGAGGGCGTCCTCATGGAAGGTCAGCTCAACCTCTTCCATCTGGAACAGGCGCTGGTACTGGCGCACCAGGGCATTCTTGGGCGCAGTCAGGATTTCGATGAGCGCGGGCACATCGAGGTCTTCCAGCGTTGCCAGGTTCGGCAGGCGACCGATGAATTCGGGGATCAGGCCGAACCGCACCAGATCTTCCGGCTCCACTTCGGCGAGAATCTGGCCGACGCGACGGTCGTTGGGATCCTTCACCGTAGCGGAGAAACCGATGCCCGAGCCTTCGCCGCGCGCCGAAATGATGCGCTCGAGACCGGCAAAGGCGCCGCCGCAGATGAACAGGATATTGGTGGTATCCACCTGCAGGAACTCCTGCTGAGGATGCTTGCGGCCGCCCTGCGGGGGCACAGAGGCCACGGTGCCTTCCATGATCTTGAGCAGGGCCTGCTGCACGCCTTCGCCCGACACGTCGCGGGTGATGGACGGATTGTCCGACTTGCGGGAAATCTTGTCCACTTCGTCGATATAGACGATACCGCGCTGGGCCTTTTCGACATTGTAGTCGGCGGCCTGAAGCAGCTTCAGGATGATGTTCTCCACGTCCTCGCCCACATAACCGGCTTCGGTCAGCGTGGTGGCGTCGGCCATGGTGAAAGGCACATCGATGATGCGCGCCAGCGTCTGGGCCAGAAGGGTCTTGCCCGAGCCGGTGGGGCCGATCAGCAGGATATTGGACTTGGAAAGCTCAACGTCCTGGTTCTTGGCAGCATGGTGCAGGCGCTTGTAGTGGTTGTGCACGGCGACGGAGAGCACCTTCTTGGCGCGGCCCTGGCCGATGACGTAGTCGTCCAGCACCTTGCAGATCTCTGCCGGCGTGGGCACGCCCTCGGAGGACTTGACCATGGAGGTCTTGTTCTCTTCGCGGATGATGTCCATGCACAGCTCGACGCATTCATCGCAGATGAACACGGTCGGCCCCGCGATCAGCTTCCGCACTTCGTGCTGCGACTTGCCGCAGAACGAGCAGTAAAGCGTATTCTTGGAGGTTTCGCCGTTCGTTGTCTCTTTGGACATCCAGTCACTCCCGGGGGCTGGGGGCCCCCAAATTCAAGCGTTAACGGATAGCGTAACGCTCAAGACATAAAGAAAGTCTAAGCCGAAACGACCTTAAAGGCCGTTCCGGCTGGGTGCAATTGCGCATGGATCACAGTCCACGGCGCAGCAGTAATGTGCTTAACGCGCATCAAGTCAGGCAGATGCCTCGGGGACGGCGCGCTTTTCCATTACCGTATCGATCAGGCCGAAGGCCTTGGCCTCTTCGGGCGACAGGAAACGATCGCGCTCCAGAGCGTTCTCGATTTCCTCATAGGTGCGGCCGGTGTGCTTCTCATAAATCTGATTAAGACGCCGCTTCAAACCCTCGACTTCCTTGGCATGAATCAGGATGTCAGTCACCTGCCCCTGGAAGCCGCCGGAAGGCTGGTGCACCATGACGCGCGAGTTCGGCAGCGACGTGCGCATGCCCGCTTCGCCCGCGGCGAGCAGCAAAGAGCCCATGGACGCCGCTTGCCCCATCACCATGGTGGCGACGGCGGGGCGGATGAACTGCATGGTGTCGTAGATGGAAAGGCCAGCCGTCACCACGCCGCCGGGCGAGTTGATGTACATGGCGATTTCCTTTTTCGGATTTTCCGATTCGAGGAACAGCAATTGCGCGACGATGAGCGAGGCCATGTTGTCCTCGACCACGCCGGTCACGAAAATGATGCGCTCGCGCAGCAGGCGCGAATAGATGTCGAAGGCGCGTTCGCCGCGGTTCGACTGCTCGACCACCATGGGAACGAGCGTGTTCATGTAAAGATCGTGCGGATCCCGCATATTTTGCCCCTTGGCCTGGCCATTGTGTCGCGGACAGATGGCCGGCTTGGTTGTTGGACATCGCCCTAGCCTCGAACGCGCATTCGCAAAGGCAATGGAGATGTCTGGAAATCGAATCGGCGCGACAGGCCGATTGCAGGCGAAGCCGCCTTAACGGGCGGTAAAGGCACAGATAGGCGGCAATGTGGCGGGCTTCAATAGCCGGCCGGCAGTAAGGTGAACGGCCTGGCCCGCTTCGTCAGCTAAAGCCGACGGCAACGCCCTTTTTCTTGAAGTAGGCCTGCATCAGCTTGCGGCCCTGCCGATTGGGCTGGGCGAGCTTGCTGGTCTCGAAGACAGCCTCCTTGGCGCCTTCCCTGGCCATGGCGGCCTTGAGGGCGGCAATATGGATGTCGAGGTCTTCGTTGTTATTCCGGATCGAAGCGTAGATGGCCTCGATCGCTGCGGAAACGGTGATGTCGCTCACGTGCGGATTTCCTTCATCGCGTCTAGGTTCTCAAGACATGATTGTGTCCGTCTTGCCAAGCATTTTCGGCACTATTTTGGTGTGGCAGAGGGAAGCGCGGCGTCATGCCCTCCCCCCGCCCTGGCCGGCAACCTAGCCGAGCTTGAATTCCGGCCGGCCTTCACCAGTCTGGCTGTGCCGATCGGTGTCGCGCAACGCACGAATCTGGATGCGGCAATGCGCGGCGATGGGGTCATCGGCGAACAGGGCCTTGGCCTCCTCCATGTCGCGCGCCTCCACCAGGACCAGGCCGCCCACCACCTCCTTGGTTTCGGCATAGGGGCCATCCGTCTCGGTGAGCCGCGCGGGGCGGCGCCGGCGATCGATCACCTCTTCTGTCGAGACGTCGGCCAAGGGCGAGGCCAGCAGCAGGTGCCCGCTGGCGCGCAGCTTGTGGTCGTGCTCAATGGTTGCATCGTCGAAGCGGCGCATTTCCTCAGGCGATATTCCGGCGAAGGCATCAGGCGAGAAGTAAAAAAGACAGAGAAATTTCATGTTCGGTCTCCTTGGCTGAACAACGACGCGACGAGTGCCCGCGCAGGAGCTCGACTAATTTTCGAGCTTTTTCGTGCGGCCACCAGGACCATTTGCAGAGCGTGGGCCAGCCCTTAATGTGGCGGGGTATTAGCCCTACGGAAGACCATGGCCGCCATTGTTCAAGTCAAGCCGATCACCGACGTTCCAGACACCAGCCGCGCCAGTGCCGCGCCGCGTGATCCGACGTTTTTCCAGAACCCCTACACCTTCTATGCCGAGCGGCATGCGAGCCGGCCGGCCTTTTTCTGGGAGGAATATGGGCATTGGTGCTTCGCCGATTTCAAATCGGTCAGTGCCTTGCTCCGCGACAAACGCTTCGGCCGGGATATCCTGCATGTGGCGAGCCGGGAGGAGATCGGCCTGCCGCCGCCTAAGCTCCATACCGCCGACTTCGACCTTACCGAGAAATACTCGCTGCTCAATCTGGAGCCTCCGGCGCACACCCGGCTGCGCACGCTGGTGAACCGTGCCTTCGTCTCTCGCCAGGTCGAGCAATTGCGGCCGCGCATCCGCCAGCTTGCCCATGAGATGATCGACGCTTTCGAAGGGCAGGACAGCATCGACCTGATCAAGGCCTTTGCCGCGCCCATTCCCGCCATCATCATTGCCGAAATGATCGGGCTTCCGGCCGAAATGGCACCGCAATTGCTCAATTGGTCCAATCGCATGGTGACGATGTACATGTACGGCGTCACACGCGAGACGGAGCTCGACGCCAATCAGGCGGCCGCCGATTTCACCGCTTACCTACGCTCAGTGATCGCGGAGCGGCGCAAGGCGCCGCAGGAAGATTTGCTCAGCCACATGCTGACCAGCGACCGCGACGGGGACGTATTGAGCGATGACGAGGTCATGTCCACGGCCATCCTGCTACTCAATGCCGGCCACGAGGCAACGGTGCACACGACCGGCAATGGCGTTAAATCGATCCTGGAAAGCGGCCTCGATCCGCACGCCCTGTTCGCGACGCCGGAACAGGCCGAGGCGACGGTGGAGGAGTGCCTGCGATTCGACGCGCCGTTGCATCTATTCACCCGCTACGCGCTGGCGGATATCGACCTGAACGGGATAAATCTGCGCAAGGGCGACGTCATCGGCCTGATGCTAGGCGCCGCCAATCGCGACCCGGCCCGGTTTGCCAATGCAGACAGCTTCGATCCCTTTCGCGAGGATGGCGCAAATGTCAGCTTCGGAGCGGGCATCCACTTCTGCATCGGCGCCCCGCTGGCGCGGATCGAATTGCAGGAGGCGATGGGGGTATTGTTCGAGCGCCTGCCCAAGGTGCGGATCGCCGAACCGCCGCGATACGGCGATGTCTATCATTTCCACGGGCTGGAAAAATTGACCGTCAGCTGGAAATGAAAAGGGGAGGCTTTCGCCTCCCCTTCCTCTTTGAGCCGGTTATTCGGCCGGCACGGCTTCCACGTCGAGGTCCTCGATCGCCTTGCCGTTGTCATAGACAGCCTGGTTGAGGATGCCCTGGCGCTTGGCCACGATGGTCGGCACTAGCGCCTGGCCAGCGACGTTCACTGCCGTGCGGCCCATGTCGAGGATGGGGTCGATGGCCAGCAGCAGGCCCACGCCTTCGAGCGGCAGGCCCAGGGTCGACAGCGTCAGCGTGAGCATGACCGTCGCGCCGGTAAGCCCCGCCGTCGCCGCCGAGCCGATGACCGACACGAAGATGATCAGCAGGTAATGCTCGATGCCGAGGCTGATGCCGAAGAACTGGGCAACGAAGATTGCCGAGATCGCCGGATAGATCGCCGCACAACCATCCATCTTGGTGGTGGCGCCGAGCGGGACGGCGAACGAGGCATATTCACGCGGCACGCCGAGATTTTTTTCCGTGATCCGCTCGGTGACCGGCAGGGTGCCGATGGAGGAACGCGACACGAAGGCGAGCTGGATGGCCGGCCAGGCGCTCTGGAAATAGCGGATGGGATTGAGGCCATTGGCCTGAAGCAGAACGGGATAGACCACGAACAGCACCAGTACCAGACCGATATAGATGGCCGCCGCATACCAGCCGAGTTGGGCCAGCGCATCCCAGCCATAGACGGCGACGGCATTGCCGAGCAGGCCGATGGTGCCGATCGGCGTCAGGCGGATGACCCACCACAGGACCTTGTGGATGATCTTGAGGAACGACCGGTTGAAAGCCAGGAACGGATCGGCAGCCGGACCGACGCGCAGGGCGGCGATGCCGATCACGATCGACACGATCAGGATTTGCAGCACATTGAAATTGAGGCTGGTGGTCGCGCCGCTATCGGATACCCGGGTGGACGCCTGGAGGCCGATGAAATTGGACGGGATCAGCCCCTTGAGGAAGTCCAGCCAGGAACCGGTGGACGACGGCGCGCGGGCCGCGGCCTCGGTCACGGCGGTATTGACTCCTGGCTGAATGATCAGGCCCAGGGCGATACCGATGGCCACCGCGATCAGCGCAGTGATGGCGAACCAGAGCAAAGTCTGCCAGACCAGCTTGGCAGCATTGTTGAGCTCCCGCAGATTGGCGATGGACGCGACGATGGCCGTGAAGACCAATACCGGAACCAGCGCGCGCAGCAGCGACACGAAGGACGATCCGACGGTGGACAGCGTCGTGGTGAGCCAATTGGCATTGCCGGCCGCATCGGTGCCCATGTTGCGGGCGATGAAGCCGAGGATCAGGCCGATGACCATGGCGGCCAGCACCTGAAAGCCAAAATTGAGATAGAGCGGCTTGGGCGCGCGTGGCGCCGAGCCGGCCGGGACGGAGGTGGGCATTTGCACATAGCCTTTCGGTGGCGCGCGACATTGCCCAATCGTTGGGCCGCCTGCCGCACAATTGGCCAGACCTTACGCCTCGATTTTTCCGATTGCAGCGTATGGCATTGCTTTTTCCACCGGGATGGAAATATTTTTCTACCGCCGGGGTCGCCGCATTGGAAAAGCCTTCTCAAAGACCGCGGGCGGCGAGGGTGACAAGGGCTGCAAAGATAGGCGCGCCAAGCAGACTCGCGGCCATGGCGACCACCAGCGGGCCCGGCCCTGGATCGGCCCAGGCGAGCCAAGCCAGAGCAAGGGCCGCGATGGCGCAGAAAATGCCGCTGGCGCGGTGGACCAACAGCCAGGCGCGATCCGACTTTATCGGCCAGGGCATGCGTAGACCGCCATAGGAATGGCGCTCGGCCTCGAAGATCACGACGGCGAGCACCAGCAGCAAGGCGGCAAGGCCGAAACCGGTGATCCGAAACATGTCGAAATCCGAGCCGATGCCGATGAGCAACAAGCCAAGTTGGCATGCGGCTGCGACGGCGAGCACCAGGGTCAGGGCCGGATCGAGAATGTGACGCGTCTTGGCCAGGTGGTTCGCGGTCAATGCCCGGCCAAGCAGGAAGAAGGCCCCGATCAGCAAGAGCTGGATAAGCGGCGCAACGGCAAGCGCGATGTCGCGTGGCCAGAGCCAGTCTGCCGTGCTGCCCTGCCAATGAGCGGGGAAGGCATAGGTCGGTGGTACGTGGATGAGGACCACGCCGGCGATTGCCAGGGTGACACCGAAAAGCAGGAGATGGAACCGGGTAACGAGGCTATGCATGGCCGAATGCATATGGGGGAGTGCCGGCGGATCGCAAGCCCTCCCCCAGGCGCGAGGATGGCTCAAAGAAAGGGGCCGGATTTCCCGGCCCCTCGCAGAACTGAAAGATCGTCCAGCTTTTAGCGCTTGGAGAACTGGAAGGAGCGGCGGGCCTTGGCCTTGCCGTACTTCTTGCGCTCGACAACGCGGCTATCGCGGGTCAGGAAGCCGCCCTTCTTGAGGATCGGACGCAAGCCCGGCTCGAAGTAGTTGAGCGCCTTGGAGATGCCGTGACGAACGGCACCGGCCTGGCCGGAAAGACCACCGCCGGCGACGGTGACGTTGACGTCATACTGGTCGAGACGGTCAGTGGCGACGATCGGCTGCTTGACAATGAGCTGCAGAACCGGACGAGCGAAGTACTTGGCGAATTCGCGGCCATTGATGGTCAGCGTGCCCTTGCCCGGCTTGATCCAGACGCGAGCCACGGCATTCTTGCGCTTGCCGGTGGCATAGGCGCGGCCGAGGCTGTCCAGCTTCTGCTCATGCACCGGAGCCGCGTTGACGGCGGGAGCGGCAGTCGAGGTGCCGAGATCTTCGAGAGAGTTGATGGTTTCGGCCATGTTACTTCACCCGGACGTTCTTGGAGTTCATCGCAGCGACGTCGAGCTTTGCCGGGTTCTGCGCTTCGTGAGGATGCTCGGAACCGGCATAGACGCGCAGGTTCTTGAGCTGGGCGCGGGTCAGCGGACCTCCCGGCATCATGCGGCGCACGGCGTTCTCGAGAACGCGGCCCGGGAAGCGGCCTTCCAGCAGCTCGCGAGCGGTGCGGTCCTTGATGCCGCCGGGATAACCGGTGTGCCAGTAGAAGCGATGCTGGTCCAGCTTACGGCCGGTCAGCTTCACCTTGTCGGCATTGATGACGATGATGTTGTCACCCATGTCCATGTGCGGGGTGAAGGTCGGCTTGTGCTTGCCGCGCAGGCGCGAGGCGATGATCGAAGCGAGACGACCCACGACCAGCCCTTGGGCGTCGATGAGGACCCACTTCTTTTCGATCTCGCTCGGTTTTGCCGAGTACGTGCTCATAATCGAATTCCCTAAATTCAAGCAGCCGGCCCACGCATGGACCGGCCAATTCGGCGGCGTCTCTAGGCGAGATTCCCCGAACCGTCAAGTGCATTAAAAAAGATTAGCAATTTCAACGCATTACAATTGCGGTATCATATTACCGCACTCGTCGCATATCGGCGATATAGGCGCCCGCCAGGCCGGCCAACATGAAGGCAACGGCCTGGTGCCCCACCGCGAGTGCGATCGGCACGCTGGTGAGCAAGGTCGCGATGCCGAGAGCCACCTGCGCCAATACCACCAGGCTGATCCGCGGCAGCCAGCCATGGACGCCGCCAAAGCCGCCATCCTTGCTGCGGCGCCAGAGCAGCCAGAAAATATAGGCAACCAAGGCATAGGCGATGCCGCGATGAATGAACTGCACCGTCAGGGCGTTTTCGAACAGGTTGCGCCAGGCAGGGTCCATGATGAAGAGGCCCTTGGGGATGATCGCACCATCCATGAGCGGCCAGGTCTGATAACCCATGCCGGCATCGAGGCCGGCGACAAACGCCCCTGCCCCGATCTGCAGAATGATGCCGACCAGCAGGATCCAGCCCGTCGCCAGATGGAAACCCGTGACGTGGCCGATCGTCCGGCCTGGCGTCAACGAACGTGCGACATAGATCAACGCGATGAAGAGCAGCGAAGCGGCCGTAAGATGGGCGGCCAGGCGATATTGGGACACCGAAGTCAGCTCGGTCAGCCCCGAAGTCACCATCCACCAGCCCAGGGCGCCCTGGAACCCGCCGAGGACGAACAGCCCGAACAGCGGCCAGGCGAGGTCGCGCGACAGGCGCTTCTGGAAAAGAAACACAGCGAACGGCACCAGGAAGACCAGGCCCAGGGCGCGGGCCAGCAGGCGGTGGAACCATTCCCAGAAGAAGATGTATTTGAAGTCGTCCAGTTCCATCCAGGAATGGACATAGGTGTACTGGGGAATCTGCTTGTAGGCCTCGAATTCCTCCAGCCACTCGGCTTCATTGAGCGGCGGAATGATGCCGGAGATCGGCTTCCACGACGTTATGGACAGGCCGGACTCCGTCAGGCGGGTGATGCCGCCGACCACCACGATCAACAGGACGAAGGCGGCCAGTCCGTAGAGCCAGATGCGGACGGGTCGCAGGCGATCGCTTGCGAAGCTGACTTGGCCCGGTGCGGCATCTTGCATGGAAGTCACGGCGTCATTTCCAGTATCAGTGAAGCTGCCGGAGTGGTATGCCGCCCTCACTTATACCGCAACAGACCAGATGCCGCACATGACCCAGCGTAATCGAAAATTGATCGGGGCGTTTCTGCTCGTCGGTTCGATCGTTCTATGGTCCGTTCTGGCCACGGCGATTTATCTCATGCTTCCCGAAGGACTGCCGGGACTTGTCCTGATCGGCTTCTTCATCATTGCCGGCATGGGCTGGCTCCTGCCTGCAATGGCAATCATACAATGGATGGCGCGCCCGGATTCAGCCAAAGGCTGACCCGAAAAAGCGAGTCAAACCCTTGGCTTAACCCGTCAGCTTCCCAAGCTGGGTGAACAGGCCGCCACTGGCGAAGACATCGACATAACGGCGCTGCTGGAAATAGCCATTGAGCGAAACGCGGGGCAAGGCCGTCAATCGGTCGAGGTGATGGGGATAGAGGCCGCCCGGTCTCGTAGTCACGGCGGTGCGGAACCCCAATTCCTTTGCCAGCGCGAATTCGCGCGGCCCGCAGGATAGTGGCCCGCCCAGCGGATAGGAAAAATGGGTCGGGCGGATGCCGAATTGGGCCTCGATGACATCGACCGATCTGGCCATTTCCTCGCGCGCTTGATCGACAGGCAGCTTGGCCAGTTCATAATGGTTTACGCTGTGGGCGCCGATGGTGCAGAGCGGGTCGCCCGCAAGCAGGCGGAGCTCCTGCCAGTCCATGATCAGGTCCTGGCATTGCTTGGTAAGATCGTAGCCGTAATTGCCGGTGAACTCGGCAAGCAGTTTCAGCCGCTGAGGTTCCGGCAGCTTCCTTAGGCGCCAATAGAGGCGATTGAAGGCCTCGCTTTTCTGCGCGTTGGTGCGGGTATCGACATATTCAATCTCGCCCTCTTCCGTGAACGCCACTGCATCCCGGCGGCCGATGATATCCTCGATAGCCTGCCACCAGAGCTGGCCGACGCCGTCGATGAAGGAGGTCGGCACATAGAGGGTGAAGGGTGCTTCGTGCCGCTGGAGCATGGGCAGGGCATATTGGAGATTGTCCCTATAGGCATCGTCGAATGTCAGCACGACGAAAGGGCGTCCCCTTTTCGGCGCAGCAAGGCGCTCCAGGGCTTCGTCAAGCGTGACGATATCGATTCCGATATCGCGGACGCGCTCGATGACATAGTCGAGAAAATCGGGCTGGACCTGCAGGATGGCGTTGGGCGAAAAGGGTGCCGGCTGGTCCGGCAGCACGCGATGCATGGTGAAGATGACACCGCGCGCCTGCGACAGGAGGTTGAATAGCGCCGGCGCCCGCGTCAGCCAGAGCAGTTCGAACGCGGTGCGGATCGCGGCATATTTCAACGACATCAGGCAGCGACCGGCTCGGCCAAGGCGGCGATTTCTACGCGAGGCAGGCCCGCCTCCTCCAGACGCCGCCGCATTTCCTGAGCCAGGTCGGCGTCTTCCTCGTCGCCGGTCACCAATATGATGCGGCCGCCCAGTTCGGAGAACATGCCGAGCGTGGACCCGCGATCCACTCGCCCTGTCAGCACCACCACGACCTCGTAGATGTCGGTCAGGGCTTCGGTCAGCACCAGCGGACGATTGGAGTTGCGCGCAATCATCTCACCCCGCCCCCAGCTGACTTCGGCAAAGCTGTTGTCGGCCGATTTCTGCACGACATCGCCGAAACTTGCTTGGCTGGTGCTGAGATCGGTGATGCCGGCGCTTTCGGTGCGCTGCCCGGTACCCGCATCGATGAGCGCGACACTGAGGCCCTTGGCAAGTGCATCGCCGACCAGATCTTGCGCCATTTTCCGGCTCGGCCGCGCCTCGCCCTGGTCAGCGAGCAGCAGCAGATGCGTGCGCCCGAGCACGAGATCGGAGACCAGATCGGCATAGCGCAGCGTGGCTGCGACGGGGTGCGAATTCGCCGCCTCCTCGACACCACCGGCCGGCGACACGGCTTCGGGCTCAGCTGGGGCATGCTCACTTTCCACCGTGACCGCGACCGGTTCCACCCTCTCCCGGTCCTTGCGCATAGCTCCGGCGAGCAGGGTCTGGAGAAATCTGCTGGTATTGCTCGGCGCGGGCGCATCGGTCTGCTCAGCTTCGGCGCTGGTCACCTCCGCGGCGGATGGCTCGGCATCCGCCGCGGGAAGCGGCATAGAGTCCTGTTCGAATGCCGGCTCGGTCGGCCCGTTCTCCCGCGCCGCATCGGTCGCGAGCTCTGCCCCCGCAACCGCCTCGACGGGTTCCGGGCGCTGCTCGGGTTCAAGCTCTGCCTCGTCGAAGGGCACCGAATCCAGTTCGTCCTGCGGCCGCACACGGATGATCGGCGTCAACGCCCTACCCGACATCAATTCGCCGAACGCAACAGCGCCCACCTGCACCGCCACCGAGACGATGCCGATCGCCACCATGATGAGCGAGGTCTTGGGGGAAGCCGGCGTGACGGATGGCGCAGCAACGGAAACGACGCGGACATCGGGGAGTGCGGAATTGGCGTCCACGCGGGACGAAGCCTCGTTGTAGCGCAGCAGATAGGATTCCAGCAGGTCACGCTGCGCCTTGGCCTCGCGCTCCAGCCCGTCCAGCGTCACGTTGTCCCTGGTGGCTGTCGATGCGCTGACCTTGGCGCGGTCGAGATCGGCTTGCAGGGACGTTTCGAGATCGGCCTCGATCTGCGCCTCGGACTCGAGCGCTGCCGCCACGCGGCGGCCTTCCTGGCGAATCTGATTGTCGAGCTCGGCGACCTGCGCATTGAGCGCCCGAATAGTCGGATGACTTGCCAGAAGCGTGGCCGAGCGCTGTGCCAGCTCGCCCTGGAGCCGCGCTTTTTCCTGGCTCAACTGCTGGATGACGAGGGAATTGCGCACATCGGCAACGCCTTCGATAGGCTGGCCGCTGTCGATCAGCCCCCGGATGAGCGAAGCCCGCGACAAGGCGGTGTTCTTGCGCTCCTGGGCAGTGGTGATCTGCGAGGCGATCGTGGAAAGCTGCTGATCCAGCAGGCTGGTATTGTTCTGGCCGGTAAAGAGGTCGTTGGCGACCTTGAAATCGGCCACTGCGGATTCGGCTTCCTGCACAGAGACGCGGAGGCGATTGATTTCATCCAGCAGCCAGCCCGAGGCTTCCGCCGTATCGGAAATGGAAAGGTCGGCGCGCCGGGCTACGTGGGCATTGGCCACGGCATTGGCAATGCTAGCGGCCAATTGCGGATCGGTCGAGCGGACCAGGACGGAGATGATCGCCGAATCGCGCTCCTGCACGACGGTAAGCCGATCATAGAGCGTGCCCAGCACCGTCTCATCGATGGAGTTCGGCGTAGCAGCTCGGCGGCCGATCAGTTGCGAGATCATGCCGAGCGGCGAGACGCCGCCCCCGCCGCCGTTGAATTCGGGAACGGAGCGAAGATCGAGCTTGTCGATGACGGTGAGCAGGGTATCGCGGGATTTCAGCAATTCGATCTGGCTGGAGACGACGCCGGCGGCATTGCCCTGGGCGCTCTGCACCTGCTCGTTCGAGGCGCGAAGATAGACATTGGCGCGGGGCTCGACCAGAATCGCCGCGGCGGATTCATAGAGCCGGGGCTGGAACATCAATACGACAAAGCCGGCCACCAACAAGACCAGCGTGACCAGCAGGATTCGCGGCAATCGCCGGACAATCGCACCCAAAAGGGCGGCAATGTCGATCCGGGCGTCTTCGTGGACGGAAGAGTCGAAAGCCATGGCGATACCTCTGATAACGTTCGGAGCTAACGCCATGCGTGGTCAAAATTCAGTTAATTCACTTCGCATTCCGCATCTCTACGCAGATGGCATAAGGATAATCTTAACCATAAATCGCCAGTGTGGGAGCAATTCGAACGCGCGGGAACCTCATGCGCCTGCTAACCATTTTTGCTCTCGCCCTGACCCTTTTTCTCGGCGGATGCGCCGCGAACAAGACATCCACCTATCTGGTGGAGACCAAGGGGCCCTACCAACTTGATACGGGCGACGTCGTGCGCGTGACGGTCTATGGCGATGCCGAGTTGAGCAAGAGCTATCGCGTGGATGATGGCGGCGCCATCGCCTTCCCGCTGGTCGGCGCTGTGCCGGTGCGTGGCACCACCACCGGAGAGGCCGGAAAGCGCCTCGCCCGGGCGCTGGCCAACGGATATATGCGCAATCCGGACGTCGCGGTGGAGATAGAACAATATCGCCCCTTCTACATCCAGGGCGAGGTCAAGACCGCCGGGCAATTCCCCTATGTTTACGGCATGAGCGTACGGGCCGCGATCAGCACGGCCGGCGGCTTCACCGAAACGGCCGATCGCGATCGCGCTGTGGTCTATCGGCAGCAGGGCGACCAGATGGTCAAGGGTGCTGTCGATCTCGACTTCCCCATCTATCCCGGCGACACCATCGTCATTTCCGAGCGCTGGTTCTAGGCCGTGCCTGCCGGTTCCCTCCGCATCCTGCAGGTGCTGCGAGCGCCTGTGGGCGGCCTGTTCCGCCACGTTGCAGACCTGACGCGGGAGTTGTCATCGCGTGAGCACCAGGTGGGCATTGTCGTCGATACGCTGGCCAATGATGCCCAGACAGAAGACATCCTAAAAGCGCTAGAAGCCCATGCGGCTCTGGGGATTCACCGTTTCCCGATGCCACGCCTGTTCGGGAAAGGCGACCTCACGACCCCGTTCGCGGTGGCGCGCCTGGCCCGGCAGCTCGATATCGACGTCATCCACGGTCACGGGGCCAAGGGGGGCTTCTATGCCCGGCTGGCCCTCTATGGCCGGATCCGCGCCAAGGCCTTCTACACCCCGCATGGGGGCGTATTGCATTACCCCGCCAGCGCCTATTCGGGCCGGCTCTTCCATCGGATTGAACGCGCGCTGATGGGCAAGACCTCGGCCATTCTGTTCGAAAGCGCCTATGCCGAACGCACTTATTCGGCGCTGATCGGCCACCCCTCATGCCGCACGGCAATCGTGCATAACGGGCTGCGTCCGGAGGAATTCGAACCGGTCGCTGCGCCTTCCGATGCTGCCGATTTCGTCTTTGTCGGCGAATTGCGGTCGCTCAAGGGCATATTTCCGCTGGTCGAAGCGCTGGCGACCTTGCCGGAGGCAAGATTGGTGATGGCGGGGGACGGTCCGGACCGCCCTGCCCTCGAGGCCCGCATCGACGAACTCGGCCTTTCGCAACGCGTCCGCCTGGTAGGATCCCGGCCCGCACGCCACGTCTTCGCCATGGGGCGATGCGTTATCGTGCCGTCTCTGGCCGAATCTCTGCCCTATATCGTCCTGGAGGCGGCGGCCGCGCAATTGCCGGTCATTGCCACCAACGTAGGCGGCATCCCCGAAATCTTCGGCCCGGCCGCGCCACGCCTCGTGCCTCCCGGCGACGCCGTGGCCCTGGCCGGGGCCATGCAGGGCTTTCTTGACGGGAGAGCGCAGGCCAACGCCGACATGCGGCAGCTTCTCGCTCGCGTCGAAGCCGGGTTTTCTCTCCGGCACATGGCCGATTCGATCGAGACGCTCTATCGGGCGGCCTGAACAAAACGGACATCCCATTTCACTGAGTGTAAACGCCTCTGCCGGACAATAGCCGCTCAGCGTTGAGTGCCCGGTAGATTTGTCATGTTCCGCGTCGATCCCCAACAGGCCATCCAAGGCCATGCCGCCAAATCAGCGCCGGAGGGGCGGCATCTTTCGAATTACGCCGAGGCCGTCATCGCCCTTCCGGTCGAACGGACATGGTCGGCCGCAGTCATTTCGGGTGTAGCGCAGGTGATCGAAGCGGTGCTGCTCGCCCTGCTGGGCTACGGCATCCACGTCGCCTATCTGGGGCCGAGTGATGGCGGGTTCTATATTCCCGTCATCCTGGCCACCGTTCTGTTGGCCAATATCGTCTTCAATGCAGTGCGGTCCCATCGCATCGCCGCCTATCGCACGACCTTGTCGCAAATCGGCCGGGTGGTAGGGGCCTGGGCCACGGTCATGATCCTGCTGACTGTCGGACTGTTCTTTTTCAAGGCGGGCGACCAGGTCTCCCGCTTCTGGCTGATGACCTGGTTCGTCTCCGGCGCGGTCGCCCTAATGCTCTACCGCGCCATACTTCGCCGCCTCGTGCAGCACTGGACCAATGAGGGGCGGCTGAAACGCCGTGCCGTCATCGTCGGCGGTGGCGCGGACGCGGCCCTGTTGATCGACCAGATCAAGGCGGGCGCGGACAAGGACATCAACCTGCTCGGATTGTTCGACGATCGCGTCGGCGAACGCTCGCCCGACATCGTCTCCGGCTATCACAAGCTGGGCATGGTGGCCGATCTGGTCGAGTTCGCACGCCGCACACCCGTCGATCTCGTCATCGTCTCGATGCCACTCTCCGCGGAAAAGCGCGTGCTGGACATGCTGACCCAGCTCTGGGTCCTGCCGGTGGACATCCGCCTCTCGGCGCATATGAGCAAGCTCAAGTTCACCGAGAAGGCCTATTCCTATGTCGGCGACGTGCCGGTGCTCGACATGGCCGACCGACCGATCTCGGACTGGAACCTGGTTTTCAAGTGGGTGTTCGACAAGATCGTCGCGATAACCGCGCTCGTGCTGCTCTCGCCGGTCATGCTGGCCACGGCCATCGCGATCAAGCTCGAAAGCCGGGGGCCCGTCTTCTTCGTGCAGAACCGGCACGGCTTCAACAACGAGACCATCCGCATCTACAAGTTCCGCTCCATGCGGACCGACATGCTCGATCAGACGGCGTCCAAGCTGGTGACCAAGGACGACCCGCGCGTCACTCGCGTGGGTAAATTCATCCGTCGCACCTCCATCGACGAACTGCCGCAATTGTTCAACGTGCTCAAGGGCGAACTGTCCATCGTCGGCCCCCGTCCGCATGCTCCACAGGCCAAGGCCGAGAACCAGCTTTATTATGAAGCGGTGGAAGGCTATTTCGCCCGCCATCGCGTCAAGCCCGGCATGACCGGCTGGGCACAGGTCAATGGCTGGCGCGGCGAGACCGACACGATCGACAAGATCATGCAGCGCGTTAATCACGACCTCTACTATATCGAGCATTGGTCGATCCTGTTCGATCTCTACATCGTGGTCATGACGCCCATCTCCTTGCTCTCCAAGAACGAGAACGCCTATTGACCAGCACCGGAACCTTCGATGCCAGCCTGGCTCCGGCCGCGTCGGGCAAGCCGGTCACCGAGATTCTGCGCCGGCGCGCCACCCGCATGCTCGATCTCATGGTGGGCCTGTGGGTGTTTTCGGGCAGCATCGTGCTGTTCGAACCTTCGCCCTATGAACTGGCATTCCTGCTGGTCCTGCCGCTAGCCGTTTTCGCGGGCATCGGCCTCTATCGGTCCACGCTCGGCCTTCTGGCCATCATGATCCTGTTCACGCCATTTGCGCTGATCGCCGTGTTCCAAGTGCGCTTCACCCCGATCAGCACGGCCCTGATTTTCTCTCTCGTGACCATCTTTCTGATGCTCACCTCCTATTTCGTGGCCAATTACATCGCCGAGGCGACCGCGAAGCGGATGAGGATCATTGTGGCAGCCTATACCGCCGCCGCGGTTCTGGCGGCTATCATCGGCACCCTCGCCTATATGGGGCTGATGCCGGGCGCCGACCTGTTCCTGCGCTATGGCCGGGCCAAGGCGACGTTCAAGGACCCCAATGTCTACGGCCCCTTCCTGGTGCTGCCGGC
Source organism: Devosia elaeis (assembly GCF_001650025.1). Taxonomy (GTDB): domain Bacteria; phylum Pseudomonadota; class Alphaproteobacteria; order Rhizobiales; family Devosiaceae; genus Devosia; species Devosia elaeis. The sequence goes on along the minus strand of NZ_LVVY01000113.1, from coordinate 7,513 downwards.
CATGTTCGCGCTGCAACGCGTGCTGCTGGCGCAGAGCTGGCGGCAGGTGCTGATTTCCGGCGGTATCTATATGGTGCTCTTCGTCGGCGTTTTCGTCAGCTTTTCCCGCGCAGCCTGGGGTCATTTCGCCGTGTCGTCGCTGCTCGTGCTGGTTCTGGTTTTCCTGCTTGAGGCCAATGCGCGCGACAAAGTGCGCATTATGCTGATGTCGCTCGCCGGCGCGTTCATGCTGATCGTTGCCCTGGCCGGCCTGTTGTCGATCCCGGCTGTATCCAATCTTTTCGAAACCCGGGCCAGCTCGCAAAATTACGATAGCGGCGAAACCGGCCGGTTCGGGCGGCAGGGCTATGCCTATGAACTGGCGCTCGACAATCCCTGGGGCCTGGGCCCCGGCGAGTTCAGCAATATGCGCATCACAGAGGAGCCGCATAATGTCTATGTCTCGGTGCTGCACGTTTATGGCTGGGGCGGCGGACTGTTGTTCTACCTGCTGATCGGGATCACGCTGTGGAAATGCTGCCAGATCGTGATCCGACCTTCACCCTATCGGCTGATGGCCATCCCCGTGGCCGCCACCTTCGTGATCGTCATGGCGGAATCGGTGATCATCGATTCCGACCATTGGCGGCATATCTATCTGCTGATCGGGTTGGTCTGGGGCCTGTCTACAGCGATCGGCAATGACAAGCGGCGTACAGCGCCAAGATCGGAAATGCTGGTCTAGTCTTCGGGCCAAAGCGGTCCGCGCAGGAACCGCTCCGCCAGCGCAGCCGTCCCTTCCGCGAAGCCCGGCATATGGGTCTGGGCCAAATTGGTCTCGTTATGCGAGCCGATCCAGGCCAGCAGCGCCATGCGGCGTAGCATGACCATGGCATCGATGGCCGCGATGTCCTCGGCATCGAGCCGACGCTCGGCCTGGTAGCTTTCGAGCCAGGCGGCCTTGAGCGCGGGCACTGCCTTGTGCGTCTCATGGAACGAGATGGCGGCGGCGAAGTCGTAGGCAAACCAGCACAGGCCGCAATCGTCGAAATCGATCAGGCTGACAGTACCGCCATCAACCAGCAGGTTTCCCAGCCGCATATCGGCATGGATAAGACCATAGCGGTTCGGCCCCTGCCCATATTCGGCCAGCCTCTGTCGCAAGGCATCGGTCGCGCGGTCGAGCAAAGGCCGGATGGCTCCATTGACGCCGGGCGCCACGCGCCAATCGCCCCATAATCCGTCTTCATCGAGGATCGTCGCCGCATTCCAGGCCTGCCGCTCGAAATGGGCCGGACGCTCCCAAGCCATGACCTGCTTGTGCAGGCGGGCTGCATAGCCACCGAGCACGCCGAAAAGATCGACAAGATTGCTTTCCGGGCTCGGCTCATGGCCGGCAATGAAGTGGAACAGCACGGCATGGCGCATCAGTCCGTCCGGCCCCGTGAATTGCTGCAGCAGACGCCCATCGGCGCCCGGCACCGCGGCCGGCACAGGCAGGTCGGTATCGCGGTACAAAGCCTCCAGCCAGGCCAGTTCGCTCTCGATGTTGAGGCGGCTCTGATAATCGGGGCGATGCACGCGCAACGTGTAGGCCGCGCCATCAGGGGCATCGACCCGAAATGTGTGGTTTTCGGAATGGTTGATCAGCCGGCAGGCCGAGCCCGACACTTGCGGCCATAGCGCGAGAGCACTTTCCAGGTCGCGTTCCTGCAATTGCATGAAAGCGCCTCCTGCCCGGATCGGCCTTCTCGATGAGCGGAAGGTTGAATGGTCGGAGCGGCCGGATTTGAACCGACGACCCTTTGTCCCCCAGACAAATGCGCTACCAGGCTGCGCTACGCCCCGACTGCGCGGAGACATAGGCAAACAGGGCTTTTGAGGCAAGCCCTAATTTTCGGTGGAAAAGAACAAAAGCCGAAACAAACGACGATGCGGGACCGATGGTGACAGAAAGTCCCGCAGAAAGTCCCGCGCAGGTTCTGTTTACGTTCACGCGGCTTCGGTCGCTTCTGTAATGGAGATGAGAGAGATGAATGAAGTCGAGAAGCGTGCAGCGCAGTGGGTAGTCAGCCGCGATACGGGGCTGTCGTCTATGTGTCTCTGGGCAACGATGATGGGCGTAAAGCCGGGAGATAACTCGCACCCGAGAGATGGCGCAGACCTTGGGCGATGCGTTCGTCTTCTGTCTGCCGTACCCGAGTGGAAGACGCGGCTTACGGAGATGGGGAGCGTTTCGGAATATTGGGCCGCCCTTATCCCTCACTGGGATCGCCTTGCGGACATTCTCGCCAAGGAACTTGCGGGCACTGGCGGCAAAGGAAGCACATACAAGGCCATGCGTGAAATCTTTGACCCGATCGAGACAAAGGATCGGTCGGTGATCCGGCTGGGCAACGGCGTATCTATGTCGTTCGGCTCCTAACCCCCAATCGCATTGGAGAAGAGACGAATGGAAGGGTGGGAAACCATTAATACCGCGCCGAAGGATGGAACGCTTATCCGGGTAGGCTGGAAAGAGCCGTCTGACACGAGAATGCAGGAGTGGTTTACCATGCGATGGGGCCACATTCAGCGCAACGGCTTGTTTCCCGAAAACACCGGCATGTGGGTGACGCCAGACGGGAGTATGACGTGGAACGGCGGCCCTGACGATCATGGGCCGACCCACTGGTCTCCAGTCTAACCCCTCCGCTAGGAAGGCTCCCAAACCTCATCCCGCCACTGCCACTTAGTGACGCTCTCGGGACGCCGGATAGTATCGCCCCGCTGCGGAAAGCCAAACCCGACATAAAGCCCATCACCGCATTTCGAACACCTGCGGAACAGTGTGTGAGGGCTTTGGTTCTCGCCGTAGACCCTGGCCAGATCGGCGGCGAGGAACCTCCGCGTTCGCCGGCAGGAATAACACCTCACCACAAGCGCGCGATTGTCCAAGGCCATGCCGCCCAGGGTCATGGCTTCTATCGCTCTCCTGCTCGGGGTCATGGACATTTCGGGCCTCGCTAAATGGCAAGGTTCCGAGTCCTATAACCAGAACGAATGCAGAACAAGATTGCGGGCGATCACATCTACCGCTGATCGGTGATCCGCTCCACACGCTGAAGCCGTTGATCAAGGGCCATGATCGCGCTGCCCTGCCGGACCTGTTCTACGAGCGTAGACGTGGCCGTTTCCAGCGTTTTCTCGACGGCTCGCAACCTGGTGTCGAACGTCGCCCAGCCGAATATCATCGTGACGATGATCCCCCCGAAGGTCAGGACGTGGCCGAGGTTGATGGTGAGGTCGAATTTCGGTCCAGACATGAACGCCGCCTATCTGCAGTAAAGAGGGAGGGGCGACCGAAGCCGCCCGCATGGTCATTTTCCGGCCAGGATATCCACGAGCGACTTGCGCCCGCTGCTGATTTCGACGGGCTTGCCGCCGATCTGCTCGACCTGTTTCGGCTTGGTGGTCTGCCGGAAGCTGATGATCTGCGCATAGACCCACACGCCCAGCCCGATAAGAGCCGTGACGGTCAGGCCACCACCCTGCCCGGTCAGGATCGCCATAATCGTGGCCATATGCTCGGGCGGGATTGCAGCGATGAGCGAAGCGGTGACCGTGATCAGGCCAACGAGCTCGGGGACGCGGCGGATAAGCCACTGGATGGCGACGTTTTCGAGAAAACCCATGATGATTAGCCTTTCGGAAAGATGGGCAGGAACAAAAAAGCCGCCAGGGCGGCGGCGGCGAGGAAGATGGGAACCAAGATGCGCCAGGGCGGCGAAGCGCCCGGACCGGGGTGTTGAGGCGTCGGCGGGGACAAGGCCATAAGCAACAAGCGCCCCGGTGAGATACCGGAGCGCGATACGGATAAACGGACCCATTGGGTTATTCCTTGTCTTTGGCAGCGGCGGCCAGTGCAGCGGCTCGCTGGCTGTTGATTACGGCACGCACGACAAGCAGGCCGCCAATCGCGAAGGCGCCAATCAGCACGACGGGGAGCGGAAGCCCGCTGGCCTGATCCACGGCGACTGCGCCGCCACCAGTGCCGACAGCCGCGCCACCCTGCCCTGCGGCTTTGTTGCGTGCATCCTTGGCGTCTTTGTCGAGTTCGGCTCGGGAAGACACCCAGCCTAGCGCCGTGGCTTCCATGTGCGCGATGCGGCGCGACCAGCCGCGCCCGAACGTGTCCCATATTTTTAGGGACTGCACGAACGACAGGCGGCGTGCGCACAGCTTCTTGATGAAATCCCGGCTCGGCACCTTGGCGAGCGCCGCAAGCGTCACCGGGCCGATCTTGCCGTCTTGCGTCGTGCCGACGATCGCCTGCGTGTATTTCGCCGACCGGGACACGCCGGAGTTGATGCCGAAGTCGAGGATGACCAGGTCGTCGCCGACGCGCAGGTTGTCGCCGTTGAGCGGGCGCCAGTAGCGCTTGTCGTAAATCTCTGTGGCTTCGGCTTTGGTGAGATTGCGCACATCCTGCTTGGTGACAGGCCGCCCGCGGTGCGCGGTCAGCGTGTAATGGGTGATCCCCATGTTCGTCGCACCGCCGGGGTCTTTGGGATGGTCAACGTAGCCGCCTTCGAACGGCCACACCTGTTCGAGGCACGCCCGGAGGTTGCCTTTCGCCATGGTGATTTCCTTGTGGTGGTGGGTGTGGTGGGTAAAGAAAAAGCCGCCTCGAGAGGCGGCTGGGGTTGGTGCGGTTGTCAGACGTGAATCAGGGAAACCAGGGCAGCGTCGTCTCCTCAAAATTGAGGAGACCACTCTCAGATGTAAGGAAGCGCCCGAGGGCGAAGAAAGGCCGCACGGGGGCGGCTGGTGTTTCAAGGATGGCGGGAAGTCTGGTGCCATGCTAAGGAGCGGCGCTCGACACAGACGGCCAGCGCCATGATATCAAAGATCAGGACAATTGCTGCGAACCTGCCAGGACAGACACTGCGAAAAGACCTGGCGAAATCGTTCGTCCCGCCCCTTGCCTCGTTCATTCGCCTAGGCATTCGCCTATGTATTATCAGCCTTCTCTATGTGGCTGGCTTTCACCAAATTGCCTTGGTGCTAGCGGTGATGTCAGTGATGATATTGATCGGCCCTATCGAGGGGCAAATCGCCAAGTCGATAGCCAAATCCCTCCCAAGAGCACGCGCCCACTTCCAAAAGAGGCGCAACCGGCGATAACAAAGAGCCGCCCCCGCTCACCTTTATAGACGAGAACAAAGGTCGAAGATTCTCTATGCTTCAGTTTGTCAAGCAAGCCGCGCGTAAAGTTCCAGGTGCCAGGAGGGTGGTTCGGGCGTTACGCAGGCGGTCAGCAGCCGCCAAACCACTCGCAAAAAAGTCAGCCTCTTTGGTGAACCTCTTATCCGCACGAAGCGTCACTGCGGAAGATATAGAAAAGATATCTGGCGTTGCTTCTACGTATTCCGCCGCCTGGGCAGCGCTGGAGTATAAGCGTGGCAATCACGATCTGGCGATATCGCTTGCCGAAACGATCCCGGCCAACGCTCCAATCCAAGACAAGATACTCGCCAAGTCATGGGACAGCATGAGAGACCTGGGTCGATACGACCTTGCGCTGCGCGGCTTGCACGCTAGGCGGCCCGATCCTGTGACGCCAAGTTTCCAAGCTCGTCTCGACCATACTCTATTTTCGCATACTGCTTTTGAAGCTTTTAGGCGCTACGTCACGGCTGTTGAGCACTCAAACCCGAAGGGATACGTCGTCCTGTTCGACCTGGGTAGCCGCGTCACAACTGGTTTGATGGTCCCTATCTCCTACCAACTGGCGTCCCAGGGTTATTCGGTATGCTCTGCGGTCGCGGGCTCAATGCCGAAGTCCCGCCTACCGGAGCTGTCAAACATCTCGGCTATGATGCGCGCCAATGGATCGGGCCTGACAAGCGGAGAAACCGAACCACAAAACGAGTGGGCCGTCTCTTGGGACGAGGGGACGGTCAGTTGCGACGGGATCAACTACTTCACCTTCTTTCTGGAGCGCATAAGCAAACTTGCCCGCTCCTACCGCGGAGGCCTGGATACCCCGGAAGCGCAGGCACTTTTCGACGACATGTTGCGCCGCAGCGACCTAGCAATAACGATGTGCAAACGACTGGTGCCGCTGGCCGCTCAGGGCAAACCAGTCCGTGTTGTGACTATGGAGTCTCACTTCGCCCCGTGGGGCGTTGTTCGTCGTTGGTGCGACACGGTTGGCCGTGACCACGACATCCACTTGATAGGCATGTCCGTCGCCTATGAGAACTACTTCTCCAACCTGACATCCATTGAGGCCAAAACGCTCTCCATTGAAGACCTAACGGCCAACCCCGATCTTCGACACCCATTTCTTGGTGGCCGTCATCGGTTCACCGAGTTTCGAGCAAACGCCCCCTCGCCCGAGGAGATGCGCCAGCGGGAGGAGCAAGCCTTGAGCTGGATCAGAATTGATCGCAGCCGCTCCGATATGGGCAATGGGCACCAACGCCAGATGGTAATCGACGCGATCTCAGAGGCCCGCAAGAAGGGGCGACGGTCGTTCTGCGTTCTTGGCAAGGTGCTCATTGATTTTGCCGCACCCGATGACCAGGGGCACGTCTTCGATGATTTCACGAGCTGGCTGCGAATGCTGGTGGAGCTATCCTCACAGCACGACGCGCTTTTGGTCATCAAGCCGCACCCTCACGAAATCAGAGAGGAGATCGTTCAGTCTGGCGTTCAGATGCTGCGAGAGCTGTTGCCTGAGCATCTACCTGACAATGTGATCTTTCTCGACCACACCACGTTTAATTCCTCCGAACTCGCAGAACTGGTTGACGCGGCCTTCGTTTGGAACGGCACTGCATGCGCCGAATTCCCGGTGCTTGGTTGTCCGGTCTTTGCCGAAAGCGTTTGGGCGGCGAGAGACTATCCCGTCGACAACCCCGTGCTCATGACGACCGGCAGCTATATCGATGTCTTCAACGGCAGCGCCGAACTGAAGGTTTCAGACGCCAACCGGGAAGCGGCAATCGACTACCTCCACTTCATGAGGTCGGATATTGTCGCAATTCCGTTCCGCTACATGCGCAGAGCTGGGACAAATCAGGCGATTGGCGCAAACATGCTTTATGAAGACGAGTTGACAGAGTTGGAGCAACGTGGCGATCCTTACGTGGAGCTGGCTGCAAGCCGGTTCTTTGAGTTCGCTCACAGGGAGGCGCAGATATGAACGCCTGGTTTTTTCTGGCGGCACTCACGGGGCTGATCGCGCTATTGGGACTGCGGCAAAGCAATTCGCCGCAGTACGATTTGTCGATAGATGAAGATGATGACCGAGACGATCTCGATGAAGTTCCGCTCGCCGTCGATGACTTGATTGACTATACGCCTCACGGATAGTTCGTCGGCTCACCCTGCCCGCTCTAAGCCTATGCGCTTTCATTCACTTCTTCACTGCCTAGCTAGGGTCTAACCAAGCTCTGCCCTGAAGTGTTGATGTTCCCGGATTGTGTCACGTTGGCTGCTGATTGTAGTGACCTGAGCCCCTGGATCTCCTCCAGATTTTGGTAGA
>NZ_LVVY01000112.1 GCF_001650025.1 Devosia elaeis | reverse complement strand
CATGGACCTGTTCAGCACGGTCTGTGCCGTCCAGAACCTCTGGCTCGCAGCCAGAGCCGAGGGCCTGGGCGTCGGTTGGGTCAGCATCCTCAAGGAGGCCGAGGTCAAGGCAGTTCTGGGTATCCCCGATCCGGTCCGGCTGGTTGCCTATTTGTGCGTCGGCAAGGTCGAAAGCTTCTTTGCGACGCCCGAACTCGAACAAAGGGGGTGGCGGGCACGCACGCCGATTGCCGACCTCGTGTTTGAGGATCATTGGGGCGCCGAAGCCGCAATGACGCGGGCCGGAACACCACAGGAATGAGACCTTCGTGCTAGGTCGGCGGCCGGAGGCTTGCGTCGGGCCGAGCCGCGGCCTATATGAACCCGGTCGGCCCTGGGGGTCGACAGACGTTCTCAGGGCGGGGTGCAATTCCCCACCGGCGGTGTTTGCGCTTCGGCGCATCAGCCCGCGAGCGCTTGCCTCAGAGGAGGCAAGGTCAGCAGACTCGGTTAAACTCCGGGGCCGACGGTATAGTCCGGATGGAAGAGAACACATGATCGGGTGGCCCTGTTTCCGCATTCCGGGAACGGGATGTGCGCCGTCATTGGCCCTGAGCTGCGTCTTGGTTTGGCAAGACGACGGACAGGCATGGATAGCCCAGAGAGCTCCCACGGCGGGCAATTATCGAGCAGCGTGATCGCTGCCGCCTTTGGCTATGCGGTTGAGCTGGCAGGCCAATGGCAAGGCGCCACCGCGCCCAATCCTCCCGTCGGCTGCGTTTTGCTTGATGCGTCAGGCAAAACGCTGGCCGCAGCGGCCCATCAACGAGCCGGTGAACCGCACGCCGAAGCGCTCGCCATCGCGCTCTGCCGCGCCAATGATACGCTCCATCGCATCCACACGGTGGTGGTGACCCTTGAGCCCTGCAATCATGCCGGACGAACCCCGGCCTGTACGGGCGTGATCCTCGAAACGCCGGCGCGTCACGTATGGATCGGGGCCAGCGATCCCAATCCGCTCGTTGCCGGTAGGGGTGGCGACTATCTTGCCCATGCAGGCCGGTCACTACATGCCCTAGTTGACCTGGACGATCCGGCCGCACCCCAGCTCGCCGCGGCGGTGACCCGCCTGATCGCGCCCTTTGCCAAGCACGTGACCACGGGCAAACCGTGGGTGACGATCAAGCAGGCGATTGATCGCCATGGCAGCATGATCCCACCCGCGGGGCAAAAAACCTTTACCTCGGACGCCTCACTCGATCTGGCGCATCGATTGCGCAAGCGGGCCGACGCGATCATCACCGGGTCCGGAACGATCATGGCCGACGCACCCCACTTTACCGTCCGAAGGCTGCCAGATTTCCCGGGCAAGCGACGCCACCTGGTCATCCTCGACCGACGTGGTCGGGTGCCGGCGTCCTATGTCGAGGCGGCGCAGGCACGCGGCTTCCTGGTGTCGATAGAAACCGACCCTGCCAACGTGCTGACCCGTCTCGGTCAGGCTGGATGCCTCGAGGTGCTGGTCGAAGCCGGTACCGAACTCACCCAGTCCATACTGGCAAGTCCGCTCTGGGACGAGCACGTAATGATACGCCAGCGTCTGGCGGCGGACGACGACATCACCGTCCGTTACCGGGCCAATTCCGAACCGCATTGAGAGGTATCCATGTTTTCCGGCATCATTGAACGATTGGCTCCCGTGATCGGCGTCAGCCAGCAAGGGCGAACCCGCGTCCTGGTTCTGCAATCGGGTTGGGATGACCTTTCTCTTGGTGAGAGTGTCGCGATCAACGGGGTTTGCCTGACGGTCACCCATCTCGAAGCGGGTGGGGCGGCCACATTCTTCGTCAGCCCCGAAACCACATCCCGCTCCAGCCTGGGTCGGGTCGCAGAAGGCGACCGGGTGAATCTGGAACGCTCCGTGCGTCTGGAGACCCGGCTATCGGGCCACCTTGTCCAAGGCCATGTCGATGGAACGGCCCGGCTAGTCACAGTGACACCTGAAGAGGGAGCCTTTCGGCTGGAATTGGCCTTGCCTGCCGCGCTGGCCCGCTACTGCGTGGAGAAGGGCTCGATTGCGCTCGACGGCATCAGCCTGACCATCAACAGCGTCAGTCCTGCCACCGATGGTTCGACCATCATCGGCATCACCATCATTCCCCACACCTGGGAACATACCAACCTGCACGCCGCCCGCCTGGGCGACGACATCAATGTCGAGGTCGACGTGATTGCGAAATATGTGGAGCGCCTATGTCAACCCTATCCCAAGCCCTAGACCGACTGCGTCTGGGCGGCATGGTGATCCTCGTCGATGACGAGGATCGCGAAAACGAAGGTGACCTGATCGTCGCTGCCGAGTTTGCCACCCCTAGTGCCGTCAATTTCATGGCGACCCATGGGCGCGGTCTCATCTGCCTGGCCTTGACCGGGCAACAGGTGGACCGGCTGCAGCTGCCTGCCATGACCGCAGCCAACCGAGCTCGCCGATCGACCGCGTTCACGGTTTCGATCGAGGCGCGGGAAGGGATTACCACCGGCATTTCTGCCCATGATCGATCCCGGACGATATTGGCCGCCACGAACCCCAGGGCTGAAGCTGCAGACGTGGTGTCCCCGGGACACATCTTTCCGCTTCGGGCAGCCGAAGGCGGCGTGCTTGTCAGGAACGGTCATACCGAAGGGGCTATCGACCTGATGCGCCTCGCCGGACTTCAGCCCGCGGCCGCCATCTGTGAAGTGATGCGCGATGACGGTGAGATGGCCAGGCGCCCCGATCTGGAACTTTTCGCGGCTCAACACGACTTGCCCATCCTGTCCATCAGCGATCTCGTTGCATATCGCTGCAAGACCGAGGTGCTGGTCGAGCAAGTGGCTTCGGCCGATTTGCCATCGACCTTTTCCGGCGATGCGATGCGGGTTCACGCGTTTCGTAGCCTGCTGGACGGAACCGAGCACCTGGCAATGGTCAAGGCACCCATGACGGGAACGCCGCTGGTGCGGGTTCACTCGGAATGCCTGACGGGGGATGCTCTGGGGTCGCTGCGGTGTGATTGCGGCGCGCAACTGCAGGAGTCGCTGCGCATGATCGGCGAGTCAGGCGGCGTCCTGATCTATTTGCGAGGCCAGGAAGGCCGCGGCATTGGTCTCGCCAACAAGATTCGCGCTTACGCCCTGCAGGATGGAGGCCGCGATACAGTCGAGGCCAACACCGATCTCGGCTTTGCAGCCGATGCCCGCGATTACGCGATCGCCGCCCAAATCCTTCGGGCCCTCGGTGTCGTCACCATCACCCTGTTGACCAACAATCCGCAAAAGGCCGAGACGCTTCGGGCCAACGGCATTGACGTGCAAGAGCGGCAGTCCCTGATCATCGCCCCCAATCCGTTCAACCTGCGCTACCTGCAAACCAAGCGCGAGAAGCTGGGCCACACCCTCACCCATCAAAACTGAAAGTTGGATATGACCGATACCAATGCTTCGCCTGAACTCCGGATCGCCATCGTGGTGAGCCGCTTCAATGAGAACGTCACCAATGGGCTGCTCTCTGGCGCCCGTGCCAGCCTTGCCGATAACGGCATCAACCTGTCGGATCGTGACATCTATTCCGCGCCCGGCGCCTTCGAAATTCCCCTGATTGCGCAGACCCTCGCCAGGACTGGCAAATATGACGGCGTGATCTGCCTGGGTTGCGTCATCAAGGGCGATACCGCCCATTTCGAATATATCAGCCAGGCGGCCAGTACCGGTTTGATGGCCGCCTCCTTGGCGACGGGCGTGCCGCTGACCTTCGGTATCCTGACGACCTATACCGACGAACAGGCAATCGTACGCAGCCGTGACGATGCCTATAACAAGGGCCGCGAGGCCACGCTCGCCTGCCTCGAAGCGCTCGCAACGCTGCGCTCGTTGGCACACTGAAACCAACTCAATGGGATTGTCGAGTGACAGGATCGATGCCAAGACCCGCTGATGGGTGGGCGGAGTTGCAGGGGCCGACTAATGACCGATAGTGCATTTCTGAACGACCCATATCCATTCTATTCCTCCTGGCGTGCGGCAGGGCCGCTGCATTGGAATGAGGATTTTTGTGGGGGCGCTTGGCTGTTGACCGACTATGCCGACGTCGCTGGCATCTTACGCGATCCGCGCTGCTCGGTCCGCCGGGCCGGGGGGTGGGTCAACAGCAGTGGGCCCGGTGCGAAGTCCGACCTCCGGGAGTTCAAACGTATCTTCTCGCGCTCGCTGCTCTTCGTCGACGCGCCACAGCACACGCGGCTGCGGCAGGTCATGAACGCAGGCTTCAAGCCACAGGCCATGCTGGCCCTGGCGCCGACGATAGAGGCCATTGTCGATGATCTCTTGGACTCGATCATCGAGCGCGCCGCGCGCGGCCAAGCCGAGTTCGACTTCACGGACGAATTTGCGCGGCCCTTGCCGGCGCTGGTGATTGCCGGGATGCTGGGGGTCAATCCCGCCGACCGTGCCCAATTCATCGCCTGGTCCGACGACATTGCCGCCTTCATTGGCGCTCCCACGCCGGCCATGGACATTGCCTTGCGGGCGCAGGCGAGCGCCGTCGCAATGAGCATCTATTTCCGGGATTTGCTACCCGAGCGTCGCCAGCGCCCCGGCCAGGATCTGGTCAGCCAGTTGCTTGCCGCCGAGGCGACCGGCGGTATCATCACCACCAAGGAATTGCTGGCGCAGTGCTGCACGTTGCTGTTTGCAGGACACGAGACGACGCGCAATCTGCTCGGCAACGGCATGCTCGCGCTGCTGCAGCATCCCCACCAGTGGCAACGCCTGATCGAGGCGCCTGCGCTGCTGCCGCAGGCCCTCAAGGAACTGCTGCGCTTCGATAGTCCGGTGCAATATACCGGTCGCCGGCTCAAGGCGGACGTCGAACTGCACGGCCAGGTCATGAAAAAGGGCGATCTGGTGATCCCGCTCATTGGAGCGGCCAACCGCGACCCGGCCAAGTTCGACGCGCCCGACATCCTCGACGTCAACCGCAACCAGGGCGCGCATTTGTCGTTCGGTTTCGGCCCGCATGTCTGTATAGGCGCCGCGCTCACTTACCTCGAAGCCGAAATCGCCTTTCGCAGCGTCATGCGCCGCCTGCCGCAATTGGCGTTGGCCGGCACTGCCCACGTCTGGGGCCGGAACGCGGCCTATCGCAGCCTCGAGACCCTGCCTTTGCGTTTCGCCGCTGCTCATGCCATTGCCGGGGTGCCGGCCCATGCTGCATTGGACGCCTGAGGCGATGGCGGAGAGCACAACCGATCTGCTGGTGGAGATGGGCGGCCGGCTTCGCCATCTGGAGGAGCAAAATCTGCTCCGTCAGCGCCGCGTCGTCGATGGGCCGCAGGGCCCCACCCTGGTCATCGATGGCAAGACCTATCTGGCCTTTGCCAGCAATGACTATCTTGGCCTCGCCAATCACCCGGCCCTCTTGGCAGGTGCGCGCGACAGTCTGGAGCAATTTGGCGTCGGCGCCGGCGCATCGGCGCTGATCACCGGCCACACCAGCGTCAACGAACAGCTTGAAGCCGAGCTGGCCGCATTCGTGGGTGCGCCGCGCGCGCTGCACTTCTCGACCGGCTATATGGCCAATCTCGGCATCATTCCGGCGCTGGTCGGTCCAGGCGATATTGTCTTCTCCGATAGGCTCAACCACGCCTGCATTATCGACGGCGCCCGGCTTTCGGGTGCCCAGTTTCGCGTCTATGCCCACGGGGACGTCGCCCAGCTGGAGCGCCTGCTGGCGAAAAATACCCGCCCGCATCCGCTGATCGTCACCGATGGGGTTTTCAGCATGGATGGCGACATTGCGCCTCTGCCGGAATTGTTGGTGTTGAGTGAAAAATATGACGCGTGGCTCTTGGTCGACGACGCCCACGGTTTCGGCGTGCTCGGTCCACAGGGGCGCGGCAGCCTCGCCCATTTCGGTCTCGCGTCACCGCGGGTGCTGTATATGGCAACGCTTGGCAAGGCGGCCGGTGTCGCGGGCGCGTTCGTCGCCGGCCATGGGACGGTGATAGAATGGTTACTCCAACGGGCGAGAACCTACGTGTTCAGCACCGCCAGTCCACCAATGCTATCCGGAGCACTGCTTGTGGCACTCGCGGTCATAGGGACGGAGGATTGGCGCCGTGTGCATCTTGGTCAGTTGGTCAAACGTCTGCGAGAGGGGCTTGTCGGCCTGCCTTGGCAACTATTGCCCTCCGAGACAGCGATTCAGCCGCTGGTCCTAGGAGACAATCAGCTCGCTCTGGACGTCATGGCCGATCTCCGCGCCCAAGGCATCTGGGTCCCCGCTATACGCCCGCCGACCGTGCGCAAAGGCACGGCGCGGCTGCGTATCTCGCTTTCGGCGGCGCATAGCGTTGAGCAGGTAGATCAACTGGTCAACGCGCTCCGAGGCGCCGCCGGTCGCATGTCCGAAGGGTTGGCTAGGTGATGGTAGAAAAGCAATCTGACTTGGTTGGGCGTAGCCTCGCCAGCGTGTGGCATCCGTGCACGCAGATGCAGCACCACGAGACGACACCGTTGATCCCGGTTAGCCACGGCGCCGGAGCTTGGCTGTACGACACCAATGGCAAGCGTTACCTCGACGCTATCAGTTCTTGGTGGGTCAACCTGTTCGGCCACGCCAATCCCCGCATCAACGCGGCGCTGATCGACCAGCTGGGTAAGATCGAGCACGCGATGCTGGCGGGCTTCACCCACGAACCGGTCATCCAGCTGTCGGAGAAACTGGCGGCGCGAACCGGCAACGTGCTCGGCCATTGCTTTTACGCCTCTGATGGAGCCTCGGCGGTCGAGATTGCGCTGAAGATGAGTTTTCATTTCTGGCGAAACGCCGGGCAGGGCTCCAAGCAGGAATTCGTCTGCCTTGCGGGCAGCTATCACGGCGAAACCATCGGTGCGCTTGCCGTCACTGATGTGGCGCTGTTTCGCGATGCCTATGGTCCGCTGCTGCAGAAGGCGCATGTCGTCATGTCGCCAGATGCCCGGGCCGCCGAGGAGGGCGAAACAGCCGCGGGCGTCGCGCGTCGTGCTGCTGACGCACTGGAGTTGTTGCTACGGGAGCGCGCCGGCCATATCGCCGCGGTGATCATCGAGCCGCTAGTGCAATGCGCCACCGGCATGGCGATGCATGACCCAGTTTATCTGGCGGAAGTCCGTACCCTCTGCGATCGCTACGGCGTGCACCTGATCTTTGACGAGATCGCGGTCGGCTGTGGCCGCACCGGGACGTTTTTCGCCGCTGAGCATGCCATTGCCACCGGCACCGCCGCAGGGCCGGTATGGCCTGACTTGCTCTGCCTCTCCAAAGGGATCAGTGGCGGCTACTTGCCGCTGTCGTTGGTCATGACCAGGGATACGATTTTCGAGGCATTCTACGATGTCGATGTTCGACGCGGCTTTCTGCATTCCCATTCGTACACGGGAAACCCGCTGGCCTGCCGCGCCGCATTGGCGACGCTGGCGATCTTTGAGGAAGATGACGTGCTGAACGTGAACCGGCAGCGGGCGCAGCGACTAACCGTGGCATTGCAGCCGCTGGCGGGCCATGAACGGGTCGCCAACTTCCGACAGTGTGGCATGATCTGGGCGTTCGACGCCCAAATCGACGATCCTGCCGCTGCGGCCACCTTCTCGCGACGCTTCTTCGCCAGGGCCCTGGAAAACGAACTTCTGGTGCGGCCCATCGGCTGCACCGTCTATTTGATGCCACCCTATATCTTGAGCGACGCCGAATGCGACCTCTTGGCAGAACGGACAGCGACCGTGTTCGACCACGTCATCGCCCCGAGCGGGAGAATGACATGACCGCCCGCGGCTATTTCGTTTCCGGCACCGATACCGAGATCGGCAAGACGCTGATTGGGGCGTGCCTGCTCCAGTTCCTGACGCGGACGGGGCTAAGGACCGTCGGCATGAAGCCCGTTGCCGCGGGTGCCGAACTGCGCGACGGCGGGTGGCACAACGATGATTGCGATGCCCTGGCCGCGCAAGCCAGCCTCGCTCCGCCTCAGCGCCTCACCACGCCCTATCTGTTCCGGCAGCCTACGGCCCCCCACATTGCCGCGGCGCTGGAAGGCCGCACAATTGATCTGCCAGCGATCCTTGACTGCTACAGACAGGTTGCCGATCTTGCCGATGCCGTGGTGGTCGAGGGCGTGGGCGGGTTTCGCGTGCCGCTGGGACCAACCACCGACACGGCCGACCTGGCGCAACAGCTCGGCTTGCCGGTGGTGCTGGTGGTGGGGGTGCGTCTGGGCTGCATCAACCATGCCCTGCTGACGGCGGAGGCTATCGCCGCCCGCGGCCTGGCCCTGGCCGGCTGGGTGGCCAACAGCGTCGATGCCGATATGCTCAACGCCGCCGCAACGGTGGAGGCCATTGCCGCGCGCATCGATGCGCCCCTCCTGGGATGGGTACCGCGGCTACAGGCGGCCGGCACGGAACTGACCGCCGCCGCCCTGGAACATCTCGATTTTTCAATCCTGCCGCCGGGCTTTAGGCCCGTCTCGGCAACGCAATCCTCAAGCGCTAAGGAAATCTGACTATGCTCACCGAACCAAAATCGGGGGAACACGCGGCAACGGCACTGGTGGCCAATGAACAGCTGCATGAAAAGCTGTTGTGGCCGGTCCAGGCCGTGCTGGACCTCATTAACCTGCCATTCAACGACTTGCTGTTTCGGGCGCAGCAGGTGCATCGAGAGCATTTCGACCCCCATGAAGTCGAGCTCGCGACGCTGCTCTCCATCAAGACAGGCGGCTGCCCCGAGGATTGCGGCTATTGTCCGCAGGCCGCCCGCTACAATACCGGCGTGACCGCGCAGAAGATCCTGCCACTCGACACCGTTCTCGATGCGGCCCGCCAGGCCAAGGCGCATGGCGCTACGCGCTTCTGCATGGGCGCGGCCTGGCGTCAGCCCAAGGACCGCGATCTCGATCGGGTCGAGGAGATGGTGCGCGAGGTCAAGGCTCTCGGGCTCGAAACGTGCGCCACGCTGGGCATGCTGGGCGAGGGGCAGGCCGAGCGCCTCAAGCGGGCCGGCCTCGATTACTACAATCACAACCTCGATACGGCCCCCGAACTCTACGGCGACATCATCACCACGCGCGACTATCAGGATCGCCTCGATACGCTCGCAAAAGTGCGCGGCGCGGGGATCAACGTCTGCTGCGGCGGCATTGTCGGCATGGGCGAGTCCCGCCTGCAGCGAGCGGGGCTGGTGGCGCAACTGGCCAATATGACCCCCTATCCGGAATCGGTGCCGATCAACAATCTGGTGCAGGTGGAGGGCACGCCCCTCTTCGGCACCGAGGCTCTCGACCTCTTTGAATTCGTGCGGACTATCGCTGTCGCCCGCATCACCATGCCCAGGGCGCGGGTGCGCCTCTCTGCCGGACGCAGGCAAATGGGCGAAGCGTTCCAGGCCATGTGCTTCCTCGCCGGCGCCAACTCGATTTTCTATGGCGACAAGCTGCTGACGACGGGCAACCCGGATGCGGAGGATGATCAAGCCCTGCTGAGCAAACTTGGAATGAGAACTAGGTCAGCCGCGATCTAGTGTGCATGTCCCAAAAAACGACAGGTTCGAGGTGCCCCGCCTTGTCCAGGTAGCGTCGATACGCTGGCACAGGCAAGGCCGACGGGCAAACCAAGGACCCGTCCTGTTGGGCACACAGGAAATGGCACTAACCCCGGGGTCGAAGGAGACCAAATGAAGAAAATTGTCTCGGCGAAATTGCACGGCATTACCGTCACAGGCGCCGATCTAAACTATCACGGTCCATTACCCTCGATCCCGATTACTGCGCGGCAGTTGGATTGCTGCCACTAGAGTTTGTAGATAATTGGAACAAAAATTCCGGTGCTCGTATCTCCACCTATGTAATCTATGGAGAACGGGGTAGCAGGTGTTGCATTCTCAATGGAGCAGCCGCTAGAACCTGCCAACTCGGGGACCAAATAATCATCTGTTCATCGGATTTCATCGAGCCCTCTGCGTTGGATGGAGTTCGGACAAAGGTCCTCACCTTCAAACCCGGCAACCAGGTGCATGAACTCCTGACGTATGCCGTCGACAAGCTGGCCGACGGGCAGTTTTCCTTCGAGATACTCCCTCACCATGACGTAACCTCTGAGGTTGACCCGGTCTGAGGTAGGCTCCGGCCCGCCATCAAGCTGGCGTTTTCGCCCGACGCCGCCTGTTCCCCGGTCAGCACCGATGGCACAGATTTAGGGTTGAGCTTTAAGGAGTGTTTTGGTCTCGTCGCATGACGAAGGAACCAAGAGGTCTGAACCGCGCCGGGAATTCCGGAGGCTGTTTGGTTTAAGTTATGCGGCCATGGCCGGTTGTTCCAGTGCGGCGTAGAAGTTTGCCTCAGCTTCCGCTGGCGGTATGTTGCCGATGGGCTCAAGCAGTCGCCGGTGATTGAACCAGTCGACCCATTCGAGGGTGGCGAACTCGACTGCCTCGATGCTTCGCCATGGTCCGCGCCGGTGGATCACCTCGGCCTTGTAGAGACCGTTGATCGTCTCCGCCAAGGCGTTGTCATAGCTGTCTCCAACGCTGCCGACTGACGGCTCGATCCCGGCTTCGGCCAGGCGCTCGGTGTACTTTATAGACACGTATTGACTGCCGCGGTCCGAATGATGGACCAGACCGCCGCGATGGACGGGGCGGCGGTCGTGTATGGCTTGCTCGAGGGCATCCAGCACGAAGCTGGCATGGGCGGTGCGGCTGACCCGCCAGCCCACGATATAGCGAGCGTAGACGTCGATCACGAAGGCCACATACGCAAACCCAGCCCACGTCGCTACATAAGTAAAATCGGAGACCCAGAGCCTGTTAGGCGCTGGGGCGTAGAACTGGCGATTGACGTGATCGAGCGGGCAAGGCGCCGCCTTGTCGCTGATCGTGGTGCGCACCGGCTTGCCGCGGATCACGCCCTGCAAGCCCAGATCGCGCATCAGGCGCTGGACACTGCATCGGGCAACACCAAACCCTTCCCGCTTCAACTGCCGCCATACCTTGCGCACGCCGTAGACGCCGAAGTTCTCGGCAAAGACCCGCATGACTTCCGGCTTGAGGCCCTCATCACGTTGGGATCGGGCAGACCGCCGGCCAGGATCGCGGCGCTGGGCAACGCGTTCGTGGTAGCTGGATGGGGCGATCGGCAGAACCTTGCAGATCGGCTCGACCCCATAAGCATCCCGGTGCTCATCAATGAAGGCAATCATCGCTTGAACGGGCGGTCGAGCTCCGCCTGGGCGAAATATGCGGAGGCTTTGCGCAGGATCTCATTGGCCTGCCGCAGCTCCCGGTTCTCCCGCTCCAGGGACTTCAACCTCTCGGCCGTATCCGTGGTCACACCGGCGCGCTTGCCGCTATCGACCTCGGCCTTCTTCACCCACTCATGGAGCGTATGGGCCGAACATCCGATCTTCTCGGCAACCGATACCACCGCTGCCCAGCGGGACGGGTACTCCCCGCCATGCTCTTGAACCATCCGCACCGCACGGGTTCGGACCTCTACTGAAAACTTGTTCGTCGTCTTGCTCGTCATGCTCCATCCTACTCAGGAGTTGGAGCCTCCGGCAAACCCGGTGCGGTTCAGGTGAGGCGTCGCGGGGGCTATATCGGTGCCGCCTGTTTTGCTTTGGCCCTGATGCTGACTGCGCTTACCCCCACCGTCCCGGCCCTGGCGCAGACGGTCAATTACGACGTCGCCACCACCTCGGTCATGCGGATCAATCTGCCTGTCTCGCAGGCGGTGACAGTCACGGTATCGAACGCGATCGGCAAGGCTGTGTCGGCCGATGCCGCCATTGCCGACGCCCAGCTGATCACCAACAAGTCTCTCTACCTCATCGGCAAGTCCTTCGGCACCACAACCGTGAACCTGTTTTCCGATGTGGGTGAACCGATCGGCCTGCTGGCGGTCGAAGTGGGCGCCGATACGGCCGATATGACCAGTGCCATCCGGTCTGCGGTGCCAAATTCGAATGTTCGCGTCGGCACGGTGAACGGACGCGTGCGCCTGTCGGGCACGGTGACCGATGAAGGCTCGATGCAGAAAATACTGCAGATCGTCGACCAGTATGGCAGCCCGGGCGTGATCAACACTATCACCCTGGCCGGCGGCCAGCAGGTCAATCTCGAGGTTCGGATCCTCGAAGCCCAACGCGATGCCGGCCGGCAACTCGGTATCCAGTGGGGCGGCACGGTTGGCGGCGTTTCGGCCGGTATCGGCGGCGGCCCCAACAATCCCGCCGGCGGCGCCGCTTCGTTCTCGTCCTTCGCCACCAGCGTGCTGGCCGGCCTCACGGGCGTGAGCCTTACCGCGACCATCAATGCCCTAGAGGCCAAGAGCCTCGTGCGCACCCTGGCCGAACCGAACCTGACCACGCTGTCGGGCGTCAAGGCCAGCTTCCTGGCCGGTGGCCAGGTCCCCATCCGAGTCTCAGATGGACAGGGCGGTGCAACCATCCAATATCGCGACTTTGGCGTTCGCCTCGTGTTCACGCCCATCGTGCTCGATGGCGACCGCATCCAGATCCATTTGACGCCTGAAGTGAGCAGCATCGGCGCGATGACAGCCGCCGGCGATCCTGTGTTCAACACCCGGACGCTCGATGCCACAGTGGAACTCCGCGACGGGCAGAGCTTTTCCGTGGCGGGCCTGTTGCAGGCAAGCTCCAACACCAGCCAGAACCAATTGCCCTGGATTGGTGATGTTCCGATTCTTGGTGCGCTGTTCAGGTCGTCGAACTACCAGAAGAATGACACCGAGCTGGTGGTCATTGTCACGCCGCGCCTGGTCCAGCCGGCGACTCCGGGACAACTGCTGGCCACTCCGCTGGACGGAACTGCCCCTGCCAACGATGCCGAGTTCTTCCTACTCGGTCAAATGGAGGTGACACCCAAGATGATTCAGAATTTTGAAGCGGGGGCCGGCGTCATCGGCCCCTTCGGCTACATGATCGACCTCAGCCTGGGTGAGACAAATTGATGCCGCTGCTTGTACTAAAAGGCGGAGTGGCGCTGGCCATTGCCCTGCTCGCCACTGGCTGCACCTATGACCACATGCAGCGCACCGACCGAGTCTCGTTTCGAGCAGGCAATGCGGTGCGGGCCAACATGGCCATCCAGACGGTCAACCCGTCCAAGGGCTCGCAGTACGTCACGACGGGCCTTGGCGCCAGCGGTAGCGTGATGCCGGTCGCTCCGGCCCAGCCCTGATAGTCGGACCGCTGTGACCGCCCGGGTCAGGCCCGGGTCGCCGCGCTGGTCAATATCTGGATGTTGTTGGCGATCAGCACGTTGTCGGGATCAAGGCTGAGCGCGCGACGGAAGTTCGTTAGTGCCGCCGTCAGGTTGCCGCGCAGCATGTAGGAATAGCCCACATTGTTGAAGTACTGCGCGGTGTCGCCCGAGAGCTGGTAGAGGTTCGCATAGACCCGGTCCGAGAGGTCGAACCGGCCCAGCCGGTCGTAGGAGGCACCGAGCCCGACATAGCCTTCAGGGTTCTTAGGCGAGAGCTCGACAACACGCTGGTAGAACGCGGCCGAATAGCCAAAATCATTGTTGCGAAAGTGGGTCCTGGCCTCCGCTAGCGCCGCTTCGGGTGTTGTCGGCTGGCGACCGGTCAGGTCTGCGACCTGCTGCTTGGAATTGCCAAATACACTCGCGCCAAGGCCGCCAGTGGCGCAGCCGGACAGCGGCGCGACCGCCATCAGCGCGACCACAATTCCCGAGCGCAAAACACTACTGCCGCCGCGATACATGCCAATGCCCTCTGACGCTGCCGCGACCAGTGAGGGGTCGTAGCTCCGCGATCCGAATTTAAACGACCCGGCGGTAACCGGGGTAAACGCGACGGGGAACTTTGAAATCAGGCTTACTGGATCGTTAAAACCGGGAACTCCTGTATTGGGCATCATGCGGCGGGCTCTCATAGGCTGTTGAAGCGATCCCGAGGACCGTTTCCATCAAGCACCGTTGCCAGGTTCCTAGGCGTGTTCCGATCGAACGCGATCAGGCGCACCAACAAGCCTTCCGAGCCGCGCGTGGAGCTAATCGCAAGTCCGAAGACTTGCCCTCCTTGCCGAGCTGCGCCCGATCATCGACTCGCGCCCCATTGCTATCGCCGAGTGACGGCGCTGCTGAACCGCTCGCGGCGATGTGGTGGCAAGCCAAACGCACAATGCCAGGAATTCAATGAAGGTTGGCTAGCCGTGGCTCGGTCATGCGCGGCGCGATATTGGCGTGCAGGGCGACGTCGTCGGCAGGGTCGGGGCCATAGAAGCGGGGCGGCACTTGACAGTGTTGATCTAAGTGGCGAGGTAGACAAGCCTAGCCGAGGTATATAGCGGTAAATGGTACCGAATAGGAATTCGAAGTGGCTGAAGAACTGCAAAACAAGCGTTCATCGGCGCGGCGGCGCGTGCTTAAGCAGGCGCGCATGAGCTTCAATGGCGGCCGCTCCACTATCGATTGTGTTCTTCGCAATTTGTCGGACACCGGTGCACGGCTGAAGGTCACCAGTCCTTTGGGGGTACCCGATCGATTTGAATTGGTCCTGCTGACAGACAAGAGGACCCTTGCCTGTCGCGTGGTGTGGCGTTCAGCAGAAGAGATCGGCGTAGTGTTCGACGATGGCAAGGACTAGAACGACTAGATCGTCTTTCGAAACGATCCGTTTCTGGACTTTTCTACCCAGACTGCTCCCTCGCACGGCGCTGCCAATAAAGTGCTATTTTGCCGCAGCCAGGGCCAGTTTTTGAAGGCTCCTTGGAGCGCGCGGGGGACAAGGTCTTCATAATTTTGACCAATTGATAAAATTTCCAAGCTGCGTTAGCGTCTCGGCATGGAATGGCTTTATTGGAGGCAGTCATGAGCGGCGATATGCTCAAAGAAGGCATCGTACCCGGACGTCTCAGCACTGGCCAGTATGCGCAGAATTTCTCGGAACTTCATCCGCCACTAGGTCGACACGAGGCCTTCGTTGAGGCCGATCGGTGCTATTTCTGCTACGACGCGCCCTGCATGAACGCATGCCCGACCTCGATCGACGTTCCGCTGTTCATCCGAGAGATTTCAACCGACAATCCGCTGGGCGCGGCCAAAACGATCCTTGCGCAGAACATCCTTGGTGGGATGTGCGCGCGGGTGTGCCCTACCGAGCAGTTGTGCGAAGACGCCTGCGTGCGCATGGAGGCCGAGGGCAAGCCGGTCAAGATAGGACAGCTGCAGCGCTATGCCACCGACATCGCGATGGAAGAGCGCAAGCAGTTCTTCACTCGCGCCCCGGGTACGGGCAAGAAGATAGCTGTTGTCGGAGCCGGCCCGTCTGGACTGGCGGCGGCGCACCGGCTCTCGATGCACGGCCATGAGGTAACGATTTTCGATGCACGCCCGAAGGCCGGCGGGCTCAACGAATACGGTATCGCAACTTACAAGACCCCTGAGGGATTTGCGCAGGCCGAAGTTGATTATGTGACGGCCATTGGCGGAATCACCATCGAGCTCGGCCAGGCGCTGGGGCGCGAATTGAGCCTTGCGCAACTGAGCACGGATTTCGACGCGGTGTTCCTCGGTATCGGCCTCGGCGGGGTCAATGCGCTGCGGGCAGAGGGCGAGAAGGAAGGCCTGCATGGACTCCAGGACGCGGTGGATTTCATCGCAGAACTGCGGCAGGCGACCGACCTTGCCACCCTGCCGGTCGGGCGGCGTGTCGTGGTGATCGGCGGCGGCATGACCGCCATCGATGCCGCAGTGCAATCAAAGCTCCTCGGCGCCGAGGAGGTGACGATCTGCTACCGGCGCGGGCAGGAACACATGAGCGCCTCGGGTTTCGAGCAGGATCTGGCGGCTTCGAAGGGTGTGACTATCCGGCATTGGCTACAGCCTAAGCGGGTTCTTACAGAGCATGGCAAGGTCACCGGCGTTGAGCTGGAGTATACCGAGCTCAAAGATGGCCGGCTCGCCGGGATAGGTCGTACTATCACGATAGAGGCCGACCAGGTGTTCAAAGCGATCGGCCAAACGCTGGAAGACCAGTCGGCGGCCGGGCTCGAACTCAATGGTGGCCGGGTCCAAGCTGATGCGGAAGGCCGTACGTCGCGCGCCCGCGTCTGGGCCGGCGGCGACTGTGTCGATGCAGGCGACGACCTGACGGTGACCGCGGTGGCGCAGGGGCGCGACGCGGCCGAGAGCATCAACCGCTATCTCGCTGGAATCTGAGGGAGAGACGCCATGGCGGACATTCGCAACAACTTCGTCGGGATCAAGTCTCCGAACCCGTTCTGGCTGGCGTCCGCGCCGCCGACCGACAAAGCCTATAATGTTGAGCGCGCCTTCAAGGCGGGCTGGGGCGGCGTGGTTTGGAAGACACTGGGCGAGGAAGGCCCGCCGGTCGTCAATGTGAACGGACCGCGGTACGGGGCGATCTGGGGGGGCGACCGGCGCCTGCTGGGCTTCAACAATATCGAGCTGATCACAGACCGCGACCTTTACCGCAATCTCACCGAGATCAAGCAGGTCAAGAAAAACTGGCCCGACCGCGCGGTGGTCGTTTCGATCATGGTGCCCTGCGAGGAGGACGCCTGGAAGGCGATCCTGCCGCTGGTCGAGGAAACGGAAGCCGACGGGATCGAGCTAAATTTCGGCTGCCCACATGGGATGAGCGAGCGCGGCATGGGCGCGGCTGTCGGCCAGGTGCCGGAATATGTCGAAATGGTCGTGCGCTGGTGCAAGCAGTATTCGCGTATGCCTGTAATCACCAAACTGACGCCAAACATCACCGATGTGCGTCAACCTGCGCGAGCGGCGAAGAATGGCGGCACGGACGCGGTGAGTCTCATCAACACCATCAACTCGATCACCGGCGTTGATCTCGACACTTTTGCGCCAATGCCAACCATCGACGGCAAGGGCACGCATGGCGGCTATTGCGGACCGGCGGCCAAGCCGATCGCCTTACATATGGTGGCCGATATCGCGCGTGATCCGGAAACCTATGGGCTGCCCATCTCGGGCATCGGCGGGATCTCGACGTGGCGTGATGCGGCGGAGTTCATGGCTCTGGGCGCGGGCAATGTGCAGGTCTGCACCGCGGCGATGGTCTATGGCTTCAAGATCGTCGAAGAACTGGTCTCCGGCCTTTCGAACTGGATGGACGAGAAGGGCCACAAGACGCTCGACGACATCACCGGGCGTGCCACGCGCAACGTCACAGACTGGCAGTTCCTCAACCTCAACTACATCACCAAGGCGAAGATCGACCAGGACACGTGCATCAGCTGCGGCCGGTGCCACATCGCCTGCGAGGACACGTCGCACCAGGCAATCATGAAGGAAAAGGACGGCAAGCGGCATTTTGAGGTGATGGACGACCAGTGTGTTGGCTGCAATCTTTGCGTCAATGTCTGTCCAATTGAGGATTGTATTACGATGATCGCGCTGGAGCCGGGAACGATGGACACACGGACCGGCAAGCAGGTTGATCCGCACTACGCCAACTGGACGACGCACCTGAACAATCCGATGGCGAAGGCGGCGATCGAGCCAGCGGAGTAAGGACCACAGAAAACGCGTCATCGCGCTGCAGCGGCGCGCTGATCGACAGCACCAGCAGGACGTGGCACGCCCTGGTAACGATCGGTTCAAGGACGGGCACCACCATCGACAGCACGACGCGGGCGGCCAAGGCCCAGATGTTGCGGCCCAGCCGCTCCCCAAACAGTTGCGCCAGCAGCAGGCGATATTCGTCCGCGCATTGGTAATCGGTCCGGAACCGCACTTCGGCGACCTCATGCCATCGGTGCGGAACGGGCCCCCAACGGTATCGGTATTGCCGATATCGAGCAGCAGCCAGTGTTCGGACAATTTGCGGCTCTAGGCTGTTGCCGGCCAAAATCACGTCGATCCGCATTGGTCAAGTCGTCCGGCGGTCACGTGATCATAGGCGATCTGCTCGCCCCCATCGCGGAAAGCCTAGATGTCGCGAATGGCCTGGCGGGTAGGGGGGCCGACATGTGCGTTGCTCGTGTTCGCCTGGGTTTGTGGTGTGGCGGTACCGGCTAGACGCCGCGGGTATTGCCCCAGAGCAGCACATGAAGCTGCGGCAAGACCCGTGCCTCGAACCATCGGTCTTGAGTTACTTTGTCGACCAGCCATTCCATGCGCTGCATAACCCCCGTTATGTCGATGATGACATCGTCGGCATCGGGGGAGGGCGGCGTGTGGTTGCCCGGCTGGAGGTAGACCGGCAGGCTCGGATAACGCGCCGCCGCATCTTTGGCGTAAGCATAGTCTTCATCGTCGAAGACCACGAGCTTGAGCACGGTCAATGGCCTGCCTTGCGCGGCTGCCAGACAGGCCTCGAAACGTGCCCAGTCGGTGCTCATCTGGCTGGATGGCGGCTTGGGACTTAGGACAAGAGTATCCAGTGTCGAAAACCAGTCCCGCGCTACCGAACCTTGAGTCTCCAGGGCGAAGCGATAACCCTCTCGGTGACCGAGTTCGATCAGTTCGCCCAACGGCTGGATCGCCGGATTGCCGCCTGACAGCGACACCGTCAATGGCTCACCGCCCGACAGGACCCGGACCTGTGCCCAGATCTGCTCTATCGACATTGGCCGCCAGTCGTCGCGGAAGCGACTGTCTACGGCATGCAGGCTGTCGCACCAGGCGCAACGGTAGTCGCATCCGCCGGTTCGTACGAACACGGTCGGCTGGCCGATCAACACGCCTTCGCCCTGTATCGTCGGCCCGAAGATCTCGCTGATACGGATAGTGGGCGGCTCCACGGCGCTCACGGCCTATACTCCGCCCAGGTTTTGGCGGTCTCGCTGACGCGCACGGCAGAGGCTTCGGGCAGTCGCTGCTTGCACCAGTCAAAAAAGTGCTTGGCCAGGCACTCGGCCGTGACTTTGTCATGCCCCAGCACATCGTTGAGATGGCGATGGTCGAATGCCTCGTCGATGTGCCGTTTGAGCACCGACAGGTCCTGGTAATCGCGCACGAAGCCATGCTCGTTCAGCTCATCGGCGGTCAGTTCGACTTCCACGATGTAGTTGTGCCCATGCAGCCGAGCGCATTGGTGGTCAGGCGGAAGCGACGCGAGCTGATGGGATGCCGAGAAATGGAATTCCTTGGTGAT
>NZ_LVVY01000111.1 GCF_001650025.1 Devosia elaeis | reverse complement strand
TTAAGCCGATTTGGTCCCATCAGTGCTGACGCCGGACACGTCGACCTCGAAGGTGAGAACCGCAATTCCGAACTAGACCCAGCTGTTGTGCTTGGCGACCAATTGCTTGATCGGTTCCTGTTTGTTCGAGGCGAGGCTTTGGGCTTCTTCCCACCGCTCTTTCTGCCGGT
The DNA here is from genome assembly GCF_001650025.1 of Devosia elaeis. GTDB lineage: Bacteria > Pseudomonadota > Alphaproteobacteria > Rhizobiales > Devosiaceae > Devosia > Devosia elaeis. Next base: position 9,270 of record NZ_LVVY01000111.1, on the reverse strand, counting down.
GTATCCGATCACCACCAGAACGACGCCAATAATGATGACCCACTCCAACGCAGACGCCCCCCGCTAGTCTTATGCTCAGCTCGAAAGACCTCATGAATTCTGAAGGCTTTTCGTGACATCGCACAAGGTTAACACCATCATTCAAGATTGGCTGGACAAAAAATCAGACGGTCCGACGCCCGAAATTTACCATTCGAGAAGTCGCAGGCGTCGGTGGCTTGACCATGGGTTAATAGTTCCTTATTTGTTCCATCATCAGAACGAGAAGCCGCCATGTCGCAAGCCCTGCACATCGCCGTCGAAACCGCCCGCCGCCCCGCTGCGGCCGCGCTCGTTCGCAATCCTCTCCGTCTCATATCCGTGTCGGTCAAACGCGCTTCCTGAGCGCTGAACCTTTTCCGACATCGCGCCCGCAATGGGCATTGAGGACCGGCTGACACCGGACGGCTACGCACGTCCCTGCGCCGGCGAAGAGACACATCATGACCGACAACAACGACTGGCTCGATGGGCTGGACGAGACCGAGCTCGTCATCGAGGGCCGGCTCAGCAACGAGCGCAAGGACAAGTCGCCCCAATACCTCCTGCCGCTGGCGCTGCTTCAGCACAGCATTGGCATGGACGGCGTCAAGCAGCTCCATGACAGCGAGAACTTCTGCGCCATCGTGGTGACGCCAAGTCCCGATTGGACCCTGCCTCTCATGCATCTGCTCAAGCCATGGGAATGGGATTTCGTGCAGGCCCGCGTCACACCGCTTCGGCCCAGCCAGATCGCCGATGATACCTCGTCGCTCAGGACCATGGACGCTTTGGCGATGGGCGCTCGCGTTCTTGGGATCGGTCATGATCCGGAACGCTTGTTGCCATCGTCCATGAGGACCGCGGCCGACATGGTGGTACGGCTGCCCCCGCCAAATGGCGAGGTCATTGGCGCCGTCATCAAGCGCATGTGCGGCCGCACCCTGAAGGTCATCCCCAACGACATCGCATTCGGTCTGACATTCGACGAAATCGTCGCCTGTCTGCGACCCGGCACCAGTCCGACCCAATGCATCGAGCGTCTCAAGAAGGCGGTCGCGAGCAAGCGCTCGTCCTCGCCGATCACCCAGGGCGTGCCGACCATCCACGAACTGCACGGCTATGGCGATGCTAAGACCTGGGCGCTCAATCTGATCGAGGACCTGGAAGCATGGCGCCGTGGCGAGATCGGCTTCGACGCCATCGATGCAAACGTCGTTCTCGCTTCCATGCCAGGGCTAGGCAAGACCACATACGCCCGAAGCTTGGCGCATACGACGGGACTGCCACTGATCACCACATCCGTGGGCAAGTGGTTCTCTGAATCACCGGGTCACCTCGACAGCGTCATCAAGATGATCGACAAGGTCTTCGTCGATGCCAAGGCCGCCGCGCCCTGCATCGTCTTCTTGGACGAGATCGACGCGGTCCCGAACCGCGCGACGATCTCGCCTAGAGGCGCGGACTGGTGGTTGCCGGTGATCACCCATCTGCTCGACAAGCTCGATGGCGCCGTCAACGACACGACCGACCGGCTCATTGTGGTGGGCGCCACCAATCATCCCGAGAAGCTCGACGCGGCCCTCGTACGGCCTGGCCGGCTCGATCGCATCATCCACATCGCGCCGCCCACAGCTGAGGACATGCAGGGCATCCTGCGCCAGCACCTTGGCACCGACCTCGAGGGCGAAGACCTGACGCAGGCCGGACAGCTGGCTGCCGGTGCATCCGGCGCCCCGGCCGTGAGTTGGGTCAAGACGGCCCGCCGTACCGCCCGCTCGGCCAAGCGGCCCCTACAGATGGCCGATCTCCTCGCCGCCATCGCGCCGGCCGATATCAGGACCGAGGCCATGATCGAAGGCACGGCCCTGCATGAGGCCGGCCATGCCATCGTTGCCGACATCCTTGGAATCGGGGAAGTGGAATCGGTCAGCATCGTCATTCGCGACGACCACGGTGGTTCCACCATGCTCAAGTTCGATGGCTTCCTGCCGACGCGAACGGCGGTCGAGAATTTGACCATGCAGCTGCTCGCCGGTCGCGCGGCCGAGCAGTGGGATGATGGCGATGTCGGTTGGATCAATATCTGGGATCCGACCACCAGCACCTCGGTCAAGCTGCCAAACTGGAGCCCCATCTTCTCGCAAGGGCTCTCCTGGTACGCCGCCAAGATGATCAAGGAGTGGGCCGAGGAGCGCAATCAGGCATTCCACTCCGACACCGAGAAGGCCGCCGCCCGAGTGGCGCATCGGGAATTCCTGCTCGACGTCATGCCGAACGCTAAGTCCATCGAACGGCGCCGCCGGGCCCGCCAGATCGAACCGCAGACCCGGCTCATTCCCGGCAACCAGGTGGAGATCAAGTCGGTGGACCGCGATGAGGATCGCGACATTCCGCATGATACCGCCATGGCCCGTGCCCCCGAGGCAATCCCCGTAAAGAAGGGACGATCCTTCGGCGGGAAGGCCGGTCAGAAGAAGGCGCAGGAGACAAGACGCAGCAACCGTGAGCAGAAGCAGGCAGGTGCGGTGGAGAAGGATAGCAAGCCGGCGCGTCTGCCGCCCGTTTCAGCGCCCAAGCCACCAACTGTCGATCTCGCGGCGATCAAGGCGCGCGTGGCAGCGCGCGTCAACAAGAAGGGCGATGGAGAAGCAGCATGACCAAGACCAAGAAGCAGCAGCGCGAGGTTACCGAGGACGATGTCTTCGTCGCGTTTGATCAAATGCGTATCAACCACCCACGCATTCCCGGTGCGCATGCAAAGCTGGACACAGTCCGCAGGGCCGGTGTGCGTACACCGAACAGCCCAAAGCGTTACGTCGAGCTTTTCGCACCCAGTCACTCGGGAAAGTCGATGGCCATCACGACCTACATCGAGCAGAAGGTCGTCGATGAGGCGATCGAACGAGGACTGTTTCCCGCAGACATGCCAAGGTCCGAGATCGCAGCCAAGCAACGCATCGTCCTGCACGTCACGCTATCCCCCAATGCCTCGGTTCGCTCCTTGGCCACCGACATCCTCAGAGCATTTGGAGACAAGAACGCAGATGTTGGAACTGGCCCAATCCTTTTGCGCCGAGTCTACTCCTATCTGAACGGGACCTATGAGGACCCGGCGACTGGAAAGGAGATCGGACGGCAGGCCGAACTCCTTATCCTCGATGAAATCCAGCACCTCGCGGACAGCAAGGCCAAGTCTCCCGAGGGGAAGGCGATCAAGTCGCAGAAGATCGAAAGCACAGTGGTCACGGACACGCTAAAGACAATGACGATCCGAGGCTTGGTCCCCATGGTCTTCGTTGGCATTCCGGAAGCCAGAATCCACCTTTCGATCGACTCCCAGCTCACCAACCGTGAACTGTCCAAGATCGACTTCTCGCCGTTGCGATGGAGCGATGAGGGCGATCAGGTGATCTTCCTGGAATACTGCCAGGAAGCCGCGATGAAGCTGACCGAGTTCGATCTCTTCCCGGAGGAGACCGACCTTCTCGACGAGGAAATCCCCGAACGGCTCTGGGCTGCCTCTGGCGGTTGCATTGGCCTTGTGTCCCGCATCCTGGAGGAAGCCGCCCTGCACGCCGTTCGACGCGGCGCGTCCTGCGTCGAATACGAGGATTTGGAGCTCGCCGTGGATACGCGGGCAATGCCGAACAACTATGTCAACTACAACCCGTTTCGGGAGGGCGTCCGGCAGGTCGAGGTGGTGCACGACCAATGAGCATCCTCTATCGCTCGGTTACGCCGCTGCCAGACGAGAACCTTGCAGGGCTGGTTGCTCGCGCCGCAGGGATCAATATCTACCCTCGCGCCTTCGACCTGCTCAAGCTCGCAAGGCTTGGACGATACCGTCCCGAGACGATGCCGATCCGTGGTCCCGCGGCTGCGGAGAGGTTGGCTGAGGTACTGGGGACCACGAAGGATCGTCTGCAGCCCCTGTGTTACTGGCCGATCGACGAAAACCGCATCGACTTCTTCGGCACGGGTCTGACCGCCGCAGACTGGGGAGCCGCTGTGGGTCCAGCAGGTCCCACCTATCATCGGGCATGGCGCATCCTCGAGGGCCTTGAGTAAGCGTCGGTCTGGTGGCTTCCACCTATGCAGACTGGGCGAGAGCTCGCTGCAGCACCTGCAGGCTGGTGCCTGCCGCTGACCAGGCTGTCGCCGAGCCCACCACATAAAGGTTCTGCTTCGCCCTTGAGACCGCAACATTGATGATGTTCGGAGGACTGGCAGCCCACTGGCGCGCCCGATGCTGATTGGGTTTCGGTGCACCGAGGAGAAGGATGACGGTGTCGGCCTCCCGCCCCTGAAAGGTGTGAATTGTGCCGACGCGATCCCGGGGCCATTCGTCAGCCTTCACGCCGAGCGATCTGAGCAGGCCGGCCTCCCTGTCCAGGCGCCGGCGCATCTCCTGCTCGATCACCTTGAAGGGCGTGATGATGAAGACGTCCGGATCTTGAACGTCTGCGGCAGCAAGGGCGGCAAGCATGCCAACGACAGCCTCGCCTTCGGCAGGGCGCCATTTGCTCTCGGCATCGCCATTGACGTCCACCCATCGGGATTGGCCCAGAGCAGCCCCAATGGGGCCGGGCTTACGAGGGCCAACCGCGTGAACCATCTGGCCTGCATAGGCGATGGTGTTGGACACGTCGAACATCGGGTTCTGACACCGCCTGTGCACCAGCAACGGCAGACCGACCTCTCGATCGCCGATGTCGGTGACGAAGGTGGATTTGAAGCGCGAGGCCTGATCCGCAAGCGTCTGGGTGGACGCCGCAGGAGCCGACCATTCGGCTTGGTCGATGTCGAAGAACTTGCAGATTTCGGTATTGAGCTTCTCGGGCAGAGACACCACCGGTGGGATCTGAAGCGGGTCGCCAACGACGATGGTGCGCTTGGCGCGCATGATGGCGCCGACCGCCGCCTGAGGAACCGCCTGCCCCGCTTCGTCGATCAGCAACCATCCAATGCTCTCCGATGCGAGATCTCCGAACATGGTGCGGACGGATGCAAAGGTCGTGGACACCGCTGGCACGACCATGAACAGACTCGACCACAAGTCGGGAAGCAGATCGCGGTGCGCCGGCGACTGGAATGCCCCGGCGGTCATGCCCGACATCAGCAGGCCGAGGTTGTGCTGCAGCCGGTTGGCCGAAGCATCGATGAAAGCCTTGTGGACTGCCAATGCGGCGGCGAACAGATCTTCGCGCATGCGATGCACGTCGTCGGGCAGCCATGGTGCCGTCAGTTGGATGGTTTCGTGTTCCTTCTGGAAGAAGATGTCGTCGATGACGCGATCGCCTAGGCGGTTCCTTGCCGCGGATGATGCAGCGTCGAGCCGCATGACATCCTGCTGCTTGCCAGCGACTGCTCGATCAAGCCGCTGGAGTTGGCCTTGGGCCTTGCTCCACTCGGCGCGCGCCGCCTCGAGGGCGTTGCGGGCCTCCTGAGCGCGCTGATTGGACTGCCGCAACGCGCCGGCGAGACGCTGCTGGCTGGCGCTCCATGCTTTCCACGAAGCCGTGCCGAATAATCGGGCGAAAAATCCGGGGCGGCTGGCCAGATGGCTGTCGAGCGTTGTCTTGTCGCGCTCGGCCTGAGCATTTGCGTTCGCGTGCTTCTGTCGCCTTGCTTCACCCGCCTGCCGGGCATTGGCAACCGCTTGGTCGAACCGCGGCCGTAATTCGTTCAGCCGCTGCAATTCGGAGATCGCTTCCTTCAGGGACTGAATGTCGCGACGCATCCCTTCGATCGCAGCGAGCTCGGCATCGACGGCCTTCTTCTGCTTCAGGAAGGCCGAGCGGGCCCTGCGCCATTGGGCAGCGGCATCGGCTTCGTTGGTCGTAGGCTTCTCGTTGATCACCACGCTCGGCATCTCGCGCCTGATGATCTCGCCTGTCCGCTCGTCCTTGATCTCGCGCATGACATTGTTGCCGCGCGCGGCCTTCAGATAGGTCAGGAAGCCGCCGTCCTCGTTCCACCAGAAGCCTTGCTGGAAAGCGCCACGATTCCGGCCATTGCCGAGGACGGCGGCGATCAATCCCCATGTCTCCACCGGGGCGGCGTTCGCCTCCTCCTCGGCCTCGAAGTATCCGGACCGCTTGGGGTTGGCGATGAGATCGCTGATCGATCGAAAATAAGTCATCTCGCCGTTTCGGCCATTGGCTTCCTTGAGAGGCAATTCCTTGCTGACGTTCTCGACAGCCTTGTTGTTGGACGAGGCCACGACGATCTCATGACCCTTGAGCGAGGCGTCGAGTCGATAGAAGTGGAGGAAGGCGTTGGAGCCGAACGCCAGCTTTTCTCCTGTCGTCGAGAACGCATCCTGGGGGTTCTGGAACCCCGCCATGGCGGTGGCGCGGTCGAGGACGCACCCAACGACCACATCCCTTAGCAAGGTCGTCTTGCCGGTTCCGGGCGGTCCATTGACGCCCATGATGCCAGCATCGTCGCCCAACTCTTCGCGCGCGGCATTGACGGCCGCCTGCTGCAGCAGGACGAGAGGATGACCGCCGGCCGATGGCCACCGCGCCTGCGGCATCAGCGAAGGAGCAACGAACTGCTCGACCGCAGCGGCAGGGGACAGGACGTCCACTCGGTCTTCGGGCCGGCCGATGCCAAGATATCGCTGCAGCCCGACCCCTGCCCCGTTCGCTCCTATCATCTCCGAGGCCTTGGCGAGATCCTCGAGGTAGAAGGAGTTCAGCAGCGATGGCTCGGGTGGTGTTTTCGCCTTGAAGTGGTGGAAGACCTTAAGAGCAAAGGTTGGCGGTTCGACGAGATGCCCCGGCACCTCGAACTGAGAAACCAGCCAGCGATGCGCCGAATGGACGACATCGAGATCGATGGCGATCGGATTGCCGTCCTCGTCGTGGCGCCTGACCATGCGATCAAGCCGCTCGAGAATGCGCTGCTCGACCTTAGGCCACGCGCCCAGGCTGCCCAGCTTCAACTCCAGCGCCGGCTTCAACGCCCAGGCGAAGCTCGATACAGCGATGCCATTCTCCTCGAGGACGAAGCCCTCCTTGTCGATCAGAATCGAGGCAATGGCCGCGCGCTTGCCATCGGGACGCGACCGCTCCTCGTCCTCGCCGAAGACCTTCACCAGCTCGTCCGTGGCCTTGTCGAGAGCGATCGCGCCAAGGACGACCTCGAAATAGAGCCGGTGATTGGGCTTGCTGCGGGCGTCCGGACCCCACGGTATGCCGCGCTCGAACAGCGTGACCCGAGATCTGTCTCCTGAGGCCATGTCTTCAGGGCGCTTGTAGCCTTGCGGCGAGAGCGCCTCCAAGGCGGTCCAGGCAGCCAGGATTGCCTGAGGATCATTGGTCCTGCCAGTGGGCTCGAAGGTGGGCAGCGGGCCGAGATCGACGCGATCGCCTGCGGCCTCAACTCGCTTTGGCTCGCCGGCTGCTTGGGTGGGGGGCACGACCTTCAATTGAGGCGCGCTTGGATTCACTGGTGGGACGTTGGGAGCAGACGGTGGTGGAGATGCGCTCCTTGCGGCAGCGCCTGATCCAGTGATTGGCACGACCTTCTGCTTGGCAAGTACGGCCAGCGCTTCGTCGATCTTCATCGCCAAGGACCGTGCCTTCGCCGTATTACGGAAAGCAAGTTCGTTGGCAAGCCGCCCGAGTTCGTTGGCGTCGTTGGCCGACCGCTCGAAGATCGCTTCCAGGTCGAAGACCGACTTCTGCGAATATGGTCTTGTTGCCATATGGGTGGTCGCCCCCACGACGTTTCAGTCCAGAGAATTTGTCCGTTGATCCATCGAAAAGCAAGTGATCGATCCTGCTGATCCGTCCGGAGGTTAGTCGGCGTTCCTGAGGTCTTGCTTTCGGAAAGGATACCCGGGATCTTGGGTGTGTGTCCTCGCAAAGGAGCAAGGCCGAAGATGCAGAACCCCTTCGAGCAAGCATTTGTGGAGGCGCGCTCAAACATTCATTGGGCGCGAACCCCAGCAGGCGCCAACGGCTGGGACAGGATGGAGGCGATCATCATTCGTGCCTGGGCCGAAAGCGTCCTGTCCATGAAGCGTACTGAGTTGGTTTTGGTCTCTCTGCGGCACTTTATGTTTGAAGGGTTACTGGCGCCATTTTCCTTCTTTGGTCGCGCGAACGACCATCCGATCTACACCTTGATCAACGTTGGCGTCATGATCTACGTGGCCACGCAACTTCTGCAATACGCGATCGGTATCCCGGTGCTCGTTGCAACATTCCTAGCGCTAGAATTTTTCGTCGCTCCAGGATTTCAGCGGTCCAACGCATTGATGCTTACCAACATCCTCACCGCGGGCCGGCACATGAGAGAGTTCGCCTTGGAGTTGAAGGAATATCCTGCCACGCACCCTCATATGTCGGACGTGGAATTTGCCGGATTCCTAACAAAAGTTACGATAAGCGCTGACAAGGAGATGAAGCGTGTGCATGACGGGCTTTTCAAGTTGTATTGGTCACGTCAGCATATGATGAACCCAGATGTATCAGTGCAAATACAACACGCTCTGAAACGAATGGTCTTAGCGAACGACCATCGCTACAAACAAATTGCCATCGAAATCGCAAGAAACATTGGTTCGCTCGACCGTGAGCCAAACCATAACGGTGAGAGGTGGCTTTCTGACGAGCTGCTACCGAAGTTGCGTACGATGCAAGCTGCTCGAGCCTGATCTCGACGTTCGGGTAGTCTCAACGAAGCTGAAAAGGCTGTCGGCCTCTTAGTCAACAGCCACGAGCTTCCCACCTTCCAGTGCTATCAGGCCCTCCCAAGGGCCCTTCCCCAGAGCTGGATCGCAGAAATCCGATCCAGACATTTCGGTCCAGAAGAGGCAGCACTTCTGTGAAATTCGTTTGGGAGATGTAGAGGACAAGATGTCAGCAGTTACTTCGAGATTTCCTTGCCGGTTGTCGTAGCCGGCTTGCAGGTCGCAAAACTTTCCATCACCGAGGGAAATCCTCGTCCCATGAAACGTAGATAGAACGTACATGATGACTAGATCTTTGGTGCCCTCCAATGCTGGTATTTCGTCAGCTTGGACAAGTCCGCTGTTCATTAAGACGGCAACGAAGTCACTGAAGACCTCTCGGTCGCGGAATGCGGGGTTCCAGATCGCACGGTCTCCGAAATCGATTAGCAACTGCTGCTCTGCTGGTGTCAGTAGTCCGATGAACTTATTCTTCATCTTGAAGACCGCGCTTTTGAGGTCTTTCTTGGAGTGGACCCCATTTCGCCGGACAGCTGGCGGTTGGG
>NZ_LVVY01000110.1 GCF_001650025.1 Devosia elaeis | reverse complement strand
TAAGACTGAAACCGGACCACCCTATGGGGTCAGGCCACTCGACGGCATGGAGGTGCATATTCGGCTCCGAAAAGCCGCCGCGAAAGCGGGCTCCGAAGCCGCGCTCGCCCGGCAGATCGGCATCACGCGCCAGAGCCTCGCTGACGTCATAAATAGCCGCCGTGAGCCAGGGCCGACGATCTTGACCTTCCTTCGCCTGCAGAAAGTCGCCGTGGGCCGCACGCTCTATACGCCCCTCGACGACAGCGAGGTGGGTCCGAAGGCGGCGAGATCTGAGAGGAGGCAGCGGGCATGGGACGGGCCGTCAGTCGCACAGACTGACAGCGTGGCGGCTCCCTGAAAGAAAGTGCGTGTGCCTTGCATGTCTCCGGGGCAGAAGCTGGTCATTACGGGAGACAACGATGACCACCTTCTTCACCGCCGACCATCATTTTGGGCACGCCAACATCATCAAGATGTGCGACCGGCCCTACGACAATATCACCGCTCATGACATGGGCCTGGTCGAGAATTGGAACGCCGTCGTCGGGCCTGACGACGAGGTCTGGCACCTGGGCGATTTCGCATATCGTGCGTCGCCGAAGTGGACCCGCCGCCTGTTCGAGATGTTGAACGGCACCAAGAGATTGATCGTCGGAAACCACGATTTCAAGGGCGAAACCTTGAAGCTGCCGTGGAAGTCGATCGACCAACTGACCGAGACAGTCGTTGACGGCCAAACGCTCGTTCTCTGCCATTACTCGCTGCGCGTGTGGAGAAACATGCGCCGTGGGGCAGTGCAGCTGTACGGCCATTCCCATGGCAATCTCCCGGGAACTGCACAATCGATCGATGTCGGAGTGGACGTGATGGGCTACGCCCCTGTCACATGGCCCCAGATCAAGCAGCGGCTCGAACTCCAGCCGAAGCTCGACTTCCGCGACGACACCGATGTCGTCGAAGCGATCGAGATCAAGCCATGAAAGTCTGGCTCATGAGCGACCTCCACCTCGAGGTCGAATACCACAACCCCGAATATTGGGGCGTCCCCGATGACGTCGACATCGCCCTTGTGGCTGGCGATGTGGCCCGTGGCGGCCAGGAGCACGTGCGCTGGCTGCAGGAGAACATCGCACCGCATACCAAAGCGGGCGTCGTCAGCGTCCTGGGCAACCACGAATTTTACCGCAGCTCGATCGAAGCCGAACGCCTCGCCGCCGGCAGGGCCAGCGCGTGGGGCGACGTTCGTGTTCTCGACGACATGTGCTGGACCGTCGACGGAGTCAGGTTCGTGGGGGCGACGTTGTGGACGGATTACCTGCTATTCAATCCCGAAGCCGATCCGATCCTTCTCGACTCAGCGATGTACACTGCGCGCACCGGCCTGAATGACCACAGGCTCGTAAGACTCGTCGATTCCAGTTCGCGACCGTTTATTCCCGCTCATGCTCGCGAGATCCACAAGCGCAGCGTCGCCTATATAGAGAGTGTGCTTGCGACGCCGTTCGACGGCGAAACCGTGGTCGTGACGCACCATGGGCCAGCCCGCGGCAGCGTTGGCGAGCGGTACAAGAACGACACGCTGACGGCCGCGTACATCAGCGATCTCGAGTGGCTGATCGAGCGCTATCAGCCGGCACTTTGGTACCATGGGCATGTCCATGAGAGCTTCGACTACAGCATCGGTCGCACCAGGGTGATGACGAATCCGAAGGGATACCGCCTCGAGAACCAGCGCGGCTTCAACCCTCAGCTTGTCGTCGAGATCGGTGAGCCGGCGCCGAAGCCGCAGGTGCCGTAGCACATGATCAGGACCTGAGCTGGAACAGCGGCCACACTTTGGACGCCGATGTCCTAATTGCGACGTTTAGCTCAGCTTCAGCATTCAAGAGCCACACCAGAGAAGGTTCGAATTCCATGCTTTCAGCGAGCATTTTTGCCACTGGCTTCTCTAGCTGTAGGTATTTTTCGTGGTCACCCAACAAGTAAGCGACGGGCAGCAAGTACATCTCCCATCGCTGCATGAATTCTGCGTGGAACGCAGCTTGAAACTCTTCATCTTGCTCCTCGATGCCTAAGTCGACTGCCCGGATAAGGATGTCGGTCACCACCTTCAGATCTTCATCCTTTGCCTTTGGCGTCTTGCCCGGCGTCGTCAGAGCAATGGACGCCATAGCGATAGAGGCAAGAAAATTCGTATCGCGCATTCCAATGTGGAACGGGGCATCCGGATCGATTATTTTGACGATCTCGATCTGCAAATCCTGTAATTCAGAAGCAAATCGCGATCGCAAGTCTATCTAGGTCCTGTTGACAAAGTATGGCATCCATATCCTTGC
>NZ_LVVY01000109.1 GCF_001650025.1 Devosia elaeis | reverse complement strand
CAACCGCCAGCTGTCCGGCGAAATGGGGTCCACTCCAAGGACAGCTTCGATCCCAAAATCTGCAAGCGCTTGAAGATTGGTAGGAGGTATGACGTTTAGGTAAGATATCCAGTCATTGTTCATGGCAATGACTTCGTCACGAGTTTGCGTAATGGTGTCGGCAAGGAAGGCAGCATCCAGGCCATCAGGGAAGCCTTTTGTAGCCAAGGCCTGCTGTGCCTTAAGTAATGCTTCGTCTGCGAGAGTTCGTCTTGCGGCCTCATCTGGCTTCGTGTCTTGAGGTAGGAATGCATTCAGGGAAGCGGTTCTGGCGGCCTGCAGGTATCGATCACGTTGCACAGCCTCTGGAAAGAGCCGGGGGTTTCCCTGCAAGAAACCGAAGAACTCCTCCGCATAGCCTGACAGTCCATTGAAGCTTTTAGTACCCAGATGGCTCCTGAACTCCTTCACCACAATCTCCCAAGGGACATTCAGTATGTCCGCCGAGTCATAGATCATAAGGCCTACAGGGTGGTGGTGGGATAACTGGAATATCTTATTGGCGCCCTTGAAGTATCGCTGCTGCGTCCCCTCGGCGGTACTTTGTGTCACAGTGGTTGCGCTATCAGCAGCCAATACCACGGCCAATCGGTTCATTACGCAAATTTCCGAAGTCATGTCGCCTCCCAGTAACGCCAGACAATATGACTGGATTCGGTTTGAATGGAAGCAATAGCCAGATCATGACTGAAATCTGCGTCGTATTGCATTGTCACACAATACTATCCTTCCCCCTTCCGCTTCGCCAGTCTCACCCCCGCCCCGCCACCGTTCTCGGGGATGAACTGCACGCCGGCCGCCTCCAAGGCAGCGGTAATGGCTCTTAGCGTCGAGGCCTTCGGGTCGCTACCACCCCGCTCGATATTATTCAGCCCGGTGGTGGATATGCCTGCCAGCTCCGCCAGCTTGGCTTGCGTCATTCCTAAAAGGGCGCGGGCACCCCGGATTTGTTCTGAGGTAATCATACAGCCGATTCTACAGTCTGGTAGATTTTATATCAAGCGTGCTTGACACAACCTCTATTAGAGCTTAAACCAAGCTCACTTGATATTTTCGCAAGTGCAGCTTGGGGGTGACGGGTCCAATACCGCGGACTTTTCCAACCACCCATTCACGCCAAAGCCGAACAAACCTGTTCGCGCCACCGCCGGAGGCTTGCCCAATGACCACCACCGAAAACACAACGCGCCCGTCCAACAACACCATCACGAGGCGCAAAATGCTTCAGTCCGTCGCGGCCACCTCCGCAATTCCTCTTGCTGCCGTCATGAGCGGCAGTACAACGGCTTCGTCCAGCGATGTAGCCACGGCTTTTATTGACCCAGAGACTGCCGGGCTGACCGGCCTTCCTCTCGCCGCTGTGCACATTGAACGAGCCATTGCGGCCATGGCAGAGCCGGGACTTGCCGGCCGCTGGCGGGTGAGCATCCACAGCGGCGACCCCGATCAATATTGGGGATTCCGGCAGATGGGTGCTGATGAGCGAGAATTCATCCGTCCAGTACCGACCTACACCGGTTATGCCGACGACCTGTCGTTCGTCACGCGCAAGATCGAAGGTTGTGGCTTCGATTATTGGAATGTCGATTCGACCGGCGACTATTCAGAGGATTGCGCTCTGGGCCGTCGCCTGGGGGAAGAATACCTCACCTACATCGGCCAGCACCCCACCAACGGCAACGCCACGCTGCTGCAGTGCATCGCAGATAGCATGATAGCCCGTCGCCGCGAGCCCCGCACCAGTTGGGGCAGGCACACCACCGGCATCGAAATGGCCTTCTTCGCCGCGGTCAACGAGTACGCAATGGCAACGGCGAAGGTGCTTGCAGACCACCGCAGTTCTGGCGCCTGAACAAATCCGGCTCGGGGCAGGAGGTTGCAACGTGGCCCCAGCCCCACAATCAATTGGAGGTTCTTTCAATGGATATGGGAAACATTCTCTCCCGCCGCCACTGAGCACAAGAATTCGCAGACCGCCTTTGATGAAGTCCGGCGACATAAGGCGGACCTGCTCGATAAAGCCTATCTCTATGTCGAGTTTCCCCGCCGCAAGTACGCCAGGTTGGGCGAGACGTTCCAGACCTATCACCCGGAATATGCTGCGAAGATTCTCGTAGAGGACATGGCGGCCGATCTGGCCGTTGTCGCGGATGACAGCACCAAGGCTCAGGTCGTTCGGAAGAACTATGCTCTGGCCCGACGCCGCCTCGCTCGCCAGGGCCTCAAGTACCGCGCAATCGAGGCTCAGTCTGGATACGCGGAGGCCCTTGAGAAGGATACGACCGCCTACCACAGGTTCCGCGCCGCCCACGACGCTCTTGCAGCTTATCGCCCGGTCACCTTGACGGAAGTGGCGGCGATTATCCGCACCACCTCTGCGGTTGGTCCCTATGTCGGTCACTCGCATGGCATCAACGTTCGTGACATTGCCGACATGCTGGACGGCGGAGCGAGCGCATGAGCAACGTGTCCAAAATCTCACCCGCCATGAGCCGCGCTCTTCGATCTGGCGCTGCTACCACTGACCAGTTGCTTGTGGAACTGGTCGACCAGTTCAAAGCCGACGCTATGGCCATCGACCCGACGATTACGGGTCTATGGCTCTACCGCGACCAGACGATGCCCGGTCGCGATATGGGCGGTGCCGTCCAGGGCCTATTTCTGGACCGTGCCCATGCCCCGTTGCGCTCCAGCGACCGAAAGGCAGGTGCATGATGACCAAATCGCCCCCGAAGGCAGAAGACATTGCCACAGTCGAGGCCGCACTCTGGAACACCGTCCGTGTTCTGGAAGCCATTGAGCGCGAAGCCGTCAGCATCGCCATGAAGACAGACGGCGAAGTCAACGCCATGGCGGAGGGCATTTCGGGCATGGCCGCTGACCTGAGCCCCAAGTCCCCTCCGGTTTTATGGAGAGT
>NZ_LVVY01000108.1:2500-5471 GCF_001650025.1 Devosia elaeis | reverse complement strand
AGAACACAAAACCCCCGGTCATTTCTGACCGGGGGTTTGATTTTGTTTTGTATTGAGACGTTTATGTTTTTGGCAGACCTTGCAGTGACCTACTCTCCCAAGCCTTAAGACTTAGTACCATTGGCGCGGAGGACTTTGACGGTCGAGTTCGGGATGGGATCGGGTCCTGGGCTCCTCGCAAGAACCACAAGGTCAGCGAAAAACATAAGCGGTGAATTCTGGATTTTGATCTGAACCGATTGGTCATTGCCTGGCTCCGGAGGAGCATGGCGACGACCCCGGCGCTGATGCGCCGCGTTCCCGCAGGTGCCACGCACCGTGAGGGAGAAGAACAGCAACGACTTTGTCGTTGCGAGCATTGATTAATGAGAACGATCAAGCCAATCGAGCTATTAGTACCGGTAAGCTTCACACATTGCTGCGCTTCCACACCCGGCCTATCGACGTGGTGGTCTTCCACGGCTCTCAAGGGAATACTCGTTTTGAGGGAGGCTTCCTGCTTAGATGCTTTCAGCAGTTATCCCGTCCGAACTTAGCTACCCTGCAATGCGGCTGGCGCCACAACAGGTCCACCAGAGGTTCGTCCATCCCGGTCCTCTCGTACTAGGGACAGCTCCTCTCAATATTCCAACACCCACGGCAGATAGGGACCGAACTGTCTCACGACGTTCTGAACCCAGCTCACGTACCACTTTAAATGGCGAACAGCCATACCCTTGGGACCTGCTCCAGCCCCAGGATGTGATGAGCCGACATCGAGGTGCCAAACACTGCCGTCGCTATGGACGCTTGGGCAGTATCAGCCTGTTATCCCCAGAGTACCTTTTATTCGTTGAGCGATGGCCCTTCCACACGGGACCACCGGATCACTATGACCGACTTTCGTCTCTGCTCGACTTGTCAGTCTCGCAGTCAGGCAGGCTTATGCCATTGCACTCAGCGACCGATTTCCGACCGGTCTGAGCCCACCATCGCGCGCCTCCGTTACTCTTTGGGAGGCGACCGCCCCAGTCAAACTACCCACCATGCGCTGTCCCGGACACTGTTATGCCGCGGTTAGACACCTATGACGATAAGGGTGGTATCTCATCTTGCGGCTCCACCAAGGCTGGCGCCCTGACTTCAAAGCCTACCACCTATCCTGCACATGCCGACACAAGTGCCAGCGCAAAGCTATAGTAAAGGTTCATGGGGTCTTTCCGTCTGACCGCAGGAACCCCGCATCTTCACGGGGAATTCAATTTCGCTGAGTCTATACTGGAGACAGTGGGGAAGTCGTTACGCCATTCGTGCAGGTCGGAACTTACCCGACAAGGAATTTCGCTACCTTAGGACCGTTATAGTTACGGCCGCCGTTTACCGGGGCTTCAATTCAAGGCGTTAACCTCTCCTTTTAACCTTCCGGCACCGGGCAGGCGTCAGACCCTATACGTCGTATTGCTACTTCGCAGAGCCCTGTGTTTTTGATAAACAGTCGCCACCCCCTCTTTTGTGACACCTTACGCTGGTTGCCCAGAGCAAGGTCACGCTTATCCCGAAGTTACGCGTGCAATTTGCCGAGTTCCTTCAGTATAGTTCTCTCAAGCGCCTTGGTATACTCTACCAGTCCACCTGTGTCGGTTTCGGGTACGGTCAATATTGGTGGAGCTATTTCCTGGAACCGGCTCACTGCACCCCCAATCCGATAAGGGGATACAGACCCGCGCGATCCGTCACTACCACCTGGCCCACGAATATTAACGTGGTTCCCATCGTCTACGCATTTCTGCCTCGACTTAGGGGCCGGCTAACCCTGCGCTGATTAGCATTGCGCAGGAACCCTTGGACTTTCGGCGAAAGTGTCTCTCACACTTTTTGTCGCTACTCATGTCATCATTCGCACTTCCGATACCTCCACCACCCCTCACAGGTATGGCTTCACAGGCTTACGGAACGCTCCGCTACCGCTTGCACGTAAACGTGCAAACCCTAAGCTTCGGTGCATAGTTTTAGACCCGGTACATCTTCGCCGCAGGATCGCTTGACCAGTGAGCTGTTACGCTATCTTTAAAGGATGGCTGCTTCTAAGCCAACCTCCTGGTTGTCTAAGCAATCCCACATGCTTTCCCACTTAACTATGACTTGGGGACCTTAGCTGTAGGTTAGGGTTGTTTCCCTTTTGACGATGGACGTTAGCACCCACCGTCTGTCTCCCAGATAGTACTCTCGGGTATTCGGAGTTTGGTTAGGTTTGGTAAGTCGGTGAGACCCCCTAGCCCATCCAGTGCTCTACCCCCCGAGGTATTCGTCTGAGGCGATACCTAAATATCTTTCGCGGAGAACCAGCTATTTCCGAGTTTGATTGGCCTTTCACCCCTAGGAACAAGTCATCCCCGTCTTTTTCAACAGACGTGGGTTCGGCCCTCCAGTAAGTGTTACCTTACCTTCAGCCTGCTCATACCTAGATCACTCGGTTTCGGGTCTAATCCAACTAACTTAACGCCCTATTCAGACTCGCTTTCGCTGCGCCTACACCTAACGGCTTAAGCTTGCTAGTTAGACTAAGTCGATGACCCATTATACAAGAGGTACGCCGTCACCCTTGCGGGCTCCGACTGTTTGTATGCATCCAGTTTCAGGTACTATTTCACTCCCCTCGTCGGGGTGCTTTTCACCTTTCCCTCACGGTACTGGTTCGCTATCGGTCGTGTGCGAGTACTTAGGCTTGGATAGTGGTCTACCCATGTTCAGACAGAATTTCACGTGTTCCGCCTTACTCGAGGACCTAAGGGCTTTCTACCGGTACGGGGCTATCACCCACTATGGCGGACTTTTCCAAGTCCTTCCCGTTCTTACCCTCAGGCCACTGGCCTGGTCCGCGTTCGCTCGCCACTACTAACGGAGTCTCGTTTGATGTCCTTTCCTCCGGCTACTTAGATGTTTCAGTTCGCCGGGTTAGCTCCCTTTCGGGTGACCTAAATGGTCGGGTTTC
>NZ_LVVY01000107.1 GCF_001650025.1 Devosia elaeis | reverse complement strand
GACCTCTACGATTTTCCCGCCAACATGTTCGTCGGCAGCTTCATCGGCTCGCCCGCCATGAATTTCCTCACCGGTACCGTGCGCCAGGAGCAGGGACGGCAGGTATTCGAAACGCCGAGCGGTTTCCACCTGCCGGTCGATGCCGGCGCGGGCGCGCCCGATGGCCTCGCGGCCACGCTCGGAATCAGGCCAGAGCATCTGCTGCTGGCCGATCCGGGGCAGGGCCTCAATGGCCGGATCGTAACCATCGAGCCGACCGGATCTGAAACATTCGTCGTGGTGCAATTGGGTGAAGATCGGATTTCGGCGCTGCTGCGGCAAAGGCTGTCCGCCAGCATCGGCGAGGAAATCTGGCTGGCGCCGCAGGCCGGCACGACGCATCTGTTCGACAGCGCCACATCCAGGCGGCTGGGCACCTGAGGCCCGAGGGGGTGGCAAAGCTCGGCGTCGCCATCATCGGATTGGGCATGGCGTCGCTGCCCCATGCGCGAGCACTCGCCGCCTTGCGCGACCGGATCGAGGTTCTCCATGCCTTCAGCCCGTCGCCGGAGCGGCGGGCGACCTTCGCACAGGCTCACGGCTTCCCCATTGCCGAGACGATCGAAACCATCTGGAACGATCCCCGCGTCGCAGCTGTATTGATCCTCACGCCGCCCAATACACATCTCGATCTGGTGCGCAGCGCTGCCGCTGCGGGCAAGCATATCCTGCTGGAGAAGCCAATCGAGGTTAGCACCCCACGAGCGGAGCGACTTGTCGCTTTGGCTGAAGAAGCTGGCATAAGAGTTGGAATTGTATTGCAGAACAGGTTTCGTCCCGCAGCGTCGGCGCTTCGGGAACTGATGCAGGAGGGACGGCTGGGGCCGCTGATCCATGCGAGTGCCCGCACCAGCTATTGGCGGCCGCAAAGCTATTACGACGAGCCGGGGCGAGGCAGTCTGGCTCGGGACGGCGGCGGCGTATTGCTGACCCAGGCCATACACAATCTGGACCTGATGCTGTCGCTGACCGGCGCACCCGAGACGGTGACCGGCTTTGCGACCACCAGCCCGGTTCATCAAATGGAAGGCGAGGACATGGCGGTGGCCAGCCTGCGCTTCACCAATGGCGCGCTTGGCAGCATCAGCGCCACAACCTGCGCCTTTCCGGGACAGCCCGACATTATCGAATTGATCGGCGAGCGGGGCAGGGCCGTGCTCGACGGCACCGTGCTTACCGCCCGCTTCCATGACGGTACCAGCCTGGATGTCGCCGGCGAGGATGCCGGCTCCGGTGCGGGCGCCGATCCGATGGGTTTTTCCAGCCAGGCCCATCAGGCCCTGATTTTGGACTTTGTCGAGGCCATCACCTCGGGGCGGCAGCCCGCCGCCTCCGGACGCGACGTGCTGGCCGTCCATGCCCTGATCGATGCTATTCTGCACTCGCGCGGCCAAGCGGTCCGCGTCAGAACTGGGGCGCCCGGGGGCGCCCCAGTTGCGGATTATTTCGAGCCGCCCCAGGCTTCGGGATAGCTCGGCATGTCCTCGCAGCCGCACATGGCGTAGTGCAGCGGCGGCATCTTTTCGTTGATATATTGGTCGAGCACGTCCTGGGTGATGGCCGGCTGCGGCAGGACCCATTCCGGGCTCGGCACCGGCTCGCCCTTGAGCGTGTTCACCGCCGCGATGATCGCGGTGCGCCATTGATAGGTCGGGTAGGTGGGGGCGATGCCCTTGAAGCCCAGGTCGCGCCATTTCTGCAGGTAGTCCTGCTGGTCTTCGCCAGTGACGACCGGGACGTCCATGCCCTGGTCCTCGAAGGCTTCCACGGCGGCAACGGCCGTTGCGCCGGCATCCATCCAGACGGCGTCGATGCCGCCGCGCTGCAGGTAGTCCTCGACGATCGACTTGGTCTTGGCATTGTCGCCGTCGGTGAATTCCTCGCCCAGGATGTCGAGACCGGCTTCCGTGAACATGTTGCGGGCGCCCGAGGCGCGGGTTTCGAGCACGTCGACGCCGGGCAGGATGCGCAGCATCAGCACTTTGCCGCCCGCCGGAACATTGGCGATGATGTGCTCGGCCGCCTGGATGCCGAAGCCGTAGCCGCCGACCGGATGCACGAAGGTGACGGGGCAATCGGTGGTGACGCCGCGGTCGAACACGATGACAGGCAGGCCGGCGGCACAGGCCTTTTCCACGGCGGGGGTCAGGGCCGCTGTCGAATTCGGCGACACGATCAGCACGTCGCAATCCCCGCCGGCCAGCAGGTCGTCGATATCGGCGATCTGCTTGTCGTCCGACCCTTCGGCATCGACATGGGTGAAGGTGCCGATTTCAGGGTGGAGCTTCACCTCTTCGGTCATGTTGGTATAGCCCACCACGCGCCAGGGATTGTTGACGCCGGCATTGGAGAAGCAGACGGTCCAGGGGCCGTCCTTCTTGTATTGGGCCGTGTCGGCCATCGAGTCCCCGGCATATTGCAGGTAGACCTGGTCGGCGGGGCCATTGAAGGTCGCGGTCAACTGGTCCCGTTGCTTGGCGAATTCCGCCGGATCGTCGAAGTTCGGCGCCTGGGCGCTCGCGGCGCCCGTCAGCATGCCGAGAACGGCTAAGGTCAATAAGGTCTTGTTCACGTCTTCCTCCCTTGTGAGCTTCTCACATGTGCTGGGACGGCCTTGGCCGCCCATCGTCCCTCATCGGCCGGCGCGCTTGCGCTGATAGGTGGCGAAAGCCACCGCGCCGATGAGTATCAGGCCCTGCACGACCAGCCGGACCGGCTGCGCCAGGCCGAGAAGGTTGAGCAGGGTAAAGATCGCTTCGAGGGCCAGCGCCCCGGCAATGGCCGCCGGCACCGAGCCGCGCCCGCCCAAAAGCTGCGCCCCGCCGATGACCGCCGCCGTAATCGCCTGCAGCTCGAAGCCCGAGCCGATATTGACCGAGACCCCGGCGCGTCCGCCCAGGATGATCCCGGCCAGAACGGCCGTCAGCGCCGATACCACGAAGGCGGAAATGCGCACCCTTTGCACCGGCACGCCGGCCAGGCGCGCCGCCTGGGGATTGTCGCCCGCGGCGTGCAGCATGCGGCCGAAATTGGTGCGGTGCATGCCCCACCACAGGGTGGCGCCGAAGACGACAAGGCAGATCACGGCGATGGGCAGGATGCCGATCAGCGGCACATCCGTGATGTTGTAGCGGCCGAAGAAGCGGAACGTGTCCGGCAGATAGCCGCGCGGCGCGCCGCCCGACCACATGAAGGCCACGCCATTGAGCGTGATCATCATGCCCAGGGTCGCGATCAGTGAGGGCACCTTGAGGTAGCTGACCACCAGGCCGTTGACGAGGCCGATCACCAGCCCGATGCCCAGCATCAGCGGAATGATCCAATAAGTCGAATTCGGATCGTTGCTGGCCAGCATGGATGAACCGATCACCGTCAGCGTCATGATCGAACCGACGCTGAGATCGAAGCCGCCCGAGACGATGACATAGAGCGCGCCGGCCGAAAGGATGGCCAGGGCCGCCACACGCTTCAGGAAATTCATGTAGCCGGTCGGTTCGCCGAAGGCGGGGTTCATGACGATGATGGCCAGGATCAGGGCCACGACCAGCACATAGACCGGGTTGATCTGCGGCAGGCGCCGCTTGCGGGTTTCGGGCCGGGAGAGGGATTGTTCGGTCATGCCACGGGCCTTTGCGACCGGGCGGCGTAGAAGGCCACGGCGGCCACGATGATGATGCCGCGCAGCACCTGCTTCACGAAGGCATCGACGCCGGCCACGTTGAAGATCGAGTCGATCAGCGAGAAGATGATGACGCCGGCCATGGTGCCCCAGATGCCGCCGCGTCCACCGGCCAGGACGGTGCCGCCGATGACCACGACGGCGATGGATTCGAGGTCATAAACCCCCTCGGCGCCGATCCAGGGCGCGCCGGAGCGCAGCCGCGACGCCAGGTAGATTCCGGCAATGGCGGCGCAGAGCGAGCAGATGACATGGGCGCCGATCACGACCCGCGCCGTCTTGATGCCGGCCAGGCGCGCCGCATCCTTGTTGCCGCCCACCGAATAGATGTCCGAGCCGAAGCGGGTGAAGCGCAGCACGAACCAGGCCAGCCCGGCCAGGGCGAACATGAAGAGCAGCGAATAGGGCACGATGCCCCATGCGCCATAGGCGAAGATCTGGAACTCGACCGGCACATTGCCGGCGAAATTATTGTAATAGTACGAGAGCACGCCCTGGATGATCAGCGACATGCCGAGCGTCGCGATCAGCGGATTGACCTCGAGCTTGGTGATCACCAGGCCATTGACCAGCCCGATCGCCGCGCCCAGCGCCAGCACCGCGGCGATCGCCGGCACCATCATGGCCGGATCGCCATTCATCATCACCGAAGTGACCACCGCCGCGGCCGAGATGACGCTGGCGACGCTGAGATCGATGGAGGCGACCAGGATGGCGAAGGTCTGCCCGATGGCGGTAATGCCCAGGGTGATGGAGCGGCCGAGTATGGCCACCAGATTGTCCAGCGTCAGGAAGCGTACCTGTCCCAAGGCAAGGAGCAGGATCACGTAAAGCGCGATGGCGGCGAGCAGCAGCAGGGTCGAGGCATGGCGCTCGAAGCGGAATCGTCGCGGCGCCCGATTCTGGGATATCTCCGTCATGCCGCCACCTCCGCCGCTTCCCCCGTTGCCGCCAGCATCAATTCGGCCTCGCTGGCGGAGCGCCCGAACTCGCCGACGATGCGGCCATCGCGCATGACCAGGATCCGGTCCGAGGCGCCCAGGATTTCGGGAAGGTCCGACGAGACCATCATCACGGCCGTGCCGGCGCGGGCGAGATCACGCATCAGGTGGTAGATGCTGGCCTTGGCGTCCACGTCGATGCCGCGCGTCGGCTCGATGAAGATCAGCACCTTGGGTTTCAGTGCCAGCCAGCGCGCCACGATGGCCTTCTGCTGGTTGCCGCCGGACAGGAACCGCATTTCCTGTTCATAGGAGGGAGCCCGAACCCGCATCCGGTCCAGCAGGGCATCCATGCCGGAAAGGTCGATGAAGCGATTGGCGCCGTTGCCGCCCAAAAGCCGCGCAAAGCTGCGGGCGGTGAGCATGCCGTTGTCACGCACCGACTGCATCAGCACCAGGCCGCTCGCCTTGCGGTCGCCCGGCAGCATGCCGATACCGGCGCGAATGGCGTCGCGCGGCGTCTTGATGTCCATGTGCTGGCCATCGATCGTCACCCGGCCCGACGTGAAGGGCAGGGCGCCGAACAAGGCCATGGCCAGAGCGGTGCGGCCCGCGCCCTGCAACCCGGCAAAGCCGACGATCTCCCCGGCGCGCAAGGTGAGGTCGATGTCGTGCACCGCATGATTGGCGCCGCCCGAGACGGTGAGGATATCCGCGCCGATCTCGTCCGGTTTGGCCGGATCTGGATAATATTCGGAAATGTCGCGCCCCACCATGGCGCGCACGATCATCTCGGGCGCCGGGACCTGGTCGAAGCGCGCCGTCACCTCGCCGTCCTTGAGCACGGTCACCCGGTCGGCGATCCGCGCCACCTCGCGCATGCGATGGGTGATATAGACGATGGCGGTGCCGGAGGCGCGCAACCGGTCGACCAGCGCAAAGAGCACGTCGCATTCGGCCTCGTTGAGCGCTGCAGTCGGCTCGTCCATGACGATGACCTTGGCATTGAGCGAAATGGCCTTGGCGATCTCGACCATCTGCTGGCTGGCCACGTCGAGATCGGCCACCAGCGTTTCCGGCGCGATACCGTGGCGCACGCCGAAAAGTTCCAGCACACGCCGGGTCTCGGCGATCATCGCTCTATTATCGATGAGGCCGTTCCTCAGCGGCTCGCGGCCCAGGAACAGGTTCTGCGCCACGCTGCGCTCGGGCAGCAGCGAAAATTCCTGGTAGATGACCGAAATGCCGGCCAGCAAGGCCTCCTGCGGGTGGCCAAAATGCTGCTCGGTCCCATCGATCAGCACCGCGCCGCTATCGGGCCGGTAAACCCCCGACAGGATTTTGATCAGCGTCGACTTGCCCGCGCCGTTCTCGCCGCACAGGGCATGCACTTCCCCCTTGCCGCAGGCAAAGGATACCTCGTGCAGGGCCCTGACGCCGGGGAAGGATTTGGAGATGGCCTGCATCTCGAACACGGGCGCTTCGATCATGCGGGCACCTCCCGGTCGGCCGCGTCCCAGGTGCGGCGGATGAAGGCGGCGCTTTCGGCAAACAGCGTTTCATGATCAGGGAAAAGCGGCCGCCAGACGCGCGTGGCCGCCGCGATGGCGGGTAGCCCGCTGCCAAAGGCCTCCAGCGTTACCCAGCCGTCATAGCCCGAGCGCCGGACGGCACCCATGATGGCCGGAAAATCGATATGCCCGCGCCCCGGGATGCCCCGGTCGTTCTCAGAAATATGGACGATGCCGACATGCGGGGCCACGATTTCATAGGCCTCCACCTGGTTGCGATCCTCGATATTGGCATGGAACGTATCATACATGATGCGCAGGGCGGGATGATCGACCCGGCGCGCATAATCGCGGCATTGGGCGGTGGTGTTGAGGAAATAGGTCTCGAAGCGGTTGAGATGTTCGAGGCTGAGATAGAGCCCGTTGGCCTGGGCGCGTTCGGCCAGAGCCCTATGGGCCTCGGCGCCGTGGGACAGTTCGCTTTCGCTGGGTCCGGCGCCGGTGAAATAGCCGATCGGCGCGTGGATGGGCCCGCCGACGCTCTGGGCCCCGAGGGCAATGGCGCAATCGAGCGCCCAATCGAGATGCCGGCGGCCGGCGGCGCGGGCATCCGCATCTGGCGAAATGGGGCTCGCATCCGGACTCGGCACGATGGAGGTGGTGCAGCGGTCGAGGCCGATGGCATCCAGCTCCCGCCCCAGCCAGGCATAATGGGCCGGATCGCCGGACAGAACCGGCACCTCTACCCCGTCATAGCCATGGGCCTTGATCCGCCGGATGGCCGGCAGATGTGCCTCGGTGACGAAATCGGTCAAGCACAGCAGATTGATGCCGAGCTTCATGTCCCACCCCTATGCCGGCGCCCCGGTCGAACAGCCTTGGGGTACGTACAACAATCGTTGCAGCCCGCCCCTTCGGCAGATTTCGAACAGTGCCGCATCCCGGCCTTGTGCAAAACGCCTCCACCGTCCGGCAAGCCCGTCCGACGGCTTGCTGTGCCGTTCTGATTGACTTGCGGACGCCCGACTCTCTAGCTTCAGGGCCAGGAGGCGAGCGCGACGATCATTGCCCAGCCAAGGGCGGCGCGCGTTCGAATGATAACACTGGTAGATTTTGAACATCGGGGGAGAAGCATGAACGCGGAAGCACGTTTACACGCCCTGGCGCGGCCAGCCGTATTCACCGAGCCGGGAGCGCTGATGTATGCGGGCAATTGCGCCGACCTGCACGAGGCCGCTCTGGCCGGCAAGGTGGCGCTCAACGCCTGGACCCGCCGCAAATATCCGGGCAGGCCATTGGGCGAGGCGCTGCCGCAGGTGCTTTCCGTGGGCGGCTGGGACGCGGCGCGCTCGCAGGATTGGGGGCTCAAGGAGCATTGCAACGAAGGGGTCAAGATCGCCTATCTGGCGCGTGGCACCATGGTGCTCAAGGTCGATGGCCAGCGCCATGAATTGACCGAGGGCCAGATGTTCGTCGTCCGCCCCTGGCAATTGCACCAGTTCGGCGATCCCCATGTCTCGGCCAGCCAGATCATCTGGGTGCTGTTCGACGTGGGCGTAAGGCGGCCGCACGAGGATTGGCTCTGGCCCGACTGGATGGCCTGGTCCGAGCGCGACACCGCGCGGCTGACCCGGCTGCTTTCGCGCAACGAGCAGCACGTGCTGACCGCCAGCCGCGATGTGGCGCGCAGCTTCCACGAGATCGACGGCATCGTCGCCGGCGGCGATATTGCCGGCAGCGAGACGCGGTTGCGGTTGATCATTTCGCTGCTGCTGCTGCAATTCATGGAGCAATTGGAGCGGCAGGCGCCGGTGCTGGATGATCACCTGGCCAGTTCCAAACGCACCGTGCAGATTTTCCTCCAGCGGCTGCCCCATGCGCTGGACGAGCATTGGACGCTGGAAAACATGGCGGCGGAATGCAATCTGTCTCGCACGCAATTTTCCCAGCATTGCCAGGCGCTGACCAATATGACGCCGGTGCGCTACCTGCAGATGGTGCGCCTCGAGGCGGCCAAGAAATGGCTCGCCGAGCGGGCCTCGGCCACGATCACCGAGATCGCCCATGAATGCGGCTTTTCCTCCAGCCAATATTTTGCAACCTGCTACAAGCGCCGCTTCGGCTTTTCGCCGCAGGAGACGCGGCGCTAGGCACCGCTGCAACCGGCGCTGGTCAGGTCATGAAGGGCATGATGTCCACCGCATCCCCGGGAAAGACCATGAAATGGGGATGGTTTTCGAACAGGCGCGCCGCTGCTTCGATAGTTTCGGCCTCGACCACCACATAGCCGCAAATGCTGTTGGTGGCCGGGGCGATGCCCTCTCGGGTGACGCGCAGGGTCTTGCCCACCATGCCGCCGCCATCGGCAAAGGCAGCGGCATGGCCCGCCTGCCATTGCTCCCATTTCGGCAGGCCCTCGGCATCGATCGCGTCCTGCTGCTCTTTCGGCAGCGCCCGAAAACGCGCCAGGTCCTCGGGCTGCATGGTGTAGACGGCGAGAAAGCGTGGCATGACGAATCTCCTCCTGGGGCAGGAGAATATCCTAGCATTGCGCCAGAATGGCGTCGACGACAGCGGCGAGCGGGCGCGTGGCGTCGATGCGGATTCCGCCGGCCGGCTGGTCGCGACCCGTCCGGTGCAGTTCCCGGGTGATGGCGCGCTCGGCTTCGGTTTCGCCCCATTCGCCGGTGCGGGTCTTGAGCCGGCTCTCGATCAGCGGCCAGTCGGCTTCGAGGATGAACACGGCATCGAACAGGTGAACGAACTTGTCGTGGTTGCGCGAGCCGCCACAAAAGAAGGTCATCGCGTGGCTCTGGTCCGCCGCCAGGGCGCGTACCTGCTCGGGATCCCAGATGTGGTGGTCGTTGAGAAAATGCAGATCGTCCGAGCGACGCTCGGGCGGCAGCCGCGCGCCGGTCTCCGGATCGCCCTGATAGGCGAGCACCCGGTCGCCATGCACGACATGATAGCCACGCCGCTCGAGCTCAGTGGCCACCGACGTCTTGCCGGACCCTGAAACGCCTTCGATGAGATAGTTGCGTATGGCCATGGACTTGTACCCGAGGATGATCCTGATGCCTGCCAGCCCGGGATGCAAGGGCTGGCCCAGGCCAAATACCATGCTCGACAAGACCGCCCAACCGGCGACGCGTTGCAGCCCGCATCAGGCCGAAGACTTTCCTACTAATAGCTGCTAATGTTCTATTAGCAGAATGGGTCGGCGTCTCTAGATGACTACACAAGAGAAAAAGCGAATGCGGCAGAGTGCCGGCGAGAATGGGGTGCGGCGGGCAACGATGACCGACATTGCGAGGGAGGTCGGCTGCTCGCAGGCTACGGTCTCGTTTGTATTGAACAATACGCCGGGAATTCGGCTGTCGGACGAGACGCGGCGGCGGGTCATCGAGACGGCGCGGCGGATTGGCTATGAGGTGCCCGTGCAGGGCCGCGCAGCCGAAGGTGGCCGTGGCAATCGCGGGCAAATCGCCTTTATCGTCGACCAGCTGGCCACCAGCCCGGAAGCCGTTCAGGCCATCGAAGGGTTGAGCCAGGCGGCGCAGGCCATCGGCAGCCTGGTCTTCGTCGCGCAAAGTCGAGGCGATGCGGAGATGGAGCGCGATCTGGTTGAGGCTTTCCTGCAGCAGGGCGCGACCGCGATAGTCTATATGACCATCTTCACCCGCGAGGTGAAAATCCCCAATGCATTGCAAGGACTTAACATACCGGTGCTGCTCCTGAACTGCTATTCCGCGGGGCAATCGGCGCCTGCCGTTGTGCCGAGCGAGATTGCAGGCGGGCAGCGGGCGACCCATTATCTGATCTCCAAGGGGCACCGTCGGATCGCCACGATTACCGGTGAAAGCTGGATGGAAGCCGCCCAGGATCGCCTCAAGGGCTATCGTCGGGCCCTGGCGACCGCCGATATTCCCTTCGACGCGGATCTGGTGTTCAGCGGCGACTGGTCGGCCAGCGCCGGCTATGAGGCGACGCGCAAGATCCTCGGCCTGACCGAGGTGCCCACGGCAATTTTCTGCCAGAATGACCGCATGGCCATTGGCTGTTATGAGGCGCTGAAGGAGGCTGGATATGAAATTCCGGCGGACATGTCGGTGATTGGCTATGACGACGAGGAGATCGCCCGGCACATGCATCCGCGGCTGACGACATCGATATTGCCGCATCGGGCGATGGGGCAATGGGTGGTCGAGCGCCTGTCCGAATCCATGGCCGACACGCGCTTCTCGCTCACCAAGCTGGAATGTCCATTGGTGGAGCGGGATTCAGTCGGCGCGCCGCGAAAATAGGGTCAAGCCTTTGGCGGCCTTATCGATTCCCGGTCCACGAACTGGCATTCGATCTTGAGCTTCTGCAGCCGCTCGTCGGCATCCAGCCCCTCGAAGTCATCGAGCAATTGGCCGACGGCCCAACGGGCCATTTCATCATGCGGCAGCACCATGGTGGAAAGCGGCGGGTTGAGGCCTGCCGAAATGTCCTCGTCATCGAAGCCAATGACGGACAAATCCTCGGGGATCGAGAGGCCGAGAAGGTGCGCGGCCTCGTAGCAGCCCATGGCCATGCGATCGCAATAACAGAAAATCGCGCTGGGTCGCTCGGGCTGGGACAGGAGGGTCAAGGCGCGCTCCCGGCCCGCGGCTATGCTCCAGCCGCCCAGCGTCACCAGCCGCTCATCCACGGGGATGCCGTGCCGTTCCATCGCCTTGCGGAAGCCCTTTTCGCGGTGAACGGCCGCTTCCACGATATGTTCGCCGGCCAGATGCGCGATGCGGCGATGTCCCGCCCTGATCAGGGTCTCGGTCGCAATATAGCCGCCGACCATGTCGCCGGGCACTGCCGAGGGGAAGCGCACCTTGCGTTCGTAGCAATTCAGCAGCACGAGCGGCAGGCGGGAAAAGTATTCAGGAACAGTCACTTCGCGGGTAATCAGCGTGGAGTAGATGACGCCCAGAGCGTTCTGGGCCAGCAGCATGTCGAGCGCGGCCTGCTCCAGCGCCTGTGTCCCTCCGGTGAAAAACACGGCGACCGCGACATCCTGCAAGGCCGCCTCGTCCCGTGCACCCTCGAGGAGCGGCCCGAGCATGGGTGTGGTTGTCGCCTCGTCGATGAACAGGCCGATTATCCGGGTACGGTCGGCGGGGAGCGGATGAACCTGGCCGCGCCGATAGCCCAGCGTTTCGGCTGCTTCCTGCACGCGGCGACGGGTGGCCTTGGAGATTCGGGAATTGGCGACGCCATTGAGCACCAGCGATACGGTCGCTTGCGATACCCCGGCCAGATCCGCCACATCGTGCATAGTCGCACGCTTTTCCATAGCCACTCCCGTCTCTGTCAGACGTGACGTTTTAGGCGAATGCGTTGGCACATTGCTAGCGTTGACCGTGGGAATTCGAGCCCAACGGAGCGTGATTGGCTACCCCTTGCCAAGCCCATCATTTCGATCCTATGGTGATAATACTATAACTAATAATAGTGATGGGTGGGGTTGATGAATCTGGGCCGAGCCGCTGCCGCTGAAGCGGTCGTTTCACCGCGCGGTACACTTTCGCTGGATGGCGTCTGGCAATTCCGACACGAGGATGGCCCCTGGCGCGACGCCCATGTGCCGCAACCCTGGCAGGCCGAATTTTCCGACCTCGTCGATACGTTCGGTCATGCAATCTACAAGCGCAGCTTTGCCCTGCCGGGGGGCTGGGAAAGCCGCGACCTGTTCCTGCGTTTTGGCGCCGTCAGCTATTATTGCGAGGTCTTCCTCAATGGCCAGAAGCTGGGCAGCCATGAGGGGGGCTTCCTGCCGTTCGAATTCGCCGTCGATCCCGGCCTGCTGCGCGCGAGCAACGAAATCGAGGTGCGGGTGACCATGCCCTCGGCCGACCGCCGGGCGTTTCCCAATTTTCCCTTTTCGGAAATTCCGCACGGCAAGATTTCCTGGTACGGGCGCATTGGCGGGCTCTGGCAATCGGTGAGCCTGGAAGCGCGGGACCCGCGCCGGCTCGAGAGCGTCGTCATTGAGGCAGGCATGGACGGCCATGTCAGCGCCGAACTCGCCTTCAGCGCTGCCGCTATCGGCCTGCCGGTGCAGGTCGCCGTCATCGATTCCACCGGAAAGACGATGGCAGAAACCAGCGTCATTGCCGCGGAAAAACTGGCGGTCAGCCTTGACGTGCCGGATGCCAAACTCTGGGACATCTACCAGCCGAACCTCTACACCCTGGTCGTAACGCTCGATGCCGAGATCGACGTGGTCGAAGAGACCTTCGGCTTCCGCACAATCACCACCGGGAACGGGCAAATCCTGCTCAACGGCAAGCCGATCTATATGCGCGGCGCGCTGGACCAGGATTATTATCCCGACGGCATCTATACCCCGCCATCGCTGGCGTTCCTGGAAGACCAGGCGCGCAAGGCGATCGAGCTGGGCCTCAATACGCTGCGCTGCCACATCAAGGTGCCGGACCCGCGCTATTACGACGTGGCGGACCGGTTCGGGCTCCTGGTCTGGACCGAAGTGCCCAATGTCGCCAGCTTCACCTCCGATTCCGCCCGCCGCATGCGGGAAACGCTGATCGGCATCCTCGCCCGCGACCGCAATCATCCCTCGATCATCGCCTGGACGCTGATCAACGAGGATTGGGGCACAAGGCTGATGGAAAATGCCGAGCACCGGCAATGGCTCAAGGACAGCTATGATTGGCTCAAGGCCGAAGACAGCACCCGCCTTGTGGTCGACAATTCCGCCTGTTTTCCCAATTTCCACGTCAAGACCGACCTCAACGATTACCATTACTATCGCTCGGTCCCCGAGCGCCGGCAGGAATGGGACGACATCACCGCGCAATTCGCGGCCGGGGCGGACTGGACCTTCTCGCCGCTGGGCGATGCCGAGCGGCGGGGCGACGAGCCGCTGATCGTTTCCGAATTCGGTGTCTGGGGTCTTCCCGATCCATCCAAGCTGCGCAACGAGGATGGCAGCGAGCCCGACTGGTTCGAGACCGGAGCGCTCTGGGGCGATGGCGTCGCGCTGCCGCACGGCATCGAGGAACGCTTCGCTGCGCTCGACCTGGCCCGCACCTTCGGCAGTTTCGATGGTTTTATCGAGAAGGTGCAATGGTATCAGTTCATGAACCTGCGCTACCAGATCGAGGAAATGCGGCGCTATCCCTCGATCATGGGTTACGTCATCACCGAATTGACGGACGTGCATTGGGAGGCCAATGGCCTGCTCGACATCGAGCGGAATCCGCGCGTCTTCCACGACGTGTTCGGCTCCATCAATGCCGATGTCGTCATCGTGCCGCGTCCGGAGCGCTATGCGGCGCGGGCAGGGGAGTCCCTTGCCATCGAGCTCCGCATCGCCACCGGCGGCCAGTCCATCCCATCCGGCGCCACGCTAAGCTGGAGCGGTGGCGTAAGCGGCTCCCTGAGCGTTCCGGCAACGGGTCCGGTATCGGTCGCCGATCTGGGCCGCCAGCAAATAACCATGCCGGACCTGCCGGCAAACAGCATGCTGCAACTCGATTTCGTTCTCGAAGCCGGCGGCAAGGTTCTGGCGCGCAATAGCTGCGAGATCGCGCTTTACGCCCGCCGCCCAACGACCGGGCTGCCGACAATCGCCGCCGCCGATCCCAATCTCGCCGCCTATGCCGGTGGCCTCGGTTATCAGGTGGTGCCGGCATCGGCGGCGGATGTCGTGCTCTGCCATGCGGTCGACGGCGACGACGTGGAAGCCATCAAGGTCGGCGCCAGATACCTGATCCTGGCCGACGGCACCGTCGAGACCAATCGTAACCTCAGAACCGACATGCCGGACGGGGAATTGCCCCATCGGTCCATAATTGCCGATGGCAAGACCTTCCGGCCCAGCCTCGACCAGCACCTGCCGGGCATCAGCCTGGTGGAGCGCGACGGCACGATCTGGCGCGGCGACTGGATCGCCGGCTTCTCTTGGGTGAGGCGTGAGGGGGCGTTCGCAGACATTCCGGGCGGGCCGATTTTCGATCTCAGCTTTTCCGACGTGGTGCCGCATCACCTGCTGACCGGCTTCCGTCCCTGGGAATTCGGCAGCAACGTCATTGCCGGCATGGTCTGCGGATGGGTGCACAAGCCGGCGGCCATCATCGGCGAAAAGCGGGTCGGACGGGGTGGCGTCGTGGCAACGACCTTCCGGCTGACGCGGCGGGCGCCCGGGGCCGATCCGGTGGCGGCGGCGATTTTCGACGGGCTGGTGAGGACGGCGCGTGAATTGAAGGTGGACGCGGGGGTGATTTGAAAGCCGGCTTCTTCACCTCTCCCCCAAGGGAGAGGTGAAGAAGGGCCCGTGGGTTTGGGCATGGAATTCCTTTCTCCCCAGCGGAGAAGGTTGCCCGAAGGGCGAACGAGCATGGACCGGAAGACAGCAAAGCTGCGCTGGTCGAAGAGGAGGAACGTATGGCCGATATCGTGCTCAAGGACGTGAGCAAAGCCTATGGCGTCGTGCAGGTGCTCGATAATGTCAGCATGCACATTCGCTCCGGTGAATTCATCGTCTTTCTGGGGCCTTCAGGCTGCGGAAAATCGACCTTGCTGCGCATGATCGCCGGGCTCGAGGCGGTCAATTCGGGCGAGATTCACATCGGTGACCGTCGCGTCGATACCCTGCCGCCCAATCGGCGCGGCGTGGCCATGGTCTTCCAGAACTACGCGCTCTATCCGCACATGACGGTGCGGCAGAACATGAGCTTCGGGCTGGAGAATATCGGCACCGACAAAGCCGAGATCGCCCGCCGTGTCGATGAGGCGGCGCGCATGCTGGAAATCGGCCCCATGCTCGACCGGCGCCCGGCCCAGCTTTCCGGCGGCCAGCGCCAGCGTGTCGCCATTGGCCGCGCCATCGTGCGCGAGCCCGACGCCTTCCTGCTCGACGAGCCCCTCAGCAATCTCGACGCGGGCCTGCGCGTGCGCACCCGCGTGGAACTGGCGCAGCTGCACCAGCGCATCGGGACCACCATGATTTTCGTGACCCATGACCAGACCGAAGCCATGACCCTGGCGAGCCGGATCGTGGTGATGAACAATCGCAAGGTCGAGCAGATCGGCACGCCCATGGAAATCTATTCGCGCCCGGCGAGCCGCTTCGTCGCCGCCTTCGTCGGCTCGCCGGCGATGAATTTCATCCCCGTTTCGGCCATCCGCAACACGGATAGCGGTCTGCAGGTCGAGGCCGGCGGCGCGACCATCACTGCCGCTTTCGCCAGTCCGGCCGGCAACGTTGAGGGGCTGACGCTCGGCATTCGGCCCGAAGCCTTGAGGGTTGCGAGCGACGGCGCCCTCAAGGGCCGCATCGCGCTGCTCGAGCGGCTGGGGGATCGGACCCTGGTGCATGTGACCCTGGCCGACGGAACGCTGGTCATCGGGGAGGATGTCGGCAAGAGCACGCTCGAACCGGGCACCGAAGTGGCCCTGGCGATAGATGGCGCGGGCACGCACCTGTTTGACGCCGAAGGGGTCGCCTACCACGCCGACTGACCGGACCTGTTTACGGCCAGGCGGCATTGCTCGATGCGCCGCCTCCAGCCGGAAATCCAGCATTGAGCGCAATGGGAGGAATGACGAAATGAAGATGAATTTGAAGCGCCTGGCGCTGATCTCCACCGCCTTCGTGAGCCTGACCGGCGCGGTGGCGGCCCAGCAGAATGTCGTGTGGTGGGATTTCCTCGCCGGCGGCGACGGCATCCGCATGAAGGCCCTGATCGACGGCTTCAATGCCGAACATAGTGGCGAAATCCAGATCCAGGCAACGACCCTGGAATGGGGCACCCCGTTCTACAC
Organism: Devosia elaeis; assembly: GCF_001650025.1. Classification (GTDB taxonomy): domain Bacteria; phylum Pseudomonadota; class Alphaproteobacteria; order Rhizobiales; family Devosiaceae; genus Devosia; species Devosia elaeis. The sequence continues at coordinate 3,753 of NZ_LVVY01000107.1, read as the reverse complement.
CAAGCTCCAGACCTCGGCAGCCATCGGTGAAGGGCCCGACATCGCCACCTATCACCTCAGCCGCATTCCCCTGGCCGTCGATAGCGGCACGCTGAGCGAAATCTCCGATGACGACCTCGCCGGCGCGGGGATTTCCGACGCGGACTTCACCGAGGCGGCAGTGCAGGCAGCCAGCGTCGACGGCACGCGCTACGCCGTTCCCTTCGACCAGCATGGCCTCATTCTCTACTACAACAAGGACATGCTCGGCGAGGCCGGCCTGCTCGACGAGAACGGCCTGCCAACCGGGCTGGACGGGCTGGAGAATTTCGACGCCATCCTCGCCCAGTTCAGCGGCGACGGCAAATATGGCGTCTCGACGCCGACCGGCGACCGCTACCGCACCATCTACAGCCTGTTCGGCCAGCAGGGCGGCACCATGTTCGATGAAGCGGCGGGCGGTTTCTTCCCGACCGACGAGGACCTCAGCAAGCTCACCACGGCGATCGAGGTCGTGAAAGGCTGGGTCGACAAGGGCTATACTCCGGTCCAGGTCGAAAGCCCGGCGGCCCTGGCGCTCTTCACCTCCGGCCAGGCGCCGTTCTTCATCATGGGCAATTGGGAAATCCCGACCTTCGTGGACCTCCACGCCAAGGGCGAATTGTTCGAATGGGGCGCGGTCGAACTGCCGACGCTGTTCGAAACCAAGGCGGCCTGGTCCGACTCGCATGCCTTCGTCATCCCGGCCAATGCCGGCAAGGAAAATGATCCGGAAAAGCGCGCCGCGGTGATGAAGGTCATCGCCTGGATGGACCAGCATTCGCTCGATTGGGCCGGCGCGGGTCATATCCCGGCCTTTAACGCCGTCCGCGAGAGCGCCGAGTTCCAGGCGCTCAAGCCGCAATCGGACTATGCCGGGTTCGCCGATACCGCCGTGTTCGATCCGCGCACCATTCTCGCCGGTCCCGCCGCGCCCCTGGGCGATGCGTGGAGCAATTTCATCAATCCGGCCACGACGGGCGAAATCGACCCCGCCGATGCCGCCGAGCAGATGCGCGACGACCTCAACAGCCAGCTCTAGGTGGAATTGGGGTGCAGGGCATCTCCTGCACCCTTCTCACCCAGGTCGCGACGGGAGGAGAGAGCAATGCTCAGGGACAAGCGGCAGGAATATCTGACGGCACTGATCCTGGTGGGGCCGTTCGTTCTCATCTATGGCGTGCTGTTCGTCTGGCCCACCATCCAGATGGTGATGCTCAGTTTCACCGACGCGCCGCTGATCGGCCCCGGCGAATGGGTTGCCTGGGAGAATTACGTCAAGATACTCGGCCATCGGCTGTTTCATTCCGCCTTCTGGAATACCGCCTATTTCGTGCTGCTGACGGTGATCCCGAACACGCTGGTTTCCCTGCTGATCGCCATGGCGGTCAACCGCCTCGACGGGTGGAAGCAAGGGCTGGTGCTGGCCTGTTTCTTCCTGCCCTATATCCTGCCGGTCTCGGTGGTGTTCCTCACCTGGAACTGGATTATCGATGTCCAATATGGCCTGGCACAGGTCTTCGTCCGCCCGTTCAATGGCGGCGAGCCGATGTCGCTCACCCGCACCATTCCCGCCTTCATGCCGACAGTGGCCTTTGTCACCATCTGGTGGACGATGGGCTTCAATATCCTGCTGTTCATTGCCGGCCTGCGGACAATTTCGCCGGAAATTTACGAAGCGGCGTCCCTAGACAGCGCCGGGCGCTGGCGACAATTTTCACGCATCACCTGGCCGCTGATCTGGCCGATCACGGTTCTGGTGCTGACCATCCAGCTCATCGCCCAGCTCAAAATCTTCGACCAGGTCTACCTGTTCTCGATCGGCGGACGGCAGGACGCCACCATCACGCTGGTGCAATACATCTACAAACTAGCCTTCCAGCAGAACCGCGGCGGCGAAGCGGCCACAGCGGCCGTGCTCCTGTTCGCCATGATCGTGGTCCTGTCCGTCCTGCAATACCAATTGCTCCGCGCCCGAGGTGAAAAATGAGCACCGAGATCCTTTCGCGCAGCCAGGCGGCCACGGTCGATCGCGCCCGCCGCGACCGGCCCCTCGATTTCATCGGCATCGCTCTGACCGCAATCACGCTGCTGGTGGCCCTGGCGTCGTTCTTCCCCATCTACTGGGCGATCATCACCTCGATCAAAACCGACAGCGAGGTCATCTCGGGCGGCAACAGCCTGTGGCCCAACCGGTTCTCGTTCGACAGCTATGTCCACATCTGGACCAACACCAATATCGGCATCTGGTACGTCAATTCCTTCGTCACCTCGCTGGCGATAACGATCCTGGTCATCGTCAGCTCGGCCGGCTGCGCCTATGCCCTCAGCCAGCTCGACTTCCCGGGCCGGCGGGTGATCTATGTGTTGATCCTGGCCTGCTTCATGGTGCCCATGCAGGCCCTCATCGTGAACCATTTCGTGTTGATGGCGCAGTTCAAGCTGCTCAACACCTGGGCCGGCATCATCCTGCCGCAGCTGATCGTTCCGGTGACCATCATCGTCTACAAGCAGTTCTTCGACAGCGTGCCCAAGGAATTCCGCGAGGCCGCGCAGATGGATAGCGCCGGCCACTTCAAGATTTTGTTCCGCATCTACCTGCCAATGAACTGGGGGGTGACCGCAGCCCTGGCCATCATCACCTTCATCGGCGCCTGGAACGCCTTCCTCTGGCCCTTCCTCGCCGCGACGGGCGAAGCGACCATGACCGTGCCGGTCGGCATCACCCAGGTGAAGGACGCCTATGGCATCGTCTACGGCAAACTCATGGCCTCAGCCGTGGTCGCCGGCCTGCCGGTGGCCATCATCTACCTCATCTTCCAGCGGCGAGTGACACAGGCAATCATGCTGTCGGCGGGTGTGAAGGGGTGAGGGTGAGTTTTGATAGTCTGGACGTGCCCGCCCTCGTGGTTCGAGCCTGCGCTGCGCACTTCACTCTGTGGGCTATGGGTAGTCGATAACTCTGTCGCTTTTCAACCTCTCCGGTCAGACATCAACTCGATAAATGGAACAATTGGCTAAAATGGTCGGTAGTTACGTCTTGCCCAATGTCTCAATGATGCTCTTCATCACTTCATCGGTACCAAGCGCTTTTCGGCGGGCTCTGTTTAGAAGATTCTCCATTGGCTTGTACCAATAGTACTCGTTTTCATCGTTTGATGGCAAATCTTCATCTGTAAAAGTTTCTGCTAAGGCGCCATTCGAATTATAAAGCCGGACAACAATAATCGGGTTTCCGTCTCGGATTTTTTCAGATAGCAGGACCGTGTTACTTCCGACTTCTACTTTATATTGCCCGTCATTTACGCCTTCTTCCCATTCTAGCTTGCCGGCCTCGGTCTGCCGGATTAGCAGCTCAATGATCTGCACTCGTTGATCTGACATTTTCTTGTCCTATACAATGCGAGCAATAACCTCGGACAGGTGGTCTATCTGCGTCATCACTTGCCCGCTCATTTTGGATGCATTGATCGCACTGCCATCCCTAACGTGTCGCTCTACCTGAAGTTCGAGCTCTCGGAAAACTATAGCAGCTGTGCGCACTGCCTCTTTATCCTCTACTGACAGCTCTTCGTGCCTGACACGGATTCCTACAAGTAAATTCCGCACCCGCGAAAAGCGATCAGGCAGCTTCGGCCATTCCGACCCACGTTGTAGACGTCTGATTTCTTCTAGTTCAGTTAAGGCGGTCGAGAGGTTGGTCTGCCCCCTGAAAAGTGGTCCTCCCTGAAGTAG
>NZ_LVVY01000106.1 GCF_001650025.1 Devosia elaeis | reverse complement strand
ATTGTTCGTCGCGACCGCGCAGCCCGTGGGAAGCGAGGGCAGTATGTAGGAGGGGTGAGGGGGCGGGGATAAGTTTTTTGGTTTTGCCGGTTCTGTGCCCGTAGGGGCATCCCCCTCATCCGCCCTTCGGGCACCTTCTCCCCGAGGGGGAGAAGAACGGGTCGGTGGGCGCCTCTTATTCCTCTCCCCCTCGGGGAGAGGGTGGATCGGGCGTAGCCCGAGACGGGTGAGGGGACGGGTGGCACGATTAGGCCCCAGTGTGCCGGCACCCCCTCCCAGCTCCGCTAGGCCTATCGGCCAAGCTGCGCTACCTCCCCCGTCAAGGGGGAGGTGTGGGTTCGGTGCGTGGGAAGGCGGTATGGTGCTTGCGGTTTGGAGCCGATGTGGTGCAAGCCCTCGCGTCAGCCCGAGGGTGACGAGCCGTGGGGGAAGGTGCTTTCGCAAACTCACGGAATCGGCTGCGCCGGCGTTAGGTCGGCTCCGCGCTCAAGTGTTCGTGCACGATGACCCAGCCGGCGGGGTCTCGGCGCAATACGGTCGTGCCGCGGCCGCCGCCGGCGGCTGGGACGTTGTTCATCCGTCCGGTCCAGTGGAAATGATAGGAGCAGGCGGCGCTGTCATCGCCGATCGCCAGCCAGTACAGATCCTCGAGCCAATAGCGCTCGTCCACGATCCGGGCCCAGGTTTTCTCGAATGCCTGCCGGGACGCGGCCAGCCCGGAATGGGAGCCCGAACTGAACCAGAAGCTCACATCCTCCGCCAGCACCGGCAGCAGGGCATCGAAGCGGTGCTGGTTGATGACCTCGCCATAAAAGGCCATGGCCTCCTGCGGCGAGGCGAAGCCCATTTCAATATTTCCGCAGCAGGCCCACCAGGCGACCCTGCACCTTGACGCGGTCGGGCGGGAAGATGCGGGTTTCGTAGGCGGGATTGGCCGCTTCCAGCGCCACGGTATTGCCCTTGCGGCGCAGGCGCTTGAGCGTCGCCTCCTCGTCATCCACCAGGGCGACGATGATTTCGCCGGTCGAGGCGCTTTCCTGCTTCTTGATCAGCACCGTATCGCCATCGAAAATGCCGGCCTCGATCATGGAATCACCGCGCACTTCGAGCGCGTAATGCTCGCCCGCGCCCAGCATTTCGGGCGGCACGGCAATGGTATGGGAGTGGGTCTGGATGGCTTCGATCGGCGTACCGGCGGCGATGCGGCCCATGACCGGGATGGACACCGGACGGGCATAATCATCCGCGCCAACGGCATTGCCGCGCGCCGGGGGCATGGCGACCTTGCCCAGATTGCCCTCGATGACCGCGGGCTCGAAGCGCGCCTTGCGGCCGCCCAGCGAGGGGTTCATCGAATCGGGAAGCTTCACCACTTCCAGCGCCCGGGCCCGATTGGGCAGGCGCCGGATGAAGCCGCGCTCTTCCAGCGCGGTGATCAGCCGGTGAATGCCCGACTTCGATGCGAGATCGAGCGCGTCCTTCATCTCGTCGAAGGAGGGCGGGATGCCGCTTTCCTTCATCCGTTCATGGATGAACATCAGCAGCTCGTGTTGTTTGCGTGTCAGCATCGGCCCCAAACCCCAGAATCGGAACATAGACGGAACGACTATACGTGTTCCAGTTATGTTCTGCAATACGGGCGGCAAAGTATTCGCCGTAGGTCAATTGGGCCCGAGGAGAGGTGGGCCAGCGGGCCAAGCCCGGTGGTCTCTAGAAGGCGTCGATGGGGAGCACTTCGACATTTGTGCCGGCGGATTGGCCGGGATCATTCTCGGGCTGGACGATCAGCAGGTCGGCATGGGCCAGGGACGAGGTGTGGCCGCTATCGGTCTGGGAAATGGGCAGGACCTGCGGCCCGTCCGGCGTGTGGACCAGGCGAGCGCGCATATAATGGCGGCGGGCGCTGTTCGGCGGCGTCGGGGCGGCCAGCGGCAGGCGCCAATGGTCGGGTTCGGGATGACCGAGCCAGGCGCGCAGGGCGGGCTTGATGAACATGATCGCCGTGACCATGGCGGAAACCGGATTGCCGGGAAGCCCGAAAACCAGCGTCTGGCCACGGGTGCCGAACATGAGCGGCTTGCCGGGGCGCATATTGATGCGCCAGAAATCGAGCGACACGCCGAGATCCTTGAGCGCGTCCTGCACGAGGTCATGTTCGCCCACCGAGGCGCCGCCGGTGGTGACGAGAATGTCGGGTGCGGCCGCGAAGGCCTGGTCGAGGCGAGCGCGGAGCAAAGCGTCCTCGTCGCCCACGATGCCATGGTCCTCGATGTCGTCCGCATAGGGCGCCAGCAGGGCGGCGAGGCCGAAAGAGTTGGACGCGACGATCTGGTCGGGGCCGAGCGCGCTGCCGGGCAGGACCAGTTCGTCACCAGTGGCCAGGAGGCCGATGCGCGGCCGGCGCGCCACCGCGAGTTCGGCTTGATTGGCGGCCGCAGCCACGGAGATCTGCATCGGGGTCAGGCGCGCGCCGGCTTCGATGAGCACGTCACCTTTGGCAAAATCGTTCCCCTTCGGCCGCACGCTGTGGCCGAGCCGGGCAGGGGCGGTGAACCGCACCATGTCGCCCTCGCGCACGGCCTGTTCCTGCATGATCACGGTGTCGGCGCCCGGCGGCAGGGGGGCCCCGGTGAAGATACGGACGGCTTCGCCGGGTCCGAGGGCGCCGGCAAAGCCGGAACCGGCCTGGGACATGCCGATGATCTTGAGCGCCGTGCCCTCCGACACGTCGGCAGCGCGCAGCGCATAGCCATCCATGGCGCTGGCGTGAAAGGGGGGCTGGTCATGCGTGGCGACGAGCGGGGCGGCGAGAACCCGGCCGGCGGCGGCCGAGAGCGCCACCCGCTCCGTGCCGACCGGCGGCACCCGCGCGAGAATGGCCGCTAAAGCCTGTTCGACCGGCAGGAGGCTCATGGTGACCGTACGAAGTCGCCCGATTTGCCGCCGGATTTTTCCAGGAGGCAGATATCGGAGATGACCATGGCGCGGTCGATGGCCTTGGCCATGTCGTAGAGGGTGAGGGCCGTGGTGGAGGCGGCCACCAGGGCTTCCATCTCCACCCCGGTCTGGCCATTGGTCTCGGCGGTGACGCGGACCAGGATGGCGCTTTCCCCATCGCCTTCAATATCGACGCTCACCTTGGTCAGCGGCAGCGGATGGCAAAGGGGGATCAACTCGGACGTCTTCTTGGCGGCCATGATGCCGGCGATCCGGGCGACGGCCAGGGCGTCGCCCTTCTTGAGCCCGCCGGCTAGGATGGTGGCAATGGTTTCCTTCCGCCCGCTCAGCCGCGCCTGCGCCACGGCGCGCCGATGTGTAACCGCCTTGTCACCGATATCGACGATATGGGCTTCGCCCTTGTCGTTGAGATGGGTGAGGCCGCCAGCCATCAGCGTACCTGCTCGGGCGCGCCCATCAGCAGCGCGCGGGTGGCGGCGGCGACGTCCTGCTGGCGCATCAGGCTCTCCCCGACCAGGAACGTGCCGACCCCGCAGCGTTCGTCGAGCATGGTGACGTGCTCATGGGTGAGGATACCGCTTTCGCTGACCAGCAGTACGTCGGACGGAACACCCGCGGCGAGGCTGATGGTGGTGTCCAGCGTCGTCTCGAAGGTGCGCAGATTGCGGTTGTTGATGCCGATGAATTTCGAGTTCAGCGCCAGTGCCCGGTCCAGTTCGATCTGGTCATGGACTTCCACCAGCGCGTCCATGCCCCATTCCTCGGCGGCATCGAGCAGGTAGCGCGCGACGTCGTCGCCCACGGCGGCGAGGATGATGAGGATGCAATCGGCGCCCCAGGAGCGCGCCTCGGCCACCTGATAGGTTTCGAACAGGAAATCCTTGCGCAGCGCAGGCAGGCCGGTGGCGGCGCGCGCCTCGACCAGATAGGCCGGCGAGCCCTGAAAGCTCGGGCGGTCGGTCAGCACGGAAAGGCACGCGGCCCCCGCGCTTTCATAGGCGCGGGCGATTTCGGCCGGGTTGAAATCGGCGCGGATCAGGCCCTTGGAGGGGCTGGCCTTCTTCACCTCGGCGATCAGGGCGTAATCGCCATTGGCGCGCTTGGCCTTGAGCGCCTTGAGGAAGCCGCGCGGCGCCGGCTGGTCATGGGCCTCCGCCACCACTTCGGCCCAGGGGCGCATGCTTTTGGCCGCGGCGATCTCCTCGCGCTTATAGGCTTCGATCTGCTGGAGAATATCGGTCATGAAACGCGTCCGTTCGAAATGGCCACGAGGCGGGCGAGTGTCTGCTTGGCCTTGCCGCTGTCGACCGTTTCACGGGCCAGGGCAATGCCGTCTTCGATGCTGGCCACCTTGTCGGCCACCAGCAGCGCGGCGCCAGCATTGAGCAGCACCGTGTCGCGATAGGCGCCGGGCGCGCCCTCCAACAGGGCAAGCATGGCGGCGGCATTGTCGGCCGGCTCGCCGCCGAGCAGGTCCTTGGGGTCGGTCAGGGACAGGCCAACCTGTTCGGGATGCAGCTCGAAGCTGCGCAGGTCGCCATCGGCGATCTGGGCCACGAAATTGGGGCCCGAGGTGGAGAGTTCGTCCAGCCCCTCGCTCGAATGCACGACCCAGGCCTTGATGGCGCGATTGGCGAGCAGCGCGGCGGCTACCGGCTCGACCCATTGCTGGGAATAGACGCCGAGCAGGTAACGGCGGACGCCGGCCGGATTGGCTTGCGGTCCGAGCAGGTTGAAGAGCGTGCGCACGCCCATTTCGGCGCGGGCGGGCCCGACATGGCGCATGGCCGGATGATGGTGCGGCGCGAACATGAAGCCGATACCGGCGCGGGCAATGGTCGACCCGATCTCCTCCGGCATCAGGTCCAGCTTGACGCCGAGGGCTTCGAGCACCTGCGAGGCGCCCGAACGCGACGACAGCGCCTTGTTGCCATGCTTGGCCACCGGTACGCCGGCCGCTGCCACGACCAGGGCGGTTGCGGTGGAGATATTGAGGCTGCCCAGCCCGTCGCCACCTGTGCCGACGATGTCGATGGCGCCTTCGGGCGCCGTCACCGGCACCATCTGTTCGCGCAGGATGGAGACGGCGGCGGCGATTTCACCCACAGTCTCGCCCTTGAGGCGCATGCCCATGAGGAAGGCGCCGATCTGAGCCTGGGTGGCTTCGCCGGCCATGATGATGCGCATGGCGGAGCGCATTTCCTCACCGGTCAGGTCCTTGCCGTCGGCGATCTTGTTGAGCGCTGTCTTGATATCCATCATGCAGCCCTCCGGCCGTTGAAGTCGTTGGCGATATTGAGGAAGTTCTGCAGGAGCGCATGGCCGTTCTCGGAGGCGATGCTTTCCGGATGGAACTGCACGCCGTGCAGCGGCAGCGTCTTGTGCTGCATGCCCATGATCAGCCCGTCATCGGTGGTGGCGGTGATTTCGAGCGCATCGGGCAGGGTCTCGGTGCTGACGATCAGCGAATGATAGCGGGTGGCTTCGAACCCGGCATTGAGACCGCGGAAAATGCCCCGGCCATTGTGGTTGATCCGGCTGGTCTTGCCATGGAACAGGCTCGGCGCGCGGATGACGTCACCGCCCAGGGCCTGGCCCATGGCCTGGTGGCCGAGACAGACGCCGAGCATGGGAATGCTCGATTTGAAGCGATCGATCACCGCCAGGCAGATGCCGGCCTCGTTGGGCGTGCAGGGGCCGGGGGACAGCACGATGGCGGCCGGCGCCATGGCGGCGATTTCCTCAAGCGTAATCTTGTCGTTACGCCTCACGGTGATGTCGGCGCCCAGTTCCCCGAGGAAATGGACGAGATTGTAGGTAAAGCTGTCGTAATTATCGATGACGAGGGTCTTGGTCATTCTGGGCCTGCCTCAAGCAAACATGGTTCTGGTGAAGATATTCAGAACCAGCCCCGCCATCGGAACATATCGGTAGACCTCATCCTGAGCTTGTCGAACGACGAGGTCGTGGCAGCATCGGCGCAGGCACCCTCATGGTTCGTCAGGCTCACCATGAGGTCTCCAAGGAAATTGCTCATTGTCCCACTCCGGCCTCGCCGGCATAGCGTAATGCTTCCTCGGCGGCGCTGAAAAGGGCACGGGCCTTGTTTTCGCATTCCAATTGTTCGAGCTCGGGCTTGCTGTCGGCCACGATGCCGGCTCCCGATTGCACGAAAAGCTTGCCGTCCTTGACGATGCCGGTGCGCAGCACGATGCAGGTATCCATGGTGCCGTCGGCGCCGAAATAGCCCACGCAGCCGCCATAAATGCCGCGCCGCGAGGCCTCGAGCTCGTCGATGATCTCCATGGCCCGCACTTTCGGCGCGCCCGAGACGGTGCCCGCCGGGAAGCCCGCCGACAAGGCATCGACGAAGTCGTATTTGGGATCCAGCACGCCGACCACGTTGGAAACGATGTGCATGACGTGGGAATAATATTCGAGGAAGAACTTGTCGGTGACCTTCACCGTCCCGGTTTTCGCAACCCGGCCCACATCGTTGCGGCCCAGGTCGAGCAGCATCAGGTGTTCTGCCAGCTCCTTGGGGTCCGAAAGCAGTTCGGCGGCAAGCTCCTGGTCCCGTGTCGGGGTGGCGCCGCGCTTGCGCGTGCCGGCGATGGGGCGGATCGTCACCTCCCCATCCTGCACCCGCACCAGGATTTCCGGGCTGCTGCCGGCCACGGCAAAGGTCCCGAAATCGAGGAAATACATATAGGGGCTGGGATTGGTGCGCCGCAGCGCCCGGTAGAGCGCGGTCGGCGGCAGTGTGAAATCGGCCGAGAACCGCTGGCTCAGCACCACCTGGAAGATGTCGCCCGCGGTGATGTAGTCCTTGGCGCGGGCAACCATGCCGAAATAATCCTCGCGCGACGTATTGCTGGTGACGGCGATGGATTCGAGATCGGGCAGGGTAGGGGCGGCGGGCATGGTCCGGGCCAGGCGCGCTATGGCGTCGTCGATCCGGCCCTCGGCGGCCGAGAGCGCCTGCTGCGCCGTGACGCCCTCGCGCACATAGACCGGCGCGGTCAGGTACAGCTCGTCCTTGAGCGTATCGAAGATCGCCAGGAGCGAGGGGCGCATCAGGATGGCTTCGGGCGTGTCCAGCTCATCGGCCTTGTCGGTGGGCAGGTGCTCCATGTACCGGACCATTTCGTAGCCGAGATAGCCGTAAATCCCCGCCGATTGCGGCGGCAGGCCGGCCGGCACCTCGATGCGGCTTTCGTCCACCAGCCCGCGCAGGGCATCGAGCGGCATGGCGGACAGCGGCGCGAAGGCATCCGGATCGAGCTGGGTCGAACGGTTGATCAGCGCCTTGCCGTCCTCGACCTTGAGGATCAGGTCGGGCAGCAGGCCGATGATCGAGTAGCGGCCCCGCGTGGTGCCGTCCTGCACGCTTTCCAGCAGGAAGCTATGCGTGCGGCCGGCCGCCAGCTTGAGATAGGTGCCGATCGGCGTTTCCAGATCCGCCACGACGCGACGCCAGACGATTCCAGACTTTCCGGCATCGTATTGCGCGGTAAAGTGCTTGGAAAAGTCGTCAGCCATTTTGGTCTGGTTCCGTTGTTGCTTCCGGCCTATTCGCCGAAATTCTGGATAAGGAGCTGGCGCAGCGCCTGCTGGTTCACCCGCAGCCCGGCATCGTCCCGCAGGGCCGAGACGAACTCGCCATAAACGGCATTGCGCGCTTCGCTGTCGAGACTTGCCTGTACCTGGGCCTCGAGGGGATCGGCTGGCGCCGCGGCATCCACCACCTCGAAGACGATGAATTCGCCGCTTTCGGTGACCACCGAGCCCTTGTGATCCGGCCCGCCGGCAAAGACCGCCGAGGCGAGCGTGCCGTCGATAAAGCCGTCGGCGGAGCCGAAGCGCTCGAAGGGTGAGCTGATCTGGGGGAAGGTGTTCAATTCCATGGCGATATCGGCCAGCGCTTCGCCATTCTGCAAGCGGGTAACGATCGTCTCGCCGAGCGCCATCAGCGCCTCGTTATTGCGCTGCTCGCTAATGGCGGCACTGATCTGGTCTCGCACTTCATCGAGGGTCTGGTCGCGGGCCGGCTCAATGTTTTTCAGGTCGAACCAGAGATGCGCATTGCCGCCCAGCGGCACGCTGGGAATGAGCTGGCCGTCCTGGGCGCGGAAGATCGCCTGCGCCACGCGGGAATATTCACTGGCCGGCAGGTTGGGCAGGACCGACAATTCGGCGCCCGATGCGGTCACGTTAGCCTCGTAAACCGGCAGGCCGAAGCGCTCGCCGATCTCGTCGAGCGGCTGGAAGGCGGCGCGCAATTCCTCGATCTGGTCGAGAATGTCGCTGATCTCCTCGCGGGCGGCATTGGTGCCCAGGCGGGTGATGATGTCGGCGCGGGCCTCTTCCAGCGTCGGTTCGCCCTGGGATTCGATAGCCGCAACATGCACGGCGCGTTGGCCGCCAATGCCCCCGATAATGGCGAAGCCGCCCTCGGGCAGGCCGAATGCGGCTTCCGCGAGGCGGCTGTCCGTCACCTGGCTGCGCGCCAGCGTGCCCAGGCTGGATGGCGTCACGCCGGCTTCGCTGGCCAGGGTCGCGAAATCGGTGCCGGCCGCCAGGCCCTGCTCGAACAAGGCCTGCCGCTCCGGCGTATTGAGGGCAACCTGCTCGATCGTGCGCCGCTCCGGCGTGGTCAGAGTGTCCTTGACGCGCTCGTATTCGGCGGCGATTTCGGCATCTTCGAAGGTCTTGGTCGCCGCGAGCGAGGCCAGCGACAGATCGAGCATCTCCACCTGCCGGGTCTCGACGGTGCGATATTCGGCCTGGTGCTCGGCCAGATAGGCGGCGAGCTCTTCCTCGGTGGGCTCGGCCGGCGTCTCCACATTGGCATCGGTCAGCGTGATATAGTCGATGGTGCGCGTGGCCGCGGCGTAATCGTTGATGAGATCGCCGGCGACCGCAGGCAGGGCAACACCGGCAAAGAGCGTGTCGATCAGCTGGCCGCGGCGGGCCTCGCTGGCCCGGGCCTCGAAATATTCCGCCTCCGTCCAGCCGGCGCGCTGCAGCGTCTGGCTGAAGATGGCGGGCTCGAACGTGCCCAATGTGCCATGGAAGGTGGGATCCTCGCGCAGCATCTGGCCGAGCCGGGCATCCGAGACGCCGAGGCCGAACTGATCAGCCAGCCCGTCCAGCGCGGCGCCTTCCGAAAGCCGCAGCAGCACGGCGCTGGGAATGCCCATGGCCTCGGCCTGGCTGGTGGTGGGCACCGTGCCGAGCTGGCTGGACATGGCGTTGATCTGGCTCTGATAGGCCCGCAGGAATTCCCGCGCATTGATTTCTTCATTGCCGACGCGGGCGACAGTATTGCTGCCCAGATCGACGATCACATTGTTGATGCCGAACCCGGCGACCCCCACAAGCAGAAATGCGCCAAGGATCTTTCCCGGCCAGGATTTTGCAAAGTCACGCAAACCATCGAGCATTTCGAACGTTCCAGTTTGGGGTCCAAGCCTTTACCCGAGGGCGCGCGCCGGACTAGTAAGACAATTCGACTGCCGGGGTTAGGGCAAAGCCCTCTCCGGCGCAAGAGGCAGGAGTAGCTAGATTGACGACCATCTCACCGCTGATCGCCGGAAACTGGAAGATGAACGGCCTCACCCATTCGCTGGATGAGCTGGCCGAGCTGGCGCGGCTGCTGACCACCGGCGCCGCGCCGCGGGCCGTCGTCGTCGTCTGCCCGCCCGCAACGCTATTGGCCGCCGTCGCCGCCCAGGGCGCTTCGAGCGGCATTCTCGCCGGTGGCCAGGATTGCCATTCCGAGGCGGCCGGGGCCCATACCGGGGACATTTCCGCCAGCATGCTGGCCGATGCCGGCGCGCAGTTCGTCATTGTCGGCCATTCCGAGCGCCGCGCCGATCACGGCGAAACCGACGATGTGGTGCGCACCAAGGCTGAGGCGGCCATCGGCGCTGGCCTCAAGCCCATCATCTGCGTGGGCGAGACCGAGGCCCAGCGCGATGCCGGCGAGGCCGAGACCGTGGTGAGCGCCCAGCTCGCAGCCTCCATTCCCGAGGCGGCCGGACAGCACGAGGTGGTCGTGGCCTACGAACCGGTCTGGGCCATCGGTACCGGCCGCACGCCCACCCTGGAGGACATCGAGGCCATGCATGCCTCCATTCGCGCGGGATTGATCGAGCGCTTCGGCGCCGAGCGCGGCGAATCCATCCGGATTCTCTATGGCGGGTCGATGAAACCGCAGAATGCGCGCGAGATTCTGTCTGTCGAAAACGTCAATGGCGGCCTGGTTGGCGGCGCCAGCCTCTTGGCAAAGGACTTCTATACGATTATCTCCGCCGTATAGCTGAGCGGGACGCCGTCCGGTTGGAGCGAAAATCGCTGCGACCGGCTGGTATTTGCCGTTCGAGGGGTGTATGACCCCGCATCCTTTACAACCCGGGGGCGATGGCGCCTGCCTCGGCCCCGGACTGACGCGAAGACAAGACATTCATGGCCAACGTACTGCTCGTCGCCTATCTGCTGATCGTCATTGCGCTGATTGTCGTCATCCTCCTGCAGCGCTCCGAAGGCGGCGCACTGGGCATCGGTGGTGGCAATAACGGCATGATGACCGCCCGCGGATCGGCAAATCTGCTGACACGCACGACGGCAATCCTGGCGGTCCTGTTCTTCGCCTCGGCCATTGGCCTGACCATCCTGAGCGAGCTGGATCGCACCACGTCGAGCATTCTCGACAGCGCCGTCTCGACTCCGGAAGGCCAGCAGCCGAGCACGGTTCTCGATGCGCTCAACGCCCTCCAGGGCGATCTGCCGCTGCCGGCGGAAGCGCAGACGCCCGCCAATACGACCGGCACGGACCTGCCCGTGCCCGCGGCTCCCGCCGAAACGGCCCCCGCGCCGGCCGCGGATTCGATGCTGGCCCCGGTCCCCGAGGCGCCCGCTGCCGGCGGCGCGACGCCGTCCGAAACGCAGCTCGCGCCGGCGGGCAACTGATCCGCCGCAAGGCGTTACCGAAAAAGGGGATGGCGACATCCCCTTCTTCTTTTTGTGTAGAGCGGGCTTCCCACTCTGCGAATCGTTCATGATGTGCTTATGGTGATCGCCCATGGCTCGGTACGTTTTTATCACCGGAGGCGTGGTTTCCTCCCTTGGCAAAGGTCTAGCATCGGCGGCTCTGGGCGCCGTGCTGCAGGCGCGCGGCTACAAGGTCCGCCTGCGCAAGCTCGACCCCTATCTCAACGTGGATCCCGGCACGATGTCGCCGACCCAGCACGGCGAGGTCTTCGTCACCGATGACGGTGCCGAAACCGACCTGGACCTGGGCCATTACGAACGCTTCACCGGCCGCTCGGCCAACAAGCGCGACAACATCACCACGGGCCGCATCTATTCCGACCTCCTGGCCAAGGAGCGCAAGGGCGAATTCCTGGGCGCCACGGTGCAGGTCATTCCGCACGTCACTGACGCCATCAAGAATTTCGTGGTGGAGGGGAACGAGGATTTCGACTTCGTTCTGGTCGAGATCGGCGGCACGGTGGGCGACATCGAGGGCCTGCCGTTCTTCGAGGCCATCCGCCAGCTCGGCAACGACCTGCCGCGGGGCCATGCCGCCTATCTGCACCTGACGCTGATGCCCTATATCCCCTCGGCCGGGGAATTGAAGACCAAGCCCACCCAGCACTCGGTCAAGGAGCTGCGCTCCATCGGTATCGCGCCGGACGTGCTGCTGGTGCGCTGCGACCGCCCGATTCCGGAAGGGGAGAAGAAGAAGCTCTCCCTGTTCTGCAACGTGCGCGAGAGCGCCGTGATCCAGGGCCTGGACGTTTCCTCCATCTATGACGTGCCCATGGCCTATCACAGGGAAGGCCTCGACCGCGAAATCCTGGCCGCCTTCGGCATCACCGACGCGCCCGAGCCGGACATGACGGCCTGGGACGAGGTTTCCCGGCGCCATCACAATCCCGAAGGCGAAGTGAACATCGCCATCGTGGGCAAATATACCGGCCTCAAGGACGCCTATAAGTCGCTGTCCGAAGCGCTGACCCATGGTGGCATCGCCAACAAGGTCAAGGTCAATTTGCAATGGATCGATAGCGAGGTCTTCGAGCGCGACGATCCGGCGCCCTATCTCGAACATGTCCACGGCATCCTAGTGCCCGGCGGCTTCGGCGAGCGCGGCTCGGCCGGCAAGATCGAGGCGGCGCGCTTTGCCCGCACCAAGGACGTGCCCTATTTCGGCATCTGCTTCGGCATGCAGATGGCCTGTATCGAAGCGGCCCGCAACACGGCCGGCATCAAGAATGCCTCTTCCACCGAATTCGGCCCCACCAAGGAGCCGATCGTGGGCATGATGACCGAATGGGTGAAGGGCAACGAGAAGGAAAGCCGCGCCTCCGACGGCGATCTGGGCGGCACGCTGCGCCTGGGCGCCTATCCGGCGCAGTTGACGCGCGGTTCGCGCGTGGCCGACATCTACGGCACGACGCGCATTTCCGAGCGCCATCGTCACCGCTACGAGGTGAACATGGATTACCGCAAGGTGCTGGAAAAGAACGGCCTCTTGTTCTCCGGCGTCTCGCCGGACGGCACGCTGCCCGAAATCGTCGAGCGCACCGACCATCCCTGGTTCATCGGCGTGCAATTCCACCCCGAACTCAAGTCCAAGCCCTTCGAGCCGCACCCGCTGTTCACCAGCTTCATCGCCGCGGCCATGGACCAGAGCCGGCTGGTGTAACACTCTTGCCTTCTCCCCTGAGGGGAGAAGGTGGCCCGAAGGGCCGATGAGGGGTTCAGCGTCGCATTCTTTCCGAGAAGCCTTCGCCCCTCACCCCAGCCCTCTCCCCTGGAGGGGCGAGGGGGCGAAAGAGCCGCCGCTTCCCGGATCGTTCAGGGGAATGCAACTGATAGCTGCCCTGTTGCAACACCCCGGCAAGCCCGCTAAGCACTCGAACTGAATTTGCGACTATCCAGGACTGCCAAGTGACCCTCGTCGATACCCGCACCCCCGACAAGAAACGCCTGATTTCCGGCTCGACCGGCGACTGGGAAGTGATCATCGGCATGGAAGTGCACGCCCAGGTGACCAGCGAAAGCAAGCTGTTCTCCGGCTCGTCGACCGAATTCGGCAATCCGCCCAATGCCAATGTCAGCTTCGTGGACGCGGCCATGCCCGGCATGCTGCCGACTATCAACGAGGAATGCGTGCGCCAGGCCGTACGCACCGGGCTGGGGCTCAAGGCGCAGATCAACAAGCGCTCGGTGTTCGACCGGAAGAATTATTTCTATCCGGACCTGCCGCAGGGCTACCAGATTTCCCAGTTCAAGGACCCCATTGTCGGCGAGGGCAAGGTGCTGCTCGATGTCGACGGCGAACAGATCGAGATCGGTATCGAGCGCCTGCATCTGGAGCAGGACGCCGGCAAGTCGATCCATGACCAGCATCCGAACATGAGCTTCGTGGATTTGAACCGTTCCGGCGTGGCGCTGATGGAAATCGTCAGCAAGCCGGACCTGCGCTCGTCCGAGGAAGCCAAGGCCTACCTCGCCAAGCTGCGGACCATCCTGCGTTATCTGGGCACCTGCGACGGCAATATGGAGCAGGGCTCCATGCGCGCCGACGTCAACGTGTCGGTGCGCCGCCCGGGTGGCGAATTCGGCACGCGCTGCGAAATCAAGAACGTCAATTCCATCCGCTTTGCCGGCCAGGCCATCGAATATGAAGCCCGCCGCCAGATCGACATCCTGGAAGACGGCGGCACGATCGACCAGGAAACGCGCCTGTTCGATCCCAAGAACGGCGAAACGCGGTCCATGCGCTCCAAGGAAGAAGCGCATGATTATCGCTATTTCCCCGATCCCGACCTGCTGCCGCTGGAATTCGACGACGCCTTCATCGCCGGCCTGGCCGAGCACCTGCCGGAATTGCCGGACGAGAAACAGGCCCGCTTCATCGCCGAATTCGGCGTGACGCCCTATGACGCCATGGTACTGACCCTGGACCGGGAAACTGCGGATTATTACGAGGCCTGTGTCGGACATGGCGGCGCCAAGCGCGACGGCAAGGCCGTGGCCAATATCCTCAATGGCGACGTGGCCGCCTTTGCCAATAGCCAGGGCATGGCCGTGTGGGAAACCCATCTCAAGCCGGCCCAGATTGCCGGGCTGGTCGATCTGATCGCCGGCGGCACCATCTCGTCCAAGGGTGGCAAGGACGTGCTGCAAATCCTTATCGCCGAGGAGCCTGAGGGCGACCCGGCCGATATCGTGGAGCGGCGCGGCCTCAAGCAGGTGACCGATCTCGGCGCCATCGAAAAGATCGTCGACGAGATCATCGCCGCCAATCCCGATCAGGTGGAGAAGGTGAAAGCCAAGCCTACCATGATCGGCTGGTTCGTCGGCCAGGCCATGAAGGCCTCGGGCGGCAAGGCCAATCCGCAGGCGCTCAACGAGCTGATGAAGCAGAAGCTCGGTATCGAATAACGAGCCCTCGGGCGGAAACGCTTCCGTTACGGATTGATATCGTGGCCCGGCTCCGGCGGCAGCGCCGGGTCGGGCTTTTCCGTATCCTGGTCATGCCGCAAGGGCGACGTGTAGGGATTTTCGGCGTCCTCGGTCGGCAGATGCACCGGCATGGGCGGCACAGGTTGCGGCTTTTTATGCGGCACGTCCGGTTCGTGCTTGTGCGGGTCGGTCATTCTAAACCTCCCTTGGGCGCGGATCGTGGCCGGGATCGGGTGGAATTTCCGGCGCCGGCGCGGGCATGGGGTCCTCGACCGGCTGGTCAGGATTGGGCACTTCCCGTGGCCGGGGCGGGAAGGGATCGAGCGGCTGCGGCTGGGGTGGCTCTGGCTGCGGCACGATTTCGGGAATGGGGCGCGGATCGATATCGGGTCTGGGTTCGGGCATGGAAAACCTCCACCCGGCCAACGGGTGGGCGGAGGAAATGTTCCGTTCGTCTCAGGCCTCTGCCCGCCGCCAGATTTGCCGGATCCGGCCATCGATGAACAAGAGGCCGAAGAAAATCACCAGCATGCCCAGGATCTGGATCGGCAGGATGGTTTCGCCCAGCACCGAAACGCCGATGATCAGCGCAGAGATCGGGGCGATGAAGGTGGTGGTGGCGAAATTGGTCGCCCCGACCCGCGGCAGGATCCGGTACATGATCTGGAAGGTGAAGGCGGTCGAGAGCAGGCCGATGGCCAGGGCCGCGCCCCAGGTCTCCGGCCGCGTCATCACCGGCAGGCCCTCGGCAAGGAAAGCCATTGGCGTGGCGACCACGGCGGCCCCGGTCAGCGCGATGGCGGCAAAGGCCGTCGGCTCGACATGCTTGAAGCTGCGTGTGATGTTGAGCGAGAGCGCATAGCACAGCGTCGCGCCCAGGCAGGCGGCAATCGCCCAGACCTGTGAGCTGCCGCCGGCGCTGAGGGCCGGAGATACCAGAATGGCGGCGCCGGCAAAGCCGATGGCGACACCGGTGAACTTGGTGGGGCTGGCCTTCTCCCCGCCGATCCAGAAATGCGAGATGACGGCGGTGACCATCGGGGTCAGCGCATTGATGATGGCGGCGATGCCGCTGGCCAGATGCGCCTGGGCCAGCGGAAAGAGCGCGAAGGGAATGGCATAGGCGACAATGCCCAGCGCGCCGAGTTGCAGCCACAATCGCGGATCGCGCGGCACCGGCTTGCGCAAGGCCCACAGGAAGGCCCAGCAGCCCAGCGCGCCGATGGCCACGCGCAGCGATGTCACCCAGAGGGGACCGATCTCGCGGATCAGCACGGCGTTGAAAACGAAAGAGCAGCCCCAGATGGCGCCCAGCAGAACGATCAAAGCCCAGTCGCGCAGACTCATCCGATACCCCTGAAAAGACGGCAGACGCTACGCCCGGCAAGAACAAAGGTCGAACCGTTTTTGACGATGGCGGTCATCAAAAGTTGTGATGGGCTGATGCTGCTGACAGGGGGTGTCAGTGTTTTGCTTCGATCATGTGCTTGATTGCCAGCGCGAGAGGAAGCGTCGACCCTCCATGATCGATCATCTCAAATACTCGGGCGCGGATTTCGGCACCCAATATGAGGTCCTGGCTGGCCTGATCGCCGACGACCCGGTGTTGATGGCTTTTCTTGAAGGCATGGTGGCGCTCGATCTGCCCTACCCGCTGCTGGGCTCCGGCGCAATCTACAACATGGTTTGGAACGTGCTGACCGGGCGTTCGCGCCATCTGGGCATCAAGGATGCCGATATCGTCTATTTCGATCCCAACGATTGCAGCTATGAGGCCGAGGACCGCGTCATTCGCCGCGCCCGATCCTATTTCGCCAATAGTCCGATTCCCGTCGAAGTGCGCAATCAGGCGCGCGTTCATCTCTGGTTTCCGGAGAAGTTCGGGCTGGCCTATCCCCAACTCAGAAGCAGCGCCGAAATGCTGATCTATTTCGCGACCAAGACGCATGCGGTAGCGGCGCGCTTGCAAGACGGGCAGATCGCCATCCACGCGCCTTTCGGGCTGGACGACCTGTTTTCGTTCCGGCTGACGCCGAACCCGGTTCTGGACAACAGGACCACTCATGAACGCAAGGCGGCGCGCGCCAAGGCGATATGGCCGGAACTGGTGGTGGAGGAATGGCCGGGATAGCCTAAGACGCTCTCCCGAAGACCTCATGGTGAGCCTGCCGAACCACGAGGACGGGCACGCCGAAAGCTGGTTGCCACGACCTCGCCCTTCGACGAGCTCAGGATGAGGTCTACTGGCGATTCCGAGGTGTCACGGAAGCATCCCATCCGGCGTCATTGCCCGGCTTGTCCGGGCAATCCACTGGCCGCCGCGATAGCGCATGGACCACCCGAACAAGTCGGGTGGTGACGGAAGAGGGGGGAAGTGGGATTAGGGCTACAGCCCTAATCCCACTTCCCCCCTCGCCAGCATGCGCAGCGCCTCGGGGTAGATGCGGTGTTCCTCGACAAGGACGCGGGCAGCGAGCGTGTCCGGCGTGTCGCCGGGCAGGACGGGCACGCGGGCCTGGAGGATGGCGGGGCCTTCGTCGAGGCCGGGCGTGACGAAATGCACGGTGCAACCATGTTCGGTGGCACGGTCGGCCAGGGCGCGCTCGTGGGTGTCGAGGCCTCTATAGGCCGGCAGCAGGGAGGGATGGATGTTGATCATCCGACCCTGCCAGCGATGGACGAAGTCCTCGCCCAGGATGCGCATGAAGCCGGCGAGGCAGATCAGGTCGGTCTCCCAGCTTTCGAGCACCTGGGTCATGGTGTCTTCGAACATGTCCCGGCTGGGGAACTTGCTCTGCGCCAGCGAGGCCGTGGCGATGCCATGGGCGGCGGCGACCGCCAGGCCCGGCGCGGCGGCCCTGTTGGAGAGCACGCCCACGATTTCGGCGGGATAATCCGGCGCCTTGGCGGCATCGATCAGCGTGGCCATGTTGGAGCCGCGCCCGGAAATCAGGATGGCGACCTTCTTGCGGGTCACAGCGCCAGCTTGCCCCGGAAGGTGACAGGCTCGCCGGACCGCTCGGTGAGCCGGCCGACAATGGCAGCGGTTTCGCCTGAAGCGGCGAGGCTGTCCACCAGCTTGTCCGCATCCGCCGGCGCCACGGCCACCAGCATGCCGACGCCGCAATTGAAGGTGCGCAGCATTTCGCGCTCGTTCATGCCGCCGGTCTTGGCCAGCCAACCGAACACACCCGGCACCGTGATGGCCCCGAGATCGATATCGGCGGCGAGGTGATCGGGCAGGACGCGGGGAATATTGTCGATGAAGCCGCCGCCGGTAATGTGCGCGAGAGCCTTGATGTCGAGGCCGGTACGCAGGGCGGTCAGCAGCGATTTGACATAGATGCGGGTCGGCTCGAGCAGGGCGTCGGCCAATGTCCGGCCGGTGGCGAAGGGGGCAGGGGCGTTCCAGGCGAGGCCGGAGAGATCGACGATCTTGCGCACCAGCGAATAGCCGTTGGAATGCACGCCCGAGGAGGCGATGGCCACCAGCACGTCGCCGGCGCCGATATCGGGGCGGGGCAGGAGGGCGCCACGCTCGGCCGCACCGACGGCGAAGCCGGCCAGGTCGTAATCATTGCCCTGATACATGCCCGGCATTTCAGCGGTTTCCCCGCCGATCAGCGCGCAGCCCGCCAGCCGGCAGCCATGGGCGATGCCCTCGACAATGGCCGTGCCCTGGGTAACGTCCAGCTTACCGGTGGCGAAATAATCGAGGAAGAACAGCGGTTCGGCGCCCTGGACCACGAGGTCGTTGACGCACATGGCCACCAGGTCCTGGCCGATCGTGTCATGCTTGCCGGTATCGATGGCGATCTTGAGCTTGGTGCCGACCCCGTCATTGGCCGCGACGAGCACCGGATCCTTGAAGCCGGCGGCCTTGAGATCGAAGAGGCCGCCGAAGCCGCCGATCTCGCCGTCGGCGCCGGGGCGCCGTGTCGAGCGGACGGCGGGCTTGATCGCCTCCACCAGGGCATTGCCCGCGTCGATGTCGACGCCTGCCTGCTTGTACGAAAGTCCGTTTGATGGCAGGTTTCGCGCGTCGGACATGAGCCTCAATGCCAATGCTGGGGATTGCGGGCGCAACAGGATGCGCGCGATCCGGGTTGGTTGAATTTTTCGGTGCTGGCCGTTAGACGGCCTGATAGCTTTTCGGTTACTCAGACGCAAGGGCCGCCCGGCACCATGATGCTCAGAAATCAAGTGCTCATCTGGATCGGCCTGTTATTGGCGCTGATCCTGGTCCTGTGGGTGTTCCGCGGCATCCTGCTGCCCTTCGTGGTCGGCGCGGCCCTGGCCTACCTGCTCAACCCCCTGGTCAACCAATTGCAGAAATGGCGCTTCAACCGCGTCTGGGCCACCGTGGTGGTTCTGCTGTGCATGATGGCCATCGTGGTCACCCTGTTCTCCATCTTCGTGCCGCTGATCGGCCAGCAGATCATCGGGCTGATCCAGCGCCTGCCGGCCTATTTCAGCGATCTGCAGCAATTGGCCACCCGCTATTCGCCCGAGCTCAACGAATGGCTCGGCCCCGAGCGCGCCGCGCAGGTACAGGTCAGCATCAACGACCTGACCCGCAATGCCCTGGGCTTCATCGCCACGCTGCCGGCCGAACTGGTCAATATCGGCCTTACCGGCGCGGCCGTGGTCGGCTTCACCATCCTTTCGCCGGTGGTCGCCTTCTATCTGCTGCTCGATTGGGAAGGCATGGTGCGCGGCATCGACGGCCTGCTGCCGCAGACGCACAAGGCCGAGATCAAGGGCATATTGCGCGATATCGATCGCTCCATGGCCGGCGTGATCCGGGGGCAGGGCGGCGTGCTGCTGATCGATGCCGCCTATTATGCGACGGCGCTGAGCCTGATCGGGCTCAATTATGGCCTCGCCGTCGGACTGATCGCGGGTCTGATGAGCTTCATTCCGTTCGCCGGCTTCACGCTCGGGCTGGGGCTGTCGGTGGGCATCGCCATCGTGCAATTCGCGCCCAATTGGTGGATGGTGGCGGGCGTGGCCAGCATTTTCCTGTTCTGGCAATTCATCGAGGGCAATGTGCTCTATCCCAAGCTGGTGGGCTCCTCGATCAACATCAATCCGGTCTGGATGATGTTCGCCTTGCTGGCCCTGGGCGCCGTTTTCGGTTTTGTCGGCCTCTTGCTGGCCGTGCCCATGGCGGCCATCGCCTCGGTGCTGGTGCGCTATGGCGTGCGCAAATACAAGGAGAGCTCACTCTATCTCGGTTCCGATGACGGCAAGTCCAGCGATGACGCCGCTGCCTGAAAACGGAATACGGCAATTGCCGCTCGATCTGGGGCACGAGCCCTCGCTCGCCGAGGACGATTTCCTGGTCGGGGAGGGCAATGCCTTGGCCCATGCCCGCATCACCGCCTGGCCGCATTGGCCCGATGGCATGACGCTGCTGATCGGACCGGCCGCTTCGGGCAAGTCGCATCTGGCCCGGATATTCGTCGAGCGCAGCCAGGCGCGTCTCGCCACCCCCGGCACGATCGCGCAGATCGCCGCGGCGGGCGGCACCGAGCCGCTGGTGATTGAGGACGTGGACCGCAATGGCTATGACGAGCATGCCCTGTTCCACCTGCTCAACCAGGCCATGCGCGGCGAGCGTGGCCTGTTGATGACCGCACGCGAGGAGGTGCCGTCCTGGCCGCTCAGAACCGACGATGCGCGCTCGCGAGCGCGGCGGGCCCCGGTTTTTCGCCTGGAGGTCAGTGACGACATCGAACTGTCACAGATGTTCGTGAAATTGTTCGGGGATCGGCAAATCAGGGTCGACCCCAGGGTGATTGGCTATATCGTGCCGCGCATGGAGCGCAGCCCGGAGGAGGCCGCCGCCCTTGTCGATCTGATGGACCGGCTGGCCCTGGCAAAGGGGACGGCCATCACCCGCAATTTGGCCGCGGAGGCATTGGCGCATCGGCAGGATATGCGCGACGCCACGCGGGAACAGCACTGGGACGCCGATAGTGATGAATGAGATGAGCGAAATCGCCGAATCCGGTTCGGCCGGTCCCGATGCGGAAGCCCTGCGCAAAAGCCCGGCACGCTTCGTCAACCGCGAGGTGAGCTGGCTGCAATTCAACATGCGCGTGCTCGAGGAAGCCGGCAATGTTTCGCACCCGCTGCTGGAGCGGCTGCGCTTCGTGTCGATTTCGGCCAATAATCTCGATGAATTCTACATGGTCCGCGTCGCCGGCCTGAAGGGTCAGATCCGCGCCGGCATGTCCAAGCAGAGCGCCGACGGGCTGACCCCGAGCGAGCAATTGGAAGAGATCGCCACGCTCGCCCAGCACCTGCAATTGGAGCAGCAGGATCACTGGAAGGAATTGCGCGAGGAATTGTTCGCGCAGAACGTGGTGATCCACGAGGCCGATGACCTGACCACCGAACAGGTCAATTACCTGCAAAAGCTGTTCCGCGAGGAAATCTTCCCGGTCCTTACCCCCATCGCGGTCGATCCGGCGCATCCTTTCCCGTTCATTCCCAATCTGGGCCTGGCACTGGCCTTCGAACTGAAGCGCCCCAATAGCGACCAGAACCTGACCGCCCTGGTGCGCATTCCCGGCAATCTGGATCGCTTCATCAACCTGCCTTCCGGGCTGGCCGCCGATGGGCGCAGCGAGGTTGTGACCATCGATACCTTGGTCAAACTCTTCTTCCACAAGATGTTTCCTGGCCACGAAGTGGTCGGCTCGGGCGCCTTCCGCATCATCCGCGACAGCGAAATCGAAATCGATGACGAGGCGGCGGACCTGGTGGTGGAATTCGAATCCGCCCTGCGCCAGCGCCGGCGCGGCCAGGTGATCCGGCTGGAAATCGAGCGCTCCATGCCGCGCGCCCTCAAGCGCCAGATCGGCGAACAATTGGGCGTCAAGGAAGCCGATGTCTTCGAGGTCCAGGGCTTCCTTGGCCTCGCCGATGCCCGCAAGATTTGCGACATCGACCGCCCCGATCTCAAGTTCACGCCCTATCTTGCGCGCTTCCCCGAGCGCATCCGCGATTATAACGGCGACAGCTTCGCCGCCATCCGCGCCAAGGATATTCTCGTCCACCACCCCTTCGAGAGTTTCGACGTGGTGGCGCAATTCCTGATGCAGGCGGCCCGCGATCCGGACGTGGTCGCCATCAAGCAGACGCTCTATCGGACCTCCTCGGACAGCCCCATCGTCAAGGCGCTGGTCATGGCGGCCGAGGCCGGCAAGTCGGTGACCTGCCTGGTCGAGCTCAAGGCGCGGTTCGACGAAGAGGCCAATATCCGCTGGGCCCGCGACCTCGAACGGGCCGGCGCGCAGGTCGTGTTCGGCTTCATCGAGCTCAAGACCCACGCCAAGCTGAGCCAGGTGGTGCGGCGCGAAAAGGGCAAGCTGGTGAGCTATTGCCATATCGGCACCGGCAATTATCACCCCATCACCGCCAAGATTTATACCGACCTGAGCTATTTCACCATCGATCCGGCCATTACCCGGGACGTGGCCCGCGTCTTCAATTTCATCACCGGCTATGCGCGGCCGACCGAGCTGGAAACGCTCGCCGTCTCGCCGGTCAACCTGCGCCAGACCTTGCTCGACAATATCGCGCGGGAAATCGAACTGGCCCAGAATGGCCAGCCGGCCCATGTCCTGCTCAAGATGAATGCGCTGGTGGACCCCCAGGTCATCGACGCACTCTACGATGCGAGCCAGGCCGGGGTGAAGGTGGAGCTGATCGTGCGCGGCATCTGCTGCCTCCGGCCCGGCATTCCCGGTTTCTCGGACAATATCCGCGTGAAATCAGTCGTGGGGCGCTTCCTCGAACACAGCCGCATCTATTGTTTCGGCAATGGCGAATCCATGCCCTCGGCCCGCGCCAAGGTCTACATTTCCTCCGCCGACCTCATGGGCCGCAATCTCGACGGGCGCGTCGAAGTCATGGTGCCGATCCTCAACAAGACCGTGCACAAGCAGATTCTCGACCAGATCATGGTTGCCTATCTCAAGGACAACCAGCAAAGTTGGGAAGTGCTGCCCGACGGAAGCTCGCACAGGATCCGCATGGCGGAGGGCGAGGAGCCCTTCAACGCCCACAATTATTTCATGACCAATCCCTCGCTGTCGGGTCGCGGCAGTGCCGGCATGGTGGAGACCGACGAAGGTTGAACGTGACTCAATTCTGGGGCGTCGATGCCGATCCGACCGCGCAGGGGCGCATCAAGGGCGCCCGTCCGGTGGCGGTTCTGGATATCGGCTCCAACTCGGTGCGCCTGGTCGTCTACGAGCGTCATGCGCGCGCGCTGACGCCGCTCTATAACGAGAAGTCCGCCTGCGCCCTGGGGCGGGGCATCGCCAGGAGCGGGCGCCTGTCCGACGCCAGCATGGCCACGGCCATCGACGCCATCCGGCGCTTCGCGCTGGTGGCGCGGATGATGCGGGTCGGCAAGGTGCATGTCCTGGCGACCTCGGCCGTGCGCGAAGCGGCCAACCGCGCCGAATTCGTCGCGGCGGTCGAGGCGGTGATGGACAATCCGGTGCGCGTGCTGAGCGGCGAGGAAGAAGCGCACTACGCCGCCCTGGGCGTCGTGGCCGGCATACCCGGCTTTGCCGGCATTGTCGGCGACCTGGGCGGGGGGAGTCTGGAACTTTCCGCCATCGCCAATGGCGCCGACACCAACGGTCAGAGCTTCGAACTCGGCGTCATCCGCCTGCAGGACGATGCCGATGGCTCGCCCGTGAAGGCAGCCGAAATCGTCCGTGCCCGCCTGGCCGAAAGCCTGCTCGGCAGCGCCTGTGCCGGCGGGCGTTTCGCCGCCATCGGCGGCACCTGGCGTTCGCTGGCCAAGCTGCATCAATCCCGCACCGATTACGCGCTGCACATGGTGCAGGACTATGTGGTGCCGGCCGCCGACATGATCGCTTTCTGCGACGAGATCGTCGCCGCCGATTCGATCAAGAATTACCCCGGCTCGGGCAGTGTCAGCTCCTCGCGCCGCGATCTGGTGCCCATCGGCGCCGCCGTCCTGGCCGAAGTCTTGCGCGCCGGGCAGTTCGACAGCGTGGTGTTTTCGGCGCTGGGCGTGCGCGAAGGCTATCTCTACGGCAAGCTGGACCAGCGCGAACGCGCCATCGATCCGCTGATCCAGGGCGCGGAGGAATTGTCGGTCCTGCGCTCGCGCTCGCCGGCCCATGCCAACGACCTGATCGAATTCACCGGGCAATATCTGGGCATTGCCGGGATATTGGAGACGCCCTCGGAACTGCGCCTGCGGCATGTCGTATGCCTGCTGGCCGATATCGGCTGGCGCTCGCATCCCGATTATCGCGGCCCGCAAAGCGTCGATGCGGTTGCCTATGGTTCGCTGACCGGCGTCGATCACCCCGGCCGCTCCTTCCTGGCCCAGACCGTGGCGATCCGCTATGACGGGCTCAAGAGCAAGGCGGCGCAGAGCCTCCTGCCGCTGGGTACGCCGGATATGACGGCCCGGGCACGGCTGATCGGGGCACTGTTCCGCGTCGCCTATCCGATGACCGCGGCCATGCCCGGCATCCTGCCGCGCACGCGCTTTTCCATCGACGGCGAGACGCTGATCCTGCACCTGCCGGCCGATTTCGCCTTTCTCAACGGCGATCACCTGCGCAACCGCCTGCGCCAATTCGCCGACATCGCCGGCCATGCGGAGTCGCGGATCGTGGTGGGATAAGGACTACCGGTTTCGGTGCGGATAAGGTTTCCGGAAGAGCTCATGGTGAGCCTGTCGAACCACAAGGTCGGGCAGGCTAGGGCTGGCGTGCGACGACCACGCCCTCCGAGACGGCGCCACGCGCTTCCTCAGGATGAGGTCCACTGGTGCCGCCTCGACGTAAAGCGCGCCCAGAAAGCCTATTCGGCTGCCTCGGCCCGATTGACCGGGAATTCGATCACGCCTTTGCGTGTCGCCGCCAGGCCGATCCGGCCGTGTTTGATGGCCAGCGCCTTTTCGCCGAACAGCTTGCGCCGCCAGCCCTTGAGCGCGGGCACGTCAGCCTCGTCGTCCAGCACCAATGCGTCGATATCGTCCGAGGTGGCGATGATGCGGGCGGCGACGCCGTGCTGCTCGGCCACGGCCTTGAGCAGCACGCGGACGAGATCGCCCACCGCGCCCTTGGGCGACGGGCCGCGATAGCGCTCCGGCAGGGCGGGCAGGGCGGCCTTGGGCAGCGCTTCGACATCCTTCAGCAGGGCGATGATTTCGGCGGCGGCGCTGCTGCGTCCGAAGCCGCGCGGCACGGCCCGCAGCTTTTCGAACGCTTCGGCGGTCAGCGGGCGCTGGGTGGCGAGCTCGGCGATCACGTCGTCCTTGAGCACGCGGCTGCGGGGCTGGTCGGTCTCTTGCGCCCGACGCTCGCGCCATTGCGCCAGCACCTTGAGCGCCGCCAGGTCGCGGGGTCGGTTGAATTTCATCTTCAGCCGTTCCCAGGCCTGCTCGGGCTTGACCACATAGGTGTCGATGCTGCGCAGGGTGGCCAATTCGTCCTCGACCCAGTCCCAGCGCCGCGTGGCCTCCACCTGCTGGCGCAATTCGCGGTAGATGTCACGCAGCCAGGTCACATCGGCCAGGGCATAGGACAGCTGCTTTTCCGACAGCGGCCGGGCCGACCAGTCAGTGAAGCGGGACGATTTATCCAGCTCCACCTTGCAGATGGCGCGCACCAGGCTGTCATAGGAGGCGCTGTCGCCGAAGCCGCAGACGCTGGCGGCGACCTGCGTATCGAAAATATTGTGTGGCACCGCGCCGGTCAGCTTCACGAAGATTTCGATATCCTGCCGGGCGGCATGGAAGACCTTGGTGACACTGGGATTGGCGAGCAGGGCGAAGAACGGCGTGAGCCTGATATCGGGCGCCAGCGGATCGATCAGCACCGCTTCGTCGTCCGTCGCCACCTGGATGAGGCAGAGCCGGGGCCAATAGGTGGTTTCGCGCAGAAATTCGGTATCGACCGTAACGAATTCGAATTGTGCAGCGCGCTCGCAGAATGAGGCAAGCGCATCTGTGGAAACGATCAAGTCCATCCCGGGAACCGTCCTAAAAAAGTCATTATTCTTCCTAGCAGGTGTCGCCCGTTAGCTCCACCGTCGATTTCCCTTGCGGTAAAGGCGGAAATCCCGCTATGCCCCGCAGCTTGACAAGGGTGGGCTGCCATGCGCTTTTCCCGCCCGAGATTCCGGCCTTTTCCTTAGCAAATCCGAGCTTCGACATGACCATACATCGCTACCGCACCCACACCTGTGGCGCTCTGACGGCCGGTGATGCTGGCAATAATGTCCGCCTGAGCGGTTGGGTGCATCGCGTCCGCGATCACGGCGGTTTGTTGTTCATCGACCTGCGCGACCATTACGGAATCACCCAATGCGTCATCGATCCCGATTCCGCCGCCTTCGCGCAGGCGGAAAAGGTGCGCTCCGAATGGGTGCTGCGCATCGACGGCGAAGTGAAGCGGCGCGACGATGCCGCCGTGAACCCCAATATCCCGACCGGTGCCATCGAAATCTTCATCCGCGAAATCGAGGTGCTGTCCGCGGCTAAGGAATTGCCCTTGCCGGTATTCGGCGATGCCGAATATCCCGAGGACATCCGCCTGCGCTATCGCTTCCTCGACCTGCGCCGGGAAAAGCTGCACGCCAATATCGTCAAGCGCACCCAGATCATTGCGTCGATGCGCGCTGGCATGGGCGGGGCAGGGTTCACCGAATTCTCGACCCCGATCCTCACCGCGTCCTCCCCGGAAGGCGCGCGCGACTTCCTGGTGCCCAGTCGCATCCATCCCGGAAAGTTTTTTGCGCTGCCGCAGGCGCCCCAGCAATATAAGCAGCTCCTGATGGTGGCCGGCTTCGACCGTTATTTCCAGGTCGCGCCCTGCTTCCGCGACGAAGACCCGCGTGCCGACCGCCTGCCGGGCGAATTCTACCAGCTCGACCTGGAGATGAGCTTCGTCACCCAGGAAGACGTCTGGAACACGGTCGAGCCGGTGATGACGGACGTGTTCGAGAAGTTCGCCGACGGCAAGCGGGTCACCAAGAATTGGCCGCGCATTCCCTATGACACGGCGATCCGCAAATATGGCTCGGACAAGCCCGACCTGCGCAACCCCATCGAAATCGAGGCCGTCACCGAACATTTCGCCGGCTCCGGCTTCAAGGTCTTTGCCAACCAGATCGAGGCCGATCCGAAGGTGGAAGTCTGGGCCATTCCGGCCAAGAACAAGGCCGGCGCCGAGCCGATCGGCCGCGCCTTCTGCGACCGTATGAATGCCTGGGCCCAGGGCGAGGGTCAGCCGGGCCTCGGCTATATCTTCTTCAAGGAAGGCCAGGGCTCGGGTCCGATCGCCAAGAATATCGGCGAGGAACGCACCGCCGCGATCAAGGCGCAGTTCGGCCTCGAGGACGGCGATGCCGTGTTCTTCGTCGCCGGCCGCCCGGAGAAATTCTACAAGTTCGCCGGCGAAGCCCGCACCAAGGTGGGTACCGATCTGGGCGTGGTCGATACCGAACAATTCGCGCTGTGCTGGATCGTCGATTTCCCGTTCTACGAATGGAGCGAGGAAGAAAAGCGCATCGACTTCGCGCATAACCCTTTCTCCATGCCGCAGGGCGGCATCGAGGGGCTGAACGGACCCGATCCGCTCTCGCTCAAGGCCTACCAATACGACGCCGTCTGCAACGGCTACGAAATCGCCTCCGGGTCGATCCGTAACCAGGAGCCGGAAACCATGGTCAAGGCCTTCGAATTGACCGGCAAGTCGCGTGAAGAGGTCGAGGCGCAGTTCGGTGGCCTCTACCGGGCTTTCCAATACGGCGCTCCGCCGCATGGCGGCGCCGCCTTCGGCATCGACCGCATCGTCATGCTGCTCTGCGGCGTGCAGAACCTGCGCGAGATCACGGCCTTCCCGATGAACCAGCAGGCCGAAGACCTGCTGATGGGCGCGCCGAGTCCCGCCGACAATAAGCAATTGCGCGAGCTGAGCATTCGCCTCAACGTGCAGAGCTGATCGCTTCGCAAAGCGGAATAGGGGGGCGGCCGCCAAGGCCGCCCTTTTTCTGGTTAGCGCTGGTTAATCAGCGTTAATGATGCGTTAAAGCCTTCATTGCTACCGCTGGGCCACATTCTCCCCGGAGCGGATTCGCGGCGTGAAGTCGAATTTTTCCCATGTGCTGATGCTGACCGGCGCCATTCTGGCGTTCGTGCCGATCATGGCCGTGGATTACCTGCTCGACACCTATGTCCGGTACAAGGAGAAAAGCCTTGCGCAGGAATATGTTGAAGCGACGAGTTCGCACATCAATGCAGGAGTGATGGATGGCGTCGCGGCCCTGCGCAAGGTGATCGCGGAAAGCCCGTCCCTGTGCACGCCCACCTTTGTCTCCAATGTACAGGCCGCCATCGAAGCCAGCCTCAACATCAAGCAATTCCTCGTCGAAAACCGCGATGGCGTTCAATATTGCGACGCCTATGGGCGCGAGGTGGCCTATTCGCCGCTGTCCCAGGCCCTGCCGGTGCCGGGGCTGACGGAAACCGTCACCGTGGTGAAATTCGCCGACATGGCAATGCCGGCGCTCAAGATCAGCCAGAATTTCGGGGAGACAAGGCAGGTCTCCGTCTTCGTGCCGCTGCTGGGCCAGTCCGAGGCGGCCCTGTCCGCGACGCTGTGGGACGCGGCCATGCTGCGCGTGACGCTGACCAATGGCCTGCCCATCGTCACCATCGGCGACCCGTCGGGCTTCGACCGGCGCCGCGCGAATACCGAATATATCAGCGCCCATTTCTTTGCCGGCCAATTTCCCATCAAGGTGGAGCTGGCCGTGCCCTTCGCCATGGTGCGCGCCAATTACGGCGATCTCGACGCGGTCTTCACGGTGCTGGCCTGCATTGCCAGCGCCATTTTCCTGCTATTCAGCCTCAGCTATGTCCGTCGCTCCAGGGTTCCGGCCTTCGATCTGGAGCGCGCCATCGAGCGCAATGAAATCAAGCCCTATTACCAGCCGGTCATCAACCTGCGGACGGGCGAGCTTGTGGGTTGCGAGGTCCTGTGCCGTTGGGAAAAGCGCAATGGCCAGGTGATCATGCCCGGCGCCTTCATCGATTATGCCGAGGTGACGGGCCTGGCCATACCCATGACCCTCTCGCTGATGCAGCAGGTGCGCAATGATCTGGGCGATCTGTGCCGGTCGCTGCCGGAGATGAAGATTTCGATCAATCTCTTCGAGGGCCATTTCCGCGATGTCGGCATCGTGGAGGACGTTCAGGCCATTTTCGGGCAATCGCCCATCAGTTTCCGTCAATTGGTGTTCGAGATCACCGAGCGGCGGCCGCTGAACAATTCCATCGCCACCACCAGCGTCATCGCTGGCCTGCACGCCCTGGGCTGCCGTCTGGCCATGGACGACGCGGGCACCGGCCATTCCAACCTGGCCTATCTGGCCACGCTGGGCGTGGACGTCATCAAGATCGACCGGATTTTCGTGGACATGATCAAGCCGGGAATCAGCCAGGTTCCGGTGCTTGACGGTTTGATCGCCATGGCCAAGGATCTCGATTGCGAAATCGTCGCCGAGGGCGTGGAAACCGAGGAGCAGGCGCTGTATCTGCGGGCTCGGGGGGTATTGCATGCCCAGGGCTATATCTTCGCGCCGGCGCTCAAGATCGGCGCGTTTCGCGAACTGGCAACGGCATTGGGCAGGCCGGCGCCGATGCCGGCCGGCAATGCCGGCGCCATTGCCTCGGCAGCCTGACGCCGCAATTTTGCCCGCAAGCGCAAGCATGGGCGTTTCGCCTCTTTTCAATCCGGGCGATTGATGGCACCAACGCGGCGCAAGCCGGTGGGGAGATTTTTACGTGTCGACCGACATCAACGAACAGCGCAAGGCACTTCGGGACGCGGCGCTGCATTTTCATGAATTTCCCAAGCCGGGAAAGCTCGAAATCCAGCCGCTCAAGCCGCTCGGAAACCAGCGCGATCTGGCGCTGGCCTATTCGCCCGGCGTGGCCGCCCCCTGCGAGGAGATCGCCCAGGAGCCCGAAGCGGTCGCCCGCTATACCTCCCGGCAAAATCTGGTCGCCGTCATCTCCAATGGCACCGCCGTGCTCGGCCTGGGCAATATCGGCGCCCTGGCCTCCAAGCCGGTAATGGAAGGCAAGGCCGTCCTGTTCAAGAAATTCGCCGGCATCGACGTCTTCGACCTCGAGATCGACGAGATCGACCCCAAAAAATTCATCGACGCTGTGGCCCCGCTCTGGCCCACCTTCGGCGGCATCAATCTCGAGGATATCCGCGCCCCCGATTGCTTCGAGATCGAGGAGACGCTGCGCGAGCGCATGCCGATTCCGGTCTTTCACGACGACCAGCACGGCACCGCGATCATCGTCGGCGCCGCCGTGCTCAACGGGCTGGAACTGGCCGGCAAGAAGATCGAGGACGTCAAGATTTGCACGTCCGGGGCAGGGGCGGCGGCCATTGCCTGCCTCAACGTGCTGGTGGCGCTCGGCGCCAAATACGAAAATATCTGGGTCGCCGACAAGGATGGCCTGGTCACCCACAAGCGCAATGACGTCAACGACAAGTGGCGCGGCCAATTCCGCCGCACCAGCGACGCCACCAGCCTGTCCGAGGTGATCGAGGGCGCCGACGTGTTCCTGGGCCTTTCGGCCGCCGGCGCATTGAAGCCGGAAATGCTGGCGAAGATGGCGCCCAAGCCGCTGATCCTGGCCTTGGCCAATCCCAATCCGGAAATCATGCCGGAACTGGCCAAAGAGACCCGGCCCGACGCCATGGTCTGCACCGGGCGCTCGGACTATCCCAACCAGGTCAATAACGTCCTCTGCTTCCCCTTCATTTTCCGCGGGGCGCTCGACGTGCACGCGACCACGATCAACGAGGAAATGAAGCTGGCGGCGGTTCGCGCCATCGCGCGGCTGGCTCATGAACCGGGGCTGGAAGTGTCGCCCTCGGGCGCGCCGGCCGTCTATGGCCCCGAGCACATCATTCCCAATCCCTTCGACCAGCGGCTGATGCTGCGCATTGCGCCGGCCGTGGCGCGGGCCGCCATGGAATCGGGCGTGGCCAAGAAGCCCATCGAGAATTGGGACGCCTATCTCGACAGCCTCAATCGTTTCGTCTTCCGCTCGGGCCTCGTCATGAAGCCGATCATCGATCGGGCGCAGGGGCAGGGCAAGCGCATCGCCTTTGCCGATGGCGAGGACGAGCGCGTGCTGCGCGCCGCCCAGGTGCTGCTGGAGGAGCGCATCGCCCGCCCGATCCTGATCGGCCGCCCTGCCGTGCTGGAAGCGCGCATCGAGCGCTTCGGCCTCAGCATCAAGCCGGGCGTGGATTTCGAAGTCATCAATCCCGAGGACGATCCGCGCTATCGCGACTACGTGACGCTGTTCCATTCCCTGACCGGCCGCAGCGGCGTGACCCCGGATACCGCGCGCACCATCGTGCGCACCAATACCACGGTCATCGCCGCCCTGGCGGTAAAGCGTGGTGAGGCCGATGCGCTGCTCTGCGGTCTCCAGGGCCGCTATATCAAGCACGTGCGCGACATCCGCTCGATCATCGGCCTGCAGGACGGGGTGAGCGACGTTTCCGCGCTCTCCATGCTGATCATGCCGCGCGGCGCCTTCTTCCTCACCGACACCTATGTGAACCAGAACCCCAGCGCCGACGAGATCGTCGCCATCGCGCTGCAGGCGCGCGCCCATCTCAAGCGCTTCAACATCGAGGCGCGGGCGGCCCTGCTCAGCTATTCCAATTTCGGCTCGCGCGATGGTGACAGCGCCTACAAGATGCGCGAGGCCTATGCCAAGCTGCAGGCCATCGCCCCCGATTTCATCGTCGAGGGCGAAATGCAGGGCGATCTGGCGCTCAACGAAGCGCTGCGCGACCGCTACATTCCCGGGGCTGCCCTGCGCGGTGAAGCCAATCTGCTGATCTTCCCCGATCTCGATGCGGCCAATTTGTCCATGACCCTGCTCAAGGAAATGAACAATGCCCTGGCGGTCGGACCGATCCTGATGGGAACGAAATCGCCCGCGCACATTCTCGCCCCCTCGGTCACCAGCCGCGGCATCGTCAACATGGCCGCCATCGCCGCAAACGAGGCCGTGGGGATGGAGGCATGATCCGGCATACCGTCGTCTTTTCGCTCAACCATGCAATGGGTTCGGTGGAGGAAAAGCCGTTCCTCGATGCGGCGCTGGTCCTCGAGAAAATCCCAGGCGTCAGCCGCTTCGAGCGGCTGCGCCAGGTGAGCCCCAAGGCCGATTACGCCTTCGGCTTCTCCATGGAATTCGCCGACCAGGCGGCCTATGACCTCTATAACGAGCACCCCGATCACACCGCCTTCGTACGCGACCGCTGGGTGCCTGAAGTCGCGCGCTTCCAGGAAATCGACTACGTGGCGCTGTGAGCCGGGCAGGGGCCTCCGTGGAGACCTCATGGTGAGGTCTACTGCGGTAAAGCGCCCGCGGTGTCATTCCCGCGAAAGCGGGAACCTCTGTTCCTTTCGCGCAAAGCCGCTTTCAGCAACCGGAATTGCCCCCAACACGCGATTGTCACCCCGGCGAAGGCCGGGGTCCATCGTGAGATTTGGAGATGGATCCCGGCCTGCGCCGGGATGACTCCGAGGGTGGGGAACGTCGCGGTTCCGTCACCGGACCAATCAACTCTAAACCCCGCATTAATCCCTCGTTGGGCATAATCGGGCGTCTAGATCGGTCCGCTCATGCCCACCCGCCTCAAACGTCCTCCATTCTGGCGCCCGCTCGGCTTCACGGCGAGTCTGCTCGCCTTTCAGTTCTATCTGGGCTATTCGGCGATTTCCGGCCAGTTCGGGATCGAGAGCCGCGAGCAGATCAAGGCCGAGATCGAGATTCTCGAAGATCGCAGCGCCGCCCTGCAGGCCGAGCTGGATGCGTACAAGCATCGGATTTCCTTGATGAATCCGCGCCATCTTGACCCGGACCTGATCACCGAACGGGCCCGCGCGCTGCTGAACATGGCCAATGCGGACGATATTCTCATCATGATCAATCCGGAAAACGGTAAACCGATTTCCGGTCAATTCGTAGAATTAATCGATGATGAGTTAATCTCGATTATCCAAGCGGATTCAACGCTCTAACTATCGAAATGTAATGCTGGTCGGGCAATGTTATTGCTTGAGGCCTTGCGATATAGTGCGCGCCGTGGCCACATCGGCCCAGCGGCAAACCCCCGACCCAAGCGGAGTGTAGCATGGCGCGCAAGGCGACGGCCACCAAGGCCAAGACTCAAGCCAACGTCCCCCAGTTCACCAATGAGCAGGAGCTCGAAGCCTTCCGCGAAATGCTGCTGATCCGGCGCTTCGAGGAAAAGGCCGGCCAGATGTACGGCATGGGTCTGATCGGTGGTTTCTGTCACCTCTATATCGGCCAGGAAGCCGTGGTCACCGGCATCACCATGGCGTCGGAAAAGGGCAAGGACGCCCAGATCACCGGCTATCGCGATCACGGCCACATGCTGGTCATGGGCCTCGACCCCAAGGGTGTGATGGCTGAGCTCACCGGGCGCCAGGGCGGCCTGTCGAAAGGCAAGGGCGGCTCGATGCACATGTTCTCCAACGAACATCGCTTCTATGGTGGCAACGGCATTGTCGGCGCCCAGGCTTCGCTCGGCACGGGCCTGGCCTTTGCCAGCAAATATACCGGCGACGGCTCCGTCTCGATCACCTATTTCGGTGACGGCGCGGCCAATCAGGGCCAGGTCTACGAGAGCTTCAACATGGCCAAGCTCTGGAACCTGCCGGTCGTCTACATCATCGAGAACAACAAATATGCCATGGGCACCTCGATCGAGCGTGCCGCGGCCACCACCGATTTCTCCATGCGCGGCGCCTCGTTCAACATCCCGGGCGAGCAGGTCGACGGTATGGATGTCCGCATGGTGTTCGACGCCGCCAAGCGCGCCATCGAACATGCCCGCTCCGGCAAGGGGCCCTACATTCTCGAAATGCTCACCTATCGCTATCGCGGCCATTCCATGTCGGACCCGGCCAAGTATCGCACCAAGGACGAGGTGACCAAGTATCGCCAGGAGCGCGACCCGATCGAGCAGGTCCGCGCCCGCCTCCTGGAAGCAGGCACAGTGACGGAAGAAGATCTCAAGAAGATCGAGACCGATATCCGCGCCATCGTCACCGAGGCCGCCGATTTCGCCACCAACGATCCCGAGCCCGATCCGTCCGAACTCTGGACCGACATCACCATCGAGGCCTGAGGCGTGCCGGCCAAAGGCCGCTGCCCGACCCGTTCTGTTGAGTTTCGCCGTGCGGCCGCTGAGCCCGGCGCCGAATTGCTGGAGAGCTGATATGCCCCAAATCCTGATGCCTGCTCTGTCGCCCACCATGGAAGAGGGCAAGCTCGCCAAGTGGCTGGTCAAGGTCGGCGACGTTGTAAAGTCCGGCGACGTTCTGGCCGAGATCGAAACCGACAAGGCGACCATGGAAGTCGAATCGGTGGATGAAGGCACGGTCAGCGAAATTCTCGTGGCCGAGGGTACCGAGGGCGTGAAGGTGAATACACCGATTGCCCTGGTTCTGGCCGAAGGCGAACAGGCCGGCGAAGCGCCCCCTGCGGCGCCTGCCGCTGCCGAAGAGCCCGCGCCGAGCATGGTCCAGGCCGAAACGCCGGCGCCCGCGCCGGCCGCCGCTGCCCCTGTTGCTGCCGCGCCGAAATTCGAACCCCAGGCCGATCCGGACCTGCCGGCCGATGTCGAAATGGTGGAGATGACCGTCCGCCAGGCGCTCAACGAGGCCATGGCCGAAGAGCTGCGCCGCGACAAGGACGTCTTCATCATGGGTGAGGAAGTCGCCGAATATCAGGGCGCCTATAAGGTGACCCAGGGCCTGCTCCAGGAATTCGGCCCCGAGCGCGTTATCGATACGCCCATCACCGAGCATGGCTTCGCCGGCCTCGCCGTGGGCGCGGCCTTTGCGGGGCTGAAGCCGGTCGTGGAATTCATGACCTGGAACTTTGCCATGCAGGCCATCGACCAGATCATCAATTCGGCCGCCAAGCAGCTCTACATGTCCGGCGGCCAGGTCAAGGCGCCCATGGTGTTCCGTGGTCCCAACGGCGTCGCCGCCCGCGTCGCCGCGCAGCACAGCCAGGATTATTCGGCTTGGTACAGCCACGTTCCCGGCCTCACCGTCATCGCGCCCTATAGCGCGGCCGACGCCAAGGGCCTGCTCAAGGCCGCCATTCGCTCGCCCAATCCGGTGGTCTTCCTCGAAAACGAAATCCTCTACGGCTCCACCGGCCTGGTCCCCAAGGTCGACGATTTCGTGCTGCCGATCGGCAAGGCCCGCATTGCCCGCAAGGGCGCCGATGTCACCATCGTCTCCTTCTCGATGGGCATGCGCTACGCGACCCAGGCCACCGAAAAGCTGGTCGCTGCCGGCGTCGATGTCGAACTGATCGACCTGCGCACGCTGCGCCCGCTCGATAGCGACACGGTCATCGAATCGGTCAAGAAGACCGGCCGCCTGGTGACCGTCGAGGAAGGCTGGCCGCAGGGCGGCATCGGCGCCGAACTCTCGGCCCGCGTCATGGAGCAGGCCTTCGACTATCTCGACGCGCCGGTCCTGCGCGTCACCGGCAAGGACGTGCCCATGCCCTATGCCGCCAATCTCGAAAAACTGGCTTTGCCCAACGTTGATGAAGTGATCGCGGCGGTCAACGCCGTGACCTATCGCTCGTAAGGAGAACCGGGATGCCAATCGATATCACCATGCCGGCGCTCTCTCCGACGATGGAAGAGGGCAAGCTCGCCAAATGGCACGTCAAGGAAGGCGACAGCGTCTCCTCCGGTGACGTGATCGCCGAGATCGAAACCGACAAGGCCACGATGGAAGTCGAGGCCGTGGACGAGGGCAAGATCGGCAAGATCATGGTCGCCGAAGGCACCGACAATGTGAAGGTCAACGCCGTCATTGCCGTGCTCTTGCAGGAAGGTGAAGACGCCAGCGCCATCGGGGCAGGGGCCGGCAAGCCCGCCGAGGCACCGAAGGCCGAGGCGCCCAAGGCGACGCCCGCGACCGAGGCTCCGCCGGCAAAGGCCGAGGCGCCGGCCGCCGCGCCCGCACCTGTCGCCAATAGCAACAAGGGCACCAGCGCCCCGGCCAGGGCCGAAGGCGGGCGCGTCTTCGCTTCGCCGCTGGCCAAGCGCCTTGCCAAGGAAGCCGGCATCGAGATCGCCGCCATTTCCGGCACCGGCCCCAAAGGCCGCGTGATCAAGGCGGACGTGGAAGCGGCCAAGTCGGGCAAGGCCCCGCTAAAGGCTGCCGCCTCGGCTCCTGCCGCTGCCGCCCCCGCGACCGGCATGAGCAAGAACCAGGTCATGGCGCTGTATGAGGAAGGCACCTACGAGGTCGTCCCCAATGACGGCATGCGCAAGACCATCGCCGCGCGCCTCACCGAATCCAAGCAGACCGTGCCGCATTTCTACCTGACGGTGGATTGCCGCATCGACGCGTTGCTGGCCGCACGCGAGCAGATCAACGCTGCTGCCCCCAAGTCCAAGGACGGCAAGCCCGAGTTCAAGCTTTCGGTCAACGACTTCGTCATGAAGGCCTGGGCCATCGCGCTGCAGCGCGTCCCGGCGGCCAACGCCACCTGGGCCGGGGATTCGATCCTCTACCACAAGCGCAGCGACGTCGCCGTGGCCGTGGCCATCCCGGGCGGTCTCTTCACCCCGGTGGTCAAGAGCTGCGATACCAAGAGCCTGCGCCAGATTTCCGAGGACGTGAAGGATCTCGCCACCCGCGCCCGCAACAAGAAGCTGGCGCCGCATGAATATCAGGGCGGCTCCTCTTCAGTGTCCAATCTGGGCATGTTCGGCATCAAGGACTTTGCTGCCGTCATCAACCCGCCGCACGGCACGATCCTGGCGGTCGGCGTCGGCGAGGAGCGGGTCTATCCCGACAAGGGCGAGATCAAGATCGGCCAGTTCATGACCTGCACCCTGTCCTGCGACCACCGCTCAGTCGATGGCGCGCTCGGGGCCGAGGTGCTGGGCGTCTTCAAGGGCCTGATCGAAAACCCGGTGATGATGCTGGCTTAAGGGGCAGGGCGATGAAAACCATCCTCGCCTATGGCGACAGCCTCACCTATGGCGCCGATCCCGGCGGCGGCCCCCGCCATGCCTATGAGCATCGCTGGCCCAGCGTGCTGGAAAAGGGGCTGGGCGGGCAGGCCCGCGTGATCGCCGAAGGTCTCGGCGGCCGCGCCACGGCCTATGACGACTGGACCGCTGCCGCCGACCGCAATGGCGCCCGCATCCTGCCGACCCTGCTCGCCAGCCATGCGCCGCTGGACCTGGTCATCATCTTCCTCGGCACCAATGACCTCAAGCCCTTCGTCGCCGGTTCGGCCGCCTATGCCGCCCGCGGCGCCCGGCGGCTCATCGAGGTCACCCGCGGCCATTTCGCCGCTGTCGGCGAGCCGGTGCCGCAGATCCTTCTCGTCTCCCCGCCCCATGTGGTGGAAACCACCAACGAGAACATGCTGAGCAATTTTGGCGGCCTCGAGCACCTGCTGCGCGAATCGCGGGATTTCGCCCGCCATTATCGCCGCCATGCCGAGGAGGCCGGCGTTCACTTCTTCGATGCGGCGACAATCGCCAAGGCCGATCCGCGCGATGGCGTCCATCTCGACCCGGCCAATACAAGCGCTATCGGCGAGGGCCTCGTGCCGCTCGTCAGCAAAATTCTGGGTCTCTGACCCGAACATCTCTGGAGGCCCTTATGGCTGACCAATACGATCTTCTCGTCATCGGCGCCGGCCCTGGCGGCTATGTCGCCGCCATTCGCGGTGCACAACTGGGCATGAAAGTGGCCATTGTCGAGCGCGAGCACATGGCAGGCATCTGCTCCAATTGGGGCTGTATCCCGACCAAGGCTTTGCTGCGCTCGGCCGAGATTTACGGCCATATGGGCCATGCCAAGGATTACGGCCTCACGGCGGAAAAATTCGGCTTCGATCTCGACGGCATCGTCAAGCGTTCGCGTGCCATTGCGGCGCAGATGAACAATGGCGTGCAGTTCCTGATGAAGAAGAACAAGATCGACATCATCTGGGGCGAAGCCACGATCACCAAGCCGGGTGAGATCAAGGTCGCCGCGTCCAAGAAGCCCATCGTCCAGCCCCAGGGCCCGGTGCCCAAGAACGCCCTGGGCGAGGGCACCTACAAGGCCAGGAACATCATCATCGCCACCGGCGCCCGTCCGCGCGTCCTGCCCGGCATCGAGCCTGATGGCGACAAGATTTGGACCTATTTCGAGGCCCTCAAGCCCGCCGAAATGCCCAAGAGCCTCGTGGTCATGGGCTCGGGTGCCATCGGCATCGAATTCGCTTCCTTCTACCGCTCGCTGGGCGCCGAAGTGACGGTCATCGAGCTCTTGCCGCAAATCCTGCCGGTGGAGGATGCCGAGATTTCGGCCCTCGCCCGCAAGCGCTTCGAAAAGCGCGGCATCAAGATCATCACCGAAGCCAAGGTCACCAAGGTCGAGAAGACCGGTAACGGCGTGGTTGCCCATGTCGAGACCAAGGATGGCAAGACCCAGCAGGTCGCCGGCGACAAGCTGATCTCGGCGGTCGGAGTGCAATGCAATATCGAGGGCCTCGGCCTCGAAACCGTCGGCGTCAAGACCGAGCGCGGCGCCATCGTCATCGACGCCTATGGCAAGACCAATGTAGACGGAATCTGGGCCATCGGCGACGTTGCCGGCCCGCCCATGCTGGCCCACAAGGCCGAGCATGAAGCCGTCATCACCGTGGAAAAGATCGCCGGCCTCAAGGTCCATGGCCTCGACAAGGCCAAGGTGCCGGGCTGCACCTATTGCGAGCCGCAGGTGGCCTCCGTGGGCCTCACCGAGGCCAAGGCCAAGGAGCAGAGCCGCGAGATCAAGGTCGGCCGTTTCCCCTTTGTCGGCAATGGCAAGGCCATCGCGCTGGGCGAGCCGGACGGGCTGGTGAAGACCATTTTCGACGCCAGGACCGGGGAACTTCTCGGGGCGCACATGATTGGTGCCGAGGTGACCGAGCTCATCCAGGGCTTCGTCGTCGCCATGAATCTCGAAACCACCGAAGAAGAGCTGATCCACACCATCTTCCCGCACCCCACCCTCAGCGAGACGATGAAGGAAAGTGTGCTCGACGCCTATGGGCGCGCGCTGAATATCTAGTTAGGGGTTCGATTTCTCTGAAATCTAACCCAGGTCGTCACCGCCGGATTTGTCCCGGTGGTCTATGCCTCCGCCGAATGGATTGCCGGGACAAGCCCGGCAATGACACCAACACAATAAAGGTGCCGCCCGGCGCTCAGGAACGTACAACCAGGAGGACTTATCCACATGGTCAAGGCAATCCAGATCGGTCTGGGGCATTGGGGTTTCAGCTGGTCGCGCGACGTTATCCCCAAAGTTCCCACTATCGACATGGTGGGCTATGTGGACACCAATCCCGAGGCGACGCAGCGCGTGCAGCAGGAGCTGGGCATCGATCCCAAGCTCTGCTTCTCCAGCCTGGAAGATGCCGCCCACCGCACCGATGCGGTCCTGGCCATCTGCACCCTGCGCACCGAGGCCCATTATCCTGTGGTCAAGCGCTGCCTGGAGCTCGGCTACCACGTGATCGTGGAAAAGCCCTTCACCACCACCATTGCCCAGGGCAAGGAATTGGTGGCCCTGGCCAAGGCGCAGGGCAAGCTGCTGATGGTCAGCCAGAACTATCGCCACCAACCGGCGCCCATCGCGGTTGCCGACCTGATCGCCGAGGGCAAGTTCGGTGCCCTCAACATGGTCTCCATCGATTTCCGCCGCCACGGCCCCAGCCAGGATTATCGCTATTGGGACATGCCCGATCCGCTCCTGGCCGATATGTCGATCCATCATTTCGATCTGATGCGCTTCGTGCTCGGCGATGAGCCGGTCCGACTCTCCTGCCGCACCTGGAATCCGCCCGGCAGTCCATTCCGCTACGATCCCAGCGGCGTCGCCATCATCGAATTTTCCAAGGGCACCATCGTGTCCTATCGCGCCAGCTGGATGAATTCGGGGCCCGTCACTCCCTGGGCGGGCGAATGGGTCATGGACGGCGCCGAAGGGCAGATCGCCTGGTCCTCCCGCGATCATTTCCGTGGCAAGGCCGGCCCCGACGTGCTGACCCTGAGCCAGCTCGACGGCAAGCCCGAGCCGGTCAAGCTCGGCGCCATCGCCTTTCCGGACCGCACCGGCACCCTGGCGGCCATTGCCGGCACTATCGAAAGCGGGGTAACGCCACGCGGTTTCAGCTCGGGCGAAGACAATCTGGGTTCGCTCGCGCTGGTGCAGGCGGCTATCCTATCGGCCTCGCGCGGCGGCGATTGGGTCAAGATCGCCGAGGTCATGGGCTAAGGCGGCAATGCATGGCTGCCACCCATTCACAAGGCCGGGTTGAACCGGCCGCCCAAGGGAGCGATATAACGGGCATCTCGCCCAGTCAGGACTGACATGGTCACGCTCATCGATAATGCGGCCCGCCCGCGTCACCCCGAAAAGGCCAATCGGCCCGACAGCATCGTGCTGCGCAAGCCGGACTGGATCCGCGTCAAGGCGCCCGGCTCCCCGGTCTACAAGGAAACCCAGCAGATCGTGCGCGAGAACAATCTCGTCACCGTCTGCGAGGAGGCCGGCTGCCCCAATATCGGGGAGTGCTGGAGCAAGAAGCATGCGACCATGATGATCATGGGCGAGATTTGCACCCGCGCCTGCGCCTTCTGCAACGTGCGCACCGGCCTGCCGGGCCCGCTCGATCCCAACGAGCCGGAAAACGTCGCCATCGCGGTCGAAAAGCTCGGCCTCGAACACGTCGTCATCACCTCGGTGGACCGCGACGACCTGGCCGATGGCGGCGCGCAGCATTTCGCCGATGTCATCCTGGCCATCCGCGCCCGCAATCCGAAGACCACGATCGAAATCCTCACCCCCGATTTCCTGCGCAAGGAAGGGGCCCTGGAAATCGTCGTCGCCGCCCGGCCCGACGTCTTCAACCACAATCTG
Source organism: Devosia elaeis (assembly GCF_001650025.1). Lineage (GTDB taxonomy): Bacteria > Pseudomonadota > Alphaproteobacteria > Rhizobiales > Devosiaceae > Devosia > Devosia elaeis. The sequence goes on along the minus strand of NZ_LVVY01000106.1, from coordinate 2,932 downwards.
GAAACCGTGCCGTCGAAATATCTCAAGGTCCGGCCCGGCGCGCGCTATTTCCATTCCATCCGGCTCTTGCAGCGGGTCAAGGAACTGGACCCCACCATCTTCACCAAGTCCGGCATCATGGTGGGGCTCGGCGAGGAGCGGAACGAAGTGCTCCAGCTCATGGACGATCTGCGCTCGGCCGAGGTCGATTTCCTCACCATCGGGCAATACCTCCAGCCCACCAAGAAGCATTATCCCTTGCAGCGCTTCGTCACGCCCGAAGAGTTCAAGTCCTATGCCACTGTGGCCACGTCCAAGGGGTTCCTCCTGGTCTCGTCCAGCCCGCTGACCCGCTCTTCGCACCATGCCGGCGAGGATTTCGCCCGTCTCAAGGCCAACCGCATGGCAAGGCTCGGCCACTGAATGAAGCGCTTCTATGAACGGCACGTCCCGCACCTGCCGGAGCGGATGTTCGACATCGTGGCCGATCTCGAGGATTATCCGCGCTTCATTCCCAATTGCAGCGCCATGCAGGTCCGGCCCGATCCCGGGACGAAGGACGGCAATGTCCGGCTGGCGAAAATGACCATCGCCTTCGGCCCGATCACCCAATCCTATACCAGCCGGGTGACCCTCGATCGGGTGGCGAAGACCATCCGCGCCAAGGCCGTCGACGGTCCCTTCGCCTTTCTCGACAGCGTCTGGAGTTTCGAGCCCGAAGGGCAGGGCACCCGCGTGCGCTTCGAGATCGACTTCAAGATTTCCAACCCGCTGATCGCCGCCGTGGCCGAACCGGCCTTCGCCGCCAAGCAGGAAGAAATCATGCGCGCCTTCTGCGACGAGGCCGACCGCCGGTTCGGGGAATAGGCATGGCCGGTAACGTCAGGCTGACCGGTCGCCTGATCTGCGCCACCGACGCGGAATGCGCCATCGTTCGCCAATATCTGCCCGAGCATATCCGGCTGACCCGCGCCGAACCCGGCTGCATCTCGTTCGAGGTCATAGAGACCGAGAATCCGCTCATCTGGAGCGTCGAAGAGCGCTTCGTCGACCAACCGGCCTTCGACGCGCATCAAGCGCGCACCAAGGACTCCGCATGGGCAAGAGAGACGGCAATGATCCGGCGCGACTACCGGATCATTGCGGCGGATCGCTCGTAAGCACCTGCAGCACCAGATCGAGCGCGGCATCCACCGTCGCCTTGCGGATCGCGTCGCGGCCGAGATCGCCGAAGCGATGCTCGATGACCACAGTGGCCAGGTCCGAGGACACGGCCACATAGACCAGCCCCACCGGCTTCTTCTCGCTGCCGCCATCGGGGCCGGCAATGCCGGTCACCGCCACGGCATAATCGACATGGGCCGTGTTGCGCGCCCCATCCGCCATGGCCCGGGCCACCTGGTTGCTGACCGCGCCATAATCGCGGATCAGCCGCGCCTGCACGTGGATCATCTTCGACTTGGCTTCATTGGCATAGGTGACATAGCCACCGTAAAGCGCCGCCGAGGCCCCCGGAATGTCGGTGAGCGCCGCCGCGATCAGCCCGCCCGTGCAGCTCTCCGCCGTCACGATGGTCTGTTTGCGTTCCGCGAGAATGTCGATGATCTGCTTGCCGATATCGGGCTTTGCCTTGGCCGCCATTCAGTCCCCCCTCGGCACTTCCACGCTTGCACTTGCCATGGCCACGATCCCTTCCTCCCGCCCGATGAATCCGAGCTTCTCATTGGTTGTCGCCTTGACCGCCACCCGGCTCGCCGAAATCCCCAGTGTTTCGGCGATGACCGCGCACATGGCGGGGGCGTGCGTGGCGATCCTCGGCGCTTCGGCGACGATTGTCACGTCGCAATTGACGATGCGGCCACCCCGCTTTGCCACGAGGTCCCCCGCATGGCGCAGGAAGATGGTGGAAGCCGCGCCTTTCCACTGCATGTCGCTGGGCGGAAAATGCACCCCGATATCGCCCTCGCCGATGGCCCCCAGAATGGCGTCGGTCAAGGCATGCAGCGCCACGTCGGCGTCGGAATGCCCGTTGAGCCTGGCATGGTGCGGGATTTTGACCCCGCCCAGCCAGACCGCGTCGCCCGGCTCGAAGGAATGCACGTCATAGCCGGTGCCGATACGGGTTTCCATGCGCTCGTCTCCCAGAAGAATGTGTTCGGCGCGGGTGAAGTCGTCCGGATGCGTGATCTTGATATTGGCCGCATCGCCCATGACCATGGCCACGCGCAAGCCCGCCCATTCGGCGATTTCCGCATCGTCTGTGAAATCCCGCCGGACATTGCCCGCGCGCATATGCGCCGAGAAGATTTGCCCGAACCGGAAGCCCTGCGGCGTCTGCGCGGCCGAAAGCTGCCGCCGGTCCTCGGTGCCCGACACTTCCCGCCCGTCCAGCGAGCGCTTGATCGTGTCGGTCAGCGGCAAGGCAGGCAGGGCGCCGTCATGGTGCTGCAACGCCGCGATGACGTCGCCGATCAGTTCGGGCGTGGCGAAGGGCCGCGCCGCATCCTGGATCAGCACCAGGTCGGGCCGCAACGGCGCCAGCGCCTTGAGCCCTTCCAGCACCGATGCCTGCCGGCTGGCTCCCCCCGCGACCGGCGCAAGCAGGCGCGGATCGGCGAGGCCAAGCGCCGCATAGCGCTCACCATGCCCGGCATTGATCACCGGCAGCACATGGCTGATCTGTGGATGGTCAAGAAAGGCCGCGATGGTCCGCGAGAGCACCGGAATGCCCGCCAGCAGCCGGTATTGCTTGGGCGCCGCATCGCCGTCCAGCCCGGCCCGCTCGCCCTTTCCCGCGGCAACGATGATGACGGCTATGGATTTTGCAGGCATGGACATATAGGCACTTCGACACCGGAACCGTCACTGGCCTACCGGTCTAGCCTCCGCCCCGCCATGCGGCAAGAGCAGGGCTGCTTTCCATGCCTGCAAGCGGCAGAGGCGGTTGCGCCCC
>NZ_LVVY01000105.1 GCF_001650025.1 Devosia elaeis | reverse complement strand
AAGTTGTCTGGGACCAACAGCTGACAGACCGCAAGCGGCCCCCATCCGTCACCTGCGAGGCTAGCGATCAGGGCAGGGGGCTCCCATAACCCGACAGGCAGATGCGCGCCCCAATCAAGACATTCGCGCGGCGTTTGCGTTTGCCCGTTAGCTGCCGTTGCTACGGCGGCCGTCCGATGTCGATTTTTGGGGGTGCCGACTGACCCCTTTTGGCAAGCGCCTGCGAAATACAGACTCCTTTGGCTCATCGTGAAGGTTCTTTATCTTCGCTTGGAGGCGGCACATCTGTAGGCAGAGATGAGCGGATTGACTGTCAATCGGCGCGGAACATTGGCTCTGACTCAATCTCGATGATGTTTAGGATTCAACTTGCGTGGTTTTCCCTGGAGAATCAGCGCCATGCCGACCCGATTTCGACTTTCCGATCTGATCCCCGCCGAATTCAACGTTGAATCAGTGCACGACGGGGCCGGGGCGATCATTGTCGCAGCATCTGGCAGGTCAGAGCAATGCAGATGCCCCCACTGTGGAACCCTCTCTCGGCGTGTTCATAGTCGCTATCCTCGTATGCTTGCCGATCTGCCGTGTGCGGGCCGGCGGCTCGAACTGCACCTGACCGTCAGACGCTTTGTCTGTAGTGTCGGCAATTGCCAGCGAAAGATTTTCGCCGAGCGCTTTGGTGACGACGTAATTCGCCCCATGGCTCGTCGGACGATACGCCTGGACTGTCTGGTTCGCCATCTTGCTCTCGCATTGGGTGGTCGTCCAGCGGCCCGATTTGCAGATCGTCTCGGATTCCCGGTGAGCAATGACACGTTGCTGCGAACCATTCGCCGATACGACCGTCCTGCGCCGATACCACCGAGCGTCATCGGCATGGATGACTGGGCCTGGCGACGCAATCATCGATACGGCACCATCATTTGCGATCTTGAACGCCGAAGGGCAATCGCATTGTTGCCCGACAGGGAACAGGCGACCGCCCAGGCATGGCTGGTCCAACAGCCCCAGATCGAGATCGTCGCACGAGACCGTGGTGGTGGATATGCGCAGGCCGTCGCACGAGCCCTGCCACACGCAGCTCAGGTTGCCGACCGTTGGCATCTGATGGAAAATGCCAGTCACGCCTTTCTGGATGCTGTTCGTAAATCGATGCGGCAGGTCCGGATGGCGATCGGCACTGCGACCGTAAATCCAAAACTGCTGACCGCCGCTGAGCGGCTGCAATACGAGGGATATCTACGGCGCGAAGAGACAAATGCCGTTATCCGCGGGTTCGTCAGGGAGGGTTTGTCCATTAAGGAAATCGTGCGCCGAACCGGGCATAGCCGAAAGCTGGTCCGCAGTGTCGTTCGTGGTCAGCGTACCGACATCTTTCGGGTCCGCCAAACCTCTCTCGAACCGCATCTGCCTTGGCTTGAAGCGCAATGGGATGCTGGATTGCGCAATGGCGCCGAACTGTGGCGGCAGCTTCGCCTGGCTGGTTTTGACGGAGGCCTGCGTGTTGTAACCGAATGGGCAACGAGACGAAGACGGGCCGAAAAGGCTGAAAGTGGACTCAGTCATACTCCCGCCGCGCGCACCGTTGTTCGCCTGATGACCCTCGAGCGCAACAACTTGACCAAGGCTCAAGCCATGACGGTGGCCGCCATCGACGACAGGCTGCCGGATCTTGTGGAGGCCAGGGATATCGTCGAGAGTTTCCATGGCATGCTGCGCCGCAAGTCCTCCGGTGATCTGGAGGGCTGGATCGAACGCGCGACGAACAGCCTGGTCGCGTCATTCGCGAATGGCGTCATCCGAGACCGAGCCGCAATCCAGAATGCGATAGTCTCCCAGTGGTCGAACGGCCAGACGGAAGGCCAGATCACAAAGCTCAAGCTCATCAAACGGCAAATGTATGGCCGCGGGAAACTTGATCTGCTTGAGGCACGCATCGTCGGAGTGCCGTGATGTCATCGAGATTGCGTCAGAGCCAATTTTGCACGCCGAAACACACATATCGTCACGAGCACGAACGCGGCAAAGACCAACAAGGCCGCACTTTCGACAAATCCGGTCACGCCATGCATGTTCTTCTCCTGATGGCATGGCGCAGGGAAGGCCAATACCTGTAAACTCTAGACGTGCGAGCGTGCCCACTGCGCAATCTGGACGGCGGACATTGCGCCGCTCGTCCTCGCGATCTCGTTGCCGCTTTTGAACAGGATCATAGTGGGGATGCTGCGGATCCCGAGGCGGCTGGCGATTTTCTGTTCGGCTTCCGTATCGAGCTTACCAAGGCGGAAATTTGGCTCAAGCGACTGCGCCGCCGCCTCGAATTGGGGCGCCATCATCTTGCATGGCCCGCACCACTCAGCCCAGAAATCGACCAGCAATGGCAGTTCGGCATTCGCATGACGGTCAAAATTAGTCGCTGTAAGCGTGACGGGCCTGCCTTGAAAGAGGGGCGCGCCGCAGCGTCCGCAATTGGGATTATCGGTCAGGCGCTCTTGCGGCACTCTGTTGGTGGAATTGCAGTGCGGGCAAGCGACCGTGGGCATCCTGTATCCTTTCGTTGACGAGCCGGTCCTGGCGGCCGGCTGATGCAAGCATTCAGCGCGTGGACATGGCGCCGCGCGCCTCTCGTTGCCGCGGCTCGGGCAGGTATTCCACGCCACCGCCCTGGCGCCGAACCGGCTGCGGATAGAGCGTCATCAGCTCCAGTATTTCCTTGGGCATGTCCGTTCCAATGGGCAGGCCCATGTCGCGGGCCTCGTCGGCAGAGATGGGATAGTCGTGGGTCCAAGTGCCCGTCGCCAGCTTCGCTGCCACGGACGCTGCGCGGTTCTCGTCCATCTTGTCGGACAGCAGACGTTTCGCGAATGCCTCGATCTGCGCAATGGCCTTGCGACCGACATCGGCCATGATCAGGGTCTGGTCGTCGATCTCGGCGATGGGTTTCTCCTCGACGACCTTGATGAGCGAGGCAGCAGGCAACTGGCCAAGTTGCGGATCGACGGGTCCCAGCACGGAGTGTTCGCACATCACGATCTCGTCGGCAGCGAGTGCGATCAGCGTGCCACCGGACATCGCGTAATGTGGCACGAACACTGTGACCTTGCCCTTGTGTCCCTGAATGGCGCGGGCAATCTGTGTTGCCGCCAGCACAAGGCCGCCCGGTGTGTGCAGCACGATGTCGAGCGGCACTTCATCGTCGGTCATCTGGATCGCGCGCAGGACTTCTTCGGAGTCGTTGACGTCGATGTAGCGCATCAGGGGGAAGCCCAGCAGGTTCATGGTCTCCTGCCGATGGATCAGCAGAATGACGCGACTGCTGCGCTTCTTCTCGATCTGGGCGATCTTGCGTGTGCGCATCGCCTCAAGATATCTGCGCTGCAGCACAGGCTGCAGAGCGGATATGATGAAGAACAGCCAGAACAGCTGCATTATGTCCATGGACCTTGTCCTCCTTCTCGTCGGCCATCCGGCAGAAACCCATAGATGCCCTCGTCGCGATAATAGTGGCGATAGGCGTCGGCGCGCCTTCGCAGGAGTGGCGTTACGAGCCAACCGGCGACAAACCCGCCGATATGCGCCCACCAGGCGACCCCGCCGGTGGCCGGATCGCTGCCGAGCGACAGGAAGCCGGGAACGACCTGCATGAAGAACCAGATCATTGCGAAAATGAACGCGCGCACTTCGAAGAACAGCGGAATGAACAGAATCGGCACGATCACCACCAGCCGAGCCGCCGGAAACATGCGTGCGTAGCAACCGATCACGCCCGCGATGGCCCCCGATGCGCCAAGCGCGGGAACGACTGAGTGGGGGTTCGCCAGCGCGTGAGCCAGTCCGGCCGCCACACCACAGAACAGATAGAACAGTGTGAATCGACCCGGTCCGAGCCGATCTTCGACGGCGGGGCCGAAGATCCAGAGCGTCCACATGTTCAAGATGAGGTGCAGCCAGCCCCCGTGCAGGAAGATATTGGTCAGGAATGGGGTCCAGTCGGACGGGGCGACGAGGCTCAGCTGTCCGAAGAAGCGCGAGGGCACCAGCGCGAACTCGAACAGGAACCAGTCCAGCACGCGCGGCGGCAGGCTGGTCTGATAGAGAAACGCGACGACGTTCATGCCGATGACCGCCCATACGATGACGGGGGAGTAGCGGCGCGCGACGCTGTCAAGATAGGGAAACAAGCCGCAGATCCTCGCTCGCGCTGGCCATTCCGTTCATTGTTCTTTCCCGGCTATCGTCACGCCCGTCCAGGCCGGCGGATCTGAGGCCGGGAAGGATTCGAGCGAGGCTTCGAGGACCGGATCGAAACTCTCCCTGTCGCTGGTAGACGGGTCGGCCGTGCTCTCATGCTGGACGCCTCTTGAGAGGCGGCGATCGGGGCGGAACGGGACCCGGAAGGCTCCCGGGGCATCGACGCCCCTGTGCAGCCGGTGGCGCGTCTCACCCGCCCAAGGGTTCGCCATCCGGGCTCCCCCAGCGTCCTCGCGCACGACATAATGCCAGTCCTGCCGCTCTGCGAAGTCCACGGCGCTGTCGCGATCCGGAAACTTCAGCCGGATCGGACGATAGGGATCGCCGCTGGACGTGTATCCCCTCAGCGGCTCGATCTGCGGCGGCCGGGACGGCTCGAACTCGAGGACCCAGTAGTTGGGCCGAGGCGCCGATGTCATCGCGGAACGCGCCGGGCGGTAGATGATCGCGGTCGGCACGTCCCACGACCGCAGGTCGGTTCCGGGGATTTTCGGCGGAAACGGTGGGCGATTATGGCCGCGCATATCAGTTCTCCCGGGTGTTGGTGGATACGAGAAGTTGACGTTCGAGATCGCCGAGTTTTTCCATTCGCCTCGAATTCAGGCGAACGGCGCGTTCGGTGTTCTGCGAAGGAAAGGCAGCAGCGTGCAGGACGTCCGACCGCATCGCTATCGTGAGATCGGCGACGGCATTCATCACGCCCTCTCCGTCCCCGTCCGAGAGCGTGCCGTCAGCAAAACCGGACTGCAAGCTCTCCAGTACCTGCTCGAAGCTGGACACGACCCCTGCACTCGCGACCACAGCCAGCTTGTGGCTGAGAACACGCAGTTCATCGATCAGCTTCGCATCGTGCCTTGCGGTTTCCACGATCTCTGCGACCTTCTCGATGCAGGCCATGTAAATGTCGCATTGCTGCTGGAGGATGATGACCCTTCCTTCCTTGCGAAGCTCGAGATCGGTCTGGCGATTGAGAAGCGCCGCGGTCAGAATGATCGTCACGACAGCGCCGAGGAAGATGAGCGTCATCTCCTGCGCGAAAGGCAGTATGTCTTCGGCAAGATACATCGAACGAAAAACGAAAACGATGCCGATGCCCAAGGCAGCGGACGCAGCAGCAAATGCCAAGTCAGGCAGGCGGTTCGACATCAGCACCTCGCATTTTCGGTGTCAGGTGGCATGCACGGCTTTGCATCGGCGTCCGGCGCCTCTGCGTCCCGGTGCCGCAGGAAGATTGGCGTCGGACCGCTGCCGAACGGATTGAAGCCGGTGCTCAGGCAACGGTCGAAGATTGTTTCGTCCCATCGGGTGAAATCGTGCTCCTCGCCGGCAAGTCGCCCGTCATCCACCACAGGGCACCTCACGCCTTTGCCGATGGGGGAGGGTCATCGAAGGCCGCACCGTCCGAACGATCCGCCTTGCGAAGCCGTAGCCCGAGGAGGATCATCATCACCCCGAAGACCGCGCCGTAGAAGCCGATCAGCCAGCCGAGGGCGAGGAAGCTTTCGACCGGGCGCGTCAGCAGCATCCAGGTCACGACGACACCGAGAACGACCGAGAGAAGGCCGCTCAGGATCAGCCAGATTTCGCCGTTGATTTCCTTTCGCAGGCGGATCGCTGCCGCGATCTCGAGGGCACCCGAGAACACGGCCCAGAATGCGATGCTGGCCCAGAGGAATGTCGCAAGCACAAGCGTCGCGACAAAAGGCGAGACAACCACGACGACGCCCGTGGCGATGCCCAGAATGCCGCTGAACATCAGCCAGCCCCAGCGTTCGCCCTTGCGGATGTTACGTATCGCGGCGACGAGGCCGAACACGCCGTCGGCAAAGGCGAACGCGCCGAAGACCAGCGTCAGAGCAAGCAGCGACTCCGCAGGCATGAGGACGGCGAGAACCGCGATCACCAGCGCCAGGATACCGCGCAGCACGAACAGCCACCAGTTCCCGGACAGGCTGCACAGCATGTCCTGCATCGTGTCGGATTGCTTTTCAGAGGTTGTCGTCACTGGTCCATCTCCTGTTCAGATTTCAACTCAGTAGTGCCGATTGTCTCCGCGCCGGCCAGGGCGGCCGCCACGCGACGGCGGTCCTCGACCGGTTGAGGCAGACACTGCGTCCGGGCAATTTCCCTTTCCACGGGCGCGCGCCCCGATGCCTCGCCGATCAACCCGGCTTCGACCAGCGTGCCGCGCAGCGTCTCCGCCGCGTTATCTGCAATCTTCAACACTTCCGCCTCAGTGAGACCCAGGAGGTGCGCCGTCTCCGCGATCGTGGCGTCTTCCAGGTACATCCGATACAGGACGCGGCGCTCGACCGGAGCAAGGTCTGCGATAGCCCGGTGCAGTGCCATGGCGATCTTATGACGATCCACTTCGGTCTCGGGGTCTGTGCCGCCGTCGTCGGCGATGAGGTCCTCCAGCATCAGCACTTCGTCGGGCTGGTAGAACTCGAACATCGCCTGATCCGCCTCGGTCGGATCCTCCGCCGGGGCCTCGGGTTCCGCCTCGATGGAGGCGGCATCCTCAGGCACGGCGCGGCGGGCGGCGCGGGATTCTTCCTCGATGGTCTCAAAAGCCAGCCGTTTCAGCCAGTCGCCGACGGAAAACTCCGAAGGCCGATCCTCGAAGCGGGCCAGCCCCTTGAGGATCGTCGCATCGAAGAGACCGCGAACGCTCAGATATCCCTCCGGTACCGATCCGCTGCATTCGAGATAGGTCAACTCGCGCCTGACGGTGTCATAGATCGTATCGAGATGATCCTCGATCAGGTCAAAGAAGAGCTGGCGCCGGTCCGCTTCCGCCGCATCCCGCGCGGGCGGCAGCGGGGCGCCGATCCGGCGCCGGCGGGCGGGACGCTTGTATTCAGGCTCGTGCTTGAGGCGCGCCACATGCCGATCGACCTGGTGGCGCAGGTCGGCAAAGGCCTTGCGCAGGACAGGCTCGATCTCGAATCCCTCTTCCCGCGCCGCGATCACGCCCGACGGCAGTTGCAGGCGCAGGCTGACTTTGATGCGCTTCTTGCCCCTCGTCTGCGAGGCAACGACTTCGAGCCGGACCAGATCCTCGCGAAAGCGCGCAAGGTGCGGTTCAAGTTGCCGCACTTCTTCCTCGATGACCTCAGGCGCGCGCTGTTGGCCGTGCCGGTCGAGATTGCGGAATGATCTAATGACGTTCATGCCGTGGACCTTCCTATAACTCTCCGAAGAGATGGTCCGGCGCGACCGATATCGCGCCGGGCCAGTCTTTTGCGCTGTCACTCGGCGGACTTGTCGTCCTTGGACTGCACCTCATCCCCAGCGCTGGGCTTCGGAACGTCCGTGTTGTTTTCGGCAACTTCGCTGGGCTCCTCGATCCCGGCCTTGGCCTGATCGTCCGGGCTGTCGTCACCGGTGTCCTTTACGATCTTTTCGAACACGACCCTCTGTTCGTCTTCCGACCAGGCGACGCGGACCTTGTCACCATCCTCGATCCGCCCGGAGAGCATCTCGCGGGCCAACTCGGTCTCCAACTGCGACCGGATCAGCCGGCGCAACTCGCGGGCGCCGAATTCGGGACGGAAGCCGACCGCGCCGAAGTGATCCACGACGCTCACATCGAGTTCGAGTTCGACGCCCTGGGTAAGGGCGGTCCGCTTCACCCGGTTGAGCTGCAACTCGACGATCTGGCGGATCTCCGACTGATTCAGCGAATGAAAGACGATGATCTCGTCGATCCGGTTGATGAACTCTGGCCGGAAATGACCGCGCAACACCTCCATCAGTTCGGATTTCTGCTTGGCCTCGTCGAACTCACTGCTGCCGCGTTTCGTGAGGTTGCGCTGGATGATGTCCGAACCGAGGTTCGAGGTGGCGATGATGATGGTGTTAGTGAAGTCCACCACGCGGCCCTTGCCATCTGTCAGGCGGCCATCGTCGAACACCTGAAGCAGGATGTTGTAGACATCGGGATGCGCCTTTTCGATCTCGTCGAGGAGCACGACCGAGTAGGGCCGACGGCGCACCTTCTCCGTCAGCTGCCCGCCTTCGTCGTATCCGACGTAGCCCGGAGGTGCGCCAACCAACCGGGCAACCGAGTGGCGCTCGCCATACTCCGACATGTCGATACGGATCAGCGCATCCTGGTCGCCGAAGATCACCTCTGCGAGCGTCTTGGCCAATTCCGTCTTGCCAACCCCGGTTGGCCCGAGAAACAGGAAGGTCGCAGTCGGACCGGAACCTTCGCGCAGACCCGCACGCGCCAGGCGCACCGCATCGGCCACGGCGCGGATCGCTTCTTCCTGGCCGATGACGCGCTCGTGCAGCTTCTCCTCGAGCTTGAGGAGCTTGTCCTTCTCCTCGGTGGTCAGCTCCGTGACCGGAACGCCGGTGATCTTGGAGACGATCTGCGCGACGTGATCGGCGCGCACCTCGGCGGTCGCCGAAGCCTGGTCGCGCTTCCAGATTTCCAGAAGCTCGTCCAGCTCCTTCTGCTTCTGCTCCAGCTCCTTCTTCAGTTCTGCTGCTCGGTCGAATTGCTTGCGGGCTGCGGCATAGTCCTGTTCGCGCTTGATCTGCGCGACCTCGGCTTCGAGCTCCTGCACGTCCACGGGCCGCGCAGTGGCCGAGATCTTCACCCGCGCCGCGGCCTGGTCGATCAGGTCGATCGCCTTGTCGGGCATGAAGCGACCGGTGATATAGCGATCCGAAAGCTCCGCGGCGGCGATGATCGCCTCATCGGTGATCGTCACCTTGTGGTGGCTTTCGAGCGTGTCGCGCAGCCCGCGCAGAATCATGATCGTCTGTGCGACCGTGGGCTCGTCCACATAAACCGGCTGGAACCGTCGCTCGAGCGCCGCGTCCTTCTCGATGTATTTCTGGTACTCGTTGAGCGTCGTCGCGCCGATCAGGTTCAGCTCGCCCCGCGCCAGCGCCGGCTTGAAGGTGTTGGCGATGTCGAGACCACCTTCGCCACCGCCCTGGCCGGCGCCGACGATGGTGTGCATCTCGTCGATGAACAGGATCAGACTGTCCTTCTCCTCGGTGATCTCCTTGAGGATCTTCTGGACTCGCTCCTCGAACTCGCCGCGATACTTCGACCCGGCCACCATCGAGTTGATGTTGAGCTCGACCAGCCGCTTGTCGCGCAGCGCCTCGGGCACTTCGCCCGCGACGATCCGTTGTGCAAGTCCCTCGACGATGGCGGTCTTGCCCACGCCGGGCTCGCCGATCAACACCGGGTTGTTCTTTTTCCGGCGGGCCAGCACTTCGATCGTCGTCTCGATCTCGCGGGCGCGGCCGATGACGGGATCGAGCTTGCCATCGCGGGCGAGCTTCGTCAGGTCACGGCTGAACTGGTCGAGATCGGGGGTGTTCGAAGGAGTCTCGACGCGGCCTTCCTCGGCTCCCTTGCCGACCACCTTCGTCACCTGCTGACGCAGCGCCTGCGGCGTCAACCCCAGCTTGCGCAGCATCGCCGCGGCCAGGCCTTCACCTTCCTCGGCAAGTCCGATCAGAAGGTGCTCGGGACCTACATAGGAATGGCCGAGTTCGTTCGAGGCGATGAAGGCCCGGTTCAGCGCGTCCTTCAGGCGAGGGCTTACGCCGATTTCGCCTTCCGTCTTGGCGTCTCCACGCTTCGCTTCCTTCTCGATCTGGCGCCGCAGGTCGTCCACATCGACCTTGAACTGTTCCAGGATCGTCTTGACGACGTCAGACGAGGTCAATGCCAGAAGCAGATGTTCGGTATCGACCTCGCTGCGCCCGAATTCCCCGGCCTTCTGTGCTGCATCCTGCAGCAGCTTGTTGCCCTGTTCGCTCAGCCGATCGGCGATGGTGCGTCCGCCGCCGCGCCGCGATCCGCGGCGCGGCGTTTCCTCCCCGAAGGTGGCATCCACGACGTCGTCCTCACCCGCGCCCGTGGCGCCCAGTGCACCACCCCGCAGCGGGCTGTCGCTGAACAGGCTGCCGAACCCGCTATCGCCGAAGAATTCGTCAAAAAGGGAATGTCGTCCGAACAGGGACTCCAGCGGCGATGCGCTGCGGCCCGACCGGCGCACCATTTCGCGGTAGTGCTGATCGCACAGCTCCATGTTCTGAACTTTGCCGTTCACCGAGGCGCGCACGCGCGCCGTCGCCGGGCGACCGCAAATATCGCAAGCTCCGTTTGCCATTTTTCCTCTCCGTTTCTTTATCCAGTCAGGGTTGTCCGCCGATCATCTGCGTCAGTGACGGTGTCACGCAGCGACTGCTTCCGTTCTTTTCACCTTGGACCCAATTGCCACCAGATCGGGCTCGTCCAGTGTCTCCCGTTGCAGGAGATCCTGCGCCGATTGCTCGAGCAGCGCCCGGTTGGCTTCGAGAAGCGAGAGGGTGCGCTTGAACACGCCATCCACGATGTCGCGCACCTTCGCGTCCATCCGCTCGGCAGTGGCCTCGCTGTAGCGGCGGTTCAGCCACGACGACTGGTCGCCGGTGCCGAGAAAGCCGGGCCGATCGGTGTCGTAGCTGACATGCCCGAGGTCTTCGTCCATCCCGTACCGCGCGACCATGGCGCGGGCGATATCGGTGGCCTTGACCAGATCGTCCGCCGCCCCGGTCGAGAGGTGGTCGTAGACAATCTTCTCGGCCGCGCGCCCGCCCAGCAGCACGGCGATCTTGTTCTCGAGTTCCTCCCGCGTCATCAGGAAGCGGTCCTCGGTCGGGCGCTGGATCGTGTAGCCGAGCGCGCCAATTCCGCGCGGTATGATCGAGACCTTGTGCACCGGGTCCACCCCCGGCAGAGCCATCGCCACCAGCGCGTGCCCCATCTCGTGGTGCGCCACGATCTCGCGTTCGCGCGGGTTCAGAACGCGGTTCTTCTTTTCCAACCCTGCGATGAGGCGCTCGACGGCATTGTTGAAGTCGTCCATCGTCACCGCATCGGCCTTGCGGCGCGTGGCAAGCAGCGCAGCCTCGTTGACGAGATTGGCGAGGTCCGCCCCGGAAAAGCCGGGAGTAAGCGCTGCGACCTTCTCGGCATCGACGTCCGGGGCGAGCTTCACCTTTTTCATGTGAACGCCGAGAATCTGCACACGTCCCTTCTTATCCGGCCGATCCACCAGCACCTGCCGGTCGAAGCGTCCCGCACGCAGCAGCGCGGGGTCGAGGATCTCTGGTCGGTTGGTGGCGGCCAGGAGCACGATGCCCACCGAAGGGTCGAAGCCGTCGAGCTCGGTCAGAAGCTGGTTCAGCGTCTGCTCACGCTCATCGTGGCCGCCAGCGATCTGGCCGGAGGAGCGCGCCCGCCCGAGAGCGTCCAGCTCGTCGATGAAGATGATCGCCGGCGCGGATTTCCGAGCCTGCTCGAAGAGGTCGCGCACCCGCGCGGCACCGACGCCCACGAACATCTCGACGAACTCGGAGCCCGAGATCGAAAAGAAGGTCACGCCGGCCTCGCCCGCCACCGCGCGCTAGAAGCGTCTTGCCGGTGCCTGGCGGCCCAACGAGCAATATGCCTTTGGGGATATGTGCGCCCAGCTTTCCGTATTCGGCGGGGTTCCTGAGGAACTCTACGACCTCCTCGAGCTCGGCCTTGGCCTCGTCCACACCGGCCACGTCGGCGAAGCTGACGCCGGTTTCTTTTTCCATGTAAACCTTGGCCTTGCTGCGGCCGACCTGCATGAACCCGCCGAAACCCTGTTTGTCGGCGAACTTACGGAACAGCAGCATCCAGATTCCGAAGAAGACAAGCGCTGGCGCCACCCAGGAAATCAGCGTGCCGAGAAAGGTGTTCTGAGGAACGCCCGTGATCTCGACGCCGGAGCGGTCGATCCGCTGCAGGATCGCGGGATCCACGACCGTGGTGACGAACTGGCTCTTGCCGTCGACGGGGTCGGTGAAGGTGCCGGTGATGGTGTCTGACCCGACCGCGACGGACGCGACCCTGCCATCCTCGAGATAGCTCTCGAACTGGCTGTAGCTGATCGGTGCGACGGATTGCCAGCCGGCGATCAGGTTCTGGATGAAAAGCACGGCTATGAAAGCCACCACCCAGTACCAGATGTTGTATTCGGTCTTCTTTTCCATGCCGCTTGTCCCTTTCACTGGCGCCCGAGCCGCGCCCTGATCCGCTCGAGCAGCGCCAGCAGGATGCGCCTTTCGTCCGCCGACAAATCCTGCAGGATTTCATCTTCGAGCGCCGATTGCCGCGGCGCGAGTTCCTTCAGCATCGCCCGGGCCCTCGACGTTGCCGTGACGATCTGCGCCCGCCTGTCGTCGGGCGAGGGCGACCGCTCGACCCAGCCGCCCCGGACCATGCGATCGACGAGCTGGCCGGCTGTGGCCGGGCCGACCTCCAGCCGGTCGGCCAGATCGCCGATGGTCAGCCCAGGCTCATCCTCGACATGCGCCGCCGCCATCCAGGACAGGCGGGTCAGGCCGCTGTCGCGGATGTCTTGGTCGATCCGCTGCTGGATGAGCTGCGCGACCCTGTGGATCGTCGTCCCGATCAGCGCGAGGTCCGAAGAGATCATGGGTATCCTTCCTCCGGTTGCATGAGACAAAGGATAGGCCGCACTCGATCCGAAGTGCAATGCATGCATCATATATGCTTGCACAACAGATGGAACTGCCTATCTTGATGGGCGGTCTCCGAACCGACATCCGGCAGGCGCCGTTGCCCGCTCGGACCATGCCGCCGGTTCGGGGGCATCGATCAGCAGCAGGAGGCCAGCAATGCTCTACCCCACATATCTGCGCCGCAGCGATCCCTTTGCGCTGATGCGCTCCATGATGCGCGATCTCGACCGCGGTTTCTGGCCGCCGGCCCGCGCGGCGTTCCCGGCGGTGAATGTCTGGCAAGGCCCTGAGGCCGTTGCCATCGCCGCTGAACTTCCCGGCATCGAACCGGGCGACATTGAGATTTCGGTTAAGGACAACGTCCTGACGCTTTCGGGCGAACGCAAGCTGCCCGAGGTTCCCGAAGGTGCGCGCTGGCACCGCAACGAACGCGGTTATGGCAAGTTTTCCCGCGCTATCCGCCTGCCGTTCGCGGCCTCGGATGACAAGGTGGAGGCGAAGATGACGAACGGCGTATTGCGGATCGCCATCTCCCGGCCCGAGGCAGACCAGCCAAAGAAAATCGAGATCAAGGCAGCCTGAGAGGAGCTGGAACGATGAGCACCGACATCACGCAAGCCACCGAAAAGACGCCGACCGACGCGCCCGAGACCGCCGGCGGTGGCCGCATCTACCGCCCGCTGACCGATATTGTCGAGACCGATCAGGGTGTCTCCATGATGCTCGAAATGCCTGGGGTCGCCGCCGATGCGGTCGAAATCACACTCGAAAACCGCGTGCTGACGATCCGCGGCAAGGTTGAGCCGATGCGGCCAGAAAACCTGGAACTTGCCTATGCCGAATATGGCGAGGGTGATTTCGAGAGGGCCTTCACGCTTTCCGAGGATTTCGACCCCGACAGGATCGAGGCCGAGATGCGCGGAGGCGTCCTCACTTTGACGCTCCCCCGAGCCCCTGAAGCGCAGCCAAAAAGGATCGCCGTCAAAGGCGCCTGAAAACCGAAGGAGACACCATCATGCAGATCAAAGACTTCATTCCCTGGGCGCGCAAGGACGGCGCGCCAGATGCCAAGAGCGGCGAAGACAACCCGATCGCGACACTCCAGCGCGAAATGAACCATGTGTTCGAGAACTTCTGGAACCGTGTCGGTCATTTCGAATGGCCCTTTGGCAGCGGCGAAGCGAAATCCGACGTGGTCGAGACCGACAAGGCGATCGAAGTGTCGATCGAGCTGCCGGGCATGGAGATGAAGGACATCGAGGTGACGGTCAACGATGACATGTTGACTGTGAAGGGGGAGAAGAAGATCGAGCGCCAGGAGGAGAAAAAGGGATACTACCTTTCCGAGCGCAGCTACGGCGCGATCTACCGGACAATTCCGCTCCCGCCCGGTGTGGATGGCGAAAAGGCGCAAGCATCCTTCAAGAACGGGGTTCTGACGATCAAGCTGCCCCAGACTCCCGAGGCGCAGGCCAAGGTCAAGCGCATCGAGGTCAAGAACGGCTGATTTGCCACATTGGGTGTCGCCGGTTTGCGGCGTGCCCTCCGCTTCGTGCGATATCGCACCGTCTGGCGAAGCCCCGGGGAGCTTGTCTCTCCGGGGCGGCCTTCGAGGGGCAATCATGAAAGACTTGCAACAATCCGGGCTGACCCGTGAACAATGGTCGGCGATGACGCTCTACGAGAAGTTCGAACAAGTTGTCATCTTCGTCCTCAGCGTCATCATTGCGGTGATCGTCGTGGCGTCGGTCTGGGCACTGATGCGCGAAGTCGTGAACCGCCTGGTTCTGGGGGCATTCGACACTCTCGATTACGCCACCTTCCAGGCGGTGTTCGGCATGATCTTCACCGTGGTGATTGCCCTTGAGTTCAAGCGCTCCCTTCTTGTTGCGACCGAACGCAGCTTCGGCATCCTTCAGGTCCGCACGATCGTGCTGATCGCGCTGCTGGCCATCGCACGAAAGTTCATCATCCTCGACCTCGGCGAGACGGAGCCGGCCAAGATTGCCGCACTCGCGGGCGCGGCGCTTGCGCTCGGCGTTGTCCATTGGCTCGTGCGCGATCAGGACCGACGCGAACCGGGAGGCCAGGAGACGCGATGACTGCAGCCTCCGCCCGCCACCGTCTGCTCAATCTCGTGCAATCGGCGCTGCTGCTCGGGCTCATGGCGGCGCTCGCCTGGGTTTCGGTCACGGTGATCCTGGGGCCCGGAACGGGGCTGCTCGTCGCGCTCGGCATGGTCGCCGGCCTGTTTCTGGCCCCCGACCTGTCGCGGCGGATGCTGCTGTCGGCCTATCGCGCCCAGCGTCTGACGGGGCGCGAGGCCCCCGGTCTCGTCGCAGCACTTGCCGAGCTCGCGCGCCGCGCCGGCCTGCCGCGCACCCCGGCGCTGTATCGCGTCCCGAGCCGGCTGCCGAACGCCTTTGCCATGGGCAGCCCCGAGGACAGCACGATCTGCGTCACCGACGGGCTGTTCGAGATCCTCGACGGCCGCGAACTTGCCAGCGTCCTCGCGCACGAGATCGGCCACATCGCCCATCGCGACCTCTGGATCATGGGGCTCGCAGATGTGATGTCGCGGCTGGTGTCGCTGGCAAGCTGGATGGGACAGTTGCTTGTGCTGGTGAACCTGCCGCTCGTGATGGCGGGCATGGTCCATGTGCCCTGGTCGGTCGTGGTGCTCCTGATCTTCGCGCCCACGCTGATGGCGCTGATCCAGCTCGGGCTGTCGCGCACCCGCGAATACGATGCAGACCGTGTGGCGGCGGACCTGACCGGCGACCCCGAGGGGTTGATCGGCGCGCTCGGCAAGCTCGAGCGCCGCGTCGGCCGGTTCTGGGAGGACATCTTCCTGCCCGGCAGACGCATCCCCGAACCCTCGCTGCTGCGGACGCATCCGCCGGTGGAAAGCCGGATCGCGAGGCTCCGCGCGCTGGCCCCCAGCCGAACGCTTTCCGTCCCGCCGATGGCCGGGCACGCGATGCCCGCACTGACGTCGCCACAGGCTCAACCGCGGTTCAGGTCCTTCGGATTTTATTGGTAAGGCAGCCGGACGGCTGACGGAAACGCACGTAAGTCATTGCTTTGTAAAGTAAATCAGTGGAGAAGGTTGTCTTTCAGACCCATCCCCTCCGCCACTTTGGTAAAAACCGGGAACGCCGATTCCAGCCGACTTCCCTCCTTTGGTGGCTACCGGCGTCCTCAATAGGGTGTTTTTTGCTGACCTTGATGTAGATCGCGTCGTCCGCGATCTCGGCGTGTTGGGCGAACGCGCGGACATGTTCCCGCCGATAGCCGCCCTTTCCAAGCCGGAGGCGAGTGCGAGCTTCGCTTGCCAGTTCCGGCACGGCCGCTTTGGCGTAAATCTAAATTCAAACAACAAAGCGCCCGATGGGTTGCACCGGGCACTTCTTTCTCAAGTCACCTTGAGATTACTTGGTAGCGAGGATTTCGAAATTGTGGACGTTTGCCACTGGTCTGCCCCCTGAAAAGTGGTCCTCCCTGAAGTAGGCTATTGAGCCTTAGAGAGGACGTTGGAATGCCCCAGAAGAAGCACAAGCCCGAAG
>NZ_LVVY01000104.1 GCF_001650025.1 Devosia elaeis | reverse complement strand
TTAAGCCGATTTGGTCCCATCAGTGCTGACGCCGGACACACAGCAGCCATCATCATGGGAGCACTCTGATGGTCCGTACACCACGCCACCAACAGAAGACCGTTGCACTCTACTCGCCTGTCGAGAACGTCGATTGGATCGAAGGCGTCCATTACCGTGTCGACGGTCGAGGTCGGGTGCAGATTGTAGCGTTCCCCGAGGGAGTAAGGACCCGGATCGATCCCGAAACCGGGAAGTGCAAACCACCCATGAGATCACGATGAGCTGGGGAGTAGCATAATGGTCCCGACACCACGCCGCCACCTGAACACCGCCGCCATGCGTCTCCCGACGTCGCAGCTCCTCGACGCCATCGAGGATTTCCGCGACTTCGCATATGCCGTCGAGGCCGCCGCGAAGAACCGCTCGAAGGCAGATGCGCTCAACGATCCCGTCAATCCTACCTACGTGATCTCGCGCATGGAGATCGATGCGCGGCCGGCCGGTCGCGACGCCATGACGACGACTGTCACATTGAAGACGCCCCCAGAACCGACGCGGGCCGAGATGCTTGCCATGGTCGAGAAGCTCCGCGCAAGCCCAGTCGCACGGAAGTGGCTGGCGGCACAGAAGCTCGCTCGGGCGATGTCGTTCGATCCGATCGGAGATCACGTGCGCGAACACCGGCCTCGCGGCGGGCACATCCAGATCGATGACGCTGGTGACCCGGATGGCGGCTGGTTGGGGAAGGGAGACCGGTCATGAAATCCCCGGACACCATCTTAAAAATCCTCACCAGCAAACGGGATGAGGATGGCTATCCGATCTATATCGAGATGACGCAAGGCGAGCTGGACGCAAAGAATAAGCGTCGTGAGGAGCTTCGGCGCAACTATCAGCCGACGCCAGCCGAGGCGGCACTGCTGACCGCGCTCGAGGAGCACATGACGTACGACGTCGATGCTTTCGGCGTGGATGCCTACACTGCCCACCAGATAGCGTCGGCGCTCACCGCTGCCGGTTTCGAGATCGTGCCCGCAACGAAGTCTGAGCCAGATACCGCGGAGGAACGTCGACGTCGGGAAGTCTCCATCATGACGGCGTTCACATACGACGATCTCCGCGCGAAGCTCTTGTCGATGTCGTCCGATGAAGCCGCCGCCGAATTGAAGGTGTCGGTCGCGCTGATAGAGGAATTTCGTGGGCGGCTGGGCATCGTCGATTGGAGGCCAAGGTCATGAACACCACCGCCATCAAGGCCCTCGAACGCGCGCTGCACGAAATCGACGGTATCCAGAACGCCAAGTGGGGCGATCCCGATTTCGAGGGGCTGCGCGTCGACATCAAGACTGCGCTCGACAGCCTGCGCCAGCAGCCGGTCGTCTACAACGACCTGACGCTGCATCCTCGGCTGATGCGCGAGATCGCCAAATTTCCCACGGCCGCCGCCGCCGCGAAAGCGTGGGGCATCAGCAGACAGACGCTGCACGCCGCCGTCAACGGAACCGGCGACAAACCCGTGCCGCCGTCGATCCTGCGGAAGATCGGACTCGAACGAGTGCCGGCCGGCCTGCGGCAATACCGCGAAATCTAGCACGTGTGCCTTGCTGAGTTCCGGGGCATACCCTTGGTCTCACAGGAGACATCCATAATGGCCAGGCGCCGCGCTCTCGAAATCCGCCCTAGCGATCGCTTTATCGCTGACACCCACTTCTCACATCAGAGCATGCTCACTCAGTGCGCTCGTCCGTTCGACACCGTCGACGAGATGAATCAGCACATGATCGAGAGCTGGAATGCAGTGGTCGACGATGACACCGTCGTGTGGCACTTGGGCGACTTCAGCTGGTGGAAGCAGCCGCAGCAAGAGTACGCCGTCATTTTCGACCAGCTCCGAGGCCGCAAGAGGCTGCTGATCGGCAATCATGACCCCGAGCCCGTGATGAAGCTCAAGTGGGACCAGATCTACATGGGTGTTGTGATCGGGCATGAAAAGTCGTCCGACACCAAGGTTGCTCTGTCGCATTATCCGATGCGTGAATGGCCAGAGTTCTTCCGCGGCGCCATCCATTTCCACGGCCACACGCACTCGAACCTGCCGTCGTCGAATCGCAGTTGGGACGTTGGCGTTGACAACCAAGGCTACGTCCCACTGACCCTCTCCGAGATTCGCGCGCGCATGGACCTGCTGCCGAATCTCGATTTCGTCGGCGTGGAATCCCCGGACTTCGTCGTCGGGCGCAAGGGCGATGACGTCGAAGCGATCGAGGTGAAGCCATGAGACTGTGGTTGTTGTCAGATCTGCACGACGAGATCGCGCCATACAACGCAAACTACTATGGCCCGCCGCCCGATGTCGACCTTTGCCTTGCCGCCGGCGACATCACGCGAGGCGGGCGGGCCCATGTCGAGTATTTGCAGGAATTCATCGCTCCACACGCTCGCCACGGGGTCTGCAGTGTGCTCGGCAATCATGAATTCTATCGGTCATCGATCGAGCGGGAGCGCATCGAGGCCGGCCGCGCCGCGGTCCAATCCGATGTGCACGTCCTCGATGACATGGTGTGGACGATCGGCTCGGTGCGTTTCGTCGGCTGCACGTTGTGGACGGACTATTCGCTTTTCAATGCCGACGAAGATCCGCTCGTTCTCGACAGCTACATGGCAACGGCCCGCTTCGGCCTAAATGACCATCGCAAGATCCGACTTGTCGACAGCAGCTCCCGCCCATTCATCCCGCAGCACGCCCGCGAGATCCACAAAAAGTCCGTCGCCTTCCTCGACGAAGTGCTCAGTCAGCGATTTGACGGCCAAACCGTGGTCTTGAGCCACCATGCACCCGCCCGGGGCAGCATCGCTCCTCAATATGCCAACGTCGGACTCACGGCAGCATATGTGAGCAGATTGGAATGGCTGATTGAGAAGCACCAGCCAGCTCTTTGGCTGCACGGCCACACGCATTCGAGTTTCGACTACAATATCGGCTCGACGCGGGTGATTGCAAATCCGCACGGGTATAGGAACGAGAACCGGCACGGCTTCAATCCGCACCTAGTCGTCGACCTGAACGATCTGACGCCAAAGCCGAATGTTCCTTAGCGCTGGCGCTCGAGTTCAGGATCTAGGGGTCTACACCCGTGGCACCGCAGGCGTGATAGCAGCCCGATCCTTCAGGATCGCTTTTTCAAACCACGGTGGCACAACCGAGATGCTGGAATCGAATACATTTTCGGGGAGCTCGCGCCAGAATTCCGGCATGGCGTCCGCGAGTGCTTGAAACTGATCCTCGCTGACTCTGAGCGCAGTATGATCACGTAGGGAGACATCTGAGAGGCTTCCTCCGTCTCCCGCGATGGAGTGGACCCCATTTCGCCGGACAGCTGGCGGTTGG
>NZ_LVVY01000103.1 GCF_001650025.1 Devosia elaeis | reverse complement strand
CGCCCGCCAATGGCGGTTGCCCAGGAGCAGGACGGCGCCGAGGGCCTGCATCAGCGCATAGGGCGCCTGGTAAAGCAGGCCGCGCAGCAGGCTGGCCCGCGGCATGTCGAGAATCATCAGATTGGTCAGCATGGCCCCGGCCAGCAGCGGGACCAGGATCCACCAGGGGCGGGGGCGGCGGTAATGATCGGCGAGACCGATTATGCAGGCGGCCTGGGCCAGGAGAAAGCTCACGAAAATGGCGAAGCTGACCGGGCGATGGTCGTCCTGATAGGGCATCAGGAATTCGAGCAGCGGCGAGAGCAGGCCGATCCCATAGCCGATGGCCAGCCAGGTCGCGCCCAGGGCCGGGCGCTGATAGGCGGCGACGATCCCGAAGGCGGTCGCGAACAGACCCGCCACGAAGATATTGATGGCCAGCACGAAGGCGGCGGCGCTCATGACGGATCGTCCTGCTACCGAATGCCCTATGCTTATGCGCCGGCCACCAAGGAGACGTTAATGACCGACGGCTCCTATGCGCGTGGCGCGATGCCCAGGGCTTCGGCCAGCAGCGCATAGGAGCGGCGGCGCAGATCGTAGGAATGGATGGTCGTGGTGATCATCACCTCGTCGGCTGCCGCTTCCCGGGCCTTGTCGGAAATGATCTCGGCCATGCGCGTGGGGTCGCCCACCAGCCAGAGGCTCGATTGGTGGTCGATCACCTGCTGCTGCTGGGGGGTCAGCACGTGCTGGGCCGCCTTTTCCGGCGCGGTCAATTGGCGCTGCTCGCCGGTGACGAAGCGGGCCCAGTTCACCGCCTGGGACAGGCCGAGATATTTTGCTTCCTCTTCGGTCGGCGCGCAGATCACCGAGAGGCAGAGAATGGTGCGCGGCTCGGGGAAATCGGGTGAAGGCTGGAAGGCCTGCCGATAGGCCTCGAAGGCTGGCGCGGCCGGACTGTGGCTGAAATGGGCGGCAAAGGCATAGCCGAAGCCCAATTGCCCCGCCGCCGCGGCGCTGGCGCCCGACGAGCCCAGCAGCCATTTGGGCGGCAGGCCGATGCCGCCGGGCGAGACCGGCACGCGGGAAAAGGGATGGTCGGCCGGAAAGCTCTCCTCGTCGAAGGCCATGAGTTCGGCGAGATAGGCGGAAAATTCCTCGCCGCCGCCGCTGCGCAAGGCCCGCATGGCATAGCCGTCCCCGCCGGGCGCCCGGCCCAGGCCGAGATCGATGCGGCCCGGATGCAGCGCTTCGAGCGTGCGATAGGCCTCGGCGATCCGCAGCGGGGCATGGTTGAGCAGCATGACCCCGCCCGAGCCGACGCGGATATTCCTGGTGGCGGCGGCGGCGCTGCCGATGAGGATTTCCGGCACCGAGGAGGCGATGGAGGGCATGCCATGATGCTCGGCATACCAGAGCCGGGTATAGCCCAGGCCGTCGGCCGCCTGCGCCAGCTTGACGGTTTCGGCCATGGCCTGTGGCGTGGACGTGCCTTCGGCAATGGGAGCGAGATCCTGCAGGGATAGGGCGAAGGGAGCGGACATGCGGATGCTTTCGATCATGTGGTCCATCGTTAAATCACGATGATAAAGGCAAAGGTCAAGGCCGCTGTGTCACATTTGCCGCATTAGCGTGGCGTTTCGCCCACGCTGATTGACTTGGCGCGGCGGGAATGGCCCTATTGCGAGGTCTTGTGGAGTAGTGTGCTGATGCGGAAATGGGCCGGAATTGCCGTGGCGGGCTTTTTGGGACTGTGCGGCACTCCAGGCCTGTCCATGGATTTGCTCGACCCTCATCCGCTCGCGGGCGTGGTCGACGAATTGCGCATCGGGCTCAACGCCCATGACGTGCACCACGCCGCCCTGCCTTTCCTCGTCGGCGAATGGGATACCAGCCGCGTGGAAGATGTCAGCTTCGACGTGCTGTTCACCTCCCCCGACATCGATGCCTTCCGCTGGATCGGCGCGCCGCGCCCCGAAATCGGCGCGACGCTCAACCTGGCCGGGCGGGATAGCCTGGTCCACGCCAACCTTACCTGGCAATTGCCGGTCTTCGACACGCCGTTCTATCTCGAAGCCGGGCTTGGCGCCGCCATCCATGATGGCGCGCTGACCGGAGCGGAACCGGGCCGCAAGAATTTCGGTTGCCGCGTCAATTTCTACGAACGCTGGGGCGTGGGCGCTCATCTGGGCGAGAATGCCACGGCCACGCTCACCTATGAGCACACGTCCAACAATGACTGGTGCGAGGCCAATGACGGCCTCTCCAATGTCGGCCTGCGCCTGGGTTGGAAGTTCTAGGCGTCCTGCCCGGCGGCCCAGCCCGAAGCCCAGGCCCATTGGAAATTGTAGCCGCCCAACCAACCGGTGACGTCCACTGCTTCGCCGACGAAATAGAGCCCCGGGACGGCGCGCGCCATCATGGTCTTGGCGTCGAGTCCCTTGGTGTCGATGCCGCCCAGGGTGACTTCGGCGGTGCGATAGCCTTCCGAGCCGACCGGCTTCAGCGTCCAGTTCTTGACGATATTGGCGGCCGCCTGCAGCTTCTTGTCGGAGAGGTCGCCGATCATGCCGGGCTGGTCGATGATGTCGCCGATCAGCTGGGCCAGGCGTTTCGGCAGTTTTTCGCTGAGAATGGTCTGGATATGAAGTTTCGGGCTGGCCTTGCGGGCGGCGCGCAGGAATTCCATGGCGTCCTCATCGGGGAGCAGGTCGACAGAGATCGCATCGCCCTCGCGCCAATAGGAGGAGATTTGCAGGATGGCCGGGCCGGATAGGCCGCGATGGGTGAAGAGCAGCGCCTCCTCGAATCTTGTCTTGCCGTGACTGACGACGGCATTGGTGGAGACGCCGGCCAGCGGCTTCAGCTTTTCCAGCGCGCCGGGCTCGAACATCAGCGGCACCAGGGCGGGGCGGGTTTCGGTTACGGAAAGACCGAATTGGCGGGCAATGTCATAGGCCAGGCCGGTGGCGCCCATCTTGGGAATGGATTTGCCGCCGGTGGCCACGACAAGGCTGGCGGCGGTGACCCGGCCATCGCCGATCACGACGTCGAAATCGTCGCCCACGCGCGCGATGGAGCCGACCTGGCGGCCGGTCCAGATCGCGGCGCCGGCCTGGCGCAGCTCATGGGTCAGCATGGCGACGATCTGCGTCGCCGGGCCGTCGCAAAAGAGCTGCCCAAGGGTCTTTTCGTGGAAGGCGATGCCGTGCTTCTTCACCTTGTCGATGAACATTTCGGGCGTGTAGCGCGACAGGGCCGAGAGCGCGAAGCGCGGGTTCCGGCTCAGGAAGCGTTCGCGCCCGATCGTGTGGGTGGCGTTCACATTGGTGAAATTGCAGCGCCCGCCGCCGGAAATGCGGATTTTCTCGCCGGGGTCGCGCGCATGGTCGACCACCAGCACGCGCCGGCCGCGGCGCCCTGCCTCGATGCCGGCCATCATGCCCGCCGCGCCGGCTCCCAGGATGATCACGTCGTAATCGGGCATGTGTTGTCCTTTCGTCACGGCAGGCCTACCCGTCCGCCCGGCGCGGAGCAAGCGCATTGACTCTTTCCTATTTGAGCGTATGAGAAGTCCTGCTCTTTGATAGGAAGCATTTGTTCGTCATGGCTCGTGCCGGCTCCATCGCCGCCTTCGTCGCCGCCCGGCTCGCCGCCGGGGGTGCCGCGCTCATGACTAAAACCACCAAAACCGCCTGACGCTTGTCCCCGGGCCGTCTCCCGCCGGGGAGAGGCGCCAACAAGCAGCCGCATCGCCCAGCGATGCGCGGGGGCGGAAATGGTAAGGGACCGGAGTTCCAAAATGGGTTATCGCGTCGCTGTCGTCGGGGCCACGGGCAATGTGGGCCGCGAGGTTCTCAATATTCTGGCCGAGCGCAAGTTTCCGGCTTCGGAGGTCCATGCCCTGGCCTCGTCGCGCTCCATCGGCAAGGAATTGTCCTACGGGGATAAGGTGCTGAAGGCCAAGGACCTGCAGCATTTCGATTTTTCGACCGTGGATTTCGCCATCATGTCGGCGGGCGGCTCCATTTCCAAGGAATGGGCGCCCCGCATCGCGGCTTCCGGCGCCATCGTCATCGATAATTCCTCCTATTGGCGCTACCACTCGGACGTGCCGCTGATCGTGCCGGAAGTGAACGGGCATGTGCTCGATCGCTGGCTCGCCGATCCCAAGCGCACCAATATCATCGCCAATCCCAATTGCTCGACCGCCCAGCTGGTCGTGGCGCTCAAGCCGCTGCACGACGCGGCGACGATCAAGCGCGTCGTGGTCTCCACCTATCAATCGGTGTCCGGCGCCGGCAAGGAAGGGGTGGATGAGCTCTGGAACCAGACCAAGGGCATTTTCGTCAACGACAGCCCCAGCCCGCAGAAGTTCTCCAAGCAGATCGCCTTCAACGTCATCCCGCATATCGATAGCTTCATGGAAGACGGCTATACCAAGGAAGAGTGGAAGGTGCTGGCCGAGACCAAGAAGATCCTCGATCCCAAGATCAAGGTGACTTGCACGGCGGTGCGCGTGCCGGTCTTTGTCGGCCATTCGGAAGCGGTCAATATCGAGTTCGAAAACCCGATCAGCGCCGATGAAGCGCGCGAGGCGCTGCGCGAGGCCGATGGCATCGCCGTGCTCGACAAGCGCGAGGCCGGTGGCTACGCGACGCCGGTGGAAACGGTTGGCGATTACGATACCTATGTCAGCCGCATCCGCGAGGACAACACGGTCGAAAACGGCCTGGCCATGTGGGTGGTCTCGGACAATCTGCGCAAGGGCGCGGCGCTCAATACGATCCAGATCGCCGAAACCCTGATCGCCAAGGGCTTTGCCAGCCGCAAGGCGGCCTGATCCTATCGCCCCCTCGGGGAGAACTGACAGTTGAAAAAGGGCCGCGCAAGCGGCCCTTTCCGATTCTACTGGCCGGGCAGCGGCTGGGGTTCGAGCATGCCGGGATCGGCGGGCGCGAGGGGCGCCTCGGTCGGCGCCGGCAGGGTGGCCGGCTGCAGGGCATTGAGCTCGTCCGGGCTCAGCCCGCCGCTCATATTGACGTCGGCCCGGTTGAATTCGTCTTGGGTGAGGTCCGGCCAGACGGCGCTGAGCTCCTCGAAGCTCAATTCGCCATTGCCGTCGAGATCGACCTCGGCAAAGGTCAGCGGTGTCTGGGCCAGGGCGGCGGAGGCGGCGAGGGTGAGGGCGGCAAGGCCCAAGGCGATCCTGCGCATGACAGTCTCCAGGTTCGGGGTGGACACACCCCATCAGGTCTCAAGAAAAGCCGCGGCCACCCCGGGGACGTTCGGGGTGGCCGGCTGGACGTCCCTCTGGATGAGGGCGGGTTCGGCCTTATTGGGCCGGGGCAGCGGAAGCAGCGACGAGAGCGTCGTATTCTTCGGCCGAGAGTTCGCCATTGCCATCGGTGTCGGCAGCGGCAAAGGCCTCTTCAGTCAGATCCGGCCAGGCCACCACGGCCTCGGCATAGGAAATACCGCCATTGGCGTCGGTATCCACCGAAGCGAAATCGGTGGCTGCCTGGGCCATGGCCGCAGTCGAAAGGCCGAGAGCGAAGAGGGAGGTCAGGATGATCTTCTTCATGGCAATCAAGCTCCATGTTGACTTGGGAGGAGCAGCATCGGGATCAATGCCGACGGGCGCTTCCGGCGACCCGTGAGAAGGACAATCGCTGCCCATTGTGGCCCGCTATGGCCCCGAGCTGGGCGGAGGCGGACCAATCTCGGGGCATTTTGCGGGCAGCCTCAAAGCCTTGGCTCGCCTGGCTCTCGAAGTTGTGATCGGGAGGATCGGGCCATCCGATATGGTTAAGCCGCCCGCAGAGCTGTTCACGATTGCGGCAGGGCAAGTGCAGATTTGCGGCGATTTGGTGTCATCTCCCGCCTTGTCGGTCCAGGGCAAAGAAAAGCCGCCCGGAGGCGGCCTTTTCTATCGCGCTCAACAGGGCGGTTCAGATGCTGGGACGGACGAAATCGCCGCTTTCGGCCATGACCCAGAGTTCGCCGCCCGAAATGTCGAACCAGGCGCCGTGCAGCGCGAGCTTTCCCTCCGCCTCCAGCGCCGCCACATAGGGGAAGGTGCGCAGGTTGCGAATGGAATTGCGGATGGAAATCCGCTCCATGGCGGTCTGCCGCTCGGTGGCGGTCATCAGGCTGTTCTGCACCACCTGGGTTGGCAGATCGCCCAGCATGGTCAGCCATTTGCCGATGAAGTCGCCGTCGTCGAGCGGGGTCTTGTCGGGATTGAGCGCGGCATGGATGCCGCCGCAGCGGCCATGGCCCATGATGACGATATTCTCGATATTGAGCGCCTTGACCGCGAATTCGATGGCGGCCGAGGTGCCGTGCTGGCCGCCATCGGGCTGATAGGGCGGCACCAGGTTGGCGACGTTGCGCAGGACGAACAATTCGCCCGGCCCGGAATCGAAGATCAATTCGGGCGCTGCGCGGCTGTCGCAGCAGGCAATCATCAAGGTGGTGGGTTTCTGGCCGGTCGCGGCCAGTTCCCTATAGCGATCACGTTCGCGCGCATAGCGCCCGGACATGAAACTGGCGTAGCCGTCGAGCAGGTGCTGAGGAAAGCTGTGCATGCGCTTTCGATTAGCGGTATGAGGCGACAGAATCAATCACCGGCATGGGGACGCCGGCACATGGGGGATATGCATGCAGATATACCGCTTCCTGACCGGCGAGGACGACAGCGCCTTCTGCCACAAGGTCACCAAGGCCCTTTCCGAGGGTTGGCAGCTGCATGGCGGGCCGACCTATGCCTATGACGCAGTCAGCAAGAAAATGCGCTGCGGCCAGGCCGTGACCAAGGTGGTCAAGGACCAGCCCTACGATCCGGACAAGAAGCTGATCGACTATTAAGGCAGGGGGCGCATACACGGAGACTTAACCATAAAAGGATAGCCCGGAGATCTGGCTGGCGCCGCCACGGGCGGGCTGCCGGTCTGGTGAAAAGCCTGGGGGCCCCGCGTCTATGTCTTCGTCCAATCCCGAACACCTGCAAGCCCGCCTCGATTTCCTGGGTCTGGACGCGGCGGCGCGCGAGAGGCTGGCTGCGGCCCGGCCCAGCGTGAACACTCATCTCGAGCCGGCGCTTGACCGGTTCTACGATATCCTGGCGAGGGTGCCGGAGGCGGCGCAATTCTTCGACGGCAAGGCGCAGATGAACCGCGCCCAGGGCAAGCAGGTCCAGCATTGGCAGGCCATTGCCGAGGGCCGGTTCGATGCCGATTACTTCGCCGCCTCCTCGCGGGTGGGCCTGCGCCATGCCCTGATCGGGCTGGAGCCGCGCTGGCATATCGGAGGCTATGGGCTCATCATGGAAGGCCTAGTCAAGGGCCTGGTCCATGACATGATGGCCGCGGCGCTGCAGCCGGAAAAGACGCGGTTCGGCCGCAAGGTACCCCGCAGCGGCGAGGCCGTTCTGGCCGACGCCGATGTCATGGCCGAAACCCTGGTGGCCCTGCTCAAGGCGATCATGCTCGATATCGATATCGGGGTGAGCGCCTATTTCGACAAGCTCAGCGCCGATGCGCGGGAGGCCGAGCAAGCCTCGCGCGCCAAGATCCAGCACGCGGTTGCCGCCACCGGCGCGGTCCTGCGCGACGTGGCCATGGGCGATCTCACCAGGCGGGTGACCGACGCGCTCGATCCCGAATTCGACCAGATCAAGGCCGATACCAATGCGGTGGTCGAACGGCTGGCCGATATCGTGGGCCGGCTCAAGGATACGTCGCGCTCGCTCAAGACCGCCACCGGGGAAATCCTGGCCGGCGCCAATGATCTGGCCGATCGCACCACGCGCCAGGCCGCGACCATCGAAGAGACGGCGGCGGCCATCGAGCAATTATCCTCGGCCGTGGTGGAAAATGCCCAGCGCGCCGTGACCGCCAATGACAAGGCCCAGGCGGTGGCGTCCAATGCCACCAATGGCGGGGAGGCGATGACGCAGGCCAATGCGGCCATGAACGCCATCGAGACCTCCTCGGGCAAGATTTCCAACATTATCGGGCTCATCGACGACATCGCCTTCCAGACCAACCTCCTTGCCCTCAACGCGTCGGTCGAGGCGGCGCGGGCAGGGGAGGCCGGCAAGGGCTTTGCTGTGGTGGCCGTGGAAGTGCGGCGGCTGGCGCAGAGCGCGGCCAATGCCTCCTCGGAGGTCAAGGCGCTGATCGAGACCAGCGCCGCCGAAGTGCGCAATGGCAGCCGGCTGGTGGCCCAGGCCGCCGAGGCCCTGCTCGACATTCTCTCCGGCGCCGAGGAAAGCGCCCGGCTGATCGACACCATCGCCCAGGAAAACCGCAACCAGTCCAGGGCTCTCGAAGAGGTGAGCGTGGCGATGCGGCAGATGGACGAGATGACCCAGCACAATGCCGCTTTGGTGGAAGAGACCAATGCGGCCATCGAACAGACCGAGGCCCAGGCCACGGAGCTCGACGGCATTATCGATGTGTTCCGCACCGGCACCGAAGCCGAAGCGCCCCCGGCCGCCGTTCCGGCTGCCAGGTCCGTGCCGGCGCGGCCCGCTTCTCGTTCCGCGCCCATGTCGCGCGCGATCGGCAATACGGCTCTGGCCGCGGATTGGGACGAGTTCTGAGCGGCGGGCACGGCTTGCCCTTTTCACCCGGCTGTGCATGAACAGGGTCAGCAGGAGGCGGATATGGCGCGTATCGGGCTGGTGGCTCACGACGACAAGAAGGACGATCTGTGCCGCTGGGCTGAGGCGCATCGGCACAAGCTCAGCCAGCATGACCTCTGGGGCACCGGCACCACCGGCAGCCGGGTCATGGCGGCCACCGGCCTCAGCGTGGAATTGCTCAAGAGCGGCCCCCTGGGCGGTGACCAGCAATTGGGCGCCATGATCTGCGAAGGGCGGCTCGACGTGCTGATCTTCTTCATCGATCCGCTCTCGGCCCAGCCGCACGATGTGGACGTCAAGGCGCTGACCCGGCTGGCGACGCTCTATGACGTGCCCTGCGCCAATAACAAGGCCACAGCCGATGCGGTTCTGGCCTTTCTCTAGCCTGTTTGCCGCCCCCGGCATGGCATCGGACATGTAGAAAACCGCGCCGCTGGCAAGAATTTGTCCATCTGGTCAGTCTCTATGCGTTGACCACCAGCCCCTGTTGTGAACAGATGCCGCAAATTTGCCCGGATTCAACCGGGTGGCATGGCATTTCAGGAAATCGGGGCTGATCGCACTTGTCCTCCGACTTGGTTATTGACGTTTGCAACGTCTCAAAACGCTTTGGCGGCCTGCTGGCCGTCAACGATTGCTCGCTTTCGGTCCGGCGCGGCTCCATTACCGGGCTGATCGGTCCCAATGGCGCCGGCAAGTCCACCCTGTTCAACATGGTCGCGGGCAATATCGTGCCCGATAGCGGCCAGGTGATCTTCGACGGGCAGGACGTGACCGGGTTCAAGCCGCACGAATTGTTTCGCATCGGCATGTTGCGCACCTTCCAGATCGCGCATGAATTTTCGCAGATGACGGCGCTCGAAAACCTGATGATGGTGCCAGGCGACCAGCCGGGCGAGCATCTCGTGGACAATTGGCTGCGCCCGGGCCTGGTGCGCAGCCGCGAAACCGAGGTGCGCAAGAAGGCGCTCGACGTCATCGATTTCCTCAAGCTCGGCCATGTCCGCGACGAACTGGCGGGCAATCTCTCGGGCGGGCAGAAGAAGCTCCTGGAACTGGGCCGCACCATGATGGTCGATGCCAAGGTGGTGCTGCTCGACGAAGTGGCGGCGGGCGTCAACAAGACCCTGCTCAACGATCTCGCCGGCAATATCGAACGCATGAACCGCGAATTGGGCTATACCTTCTTCGTCATCGAGCACGACATGGACCTGATCGGCCGGCTCTGCGATCCGGTCATCGTCATGGCGCAGGGCGAAAAGATCGCCGAGGGTCCCATGGCCGAAATCCGCGCCAATCCGGCCATCGTCGAAGCCTATTTCGGCACTCCGGTGGAGGCCGCGTGATGTCTTTTGATTTGCCGGGTTGCGGCCATACCCACCAGCCGTCACCCTCGGGCCTGACCCGAGGGCGTTTCTCTGTTCAAAGCGTGCAGCAGCGTAAAACCCTCGGGTCAAGCCTGAGGGTGACGAAAAGTGTTTGCCTGGCGCGCCGTGACGGGGGAGCCATCTGATGCCCCTGATCGAACTGAAACACGTCGTCGGCGGCTATGGCGGCGCGCCGATCCTCAACGGCGTCGATATCGCCATCGAGAAAAGCGATATCGGGGTGATCGTCGGCCCCAATGGCGCCGGCAAGTCCACCACGCTCAAGGCCATTTTCGGCCTGCTCAAGGTCACCGGCGGCACGATCGAATTCGGCGGCGAGAACATCGCCAATTCCCTGCCCGACAAATTGGTGCCCAAGGGCCTTTCCTTCGTGCCGCAGGAAAAGAACGTCTTCACCTCGCTCTCGGTCGAGGAAAATCTCGAAATGGGGGCCTTTACCCGTTCCGACGATTATTCGGAGACCATGGAATGGGTCTATGACATGTTCCCGGTGCTGCGCGAGAAGCGCCGCCAGCCGGCGGGCGAATTGTCCGGCGGTCAGCGCCAGATGGTGGCGATGGGCCGCGCGCTGATGAGCCGGCCGAGCCTGCTCATGCTGGACGAGCCCTCGGCGGGTCTGTCGCCGCGCTATGTCATCGAGATTTTCGAGACCATCCAGCGCGTCAACCAGGAAGGCGTGGGCATTCTCATGGTCGAGCAGAATGCGCGCCAGGCCCTGGCCTTTGCCTCCAAGGGCTTCGTTCTCGCCCAGGGGCAGAACCGTTTCACCGGCACCGGGCCGGAACTGATCGCCGACCCTGAGGTCGCCAAGAGCTTCCTGGGGGGCTGAGCCGATGGACGAACTGATCTTCTTCATCAACCGCGTGCTGATTTCCGGCACCGTGCTGGGCTCGATCTATGCCCTGGGCGCCATCGGCATCACGCTGATCTTCGGCATTCTGCGCTTCGCCCATTTCGCCCATGGCGACATGATGACCATGGGGGCCTTCATCGCCTTCGTGCTGGCCACGGCCCTGGCGGCAATGGGCATCATCCTGCCGCTGCCCATGGCTTTCGTGGTGCTGCCGGTGGCCATGGTGCTGACCGCCATCCTGGCCTTGGGGATCGACAAGGGCTTTTATGCGCCCCTGCGCGCCCGCGGCGCCAAGCCGGTGACGCTGCTGATCGCCTCGATCGGCGTCACCCTGATGATCCAGGGTCTTATTCGCCTGATCTTCGGCTCGGGCACCAAGTCCATCTATGTGGCCGGCGAATCCAAGGACATCTTCCGCTTCGACATGAGCTGGGCCGGCGGGTCGCGGCCGATCAACATCACCGAGCCCCAATTGATCATGTTCGTGCTCACCGCGCTGATCGTGGTGGCGTTGCATCTCTTCCTCACCCGCTCGCGGTTGGGCAAGGCCATGCGCGCCATGGCCGACAATGCCGATCTGGCGCAGGTCTCGGGCATCAATACCGCCTTGGTCGTGCGCGTCACGTGGGTCATTGCCGGCTCGCTGGCCTGCGTGGCCGGCACCATGCTGGCGCTGGACGTGGCGCTGATGCCGGACCTGGCCTTCAACATCGTGCTGCCCATTTTCGCGGCCGCCATCGTGGGCGGGCTGGGCCATGCCTATGGCGCCATCGTGGGCGGGTTCCTCATCGCCTTCGCCGAAACGCTGGCCGTGTTCAACTGGACGGCCGTGCTGCGGCCGCTCAATGCGGTGTTGCCCGAGGGCATGGCGCTGCCGGCCAATCTGGCTCTGGTGCCCACCGAATATAAACTCACCGTGGCCTTCGTGATCCTGGTCATCACCCTGCTCGTGCGGCCCACCGGTATCTTCAAGGGAGCTTCGACATGAGCGCCGCTTCCGCCCCCCGGTCCGGCTGGGACAGCCCGCTTCGCCGGGGCCTGCTGCTCTTTGCAGCCATGTTCGTCATCGTCGTGGTGGTGGGCCTGGTGCAGGGCACCGCCTCGATCCTCCTCATTCTGACGCAGGCGACCGGCTTCGCGCTGATCGCCCTGGGCCTCAATATCCAATGGGGCTATGGGGGCCTGTTCAACTTCGCCATCATGGGTTTCCTCATGGTGGGAGGGGCCTCCACGGTCTTCCTCTCCTATCCGGTCAACATGGCCTTCTGGGAGAGCGATGGGCCGATGATGCTGGGCCGGGCGCTGGCCGCCTTCATCGTCGGCGTGGCGCTGGTCATGCTGGCCCGCCGCGTGGACCGCATCGGCATCAGGGGCAAATGGCGCGCCGCCGTCGTGGCGCTGGCCTGGTTCGCCGCCTACATCATCTATCGCACCCAGATCGATCCGGCCGCCGCCTATATCGAATCCACCGCCGGCTTCGTGGGCGGCCTGGGCCTCCATCCGGTGCTGGGCTGGCTGTTCGGTGGCCTGGTCTCGGCGGTGATCGCCTTCTATATCGGCCGCATCAGCCTGGGTCTGCGCACCGATTACCTGGCCATCGCCACGATCGGCATTTCCGAAATCCTGCGGGCGCTGATCAAGAACATGGACTGGCTGACCCGCGGCACCATGACCGTGTCGCCCATGCCCTGGCCGACGCCGCTGCCCCAGCACCTGCAGGCGGCCGGCATGTCGATCCCCGACAGCTTCATGTATGCGCGCCTGATGTTCCTGGGCGTCGCCGTCCTCATCCTGGTCATCGCCTTCGTTTTGGTGCAGCGCGCCTATGGTGGGCCCTGGGGCCGCATGATGCGCGCCATCCGCGACAACCACATCTCCGCCGCCTCCATGGGCAAGGACGTCACCGGCCGCCAATTGGAGCTCTTCGTCTTCGGCTCGATCCTGATGGGCATCGGGGGCGCGATCCTGGCCACCTTCACCCAGATTTTCGATCCCTCCGGCTACCAGCCGATTAACCACACCTTCATGATCTGGGTCATGGTGATCGTGGGCGGCGCCGGCAATAATTGGGGCGTGGTGCTGGGGGCCTTCCTCATCTACATCGTCTGGGTCATTTCCGACCCGCTGGCGCAGCTGATCTTCCTCAACCTGTCGCAGCTCACCAGTTCCATCGGCTGGGGCGCCATTCCCGAGATCGACAGCCGCGCCCTGCAGATGCGCGTCTTCGTGCTCGGCGTGGTCATCACCATCGCCCTGCGCTACGCGCCGAGGGGCCTGATCCCCGAAGTGGTGAAGCGAGGCTAGCCGTTATATCAGCGCACAAGGAAATCCCCGCGAGAGCGGGGTTTTTTTTGGCCGTTTGGATCGCGACGCCGCTAGTGCGTTTCGCCTTAGAGTTGAAAGGTTAGGTATCCCTATCATCGTCACCACCGGGCGTGTCCCGGTGGTCCATGCCCGCGGCAAGCTGGATTGCCGGGACAAGCCCGGCAATGACGATAACGGATAGGGATGTGCAAAGCAGTCCCTAGCGCCGCGCCGTCACCCAGAGCCATTCGGTGGGCTGCGCGTCATAGCCGGAGCCCAGAACGGTCTCGGGCGCCAGCGGCGCGGTAATCCGCCTCCAGGACCAGCGGGTCGGGATAATTGTAATAGCGCCCCAAGGCGTCGCGCCCCTCTCCGGCGCCGGCCTTGTAGCTGGCGGTGAAGAGGCCGCCGGGCCTGAGGGCGCGGTGGATGCGTGCGAGAATGGCGGAGAGGGTCGCGGCCGGCACATGCAGCAGGCTGGCCGCCGCCCAGACGCCGTCATAATCCGCTTCGGCGGCAAGATCCTCGAAGCGCAGGATGCGAACCTCTCTTTGCAGGCGCCGCGCCGCGATTTCCGTCAGTTCCGGCGTGCCGTCGGTCGGGTCGATATCGAAGCCGCGCGCCAGCATATGGGCGGCGTCCGTGCCGTTGCCGCAACCCAGCTCGAGGATGCGGGCGCCCGACGGCAGGCCATCGAGAAAGGCATCGAGCGGCGCGCCGATCGGGCGCCGGCGGTGTTCGGCATAGGTGGCGGCCTGTTCGGCGTAAAAGCGCAGGGTGTCGTCGTCGGCCATTTCCCGCTCCCAAAAGCAAACGGCCCGGGATCGCTCCCGGGCCGCCTTCTTGCCATCGGCTCGATCGAATTACTCGATCAGGCCCTTGTTCACGACGGCGCCGCCTTCAACCACGAAATAGTTGATGGCGCCGGCCACGTCGCCGACATCGTCGAATTCGATGGCGCCCGAGGCACCTTCGTAATTGATGTCGGTGCCGGCGGCGATCAGTTCCTTGGCCTTGGCCCATTCGCCCGGCAGGATGGTCTCGCCCGGCGCGTTGGCGATTTCGCGCAGCGCGGCGGAGAGGCCTTCGCGTTCGGCCGAGCCGTTCTTCTCGATGGCCAGGGCCAGCAGGAACACGGCGTCATAGGAATTGGTCACATAGGTGCCGTTGACGTCCTGGCCAGCGGCTTCGGTCAGGGCGGAAAGGGCGTCGAAGGCCGGACCTTCGGCCGGGGCGGCCTGGGTCAGGATCATGCCTTCCAGGTCGGCGGCGTTGCGGCTGGCGAGCAGGGCTTCGCCGGCCATGCCGTCACCGCCCATGAACAGGTCGAACGAACCGGCTTCGACGGCCTGGTTGAGGATGGCGCCGCCGCCGGCATTCTCATAGCCGTAGATCACCAGGGTGGTGGCGCCGGCAGCTTCGATCTGGCCGATTTCCGGACGGTAATCGGCCTTGCCGTCTTCATGGGCGACATTGGCGAGCACGGTGCCGCCGCCGGCCACGAAGGCCTCTTCGAAGGCGCCGGCCAGGCCCGAGCCGTAATCGTTGTTCACATAGGTCATGCCCACTTCGGTCACGCCCTGGGCCAGTAGCAGTTCGGCCGCCTTGACGCCCTGGATGGAATCCGGAACCACGTCGCGGAACACCAGGTCATTGTCGTCCAGCTCGGCGACGGCGGGAGCGGTCGAGGCGGGCGAGATCATGACGACATTGCCCGGAATGGCCGAGCCATTGGCGCCGGCAATGGTGGCGCCGGAGCAATAGCCGCCGAAGATGGCGGTCACGTTCTCGGCATTGACCAGGCGGTCGGCAGCGGGGCCGGCGGCGCCGCCGTCACAGGCCGAATCCGCCAGCACGGAGGTCAGGGTCTGGCCATCCAGGATGCCGCCCTGGTCGTTGACATTGGCGATGGCGAGGTTGCCGGCATCGACCATGCCCGGTGCGAAGCCGGCGATCGGGCCGGTCACGTCGGCGAGGAAGCCGATCTTGACTTCCTGGGCCAGGGCCGGAGCGGCGATGACCAGGGTGGAGGCGGCGACCGCCAGGGTCAGGCTTTTCTTGAACATAGACGTCCCTCTGTTTCGGTTGCGCGCCGGGTGGCCTTGCTGGCCTCGCTTCTTGCGGCGCGACAACGGCTTGGAGGCGCGCAATACGCCTCGCTGGGAAGGAATGTTGCATATTCTTGAAACAAAAGTCACCGGGATTTGCGCGGTAAATCATTGTCATCGCGCAGTTGCTTAACGGGGCGCTTTTCAGCATAGACTGGCCGCCTCTTGCGGGAGGAAATCCATGGGCTTCAGGCGCGCGGCGATGGCCGCATCGATGCTGGTTCTGCTGGCCGGTCCGGTGCCGGCCCAGTTCACCACGCTCGATGGGGCGCAGGACGGGGCGGCTTCCCCTGCCATTGCCGCGCCGGCGCCCTGCGGCGACCAGCCCTTGGTCATTGCGCGCATGAACTGGCCCTCGGCTGTGCTGCTGGCGGAAATCCATGCCCGGCTGCTCGCGGCCGAGCTGGGTTGCGATGCCCGGGTGACGCCGGGCGATCCGGCCGCCACGGCTTCCTCCATGGGCTCGACCGGCCAGCCCGCCGTGGCGCCCGAACTCTGGGTCAATCGTATCGCCGATGTCTGGAACGGGGCCATGGAGGCGCAGATGGTGCGCAGCGCCGCCCCCACCTATGCCGAGACCACGTTCGAGGGCTGGTTCATGCCGGCCTATATGGGGGGCAATGGCGCCGCCGCGCCCGCCGCCGCGGCGCTGCCCGAGATTCTCGGCCCGCTGTCGCCGGGCACGCCGATCCGGTTCATCTCCTGTCCGCTCGACTGGGCCTGTTCGGTTATCAACCGCAATCTGGTGCGGGCGCATGGCATCGAGCGCCTGGTCGAGATCGTCGAGCCGGCCAATCGCTTCGAGATGGACCGGATGATCGCCGAGGCGGTCAATCGCCGCGAGCCGTTCCTGTTCTATTACTGGCAGCCCAATGCGGTGCTGGCGCAACTCGACTTCATCGCGCTGGACATGGGCGCCTATGACGAGAGCGCGATGAAATGCCTGGCCGGCCGGACCTGTTCTACCCCTGCGGCCTCGACCTTCGCGCCGGACCTGGTGGTCATCGCCCTGGCCGAGCGGGTCTTTATCGATCTGCCCCAGGTGGCCGGCTATTTCCAGCGGGCCAGCCTGCCGCTCGTGGAGATGAACCGCCTCCTGGCCCAGCTCAACCAACCCGGCGCCACGCCCGAGGCGGTGGCGGACGGCTTCGTCGCCGAGCGCGGCGAAATCTGGCGCGCCTGGCTGGACAATGGCCTGCCGCAATAAAAAGGCCGGGGCGAACCCCGGCCTTTCCGTCTGAACGTTTCTTCATCGATTGAAACGGTGGCCGCTCTCACTCAACTCTGTCGTCATTGCCGGGCTTGTCCCGGCAATCCATCTTGCCCTGGGCATGGACCACCGGGACAAGCCCGGTGGTGACGATGGTGGGGCGATCGCTGCAACGCTATCGGGAAACGCCCTAAACCTTCACCCCGCTCAGGACGCGGCGCGGGCCGTTTCCAGCCAGCTATCCACCAGGGCGCGATTGTCTTCGATCCAGGCGCTGGCCTGGGCCTCGATATCGTCATTGCCGGCATTCATCTCGGCATTCTGGGCATAGACGTCTTCGATGGGGATTTCGACCGCTTCGAGCAGCGCCCGCACGGAGGGGTTATCCTCGAGGAAGGCGGAATTGACCACCGCGTCGATCGTATTGGCGGGGAAGCCCAGCCGGCACGGATCGCTGACGCAGCCGGTCACGCCCTCGCGGGTCGCCGCATCGGCCAGGTCGGCCATTTCCTCGGGCAGGTTGACCTCGGGCACCTCGATCCAGACCACGTCCTCGCCCGGCACCAGTTCATTGACGGTCCAATTGGGCGTCCAGGTGTAGAAGAAGATCGGGTCGCCGGTCTCGTAGGCGGCCACGGCATCGGCCATGGACGCGGCATAGCCGGCCTTGATCAGGTTGACATGCTCGTTGAGGTCATAGGCGTTGAAATGGTGCTCGATGGTCAATTCGCAGCCCCAGCCCGGCGGGCAGGCGACCATGTCGACGCGGCCATCGCCGTCGCGGTCGAAGGCCGCCTTGACGTCGTCGCGCTTGAAGTCCTCGAGCGAGGTGATGTCGAGTTCCTCGGCCGTCGCCTTGTCGACCAGATAGCCTTCCATGGCGCCACCGGTGACCACGCCGGAAATGATCTCGGCGCTGCCCTCGAAGGAGGGGATATAGGGATTGTGGATGGGGAACCAGCCATCGACCCACATGGTCACGTCGCCGAAGGCCACCGACTGATAGAAGGCCGGATTGTCGAGCGTGAGCACCTCGCCCACCGAATAGCCGAGCTCACCCAGCATCTGGCGGAAGATTTCGGTGTGGAACCAGCCCGTGTCCCAGGTCGGCTGCGCCATGATGATTTCGGTGCCGCTGCCCGGCTGGTCCTGCGCGATGGCGGGCGCCATGGCGGTGGTGGCGAGCAGAAGGGCTGCGAGAGTGTTCTTGGTGTTGAGACGGAACATTGCTGTCTTTGTCTCCTTTATTTTGCTTTTCGTGGATCCGCCGGAGAGGCGGAGGCGAATGGGGATGTCCCCAGCGTGAATGGCTCTAGGAGGCCACTTTTCCGGTTTCGGTCGGCGCGGGAGCGCCGGGCCGGAACCAGGAAATCAAGGTCTGGCGCAGCGATATGGTCTGCACCTGGTTCTGTTCGCCCAGGCCCTGCGTGATGCGGTCGAGCACGATGGCGAGGATGACGATGCCCACGCCGCCGGCGGTGGCGCCGCCGACATCGAGCCGGCCCAAGCCGGTATTGACCACAAGGCCCAGGCCGCCGCCGCCGATCAGGGCGGCGATCACCACCATGGACAAGGCCAGCATCAGCGTCTGGTTGAGCCCGGCCATGATGGTGCGCATGGCGAGCGGCAATTGCACCTCGGCCAGCATCTGCAGTGGCGTCGAGCCGAAGGCTTCCGCCGCCTCGATCAGGTCGCCGCGCACATTGCGGATGCCCAGATTGGTCAGGCGCACGATGGGCGGCAGGGCGAAGATGATGGTGGCGATGATGCCGGGGGCCATGCCCACGCCGAACAGCATGACGATGGGCACGAGATAGACGAAGCTGGGAATGGTCTGCATCACGTCCAGCGTCGGCCGCAGCACTTTCCAGGTGACGTCATTGCGTGCCGCCAGGATGCCGAGTGGAATGCCGATGACGCAGCAGAACAGGACCGCGGTGATGATCATGGACAGGGTCGTCATGGTCTGCGGCCACAGCCCGATCATGTCGATGAAGAAAAAGCCGATCACGGTGAAGATGGCCATGCCGCGCCCGGCGAACTTGAAGGCGAGCAGGGCGAAGACCAGTGTGGTGGCCAGCATGGGCACGAAGGCGAAAAAGGCATCGAGCCCGTTCAGAACCTGGGTGATCGGCACCTGGACGGCGCGGAAGAAGGGCCGGAAATTGGGCACCAGCCAGCCGCGCACGAAGGCATTGACCCATTCGTCGAACGGGATGACGAGAAAATCGGACGGGCTCATCGCACGTCTCCTTTGGTTTGGTCGCGCCGCGCTCTAGCGGGCGGCGGCGGAAGCAGGCTGGGGCGAGGTCGCGGCCAGGGCGGGCTCGGCGTCCTCGGACGCATTGGGCTCGGCGGAGAGCTGGGCGAACACCGCTTCGGGCTCGACCACGCCCACCAGCTTGTTGTCGGCATCGGTCACCGCGATGGGCAGGCCGGAGCTGGCGGGGCCATAGAGATCGGCCAATTGCGTATCGGGATCGGTCGTGGGGAAGTCGGTGACCATGACTTCGGCCAGGGGCACGTCGTCGGCGCCGCTGTCGCGGTCGGCGGCGGCCGCCTGCTGATAGGTGACCACGCCGGCGATTTCCTCGCCATCCATGACATAGACGGCGTTGCGGTTCTGGTCTTCCATGGCCTTGACGGCGTCTCCGGCGGTGTCGGAGCCCAATTGCATCACGGCCGGTTCGCAGGCCACGGTCTCGGCGGTGAACACCCTGCCGCGGTCGATATCGGCCACGAAGGCGGCGACGTAATCGTCGGCCGGCGAGGAGACGATGTCCTGGGCCGTACCCACCTGCACGATGCGGCCATCCTTCATGATGGCGATCTTGTCGCCCAGAAGCAGCGCTTCGTTGAGATCGTGGGTGATGAAGATGATGGTCTTCTTCAGCGTCTTCTGCAGGACCAGCAATTCGTCCTGCATTTCGCGCCGGATCAGCGGATCGAGGGCGCCGAAGGGTTCGTCCATGAGCAGGATTTCCGGCTCGGTGGCCAGGCCCCGCGCCAGGCCCACGCGCTGCTGCATGCCGCCGGAAAGATCGGACGGATAGCTGTCGGCCCAGGCGGAGAGGCCCACCTGTTCGAGCGCCTGCAAGGCCCGTTTGCGCCGCTCGGGGGCGGACACGCCCTTGATCTTGAGGCCATAGGCCGCATTTTCGGCAATGGTGCGGTGGGGGAAGAGCGCGAAGTGCTGGAACACCATGGCGATCTTCTTGCGGCGGATATC
Organism: Devosia elaeis; assembly: GCF_001650025.1. Classification (GTDB taxonomy): domain Bacteria; phylum Pseudomonadota; class Alphaproteobacteria; order Rhizobiales; family Devosiaceae; genus Devosia; species Devosia elaeis. The sequence continues at coordinate 18,419 of NZ_LVVY01000103.1, read as the reverse complement.
GCGCAATTTGGCGGCAGTACAATTGGCGACATCGTCGCCATCGATCAATATCTGGCCGCTGGTGGGGCGGATCAGCCCGTTGAGCATGCGCACCAGGGTGGATTTTCCGGAGCCGGAAAGGCCCATGACCACGAAGATCTGGCCTTCTTCGACCTCGAATTCAGCGCCCTGAACGCCGATCGTCTGTCCGGTGGATTCGAGAATGGATTCTTTGCTGTTGCCCGCCTCCAGAAGCGCCAGGGCTTCCTTTGGCCGGTCACCGAAGATCTTGTAGATCTCCTTGACCTTCAACTTGACTGTCATAGGACCTCATCAGTTACCCGCGATCGAATAAAGTAGAAAACACACGAATATTCGAGCGGTTGTGAATAAACAAAAATATGCCGCGCCAAAACGATCTCCGTTCTGGCGTTAATGGCATAAATCATGTTGCGTTGATGGGGAGAATAGGTCAGCAGCACCGTCGTTTCAACCGCAAAAATGACAAAATCTGGATTAGCCGGTATTCCGGCACAACTTCCAAGCCTCGTTTCCGGTGCTCTTTCCGTCGCAAAAAGACTAAGGAATACTGGGATTTATCCACCCCTTGACGGGCGGGGCGTCCGGCAGGACCTCACCCCCTATGTCAGGCGGGACGCGCGCTGGTTCCCGAAAAGCCAGCCAAGGGTCCGACCTCCCCGCCGTTCGCAAGATATTTTCATAAATTTCTAATTGTTTTCAAAGATTTAGGCTTCGTTCAGAATTGTCGGGCATCGTCCCCGCACGACAGAAGTCTGAATAACCGGGAATACCATGAAGGTTCGCCCCGCCTTTGCCCGTGTCAACGAGGCCTATGAGAATCTGCGGCTGGCCGTGGGCCTGACCGCCCTGCTGCTGGCGGCGCTGGTGGTGGCCGGCCTGGTCTGGGAGGAGGCGCCGTCCGGCCTGGCCTGGGGCGTTGCCGGTCTTGCCGTCAGCATTCCGGTGCTTCTGGCGCTGGCGCGCCGGCTGATGCGGCGGCGCATGGCGGAAGCCGAAAAGGCCATGGACGATGCCCTGGCACTGGCCTATCGCGATGCGCTGACCGGCACGTTCACCCGCTCCTATTTTCTCGATCTTCTGCAGGGTCATGCCGAGGGCGGCTCGCTGGGTGCTCTGGGTTACCTCCAGATCGACATGGACAATCTCAAGGTGCTCAATGACAGCGCCGGGCATGGCGCCGGCGACGCGGCTCTGGTGGCCCTGGCGCGGGAAATGCAGGTGCTGATGCCTAGCGCCATTATCGGCAGGCTGGGCGGCGACGAATTCGGCGTGCTGATCCCCGGCCACGACAACAAGCCGGCCCTGTGCCGGCTGGGTCAGCGCCTGCTGCGCCAATTGGACGAGCCGCGCAATATTGCCGGCCGGATGACCCGGCTTTCCGCCACGATCGGTGTGGCGCTGGCCCCGCTCGACACCGACGATCCCAATGAACTGATCGCCAATGCCGACCTGGCGCTTTACAAGGGCAAACAGGCCGGGCGCGGCTACGTCGTGCCCTTCGAGCCCGACATGCTGGGCGACGAGCGCCATCGGCGCTTCGTGGAGCGCGAATTGCGCGCCGCCATCCTGATGGACGAGCTTGAGCTGCATTATCAGCCGGTGGTGGACAGCCGCACGGGCCTGGTGCGCTCGCATGAGGCCCTGGTGCGCTGGCGCCACCGGGTGCGCGGCATGATCGCGCCCAGCCAGTTCATCCCGGTGGCCGAGCAGAGCAGCCTCATCGACAGGCTGGGGGAATGGGTGCTGCGGCGCGCCTGCGCCGACCAGGCCCAATTGGGCACGCCGGTGGCGGTCAATGTGTCGCCCGTGCAGTTGCGCCGACCCGGATTCGTCAAGGATTTCACCCTGATCCTGGAGGAGACCGCCACGCCGGCCTCTGGCATCATCGTCGAGGTCACCGAAAATGCCCCGCTCCTGGCGGGCAGCATGGAGATGGAGAATCTCTCGCATCTGCGCATGCTGGGCGTGCGCGTCGCCATCGACGATTTCGGCGCCGGCCATGCGAGCCTGCATTACCTGCGTGATTTTTCCTTCGACATCATCAAGATCGATCGTACCTATGTCGCCGATTTCGCCGCCAATCCGGTCAATGCCATGATCGTGGCCGCTGTCTGCGACATCGCCCGCACGCTTTCGCTCGAGGTGGTGGCCGAGGGGATCGAGACCGAGGAGCAGCGGTGCCTGCTGACCGCCGCCGGATGCACGAGCCTGCAGGGCTATCATCTGGGCCGCCCCATGCCGCTCGGGCCGGCGAAAGCAATTCGCGCCGCCTGAGCCTCCGGCGCATTCGACCTTCTGCCTAAGGCGACAGTCTGATGACAGCTTTGCGCCGGGACCAGTTGCGTCAGGGTGACGCGGATGGCTATAACGGGGCCGCAACGCCAAACTCGGCATGGGGAGCAGCGCCTTGGATTTGAAGCGGATCAACGACCACGTCAGCGTTTCTGGACAGATCCAGCCGGAAGACGTGGCGACGCTCAAACAGCTCGGGTTCACCGCCATCGTCAATAACCGGCCGGACGGGGAATCCCCCGATCAGCCGGAAGGCGCTGCCATCGAAGCGGCGGCCAAGGCCGCCGGACTTGCCTATCATGCCATCCCGCTGGGCCGCGACGGGGTCAATCCCGATCTCGTGGCCCAGACCCGTGCCGCGCTCGAGGGGAGCGCGGGCCCGGTCTTCTGCTATTGCCGGTCGGGCACGCGTTCGACCACGCTGTGGGCGCTGAGCCAGGCGGGGGAAATGCCCGCCCAGGACATCATCGCCCAAGCGGCGGAAGCGGGCTATGACATGAGCCATCTGGCCGGATATCTCGGCCAGAAATAAGGACTGGATGCCTTGGCGGTTGGGGGCAATCGCCCTTTTCGCCGGCTTTGCTGAGCCGGACCGTGCGCGGTCCTTGCCCCCTTTTGCTCGGAACTCACATCGATGCCCATCAAGAAAATCCTCGTCGCCAATCGCAGCGAAATCGCCATCCGCGTGTTTCGCGCCGCCAATGAACTCGGGCTCAAGACCGTTGCCGTCTATGCCGAGGAAGACAAGCTGGCGCTGCACCGGTTCAAGGCCGACGAGGCCTATCTGATCGGCAAGGGCAAGGGCCCGGTCGAGGCTTACCTCCAGATCGAGGAATATATCCGCATCGCCCGCATTTCGGGCGCCGACGCCATCCATCCCGGCTATGGCCTGCTTTCGGAAAGCCCTGAATTCGTCGATGCCTGCGAGGATGCCGGCATCATCTTCATCGGTCCGCGCGCCCAGACCATGCGCGATCTCGGCAACAAGGTCGCCGCCCGCAATATGGCGCTGGCCTCCAATGTGCCGGTCGTGCCGGCCACCGAGGCGCTGCCCGACGATCCCGAGGCGATCAAGCGCCTGGCCGCCGAAATCGGCTACCCGCTGATGCTGAAGGCCTCCTGGGGCGGCGGCGGGCGCGGCATGCGCCGCATCATGGACGAGAAATCGCTGATCGCCGAGGTCAGCGAAGGCAAGCGCGAAGCCAAGGCCGCCTTCGGCAAGGACGAGATGTATCTCGAAAAGCTGATCGAGCGCGCCCGCCATGTCGAGGTGCAGCTGATCGGTGATGATCACGGCAATCTCGTGCATCTTTACGAGCGCGATTGCTCGGTGCAGCGGCGCAACCAGAAAGTGGTCGAGCGCGCGCCGGCGCCCTATCTCTCCGAAGCGGTGCGCAAGGAACTGACCGACGCCGCCGTGCGTCTGGGCAAGGCCGCCAATTATCGCGGCGCCGGCACCGTCGAATTCCTCATGGATGCCGACAATGACAAATTCTATTTCATCGAGGTCAATCCGCGCATCCAGGTGGAGCATACCGTCACCGAGGAGGTGACCGGCATCGACATCGTCAAGGCGCAGATTCACCTGCTCGACGGCGCGGTGATCGGCACGCCCGAATCCGGCGTGCCGCTGCAGGAGAATATCCGCCTCAACGGCAATGCCATCCAGTGCCGCGTCACCACCGAGGACCCCGAGCACAATTTCATCCCCGATTATGGCCGCATCACCGCCTATCGCGGCGCGACCGGCTTCGGCGTACGCCTCGATGGCGGCACCGCCTATGCCGGCGCCATCATCACCCGCTATTACGATCCGCTGCTCGAAAAGGTCACCTGCTGGGCGCCCAGCGCCGACGAGGCCATTGCCCGCATGCATCGCGCCCTGCGCGAATTCCGCATCCGGGGCGTCGCCACCAATCTGGCCTTCCTCGAAAACATCATCACCCACCAGGATTTCCTCGAGAACCGCTACACCACGCGCTTCATCGATACGACGCCGGACCTGTTCAATTTCAAGCCGCGCAAGGATAGGGCGACCAAGCTTCTCTCCTATATCGCCGACGTGACGGTGAACGGGCATCCCGAAGTGCGTGACCGGCCGCGCCCGCCCGCCGATGCCGCGGCGCCGGTGCTGCCCGAATTCGATCCGCTCATCGTCGTGGACGGTTCCCGCCAGGTGCTGGATCGCGACGGGCCGCTGGGCCTGGCGCGCTGGATGAAGGAGCAGAAGCGGGTCCTGTTCACCGACACGACCATGCGCGACGCGCATCAATCGCTGCTGGCGACGCGCATGCGCTCGTTCGACATCACCCGCATCGCCCAGGCCTATCGCGATGGCCTGCCGAACCTGTTCAGCCTCGAATGCTGGGGCGGGGCCACGTTCGACGTGTCCATGCGCTTCCTCAACGAAGATCCCTGGGAGCGCCTGGCCAAGGTGCGCGAGGGCGCGCCCAATATCCTGACGCAGATGCTGCTGCGCGGCTCCAACGGCGTCGGCTATACGAATTATGCCGACAATGTGGTGAAATTCTTCGTTCGTCAGGCCGCGCGGGGCGGGGTCGATATCTTCCGCATCTTCGACTGCCTCAATTGGGTGGAGAACATGCGCGTCTCCATCGATGCGGTGCTCGAGGAGGGCAAGGTGGCCGAGGGCGCCATCTGCTATACCGGCGATCTCTTCGATCCCGATCGCAGCAAATACGACCTCAAATATTATGTCGGCCTCGCCAGGGAGCTGGAAGCGGCCGGCGCGCATGTGCTCGGCATCAAGGACATGGCGGGTCTCCTCAAGCCGGCGGCGGCGAAGAAGCTGGTCTCGGTGCTCAGGGATGAAGTGGGCCTGCCCATTCACCTGCACACCCACGACACGTCCGGCGCCGCGGCGGCGACGGTGCTGGCGGCGGTGGAGGCGGATGTCGATGCGGTCGACGCGGCCATGGATGCCCTCAGCTCCACCACCAGCCAGCCGACGCTCGGCTCGCTGGTCGCCGCCCTCGCCGGCGGGGAGCGCGATCCGGAGCTCGATGCCCGGGCGATCCGCCAGATCTCGTTCTATTGGGAAGCGGTGCGCACGCAATACACGGCGTTCGAAAGTAACCTCAAGGGCGGCGCCTCGGAAGTCTATCTGCACGAAATGCCGGGCGGCCAGTTCACCAATCTCAAGGAACAGGCGCGCTCGCTGGGGCTGGAAACCCGCTGGCACGAGGTCGCCCAGACCTATGCCGACGTCAACCAGATGTTCGGTGATATCGTCAAGGTGACGCCCAGCTCCAAGGTGGTGGGCGACATGGCCTTGGCCATGGTTTCGGCCGGCCTCACCCGCGCCGATGTGGAAGATCCCAAGCGCGACATCGCCTTTCCCGACAGCGTCGTCGGCTTCTTCGCCGGCGATCTGGGCCAGCCGCCGGGCGGTTTCCCCGAGGCGCTGCAGAAAAAGGTGCTCAAGGGCAAGACGCCGCTGACCGAGCGGCCCGGCTCCTATCTCAAGGACGTGGACCTCGAAGCCGAGCGCAGGAAGATCGCCGAGGAGGTGGGTGCGCCGGTCGATGATTATCGCCTCGCTTCCTACCTCATGTACCCAAAAGTCTATGCCGATTTCGAAAAGACCCAGGAGCGCTACGGCCCCACCGAAGTGCTGCCCACCCCGGTCTATTTCTACGGGCTGGAAGAGGGCGACGAGCTCCTGGTCGATATCGAGAAGGGCAAGACGCTGGTCATCACCTATCAGGGCCGCGCCGAGACCAATGAAAAGGGCGAGGTGCGCGTCTTCTTCGACCTCAACGGCCAGCCGCGCACCATCACCGTGCCCGATCGCCTCAAGGCCGGCGAGGTCAAGGTCCGCGCCAAGGCCGTGGCTGGAGATCCCAAGCAGGTCGGCGCGCCGATGCCGGGCGTCATCTCCACCCTGGCGGTGAGCCAGGGCCAGAAGGTGTCGGCCGGCGACGTGCTCTGCTCGATCGAGGCGATGAAGATGGAAACCGCGATCCATGCCGAGGTCGATGGCGTGGTGGCCGAGCTTTTGATCAAGCCCGGCGACCAGATCGACGCCAAGGACCTCCTGGTCCGGCTGGATTAGGCCGATGGCGGGCGGGGACGACAGCATCGATGTCGCCGCCAGCCGCCGGCGCATGTTCGGTGCGGTCGCCGTGGTGGTGCCGCTGGCCCTGGTGGCCTGGCTGGGGCTCTATTTCCTCACCCCCGCCATCGATGGCGCGGCATCGCCGGTCGACCGGCTCGGCTTTGCCGCCGGCTGGATCGGCATGGCGACCTTTCTCTGCCTGCTGACCGGCGTGGAGGCGGTGGCGCATGAGCGCCTGTTCACTCCCGCGATCAATCCCCTGGCCGGGCGCGAGAGCCCGCGCCTCAGGATCAATCTGCGCTACCTGCAGAACACGCTGGAGCAATGGGCCATCCTGGTGCCGGCTCTGCTGCTGTTGGCCTGGTATGCCGAGGATGGCGGGCAATTGCGCGCCGTCACCGCCAGCGCCGTGGTGTGGATCGCGCTGCGCTTCGTGTTCTGGATCGGCTATCATCATTCGCCGGAAATGCGGACGCCGGGCCTGGTGGGCATGGCGATGTCCATGCTGGTCCTCGCCTATGGCGTCGCGCGCTTCGGTCATGATCTGGCGGGCTGGCCGGGCGCCGTGACGCCGCTGCTGATCTTTGGCGGCATCGAGGCCTATCTGGTGTATATGAGCCTCAGGGCCGGTGCCGGAACAAAAGGCCCGGATTGATCCGGGCCTTTTCTCATGCGGCGCTGGGGCCCGGATCGTCGTTGGTCCGGGGCATGGTATTGGCGACCTTGAGCACCTTGACGCGATGGGTCGCTCCGTCGGGGTCGAGCCAGGTCATGACATGGTCCGGCCGCAGGCCGAGCAGGGCCGCGCCCAGGGCCGAGGTCACCGAGAGCCGGTAATCGCCGGGCAGGTGTTCCTCGCCCGGCATGACCAGCTTGACGGTGCGCTCCGCGCCGGGGATCGGCTTGAAGCGCACGATGCTGCCGATGCGCACCACGTCGGGCGGCAGCAGCGCGTCGCGCACCAGCTTGGCCCGGTCCAGCTCATAGAGCAGGAAGTCGATGCGGTCGGTGCTGTCGCCGATATCGGTGAGCGCCGCGACGACGAGCCGCTTGTGCTCGGCCTCGCCCACCAGGATTTCAGGCGATTGCGACCAGTCGGAAAGCGAGATCGTGGTCATCGTCCCTCCTCCCCGCGCGTGGCCGGTTCGGAGGCCGGGCTGCGGTCATAGATGGCGAAAAGATGCTCGGGCCGCGCGGCCGTCTGGCCATAATCGCGGTGACACCAGGGACAGCGCCGGGCTGCCCGTGGGCGGGGGCCGGAACAGGACCGGCAATAGCGCAGGACTTGCACGGGGGTTTCCTTTCCTGGTCATGCCAATGGCGATTTGCTGAGGGTCTGCAGAACCTGGGCCCGGTCGTCGGGCGACAAAAGCCGGATGGTCATGGTTTCGGTCTTGATCGGGGTCTGCGGGGGCAGGTTGTAGCTGAGCTCGGGCAGGTGCTTGTCGGCCCATTCGCGGAAGCGGCGCAGCTTGTCGCCACCGCTGATCGGCAGGGTCACGGAATATTTGAAAGTCATGGCAAGGCCTCAATGCGCATATGCTGACGCCGCGCCGGACGGCGCGGATCGGGCATGCTCGGAGATGTCGGGAGGAGGTTCTCAGAAATCCTGGTGCCGCTCTTGCCCGAAGGCAGGTAGCAACACCAGGCCGTCAGCCTGCCTTGCGCAAGCGACTTTCAAAACGGCGGGTGGAGGCGAAAAACCGGTTCATGCCCGCCATCATGGCCATATCCGGGTTTTTGTCAAATCGGCCTCCCGGCGGCAGGGCCTAGAGCCCGGCGGGCACGGCGCGGTTGCGGCCCTGTGCCTTGGCGGCATAGAGCGCCGCATCGGCCCGGTCGAACCAGATTGCAAAGGGCTCGCCGGGGCGGCGCTGGGCCAGGCCGAAACTGGCGGTGATCGGCTCGGCCAGCGCGGGCAGGGGAAAGCGGTGGGCGGCGATGACCGCGCGCAGTCTTTCGGCGGCGGCCTGGGCGCCCTCGAGGTCGGCGCCCGGCATCAGCATGGCGAATTCCTCCCCGCCCAGCCGGCAGACCAGGTCGCCCCGCCGGGCACTATGGCGCAGCAGCGTGCCGATATCGCGCAGCACGTGATCGCCCTGCTGGTGGCCATAGGTGTCGTTGATGCGCTTGAAATGATCGAGATCGATCAGGATGAGGGCGCTGGGCTCCCGGCCGGCGCGGCGCAGCAGGGCGGCGCTGCGCTCCTCGAAGCCGCGCCGGTTGAGTACGCCGGTCAGCCGGTCCATGTCGCGCTCGCGCCGCAAGTCCTCGATCAGGTCGCTGAGCGCCGCCAGCAGCACGGTCAGCGCCAGGGCCGCGCCGACGACGCTGAGCGAGAATTGCAGCGCCAGCCAGAAGGGCGAGCTGCCGAACCGGGCCGGATCGGCCTGCCGGACCAGCGGAGCGGTGAGCAGGGTGCGGGGGAAGAATTGCAGCGAAAAGACCAGCAGCGTCCAGAACAGCACCCGGTCCATCAGCGGCCCGCGGGCCAGGCTGCGCAGGCGCAGCGCGGTGCCCAGCAGAATGGCGCCGAAGCCGAAATTCTGCACATAGATGCGGGCGGCCAGGCTGCGCTCGACATAGAAGAAATAGAAGATCAGGCCCATGAACAGGGCGAGGATTGCCAGGCCCAGCCAGGGGCTGGGGCGCTGGCCGGCGCGGCGCAGCAACCCGCCCGCAGCCATGATGACGGCGGCGGTATAGAAGAAATTCGACAAGAGCGCATTGAGACCGGCATCGGGCGGCAGGCTCAGGACCTGGGTGGCGATTCCGGCGCTGAACAGCAGGCAGGCGGCGGCCAGCATCAGCAGGTAATGGCGTCGTTTCTCGATGCTCCACGCCCATAGGAAGCCGGCCCCGAAGACGGCGAGCGTGCCGGGGCCGATCAGGTTGAGCATGAGGCGCGGGATCTGGTCGTTCATACCGGACGCGGAATGGAGAATCCCGCTAGCCCTACGCAAAGCCGGTCGAGGAAGCTATAGCGAATTGGCTAGACTTTTAGCCATTCGGCTCAGAGCCGGCGCGCGCGTCCGTCCACAGTGTGGTTCCGGGCATGGACCGGCGCCGGCACCGGCAGGCGCGAGACGATCCAGCTTACCAGCAACGGGATCAGCACGATGTCGTCGACCCAGCCGAGCAGGGGGATGACATCGGGGATGATGTCGAAAGGATTGACCAGGTAGAAGGCGGCAAACAGCGTCGCCAGCTTGAGATAGAGCGGCGTCTGGGGCGAGCGGAATGCCTGCCAGAGCAGCACGACTTCCTTGCGGAACAAGATTATGCGGGGGAGGAGCCTGTTCATCATGTTCTATAGATGGCCCCGCCGCGGCGCCATTCAAGATCGGGCCGATCAATTGCGCGATCCTAGGGGTAGGCGCTGCGGCCCGGCGTCACGCGATTGTTCGGTTGCGCGCGCAAAAGGGAAGGCCTATCTCAAAAGCCAGACGAAACGGGGTTTGAAATGGCCGGTCCAGCGCCGCGCAGGCAATCTTTGGGTGTCAATGTGGGCGGCGTCATGGTCGGCGGCGGCGCACCAATTGTCGTGCAATCGATGACCAATACCGATACGGCCGATATCGACGCGACCGTGAAGCAGGTCATGCAACTGGCCCGCGCCGGTTCGGAAATCGTCCGCATCACCGTCGATCGCGACGAGAGCGCGGCGGCCGTCCCCATCATTCGCGATCGGCTGGCCTTCATGGGCTATGACGTGCCGCTGGTGGGCGATTTCCATTATATCGGCCACAAGCTGCTCACCGACCATCCCGCCTGCGCCGAGGCCCTGGCCAAATATCGCATCAATCCGGGCAATGTCGGCTTCAAGGCCAAGCGCGATACCCAATTCGCCACCCTGATCGAGATCGCCAACCGCTATGACAAGCCGGTGCGCATCGGGGTCAATTGGGGCTCGCTCGACGAGGAATTGCTGACGCGGCTCATGGACGAGAACGCGGGTTCCGCGGCGCCGATCTCGGCCGCCGCCGTGCAGCGCGAGGCCATCATCCAGTCGGCCCTGCTTTCGGCCGCCCGGGCCGAGGAATTGGGCATGGCGCGGGACCGGATCATTCTCTCCACCAAGGTGTCCGACGTCCAGCACCTGATCGCGGTCTATCAGGACCTCGCTGCCCGCTGCGATTATGCGCTGCATCTGGGCCTCACCGAAGCCGGCATGGGCAGCAAGGGCATCGTCGCCTCCTCGGCGGCGCTGGGCATCCTCTTGCAGCAGGGTATCGGCGACACGATCCGCATCTCGCTGACGCCCGAGCCGGGCGGCGACCGCACCACCGAGGTCAAGGTGGCGCAGGAATTGTTGCAGACCATGGGCTTCCGCCAATTCCTGCCGGTGGTGGCGGCCTGCCCGGGCTGCGGGCGCACCACCTCCACCACCTTCCAGACCCTGGCCAAGGATATCCAGGACCACCTCAATATCTCCATGCCCGAATGGCGCGAGCGCTATCCGGGGGTCGAGACGCTGTCGGTGGCGGTCATGGGCTGCATCGTCAACGGGCCGGGCGAAAGCAAGCACGCCAATATCGGTATTTCCCTGCCCGGCACCGGCGAGACGCCGGCCGCCCCGGTCTTCGTGGATGGCGAAAAGGTCGCCACCCTGCGCGGTGCCGACGTGGCCGATCAGTTCAAGGCCATGGTGGCCGATTATATCGAAAGGAAATTCGGCACCGGCCGGCAGGACGCGGCGGAGTGACTACCGGCCGGGGTATCCCCCTCATCCGGCGTGTGCCTCTGTTCCTCTCCCCCTCGGGGAGAGGGAGGATCGGCCGCAGGCCGAGACGGGTGAGGGGGATAGCGTCCCATCCATCAGGATCGAGAGGGCTTCATTCATGAACGAACGCAACCAAAGACGCCTGTTCTGGCTGGCCGTGCTGATCCTGGTGCTCGGTGGCCTCAAGCTGATGGGGCAGATCTAGAGCGTTTCACCTTTAAGCGGACACGGTTCCATCGCGCATCCAACCCAATCGCGATCGTCACCCTCGGGCCTGACCCGAGGGTTCTTTGTCTTTGGGTGCATCGCAAACGCCCTCGGGTCGAGCCCAGGGGTGGCGATTGGCGAGTGAGAGTGGTGCAGCCATCCACTGATGGCGCCCTCCCTCAACCCGCCAAATATGGACTGCTCTAGACCCGCCCCGGGCGCTTGCCTCAGGCGGCCTTGCCGGCCCGGCTCTTTTCCGCCTGCCATTCGGGCAGCGGGAAGATCCGGTCATAGGCCCAGTTGAAGACCAGCGCATAGAGCATGTAGAACAGCGCGAAACCCAGGTCGAGCACCAGGGCGTGCCAGAGCGAGATGCCCAGGTAAAGGGCGATCAGCGGCATCAGCATCATCAACAGCCCGAGCTCGAACAGCACTGCGTGCAGCACGCGGATGGGCGGGGATTTGAGCGTCGTGCCGCGCCAGCGGGTCATGGCGTGGTCGAAGATGAAATTGTAGACATAGTTCCAGGCCATCGCGATTGTGGCGCTGCCGATGACGATGACGGCGCTGTCGCCGGCATGGAGCTGGAAGGCGAAGGCGGCCAGGGGCGTGGCCAGCAGGATGCCGATGATCTCGAAAGAGACGGCGTGGCGGATACGGTCGGCGGTATTGCGCATGGGAATCACCATACTTTCCGGGCCGTCCCGAACGATACCCATTATGGGGGAGGTCGTCCTCGCGGCTGGGATATAGGACAGGGCGGTTTTCCGGGCAAGGTTCCGGTGGGCATGTCCGATATTCTAGGGGCGCAGGGCGAAGATGCCGGCCCGCAGCCAGGCGCCGCCGCCCATGTCCGGCACTTCATATTCGGCCAGCAGCGTCAGCGCCGCTTGGGGCAGGTCGCGGCGGAAAGGGTCGCCCACCAGCACCGTGGCGCCCTTTGCCGCCAGGGCCTGGAGCGCGGGCAGGGTGCGCCCCGCCACGGCTTTGTCGTAGAACACATCGCCCGCCAGGACGATCTCGGCCGCCATCGGCACATCGACGATTTCGATCGTCACGCCATTGGCCGCCGCATTGAGGGCAATGGCTGCCCGGCCGATCGGGTCCGGCTCGAAGGCCGCCACGATGGCGCCGGCCCGGGCGGCCGCTATTCCCACCAGGCCCGAGCCTGCGCCGAAATCGAGCGCGCTCCGGCCCGCGACCAGGTGCGGATTGTCGCGCAGATGCAGCGCCAGCGCCGCCCCGCCTGCCCAGGCATAGGCCCAATAGGGCGGGTCTTCGGCCCGGCCCTGTTCGGCGAGCCAGGCGATGAGCCCGCTCTGCGGCGTGGGGCGATAGAGCTTTATGTCGGGCCGGAAGGGCAGGGGTTCCGGCACGAGCCGGCTGCGGATGAAGTCTTCCGGCGGCCTCATTCGGGCATTTGGCAGGCATCCACCCAGCGCGAGCCGCACAATTCGGCCAGCCGCGCCAGGTCGAGCTTGACCGAGGCATGGGTGTCGCCGCCGGCCGGGATCACCAGATCATAGATCTTGAGCGAGGTGTCGAGAAAGATCGGCAGCGGCGCCGGCAGGCCGAAGGGACAGACCCCGCCCACCTTGTGGCTGGTCAGCCGCTCCACGTCCTCGGCGCCCAGCATGCGGGGGCGGCCGCCAAAGGCGGCCTTGGATTTCTGGTTGTCGAGCCGGGCATCGCCGCGCGTCACCAGCAGGAATTCCTCGTCCTTGACGCGGATGCACAGCGTCTTGGCGATCTGCCCCGGTTCCACCCCATGCACCGCAGCGGCCAATTGCACCGTGGCGGTCGAGGCCTCGGTGACGATGACGGTCAGGTCGGGGGCGCGGGCGGCGAGGTCGTCGCGGACGGATTGCAGGCTCATGGATCGGTCTCAGAACAGGCTGGCGAGGCGGTTTTCATATTTGAACCGCGTCTTGTCGCGGATCGGCGTGGTCAGGGCGCGGCGCATGAAGTCGCGGGGCAGGTCGGCCATGCCGTCCAGGCCCATGAGTTCGGCCATTGAAATGCGCTCGCCGGCATAGGGCGTGACCGATATGTCCATGCCCGCTTCCACCTTGCCGGGGGAGATCACCCGGCAATAGGCGCCGGGCCGGCGCGCCTGGTGGAAGCGCTTGAGCCAGCGGGGCTCGCCCATCTTGGCGGCGAAGGTCATGCAGGGCGTGCGGTGATAGCTCACTTCCAGCACCACATCGCCGATGGCGAAACGGTCGCCGATGGCGGTATGGGCGCTATCGGGGCCGGCAATGGTCAGGTTCTCGCCGAAAAGGCCCGGCGCCGTGGCCACGCCCTCGCCGGCCCAGAATTGGTAATCGTCCTCGAAATAGACATAGACGGCCTGGTCGGCCCCGCCATGATGCTGGCGGTCGGCGATGATGTCGCCTTCGAGGCCCTCGCGGGTAATGGCGACCGGCCCGGCGGCCGGGTCCTTATAGATGCCGGTGGGGGTGCGGGTGCCCGGAATATTGCGCGGGATGCCGATATTGACGCTGCGCAGCGCGGCCATGCTCACTTCTCCCGGCTGGCGAAATAGCGGGCGGTGGCGCGCAGCCCGTCGGCGCGGGGGCCGAAAGTGCGCAGGGCCGACAGGGCCTCGCCCACGATCCGGTCCAGCAGCCGCCGCGCCTCGTCCAGGCCATATCGGGACACCAGCGTCTGTTTGCCGGCCTCTGCATCCTTGCCGGTGGCCTTGCCCATGGTTTCGGGCGAGGCGGTGACGTCGAGAATGTCGTCGGCCAGCTGGAAGGCGCGCCCGGCCGCCTCGGCATAGGCGGTGAGGGCGGAGAGCGCCCGCGGATCGGCGCCGCCGAGCAGGGCCCCCATGCGCACCGAGGCGCGGATCAGCGCGCCGGTCTTCATCGCCTGCATGGTGGCGATCTCGATTTCGGAAAAGCGGGTGCTTTCCCCCTCGATGTCGCGCATCTGCCCGCCCACCATGCCCCCGGCGCCGGCGCCGGCGGCCAGCTCGGCCACCAGGGCCACGCGCACCGCCGGATCGGGGTGGCAATCGGGCCGGGCGAGCACGGCGAAGGCATGGGTCAGCAGGGCGTCGCCGGCCAGGATGGCGGTGGCTTCGTCATAGGCCCGGTGCACGGTGGGGCGGCCGCGGCGCACATTGTCGTCGTCCATGGCCGGCAGGTCGTCATGGACCAGCGAATAGCAATGCACCATTTCCACGGCCAGCCCGGCGGGCAGGGCGCGCTCGCGCGGCACCGAGAAGATGGCGGCGGCCTGCCGCACCAGGAGGGGGCGCAAGCGCTTGCCGCCGGCCAGGCTCCCGTGCCGCATGGCCTCGATCAGCCGGTCGGCGGCCGGGCCCGGCCCCGACAATCCGTTGCCGGTCAGGTATTCGGAAAGGGCGGCCTCCAGGGCCCCGGCGCAATCGGCGCTGTCGGCGGAAAAGTCGTACATGGCCTGTTGCTAGCCGTTTGCCCCGTGGGGAGCAAGGGCGTCTGCGTACTGGCCTATCGGCGGCGCAGCGGCTAAGAGGGAGCCATGGCCCGGCGCTCCAAGACGATCTGGCGCTTCTTGCGCATTCCCCTCGTCATCCTGGCGGGGCTGGTGGCCATTCCGCTGGTGCTCACCCCGGTCTATCTCGTGGTCCAGCCGGTCTCGGTGCCCATGCTGGCGCGCATGGCCACGGGCCAGGACGTCACCCGCATCTGGCGCGATATCGACGACATTTCCGACCGGCTCAAGGCGTCGGTGATCCTCTCCGAAGACGGACAATTCTGCCGCCATTGGGGCATCGATGTCGCGGCGCTGCGGGCGGAGGTCGACAATTACCTGGCCGGTCGCGACGCGCGCGGGGCCTCCACCATCACCATGCAGGTGGCGCGCAACCTGTTCCTGTGGAACGGGCAGAGCGTGCTGCGCAAGGCGCTGGAAGTGCCGCTGGCCGCCTATATCGATCTGGTCATGCCCAAGAAGCGGATCATGGAGATTTATCTCAATATCGCCGAATGGGGCCCGTCCGGACAGTTCGGCGTCGCCGCCGGCAGCGCCCATGCCTTCGGGCGCGAACCGCAAAATCTCGATTGGCGCACGGCGAGCCTGCTCGCCGTCACCCTGCCCAATCCGCTGCTGCGCGATCCGGCCCGCCCCAATGCCGGATTGCTGCGGGTGGCCGGCATCGTGGAAAACCGCGCCCGCCAATATGGCCAGCGCGCCGCCTGCGTCGGCCAGGACGGAAGGCTGGCGCTTTAGCGGCTCTTGGCGACCTTGTCGGCCAGAACCTTGTTGATGCGGGTCTGCCAGCCAGGTCCCTGGCTCTTGAAATGTTCGACGATATTGGCATCGAGCCGCATGGTCACGCTGACCTTGGTTTCGTCCTGGCGTGGCCGCCCGGGCTTGCGGGGCACGGGCATGGGGATGCCACGCTCCGCGAAAAATTCCCGAGCGGGACGAAGCGTCTTGATTTCCGCGTCTGTAAGAGGGGCCGCAGGATCATAGTCATCGGGCGGCGGGCCTTTAGTCTTTGCCGAGGCCATAGCGTTTTGCCTCCTTCATGTGCATTGGGCGCAGGCTGATGATACGGATATTGTCCCCGCGCATCGTATAGGCAAGGCAGTAAAGGCGTTCGGCGATGAAGCCGAATGCACGAAACCGCTCTTCACCGTGGTCAAAGCGGGTGTCTTGCTGGAACACGGCATTGTCCCATTCAAACGCCTCAGCCATCGCAAAGCCGATGCCGTGCTTGGCACGATTGCTCGCGTCCTTTGCCTCGTCCCATTCATACATTGCCGGCTTCCCCCAAGCCTTGCGTTAATGTACATACAATAATTCAGCGATGCAAGGGGCGGGTCTCCCGCCATTCGAGCCTGCCACTCGACCATAGGTCTCGTGGCCTTCTTCGGCCCAAAAGGCTCCACCGGAGCCTTTTGTCCTGCGGATCGCCGGCGAAGTCTCATGGCCTTCTCGCCTAAATTCGCTCCGCTGGAGCGAATTTGCCTTCGGCACGGCGCGAAGCCCCTAGCCAAGCCGCCAGTCTTGCTCTATAGAGCCCCCCAATCCTGACAGAGACACGTCTCTGGCCGCTTTCGGCGGCGCAACGATTTTGATTTTCGGAGTACCGATTATGGCTGTGCCAAAACGCAAGACCTCGCCGATGAAGCGCGGCTTCCGCCGCTCGGCCGACGCGATCGCCAACCCCACCTATGTCGAAGACAAGGATTCGGGCGAGCTGCGTCGTCCGCATCACGTCGACCTCAAGACCGGCATGTATCGCGGTCGCCAGATCCTGGCGGTCAAGAAGTAAGCCGAAAGGCTGTTTGGCGCCGATGCGCTTTATCTGATATTCGAGCGGCCGGCCCCCACAAGGGTCGGCCGTTTGGTTTTCCGCCGCCGAGAGAAGCGGCCCACAAGGAGCAGAGGCAGTCATGAGCAAGCGCGTCGAATCGGACACCATGGGCAATATCGAGGTCCCGAGCGACAAGTATTACGGCGCGCAGACGGCCCGCTCCCTGATGAATTTCGATATCGGCGGGGAAAAGATGCCCACCGAGATCGTCCGTGCCTTCGGCATTCTCAAGAAGGCGGCCGCGCTGGCCAATACCAAGCTCGGCCTCATGGACGAAAAGACCCGCGACCTGATCGTGGCCGCCGCCGACGAGGTGATCGAAGGCAAGCTCGGCGAGCATTTCCCGCTCGTGGTCTGGCAGACCGGCTCGGGCACGCAGTCCAACATGAATGTCAACGAGGTCATTTCCAACCGCGCCATCGAAATGGTCGGCGGGGTCATGGGGTCGAAAAAGCCGGTCCATCCCAATGACCACGTCAATATGAGCCAGAGTTCCAACGACACCTATCCCACCGCCATGCATATCGCGGCGGTCGAGGCGGTCGAGAATTACCTCTATGAACGCGTCGGTCTGCTGCGCGACACGCTCGCCGCCAAGGCGGACGAATATATGGACGTGGTCAAGATCGGCCGCACGCATCTGCAGGACGCGACGCCCCTCACCCTGGGCCAGGAGATCTCGGGCTGGGTGGCGCAGATCGATTATGCGCTCGACGCCATCAAGGCGAGTATGCCCCAGCTCAAGGAACTGGCCCTGGGCGGCACCGCCGTCGGCACCGGGCTCAATGCCCATCCCGATTATGCCGTGGCCGTGGCCAGGGAAATCGCGGAGCTGACCGGCCACGATTTCGTCACCGGGCCCAATAAATTCGCCCTGCTCGCCGGCCACGATGCCTTTGTGGGCACTTCGGGCGCGCTCAAGCAGCTCGCCGTGGCCTTCATGAAGATCGCCAATGACGTGCGCTGGCTGGCTTCGGGTCCGCGTTCTGGCCTCGGGGAAATCACCATTCCGGAAAACGAGCCGGGCTCCTCGATCATGCCGGGCAAGGTCAATCCGACCCAGTCCGAAGCCATGACCATGGTGGTGGCCCAGGTGATGGGCAATGACGCCGCCATCGGTTTCGCGGCGAGCCAGGGCAATTTCGAGCTCAACGTGTTCAAGCCGGTCATTGCCTACAATTTCCTGCAAAGCGTGCGCCTCCTGGCCGACGCCGCCAAGAGTTTTAACGACAATTGCGCCGTGGGCATCGCGCCCGACACCAAGCGCATCAAGCAGCTCGTCGATCAGTCGCTGATGCTGGTCACCGCGCTCAACCGGAAGATCGGCTACGACAACGCCGCCAAGATCGCCAAGACCGCCCACAGGAACGGCACGACCCTGCGCGAGGAGGCCATCAATCTCGGCCTGCTCACCGGCGAGGAATTCGACGCCGAGGTCAAGCCCGAACAAATGGTCGGCCCGCTGAAGCTCAAGAAATAGGGCGCGGCAAACGCCGCGCTTCGCGGCGCCTGTGAACGCCCCTCGGGTCAAGCCCGAGGGTGACGAGCGGTGGGTGGCGGGATCGTGCGGCAAACACCGAGCCCCCACCGCCCCCTTGATGGGGGAGGTAGCGCAGCTTGGCCGACAGGCCTAGCGAAGCTGGGAGGGGGTGTCGGCAGGCAATGGCGTTAGAAATCAGACACCCTGCCGCCCATCCCCCACCCCAGCCCTCCCCGCAAGGGGGAGGGTGCTGCATCGCGTCTTCCCGGAAAACTTATCCCCACCCCCATCACCCCATATTATCCTC
>NZ_LVVY01000102.1 GCF_001650025.1 Devosia elaeis | reverse complement strand
CCCTTTCTTCTCTCTTCACAATGTCAATGATCTGACCCAATGCCCGCGAGGGCTAAAGCGTCGGCGAGAGCAGGGCTCTCATTATTCCGTCAGAGAACAGGATTTTGCTTCCGGTTGCCCGGCAGCAACTCTGCCTTGAGAGATTTGTCGATCAGTGGGAAGCGCCGGGGCGCGTCGCGTCGTCAACAAGCGGGGTTATATGGGAGGGCCTTTCCGCCGTCAACACCCAGATGAAAGAAAGATGACATTTCTTTCGGGACCGGCTTGCGCCGATGTGCATAACCTGCGCGAACACCCTTTAGTTCCGGGGCTTTGCGCCTCAAACGCCCTTTTCATCTTGCCAGGGATCGAAGAGCTCCAGGCCCAGATTCTTGAAATCGCGCAGATTCCGCGTGGCCACGACAAGCCCGTGCCGCAGGGCGATCGCCGCTATCCATCCATCCATGACGGCAAGGTTCCGTCCGGCCAGCTTGGCGTCGGCCATCAGCCGGCCCCAAAGGAAGGCGGTGTCGCCATCGATTGAGAGCAGGCGATGTCCGAAGCGGAGCTGCAGATCGGTCTCGAGCCATAAAGCGAGATCGGCCTTCCGCTTTCCCGCGGGCAGGAGCGCTATGCCCCGCGCCAGCTCGGCGATGGTGATGACACTGAGATGCAGATGCTCTTCCTCGACCTGGTCGAGCCAGGCCAGGACGCGGTCATCCGGGAGCGGCCGCCGCACTTCGCTCAGCACATTGGTATCAAGCAGATAGTTCAAAGCTCGATATCGCGGCCGCCATCGGACAAGCGCTCGAGCTCGAGACCCGAGCCAGCCAGCGGCGAATCCATCAGGAACCGCGCCAGGCTGCCCTTGCGCTCAACCCGGCGCTGCCATTCTTCGATCGACACCATGATCACGCTGGGTCGGCCATTGCGCGTGATGGTCTGTGGCTCTTTCTGCGCTTCGGAAATCACCTCGGACAGATGCGCCTTGGCGGCGGCTACCGTCCAGGCATCACCCTGACGTCTCGTATCCGGCATGCTGCATCTCCAATTATGACCATGATGACTATATCGTGTGGGACTGCCCAGGTTCAAGGCCTGGGAGCGAAGGGGGATTCCGATAACATCCATTATGGAACGGCGGGGCACCATTTTCCGCGGAAAAGTACGGAGAGGTGGGAAGACCAGCGCGATTAGCGGGTCGCTGTCGGACCCCCACCGAACTGCAGGACCTTTGTGGTCACGGCGTTCTCACATGGAGCACAGTCTATCGAACTTTATCGAGGTCGAGAAGAACAGGTTTTCTGCGGACAAATACGTCTATTGAGCGATCTAACGCGCGATCCTCTCGCGATTACGTCTGATCAGCTCAATGTCGGGCCAATCCGACTCATCCAAAGGCAAGAGAAGCCGTCTGTCTACCAGCATCCTTGTTTCCTCGTCCTCCACGATTGGAGTCCAAGTGTAGTCATCATTGATGACGAGGGAGCCGTGATCATACCGGCCATGAAAGTTTGGCGCTAAAAGCAAACCGGCCTGTACATCGTTCCTCGGCTCAAGCGAGTATGGATATAGATGTGCCGCCTCCAGAGTGCAGAGGCCGTCGGCATGGATCAAGCGTAGACCGCTGATCGCACAGCGGCCACGGTAAGCAATATAGACCCGGTGGGTAAAATCGGGGTCGCGGGCCCGCTGCGTTCGACTCACAAATCTCGGTACAGTTATGGCTTGGGGAACAAAAGGCCTTTGGCCTTCCTCACCGAAGGTGCCGGCCGTTGCTATGGAAAGAAAGTCGTTCTGAGGAATAAGCCTGATATCCTGCGCTGCCGTCCATCCGCGGAGTGTGCTGTTACTGCTGGCAAGATGAGGCTCCGAACGGCCGCTGAGCCGAATTTGCATGGTCGGACTAAGATAGCTTACCTCGTGGAGGGAAAGCTTGAACCGCCCGTCGGGTTCAACTCCGGCAGACAGAATGCCCAGCTTCGCCTGCGCGAAATAGCCGACACTTTTATCATCTACATCGCTATGTCGGGCCGTTTGATAAAGGAGGGCGGCACAACCTTCACATTCCTGCGCCAATTTTCGGAATTGCGAGCGAACAAAACACCAGCCTTGGCGTTCGAGATCGCCACGGTCCTTCGGATCGATTCGAATAACGACGTAAGGCACCGCCAAATGCTAGGATAAATACGTACACCCGTGCAAGAACACAAAACCCCCGGTCATTTCTGACCGGGGGTTTG
>NZ_LVVY01000101.1 GCF_001650025.1 Devosia elaeis | reverse complement strand
GCCCATGGCGACGCGCTGGCGCTGCCCGCCGGAAAGCTGCTTGGGGTAGCGATGCAGGTAATCGCTGAGGCCCAGGATGCGGGCGGCCTCGCCCACCCTCTGGTCGATTTCGGCTTTCGACTGCTTGGCCAGGCGCAGCGAAAATCCCATGTTCTCCGCGATGGTCATATGCGGGTAGAGCGCGTAGTTCTGGAACACCATGGCGATGTCGCGGTGCTTGGGCTCGACATCGTTGATGACCCGGCCGCCGATCGAGATTTCGCCCTTGTCGATATCCTCGAGCCCGGCAATCATGCGCAACAGGGTCGACTTCCCGCAACCGGACGGGCCCACCAGCACCACGAAAGCCCCGTCGGGCACCTCGATATTGATATCGCGGATGATATCGGTGGGCCCGAAGGACTTGGCTACGTTACGGATTTCTACAGCAGCCATTCATGCACCTGTTTCTGGTTTGTCGGCGCCAGCCGCGCCCATGCGTGCGGCGACCTCTATGGCCGCCAGCAGGCTCAGGCCGGTATGGTAGCCGGGGTCGAGATCGGGGGTGGCCGGCACGAAGTCCACCGGGCCTTGTTCGGTCATCGTCTGATAGGCAATGGCGGGTTCGCCGCGCCAATAGGTCTCGAAAAACGCCGCATGCGCCTTGCGCCAGACGTCCAGGACCAAAGGATTTCCGGTGCGTTCGTGGCACAGCGCGGCGCTTCTGATGGTCTCGGGCAGCGACCACCATGGACAATAGGGGCTGGTGGGCTGGCCGCTGGACGCCGAAACCACGAGGCGAACGCCCGGGCCGCGGAAACCTGCGGCGAAGGACGCCAGGAGCACAGATTCCAATTTTTCAATCAATGCCTTATCGGCGTCGGGCGAGAGATGATCAAGCGCGAATCCGACCAGCTCGATCGCATGTCCGACATTGCAGGAATCTTCGCCCGGCACATTGAGCAGGAGGCCCGAGGCGGGATCGAGATGCCGGTCCAGGACATGCTTTATGAACCTGTCTGCAAAACCGGCCGCTTCCGGCCGACCGATGCGCCCGAGCATGCCGGCGGCACCCAGCAGGATCATGCGCGGGCCGAAATCGTCCGGCTGTCCGGCAGCAATCTCCGCGGCGAGAGGCCGTCGTTCATCCATCTGGAAGCGGCTGTTCTCGATGGCGTCCACAAGCGCCGGCAATTGCGCCAGATAGCCGTCCAGGCTGTCCCGGTCGTAACGGGCGGCGGCGGCGATGAGGCCTTTAAGGACGAAGATATCGGAATAGGTGTAGATATTCGCCGGTTTTGTCTGTGGCGCCATGCTGCCATTGGGCGCGGCGACGATGGGTTCGAGTTCGGCGTCGTAGCAAAAATAGGCGTGGCCATGACGCGCCCACAATCCTTGCAGGATGCCGTATAGCGGCCGCGCCACCGCGTCGACGGACCGAGCCAGCTCCGGGTCGGACGCTTCGAAATAGGCCGCATGGGTCGCCAGCGCCTCAAGCCCCCGTCCCTGGATCCAGCCATAGGTGAATGCCGGTGCACGCAGACCGTCTCCCGGGCCATAATCGGCCAAGGTAATGCTGTTCTGCTTGCTGTTGAGAAAGCCGGGTCCCAGCAATGGCCGCGCCAGCAGCCAGCGCAGGCTGCCCGCATTGGCTTGGGCATAAGCGCGCCCGGCCTCGCAGATGAAATCGGCGCCCGTCATTCCTTGAGGCCCGTGCTGGCGACGCCCTGCACGAAATTGCGGCGCAGGATGACGAAGAGGCTGATCGAGGGAATGAGCACCAGGGCCGACGCGGCGCTGAGGCGGCCCAGATCGACGGTGAACCCGGTCTGGAACAGGGCCAGGCCCACTTCGATCGTATAGGCCTCGCGGTTGGTCGCGACGATCATCGGCCAGGCGAACGCCGTCCAGGCCTGGAAGAAGGCCAATACGCCGAGCGCCCCCAGGGCCCCGCGCAGCAGCGGCAGCACGATGCGGAAGAAAATCCAGAGCTCGCCGGCGCCATCGATGCGCGCGGCTTCCAGCAATTCGTCGGGAATGGAATGGATGACGTTCTGCCGGATGAGGAAAATGCCGAAGCTCATGACCAGATAGCCGAGCAGGAGGCCCCAGATGCTGTTGAGGATGCCCAGGCTCTGCGCCTGGAAATAGAGCGGGATCATATAGACTTCGAACGGCACGATGGCGGTGGCCAGCACCAGGGCGAAGATCACGTTCAGCGAGCGATAGCGGAACTTGGCCAGGATATATCCGGCGATGGAGGAGGTCGCCAGGATCGCCAGCGTGGACAGAACGGCAAAGAGGATGCTGTTGAAAATCCAGCGCAGGAGCGGCGTGTCCTGCAACACGGCCGCGAAATTGTCGATGGTGGGATTGGCCGGGATGATGGTGGGTGGCCAGGCCAGCATTTCCTGCGGCGTCTTGAAGCCGTTGGAGACCAGAAATACCAGCGGCAGCAGCATCAGGAGGCTGAACACCAGCAGCACCAGATCGATGCCGCGATCGACGATGATCCTGCGCATGCGGCGATTCTTGCTGCTCTGGGTCGATTGCACGGCGCTCATGCGCGGCCCCTTTCCCGCAACAGGGAGAACTGAATGAGCGTCAGCACCAGCACGATCAGCAGCAGCACCACCGCTTCGGAGGCAGCATAGCCGACCCGGTAATTGCGAAAGCTGTTTTCCAGCATGTCGAGCACCAGCACGCGCACCTGCCGGCCGGGCGCCCCCTGTGCGTCGGAGGCCAGCACGAAGGCCTGGGCATAGACGTTGAACCCGGACACCAGCGTGACCACGGACACGTAAAGCGTGATGGGCTTGAGCATTGGAATGGACAGGAACCAGAAAGATTGCGGACCGGAGGCGCCGTCGAGCTTGGCCGCTTCATACAAGGAAACGGGCAGGCTCTTGAAGCCGACGAGATAGATCAGCACCGCATAGCCCAGTGCCTGCCAGGAGCAGAGCACGATGACGCTGATCACCGACAGGGTCGGATCGAACAGCCAGGCCTGCGGCTCGATGCCGAAAAAGGTCAGCACGGCGTTGAGCGGCCCCAACCTGGCGTCGAAAATCCACTTCCAGGCCATGGCGGCCGGCACCAGCGACACGACATGGGGCAGGAAGATGGCGGTTTCGTAGAAGCCCGAAAGGCGCGAGCGCGTCCGGTAATGGATCAGCGCAGCCAGGACCATGGCGGTCGGAATGGTGATGATCAGCACGCCGAAGGCGATGATCGAGGTATTGAGCAGCGCCTCGTGGAAAAGCCGATCCGTCATCAGCTCCTGGAAATTGGCCAGGCCGATAAAGGGCTTGTTCCTGGAGAGGATGTCCCATTTGTGCAGGCTGAGCCGCAGGGTCTCGAAAATGGGATACATGCGCAGCCAGGCGAAAATCGCCAGCGTCGGCAGGATGGCAAGTATCGCGAAGAGCCATCTCTTGCGCCGCAGCATTGCATTCTCCGCTAATAGGGGCCTGGGAGGCCGAAGCTTCCCAGGCAGGTTGGGTTATCGACACGGCCTATTCGGCCAGCAGACCTTCGCGCTGCAGCAGGCCGTTGATCTCGTCCTGCATGGCGACGAGCACACCGTCGATCGCCGCGTCGTCGGCCGCCAGGGCCGGATTGGCGAAGGCCTCGGTCAGGCGGGCGGCGGCGCGCGTCAGGATTTCCTCCACCGGCCCGATATTGGGCAGCGAGAAGAATTCATAGGTGTCGGGATAATCCACGAAGGCGGCCAGGGCCGGCTTGGCTTCCAGGATGGCGCTGTAGTCGAGCCCGCTCCGGTTAGGGAGCCAACCGACATTGTCCAGGAGCCAGAGCAGGTTTTCCGGCTCGTTGGCGGCCATGGCAAAGGCCCAGGCCGCTTCTGCCTGCTCCCCCTCGCCGCTGATCCACAGCGAAACCGGGGCCACGATGGAGCCGCGCGGCAATGTGGCCGTGGCATAATTGAGCTCGGGCGCCTTGGCCGCGATGTCGCCGATCACCCAGGACTCGCGGATGAACATGGCTGTCTGCTCGCGCTCGAACGCTTCGGCATCGGCCGGCATTTCGACGGTCACGGTCTTGAGCGTATGCACGTTCTCCAGATATTGCTTGAGCGCGGCGCGGCCCTGCTCATTGGCAAAATCAGCCCGCCACTTGCCGTCGGCGGTCTGCTCGACGAGGTTCTCGCCATACTGGAACATATTGATCCAGAACTTTTCGGCGATGCCCTGGCCGCCGCCCGACAGACGCAGGCTCCAGCCCGATACGGTGGGCGCGCCATTGGCGTCCCGCTGGGTCAGGGCCTCGGCATATTCGGTATACTGGGCCATGTCGGTCGGCGGCTCGGTGAGGCCGGCGGCTTCGAACATGTCCGTGTTGTAGTAGAGCGCGCTCTGACCGCGGAATAGCGGCAGGCCATAGACCGTGCCCCCAAAGCTGGCCGAATCCCGGAAGAAATCATTGAAATTGGCCGGGTCCTGCACGAAGGCGGAGACCTCCTCGGGCGCGGCGTTGAACAGTTCATTTTCGAGGTAGCGCGTCGCGGTCGAGGTTCCCAGCTCGATGACTTCGGCAGCTTCGCCGGAGGTGAGGCCCAGGGCCAGGCGCTTTTCGTGTTCGCGCAGCGCGATGGCTTCGACCCGGACGGTGAGATCCGGATAATCGGCCTTCATGCCCTCGGCGACATGTTCGTAGAACGGCGCCAGTTCCGGATAGCCGCTCCAGACGCGGATTTCCTGGGCGCTGATTGCGGGCGCCGCCAGCGCGGCGATGCCCATGGCCGAGCCGAGCAATGCCATGCGCAAGGCGTTGGATGGCAGACGGCGCAGTGACGTCGATTGAAGTGTCATGGAAGTTCCCCTTGTTCGCTCGTTCCCTACAGGCGATGAATTGAGTTTGTTATGCAACCGGTTGCGTTGTCAAGTAGCGCTCGCCGAGCATGGATTGCGCCGCGGCCGCGAGGGCTTCCGCTGAGCCGGGCGCGAAGGTGCCGGGCATACCGATGAAGCGATGCGCCTCCTCCACCTCGTAGCCGCCGAAGGGGAATTCGCTGCGCGGCGGGATATAGCCGGGCGTACCCTCGGCATAGGCCAGGACGAATGCGGGACGGCCGCCGCAGGCATTGCGCACGGAAAGCCCGGTTTCGCTGAAGATTTCTCCCGGCATGGCCAGTATGGGAATGCCACCCCAATCGAGCATGCTGACCCGCGCGCGCCAATGGCCGGGCACGACATCCCGGTTGCGCTCGGCCCAGGCGATCCAATGCTCCAGCAGGATGGCGCGGACCGGCTCGGCCTGTTCGCGCTCGGCGCGCCAACGCTCTGCCAGCTCGGGCAGCGGCTCGGTCTCGAGCCGCGTCAGCGCCAGGTCCAGTTCCCGATGCGCCGCACCGACCGCATCCGATGCGGCAGCCTCGCCCGCCTCGAGCGCTGCCGCGGCGACCCTGTTGCCGAGACGCTCTGCGGTGGCGAAGGTGCGCGCGCTGTTGGCCGCCAGGGTCCAGGAGGCCTGCGCCGTATGGCCGGTATTCGCATCGCCGGCGCAACCGGTGAGAAACAGCGCCACGGCGCCCGGATGCGCTGCTTCCAGCGCCTCGCGGACGAAATGGGGATAATCGGCCGTCATCAGCAGATTGTCGGCCGCCAGCACCACGGGATGGCAGGCATAGGAGGCCATGACGGCGATGCAGGCGCCGCCCGCATCGCGAATGCGCAGCACCGGCACAGACCGGTCCAGCGGGCCATCGGCATGACGGCGGTTCCAGGCCACGCCGGGATCGGCACCCATGCCGGCGGCAATGGTCGCCGGCCTGCGGCTTTCATAGGCCATCCGCAAGGCCTCGACCGCGCCATCCTCGATGCGCCGCAAAAAACCGGGATCCGCGGCATGCCCCAGCCGACCCTGCATGGAAATGGGCGCGCCATGGGTATGCGTTGCCGCGACGATGACATTGTCGTCCGGCAGTGGGCTGCGCTCGCGTATCCGCGCCGCCATCTCCTCGTGCAGGCCGATGATATCGAGCACCACGATGGCGGTATCTTCCACGGTGATGGCACGGGCTGTGAGCGGATCATGCATGCCCGTGGCCGGCTGGGTTCGTGCCGCGAAACCGGCCAGGTTCAAGCCTGCCGCTGGCGTAATATCGACGCACGCCGCCCCCGCGAGGATCATTTCGTCGCCCTCTCTCCAGCTAGAAACACGGATTCGATCGTCAGCTCGGCATCGCCGGGCTGCCAGGAAAACAAGGTGATATCCGCCCGCGCGCCCGGCGCGAGCACGCCTCGCCCGCCGGCGAAACGACCTGGATTGCGGGTCGCCAGCGCCAACGCCTCGGACAGCGACAGGCCCGCAGCGGCCATGACATGGGCGATATTGCGATCCAGAAGGTGCCCTGCCCCGGCCAGATAAGGCGTACCGGCCACGCCCAGGCGGCCATCAGCCGAGACCTCGACCTCCCCGCCAATCGGGCTCGTGTAGCGGCCAGGCTTCTGTCCACCCAGGGCGGCGGCGTCGGAAACCAGGATAGACCGCTCCAATGTCTTGGCACGCAGCATGGCCTTGAGCGTGGCTGGCGGCAGGTGGTGTCCATCGGCGATGAAGCTGGCGGTCAGCCGGTCATCACTCAATTGCGCCCAGATGAAATTGGGGTGTCGCGGCAGCAGATTGGCCGCGCCATTGCCCAGATGGGTGGAAAGGCGCGCGCCGGCATCCGCCGCTGCCGTGATCCGTTCGGGACTGGCGCCGGTATGCCCGATGGACACCAGCACACCCTGTTCCGCCAGGCCCCGTATATAGGCGGGCGCTTCGGGATAATGCGGCGACAGGGTCACCATCCCTACCAGCCCCTCCCCGGCCTCCTGCCAGCGGGCGAATTCATCAAGGCTCGGCGCGCGGACATGCTCCAGCGGATGCGCGCCGCGCGGCCCGTCCGCCGGATCGAGCGAGGGGCCTTCCACATGCACGAAGGCGATCATCTGCGAAAGCAGCTGACTTTGCCGCCGTGCCGTGGCGATGCCGCGCAGGGCTGCGCAGAGGGCGGTTTCGCTGGCCGTAATCAGCGTGGGCGCAAAGCACGTCACTCCGGCCTGCAACAATCGCGACGCCAGGGCCTCGAGCGTTTCCCGGCTCGGCACACCGTCATTGAGGTCGTGCCCGGCATAACCATTGACCTGCAGGTCGACAAAGCCCGCCGAAAGAAACGGCATATTATCATCGGCCGCTACCGGCGCGACGCCGGTAATGCGTCCATCGGCACAGTGCACGGCCATGCCCTGCCCGTTTGCCGGATCCCGTCCAACAATGCGGGCCGGTGCGTTCATAGCCAGCGCACCCGATCGCGGAAGCGGGCCAGGAAACGTCCATTGGCTGCATCCCCGCCCGGCGCGTTGCCGCTACGCCAGATCGGGGGCTCGACGCCGCGTTCGGCCAGCTTGGCGACGGTGCGGATGACGAGACAATTGAGGGCAAAGGCATTGGCAAAGGTCGACACTGCGGCGATGTTCTCGCTCACCCCATCGACACTCACCAGCGCGTCGCCGATGGGCACCTTGGTATCGATGGCGATATCGACGATGTCATGCAGGTTCTGCCGTGTCGGATGCCGGGCCGGATGGGTGGGGGCACTGCCATTGGCATGAGCGTGGGAATTGAAGCCGATCAGAAAGGCACCGCGCTCCCGCGCCGTGATGGCGGCATCGATCAATGCCGCGTTGATGCCATAGGCATTGGCGAGGATCAGCAGATCCCCCTCGCCCAGGCGCTGATCGTCAATGACGATCTTGCCATAGCCGGGCGTGCGCTCCACGGCCATCGAGCGGAGCGCGCCGTTGGAGAGCAGAGTGCCTTCATCGAGGATGGCACTGACATGCATGAGCCCGCCGGCGCGGAAGAAGATTTCCTGCGCCGCGAGGTTGGAATGACCTCCGGGACCATAGACATGAACGAGCCGATCGGCAGCGACCTGATCGGCGACGCGGGAAGCAGCGCGGTCGAGGGCGTCCCGCTCATCGATGAGGATGGATTGCATCAGCGCGGTGACGTCCGACAGGTAGCCCGCGCAAAGAACATCGGCGTGGATAGTCTTGGTATCAGGCATCGGGATCGGACTCCGCGTCGAGGTAAAGGCTGCAATCGGGGTGCTGGCGCAGAATGCTCGCCGGGCAGTTCGTGCTTATCGGACCATAAAGCGTCTCCCGCACGGCGTCGCGCTTCAGGTGGCCGGGCACCACGCAGAACAGCTGCCCGGCCCGCATCAGCCGTGGCACGGTCAGGGTGATCGCCTGTTCGGGCACGTCCTCGAACCGGGCGAAACATTCATCGTCCACCTGCTGCTGCCGGCATTGGTCGTCCAGCACCACCACCTTGACGTCCTGCGGGTCGGCGAAATCGGCGACCGGCGGATCGTTGAAGGCGATGTGGCCATTGACCCCGATTCCCAGGCAGACGAAATCGATCGGCGCGGTGTTGAGGAGCGCCGAATATTCGCGTGCCGCCGCTTCCGGGTCGGGCTCCGGCACGATGCGGTGCACCCGGGCGAAGGGCACGCGCTTGAACAGATTGTCATCGAGCCAGCGGGCGAAGCGCTCGGGCGCGCCGGCGCCGAGGCCGATATATTCGTCCATGTGGAAAGCCGTCACCCGCGTCCAGTCGATGCCGGGCGCGGCACAGAGGGCGGCCAGCATCTGCGCCTGGCTGGGCGCCGCCGCGAAGACCATGCGCACCTCGCGCTGGCGCGCCAGGGCCGCCCGCAAGGCGTGGGCGATATCCTCCGCCGCCGCCTCCCCCATCAGGACCCTGTTGGGAAAAGACCGAACCTGCATTTCGCCTGCCTTGCGGATGGCGGCCGACGAGCTCGAAGCATTAGGCGTCACAAAAAATAACCTCCACAGACCAGGCCCTTCGCGCCCGGTTGTGGCGACTATTTAATGCAACCGGTTGCATGTCAAGCGGGCATGACTATGCTCGGGCCGCGGTTCGTGCCATGACCATTGCACAAGCGGGAGGCTATATCGATGAAGCCGGGCCGGAACAGACCCACGATCAACCAGGTGGCCGCCGCCGCCGGCGTCACCAAGTCCAGCGTGTCGCGCGCCTTCACGCGGCCGGAAATGCTGAGCGCCGAGACCGTCCGCAAGATTTTCGCGGCGGCTGAGCAGCTCGGCTATGTTCCCAATCACACCGCCCGCGCTCTCAGCACCGGCCGGCACGGCAATATCGCGCTCATCGTACCCGACGTCGCCAACCCCTTCTTCCCGCCCCTGATCAGGGCGGCGCAATGGGAGGCGGACCGATCCGATTATTGCGTCTTCCTGGGCAATTCGGATGAGAAGCCCGAGCAGGAGGACAAGCTGATCGGCCGGTTTGGCGGCCAGGTGGAAGGCTTCGTGCTGGTCTCCTCGCGTCTCAGCGACGCGCAGATCGTCGAGCATGCGACGCGGCGGCCGGTAGTGCTCATCAATCGCGACGTGGAAGGCATTCCGCGCATCCTCATCGACAGCGCCACGGGGGTGACCGAGGCCGTGGCGCACCTGGCCGCGCTGGGGCACAGAAAGCTCGTCTATGTCGGAGGGCCGCACGGCTCCTGGTCCAACAAGCAGCGCCGGGGCGCGGTGCGCCGCGCCGCCAAGGAGCTGGGCCTCGAGGTCAGCGTCATCTCCAACGAATTCGCCGCCTTCGAATCCGGGCGGAGGATCACCGCCAGCGTCCTGGCCACCGGCGCCACGGCGGCCATCGCCTTCGACGACCTGACGGCGCAGGGCATGCTGGCCGAGCTGGCGGATATGGGCGTCTCAGTGCCGGGCGAGTTCGCCATCGTCGGTTGCGACGACGTGCTGGGCGCGGCCACCTATCCCTCGCTCACCACCGTGTCCAACCGCTCGGTGGAAGCGGGCAAGGCGGCGCTGACGCTGCTGCTCGATATCCTGCAGAACCACGCCATCCGCGATGTCCGCTACGTGCTCAACACCAATCTGGTGATCCGCAAGACCACCGGCCCGGCCAAGCACGCGCCGCGATAGGCGATCACGACGCGTTCAGGCGGACGCGCTGGAGCATGCGCTTGTTGCGCGGATCGGGATTGGGCACCGCCGAAATCAGGGCCTGGCTATAGGGATGCTCGGGCGCCACGCAAATCCTGGCCGCTTCGCCCTGCTCCACCACCTTGCCGCGATGCATCACCGCGACACGGTCGCAGAAATAGCGCACCACGGAAATGTCGTGGGAAATGAAGATGAAGCTGAGCCCCAGCCGGCGCTGCACGTCCAGCAGCAGGTCGAGGATCTGGCTGCGGATGGAGACGTCGAGCGCCGAAGTGGCCTCGTCGGCAATGATGACGCGGGGGTTGAGCGCCAGGGCGCGGGCAATGCCGATGCGCTGGCGCTGGCCACCGGAAAAGGCATGCGGATAGCGGTCCATCATCGACGGCTCGAGGCCGACCATGTCGAGAAGCTCCGCCACCTTTTCCTCCAGGGCGCGGCCGCCGGCCAGCTTGTTCACATAGAGCGGATCGCCCACGATCTGCTTGACCGTCATGCGCGGGTTCAGCGAGGCGAAGGGATCCTGGAAGATCATCCGCACCTCGGCGTGATAGGCGCGCAATTGCGCCTTGTCGAGCGCGGCGACATCGACTTCCGAGCCGTCCTTCTGTCGATAGAGGATCGTGCCCGCCGTCGGGTCGATGATCCGCATGATCAGGCGCCCCAGCGTGGTCTTGCCTGAGCCGCTCTCGCCCACGATGCCGAGATTCTCCCCCGGCATCAGGTCGAGCGAGACATCGTCCACGGCGCGAATGGCCGGCGCATCCTTGCCCAGCAGCTTGCGGCCGCCGCCATAATGCTTGGCCAGGTTCCGCACCGAGATGATCGGTTTCAGATCGGGCGCCGCGACTTCGGCGGCCTCCGTCGCCGGTCGGGCGTTCTGCTCCAGCTTCAGCGTCGCATCGAGCAATTGGCGGGTATAGGGATGCTCGGGCGCGTGGAAAATCTTGTCTACCGAACCATGCTCGACAATCCGGCCATAGCGCATCACCGCCACCTCGTCGGCGACTTCGGCGACGATGCCCATGTCATGGGTGATGAGCAGCATGGCCATGCCGCGCTCGGTCTGCAGCCGCTTCACCAGGTCGAGGATTTCGGCCTGGGTGGTCACGTCGAGCGCTGTGGTCGGTTCGTCGGCGATCAGCACGTCGGGATTGCAGGCCAGGGCCATGGCGATGCAGACGCGCTGCCGCATGCCGCCGGAATATTCGAAGGCATAGCGTTCCGCCATCTGCTCTGGATTGGCGATCTCCACCTGCCGCAGCAATTCCAGCGTCCGCTGGCGCGCCGCCTTGGCGTCCAGGTCGGTATGGATGAGGGTGACTTCGTCGATCTGGTTGCCGATCGTATGAAAGGGCGAGAGGGCCGACATCGGCTCCTGGAAGATCAGGCCGATCTTGGCGCCGCGCAGCTTGCGCACTTCCTTGCCCTTGGGGTCGAGGGCGGTGATGTCGATTTCCCGTCCATCCGCGCGCAGCGTGATGCGGCCCTGGGCAATGCGGCCGGGGCTGTCGACGATCTGCATCAGCGATCGGGCGGTGACCGATTTGCCCGAGCCGCTTTCCCCCACCAGGCACAGCGTCTGGCCGCGCCTGATCTGGAAGCTGACGTCGCGCACCGCGTGGAAAATGCCCTTGCGCAGCTTGAAGTCGAGGGACAGGCCCTCGACACTCATCACACTATCCTGGTCCCGATTTTCCATGGCAGTTCTCAATCGCTATAGGGGTCGGCGGCGTCGCGGAGACCGTCGCCAAGGAAATTGAGCGCCAGGACCGTGATGATCACGGCGGCGCCGGGCACCAGCAGCCAGGGCGCCAGGGCCACGGAGCGGATGTTCTGCGCCTCCTGGAGCAGCACGCCCCAACTGACCACGGGCGGGCGCAGGCCGATGCCGAGGAAGCTCAAAGCCGTTTCAGCCAGGATCATGGCGGGAATAGCCAGCGTCACCGAGGCGATGATGTGGCTGGCGAAGGACGGCGCCATGTGCCGCATCATGATGCCCAGTTCGCTGGTGCCGTCGAGGCGTGCCGCTGTGACGAAATCCTCGTTCTTGATCGCCATGAATCGTCCCCGGATGACCCGGGCCAATCCCGTCCAGCCCACCAGGGACAGGATCACCGTGATCATGAAATAGACCTGGATGGGGGAAAGGGTCGGAGGAATGGCGGCGGCAAGGCCCATCCAGAGGGGAATGGTGGGAATGGCCAGGAGAAATTCTATCAACCGCTGGATGAAATTGTCGACCTGCCCGCCGTAATAGCCCGAAATGCCGCCCAGCAGGATGCCGAGGAAGAGGCTCATCCCCACCCCGACCAGGCCGATGGTCATGGATATCCGCGCGCCGTGGATGACGCGGCTCAGC
The DNA here is from genome assembly GCF_001650025.1 of Devosia elaeis. Taxonomy (GTDB): domain Bacteria; phylum Pseudomonadota; class Alphaproteobacteria; order Rhizobiales; family Devosiaceae; genus Devosia; species Devosia elaeis. The sequence continues at coordinate 13,109 of NZ_LVVY01000101.1, read as the reverse complement.
ATGTCACGCCCCAGGCGGTCGGCGCCCCACAGATACATGGGGTCGCTGGCGTCGAGCGGACCGATGAGGTGGATATTGCTCTCGAACAGGCCCCACATCTTGTAGGGCGCCCCCTCGACGAACAAACCGACCGGGATGACGATTTCCGGATCGATGACGAATTCGCGGGCCAGGCTGTCGGGATTGACCTTCACCGAATAGCCGTTGACGAACAGGCCCAGGGATTCCCCGTTCCAGATATTCAGCGGCTGGGGTGGCGCATAGGTATAGCGCGCCGAATAATCGCCGGGCCCATAAGGGGCGAGAAATTCGGCGAAGGCCGCGACCAGGTAGATCAGGATGACCACGATGCCGCCGGCCACGGCCAGCTTGTGGCGCTTGAATTTCCACCAGGCGAGCTGCCATTGCCCTGCCCGCTCGATATTTCGGCCGCCGCGATCGTCGGACAGCGTGGGATCCAGCTCGTGCTGGCTTTGCTCGATACTCATCTCGGCCCCTCAGCGATAGCGGATGCGCGGGTCGAGCCACGCCAGCAACAGGTCGGAAATCAGCGTGCCAATCACGGTCAGCACCGACAGCATCAGGATCATCGCCCCGGCGAGGTACACGTCCTGGGCAATGAGCGCGCGCAACAGCAGCGGACCGGTGGTCGGCAGGTTGAGCACGATGGCGGTGACGGTGGCGCCGGATACAAGCTCCGGCAGGGTCCAGCCGATGGTCGACACGAAGGGATTGAGCGCCGCGCGCACGGGATATTTGGCGATCAGCCGCCATTCGGACAGGCCCTTGGCCCGCGCAGTGGTGACATAGGGCTTGAACAGCTCGTCCAGCAGGTTGGCGCGCATGATGCGGACCAGGGCGGCGATGCCCGAACTGGCGAGCACGATCACCGGCACCACCAGGTGCTGGGCCAGGTCGAGGAACTTCTCCCAGCTCCAGGGCGCATTGGCATATTGGGCCGAATAGAGCCCGTCTATACTGACCCCGAAGAGCTGCAACGCGATATACATGAGCACCAGCGCGAGCAGGAAATTCGGCACCGCCAGCCCCACGAAGGAGAGGAAGGTGGCGACATAGTCGCCCACCGAATATTTGCGGACCGCCGAATAGATGCCCACCGGCAGCGCCACCAGCCAGGTAAAGACCAGGGCGGTGAAGGCCAGCACGAAGGTCAGGCCAAGGCGGGCCCAGAGCAGGTCGGAGACCGGCACGTCGAAGTCGAAGGAACGTCCGAAATCGCCGTGGAAGACGATATTGCTGATCCAGATCCAGTATTGCACCCAGATCGGCTGATCGAGACCATATTGCCGGCGCAGCATGGCCAGGGTGGTCGGATCGACCGAGTCGCCTTGGGCCGACATCTGCGCGGCCAGCGAGGTCACGAAGTCGCCGGGCGGCAATTGAATGAGCAGGAACGCCACTATCGAGATCGCGATCATCGTCGGGATCATGTAGAGGACGCGCTTTATGACATAGTGCAGCATGGCCTATTCACCCCCGCAAGGCCCTCGCCTCAGCGGGTCCCCTTGGTCCACAGATCTTCGGCCGTCATGCGGTTGAGCATGGGCTGGCCGGCGCGGTAACGCTTGAAATTCTCGGAAATCACGTCGAGCGACCGGTCCACCTTGTCCGGCACGGCGGCGGTGAAATGCGGCGTGATCAGCACATTGGGCGTGGTCCAGAGCGGATGCCCCTTCGGCAGCGGCTCGGGGTCGGTGACATCCAGGCCGGCGCCGGCCAGGTGGCCCGAATGCAACGCCGCGATCAGCGCCTCCTGGTCGATGACGCCGCCGCGCGCCAGATTGATGATGATCGAGCCACGCTTCATCCGCGCAATGGCCGCCTCGTCGATCAGGTGATAGGTGGCATCGGAAAGATTGAGCACCAGGGCCAGGATGTCGGCGCGCTCCAGGATCGGGTCGATGGTCTGGCCCTTGTCGGCGCTGAAGATTTCATCGACGCCTTCGGGCACCGGTAGGTCGCGGCGGCGATAGCCGAGTACCTTCATGTTGAAGGCCTTGGCGCGCTTGGCCAGTTCCACGCCCGTATGCCCCATGCCCAGGATGCCGATGGTACGGCCGTAAAGGGCGCGCAGGTCGAACATGGATGGGGTCCGGAACCATTCCTGGCGCTTCTGCGCCTCGTAGAGATCGGGATAGCGCGAGCACAGCATGAGGGCGAACATCATGACATGCTCGGCCAGGGCCGGGCCGGAGCGCCCGGCGGAACCGGTCACCACCAGGCCCCGTTCGAAAACCTCGGGCTTGGCGGATTTGGTCAGGCCGGCATGGTCGCAGTGTATCCAGCGCAGTTTCGGCGCGGCGAGAAAACGGTCATCGAGATCACCGGCAAGGATGGCGATTTCGGCCACTTCCAGCGCCTTGGCCACAGCGGCGCCATCGCGCGGATCGACGGCAAGCAATTGGTCCGGCCCGATCGCTTCTACCAGCCTCTCCCAATGGGAGCCCTCGAATGGCACCGTCTTGTCCACCATGACCACGCGTTGGTTCATCTCTGTCTCGCCCTTGTTATGAAGATTGGACGGGGCGAGGAACGCCCCGTCCTGGGAGGAGCGCCCATGGGCGCGCCGGGAGCTATTGTGCTTCGATGAAGTATTGCTCGGGATTGGTCGGCGCCGGGGTCGGATAGATCCACGAGGCCGGCATCGAGGCAGGAACGTTCAGGAAGTTGGTCTTCTTGACGCCATAGCCATTGGCCTGCCAGGCGACGCCCATGGTCCAGAATTCCTCCGCCGCGATGTCCAGGATTTCGTTCATCAGGCGGACCTGCTCTTCCGGATCGGGAGAAGCCTGCAGCTCGCCATAGAGCTCCATCTGCCGGCGTGCGGCCTCGGGCGGCTCTTCGGGCTGCACCTGGGCGGTTTCCGGATTGACGTCCAGGAACCAGGCGGTCCAGGCCGGGGCCCAGTAATAGCTGTCGTTGTTGGAGGGGAACCACCAGCGCGGATCGAGCACGACTTCCTGCCCTGCCCCACCGCCACGTTCCCAGGCGACGCCTTCGAGTTCACCGGCATCCTGCCGCGTCTGGATCAGCGTACGATCGAGCGGCGTCGGCACCATGCGGATGCCGATCTTTTCCCACTGGGCGGCAACCAGTTCCAGTGCGTCGCCGAAGATCGGCACGGCAGCACTGTAGGCAAAGCTGATCGCCAGGGGCTGGCCATCCGGGCGCAGCCGCATGCCATCGCCACCGCGCTCGGGCAGCACCTTGTCCAGATATTCATTGGCCAGGTCGACATCGTATTCGGTGTATTGCTTGGCCAATTGCTCGTTGTAATAGACCGAGCCCGGCATCACGGAGGTCTGCGCCACCTCGCCCTGGCCGATCCACACCACGTCCAGGATTTCCTGCCGGTCCATGCCGTGCGACAGGCCGATGCGGAAATCCTTGTTCTGGAACAATTCCTCCAGCACCGGATCACGATGGTTCAGGTTGAACATCATGATCATGTAGTTCGGGCTGGCCGGGGTCTGTTCGAAGAATTCGTAGCCGCCGCGCTCGCGCCCCTCGAAGAGCACCGGGCGGTTGGCCGGCGTGGCCAGGCTGCGATCCTGGAAATCGATCTCCCCGGCCAGGGTCTTGGTGACCAGCACCTGCGGATCGGAGAGAATGTCGAAGGTGCGCGTATCGATATAGGGCAGCTGGTTCCCCTCGGTATCGACCTTCCAGTAATAGGGATTGCGCTCGGCATTGGCGCGCGAGGCGTCGCCCGAGCCATAGCCGGTGGTGAAGACCCAGGGATTGATCGTGGGCACGTCCGGATTGGCCCAGAAATTGGCCTTGCTGGTCAACAGGCCCACCCAATCCGCCTGCCCGGCGGCGCTGATCTCGGCGTCGATATCGTCGCTGTAATCGGGGTGGAACTGCTCCAGGTAATGGCGGGGATAGCGCACTGCGGCATTGTCCAGCGGGCGCGCCGTGGCCAGATATTGCAGGAACAGGCCCTTGGGATTGGCGAAGGTGAACTTGAAGGTCACCTCGTCGATCATCTCAAACGCGACCGGCGAGCCGTCCGTGTTGATGAAGGGCTCCTGGGCCGAGGGCGTGAACTGGGGATTGCGGAACAAATCCTCGTACCAGAACCGGATATCGTCGGCCGTAAAGGGAGCGCCATCGCTCCAGCGCATGCCCTCGCGCAGCTTGAAGGTGAATTCGGTGGCGTCGTCGTTGACCTCCACGGATTCGGCGATATTGGGGATCACCTCGGTCCAGTCGGGGCTCCAGCGCATCAGGTTTTCATAGGACAGGGTGCGCAGGATCCAGCCGTCATCCGAGCCGCCCATGAGCGCCGAATGCCAGTTGCCGCCATAATCGCCCACCCGGTCCACGGGGGTGACGACCAGCGGACTGGCCGGAATCCGCTCCGCGAGCGGCGGCAGGTCGCCGCTGGACACCAGAGCCTCCAGCATGGGCGATTCACCGGCCGAAGCCGCCATGGTGCAGATGAAGCTGGCCACACTCGCCAGGACACAGGCGCGCAATCTCGCGCCGAGCACGGGTTTCATATCAGTCCCTCCCTTGTTTTCAGGACCAGGCGGGCCGCAGCGTTCGCGCTTGCCCGTCGGCTGCCGGCCGCGACGCCGAAGCATCGTCAGCCGCAGGGACTACCCTATGCACATCTTGTCATTTTTTCAATGCAGCTTGTACAGAATTGTAAAAATAAGTTCTTTTCTGAACAAAGCTGTTTTACGCCAAGGCTTTACGCCCAAGCCCCGCTCAGGCGAGGTGCCAGTGATTGGTCGAGATACGGCACCGCAGCAAATGCCCGCGCATGGCGGCGCGCGCCGCATCGGCATCCTGTTCGACAATGGCATCGAGAACCAGGCGATGCTGCTCGTTGATGGCCGCCACCTTCTCGACCGTCTTCAGGCCGGACGTGGTGCGCGCATAGAGCATGCCCTCGAAAATCGTCGCCTTGAGCGATTGCAGCACGCTGACATAATAATCGTTGTGCGAGGCCCGGGCCACGCCGAGGTGAAAGGCGAAATCCTCGTTCAGCCCCGGTTGCCCGTTATGCTGCAACTCTTCCATCTGCCTGATGATGTCGCGCAGGGTGACCAGATCCGCCGCCGAGCGCTTGCGCGCCGCAGCGGCCGCGGCTTCCCCCTCGATACCCATCCGGAATTCGAAGCAGCTCTTTCCTGATTGCACGTCGAAAGACGAGATTGCGATCATCGATGCTCCTCCACATCAAGGCCGCGTTGCCGTTGCGCCCTCGGAAAACCATAACACGCCAAGGCTCCCAGGCAATGTCAAAGACCGTCTCCGGGGAACTGACCGGTCATCAATTTCGCGCGCGCCCATTGCAGATGGCGCCGCATGGCGTCGCGCGCCGCGTCCGCATCCCGCGCGGCGATGGCGTCGACGATGGCGCCATGATGCGCCTGCACCGTTCGCTGGAAATCGCCCTGGCCCGCGCCGAATGTCCAGGTAATGCCCAGTCCGAACATGATGTGGGAACGCAGCGATTCCAGGCTGTTGAGATAGAACGGATTGCCCGAGGCCGCCGCCACGGCCCGGTGGAATTCGTAATCGCCCTCGGCCAGGCTGGCGCTGGCGCCCAATCGCGCGGCCACGTCGCGCAAGGCCTGGAGCTGGGCCTCGGTATGGCGCCGCGCCGCGATGGCCGCCGCCTCGCCCTCGATGCCCTCCCGGAAATTGAGGAAGGATTCGAGATCGGCGACACTTGTCAAAGGCGGGAACTGCACCTGCGGCTCGCTGGCCGCCGGAACCACGCCAGGCTGCACGAAGCTGCCCGATCCCTGGCGCGACAGGACCAGCCCGTCGTCGCGCAAGGCCGCCAGCGCCTGGCGCACGACCGGGCGGGACACGTTGAATTGCTTGCAGAGCTCGGCTTCTGACGGCAGGCGCGACGACGGCGTCCACTTCCCCTGCATGATGAGGGCCCGCATCTCATTATAGACAACGCTGGACAGGCTCTGATGCGCACCTGCCGCCCTGCTCTCTTCCTGGATGGCCAACAGCTTTCCCCTCATTTGTTCGGACTTATTCTGCCCATTTCCGGAACTTTTGACAACTCCGGTCCAACAAAATATCAAATCCGGACAGCGACACGCCCGCGCAAGGATGAAATTCCGCGCAATTCCGGCATCCTAGCCGCCCATCATCCACATGGCGGAAAAATCAAAACAACAAACTTGTTATAGCTGACTTAATTTGTTAGTTCTGACTCAATAGCAAGTGCACAGGCACGTGAGTTAGGGAGGCTGCGCCGTGGCGACGATCGGATTTATCGGCTTGGGAACCATGGGGCGGCCCATGGCGGAACGCCTGATCGAGGCGGGGCACAAGCTGCAAATCAATCGAGTGAAGGCGCAATCGCAATATCTGGTCGACAAGGGCGCCCAGGCGGTGGATACGCCGGCAGCGGCGGCGCGCGGTGCCGATATCGTCATCCTCATGGTGCCCGACACCCAGGACGTTGAGGCGGTGCTTTTCGGCCCCAGCGGCGCCGCTTCCGGCCTTTCGGCCAAAAGCCTTCTGATCGACATGAGCTCGATAGCGCCGGTCGCCACGCGGGACTTCGCCGCGCGCGTGCACAAGCTGGGCGCGCATTATCTCGATGCCCCGGTCTCGGGCGGCGAGGTCGGTGCCAAGGGCGGCACCCTGACCATCATGGTGGGTGGCGAGGCCGCCGATTTCGAGCGGGCCCGGCCCATTTTCGAAGTTCTGGGCAAGACCATCACCCATGTGGGCCCGGTCGGGTGCGGACAGGTGGTGAAGGTCGCCAACCAGATCATTGTCGGCCTGACCATTGAATGCGTGGGCGAAGCCTTCCTGCTGGCCGAGCGCGCCGGCGTGGACCTGGCCACGCTCAAGACCGCATTGATGGGCGGATTTGCGCAATCGCGAATTCTGGAACTGCATGGCCAACGGATGATCGAGGAGACCTTCGATCCCGGCTTCGCCTTGAAGCTGCACCGCAAAGACCTCAACATCGCGCTGGAAACCGCGCGCAATCTGGACATCGCCCTGCCCAATACGGCGGCGACGGTGCAACTGATGAATTCGGCCGTATCGAGGGGCCTTGGCGGCAAGGACCATTCGGTCCTGTTCCGGGCGCTCGGCGACATATCGCCGGACGCGCAGGCCTGACGGCGCGGTATCGATCTGAAACGGCCCCAAATCTCGCCGCAAAAAGACGGGCAGTTTCATACGGGAGTGAATGCAAGCGACGCACCTCACGGGAGGAGGGGCGAAGGAGGATCGTTGACCTTAGCAGCCAGGATTATCGCAGGACCGGCGTGGGGAGGCCCGGCATGAGTGCTCAAGCCACCGATATCGTCACGGACGCGCCCAGGACGGCGCGCCGCCGCAAGCGCCAGAATTTCGAGGCCTATCTGTTCCTTCTGCCCTGGTTCGGGGGGATGATCCTGCTGACGGCGGGTCCCCTGCTCGCCTCGCTCTACCTGTCCTTCACCGATTTCGACATGTTGCGCGCGCCCAATTGGGTGGGCCTGACCAATTTCGTCGACATGTTCACCTTCGACCCGCGCTACAGGAAAGCGCTGCAGGTCACCTTCGTCTACGTCCTGCTCGGCGTGCCGTTGAACCTCATGGTTGCCCTTGGCATAGCCGTGCTGCTCAACCAGAAGGTGCGCGGGCTGGGCCTGTTCCGGGGCGTCTATTACCTGCCCTCGCTTCTGGGCGGCAGCGTAGCGGTCGCGGTCATGTGGCGGCAGATTTTCGGTGGCGAAGGGGTTGTCAATCAGGGCCTGTCGCTGTTCGGCATCGACGCGCCGAACTGGATTTCCACCCCGCAATACGCCCTTTACACCCTGGTCCTGCTGCATATCTGGCAGTTCGGCTCGGCCATGATCATCTTCCTGGCCGGTCTGCAACAGGTGCCCAACGAGCTTTATGAGGCCGCCGAGATCGACGGCGCCGGCCGCTGGCAGAAGTTCCGCAATGTCACGTTGCCGATGATCACGCCGGTGATCTTCTTCAATCTCGTGCTGGGCGTCATCAATTCGTTCCAGGCCTTCACCTCCGCCTACATCGTCAGCGGGGGCAGCGGCGGGCCGGCGGATTCCACCCTGTTCTACACCCTCTATCTCTACCAGGAAGGCTTCACCAGCTTCCGCATGGGCTATGCCTCGGCCATGGGCTGGGTGCTGCTGCTCATTATCGGCGCCTTCACCGCCCTCAATTTCTGGGCGTCCCGCCGCTGGGTCTATTACGGAGACGACAGATGAGCAGCATCGCCATTTCTGCGCCGCCGCGCCGCAAGCCCGCCATTTCCCTGCCCCGGATCGTCACCTATGCGGTGCTGATCGGCGGCGCGGCGATCATGATCTATCCCCTGCTCTGGATGTTGATGAGTTCGATCAAGTCGGACCAGGAAATCTTCAGCAATCCGGCCGCCCTGCCCAACGATATCGACCTGAGCAATTACTTTACCGGCTGGTTCGCGACCAATCCGAGCTTCACCCAGTATTACATCAATTCCTTCATGATCTGCCTGGGCGCCGTCATCGGCAATGTCCTGGCCTGCTCGCTCACGGCCTATGCCTTTGCCCGGCTCGAATTTCCGTTCAAGCGCACGCTGTTCACCATCATGCTGCTGACGCTGATGCTGCCCTCGCATGTGCTGCTCATCCCCCAATATGTGATGTTCGCGCGGCTGGGCTGGGTGAACACCTATCTGCCGTTGATCGTGCCGAAATTCCTGGCCACCGATGCGTTCTTCATCTTCCTCATGGTGCAGTTCATCCGCCGCATCCCGCGCGAGCTCGACGAGGCGGCCACCATCGACGGGTGCAGCTCGTTCCGGATTTTCACCAGCATCATCTTTCCGCTGCTGCAGCCGGCGCTGATCACCACCATCATCTTCACCTTCATCTGGACCTATAACGACTTCTTCTCGCAGCTCATCTACCTGACCTCGCCGGAATCGCTGACGGTTCCGGTCGGGCTGCGCACCCTGGTCGACTCCTCGGGCGGCGCCTATGGGCAATTGCTCGCCATGTCGGCCCTGAGTCTGATCCCAACATTCGTCGTCTTCCTGATCTTCCAGCGCAGGCTGGTGGAAGGAATCGCAACTTCGGGGCTGAAGGGCTGAGCATAACAGCCTCTCCCCGCCAACCGCCTGCACCGCAGGCATAGAGGAGGAGTGACTATGAATCGCAGATTTAATCTTTCGCGCCGCAGCGTGCTTCTGGGCGGTACCGCCGCTCTCGGTGCGCTGGCCCTGGGTAGTACGGGTGTCCGCGCCCAGACGGGGCCGGTCCGGTTCGGCATTTTCGGCAATGCCGAAAAGCTCGCCATTAGGGGTAATTCGGTTGCCCGCTATGCCGAGCTGCATCCGGAGATCAACGTGGTCTATGAGGGCGTGCCCAGCGATGCCTGGCCGGACAAGATCGCGGCCATGGTGGCGGGGGGCAATGCGCCCGACGTGATCACGCTCAGCAGCGGCGACCTCGAGCAATATGCCACCCGCGAGGCACTGGAGCCGCTCGACGACCTCATCCCCGATCCGATCCGCGCCGACCTGTTCGAAACGGCCGTGCTCGATCTGGGCCGCGTCAACGGCACGCTCTATGGCCTGCCCATCGCGGTGTCGATCCAGGGCATGGGCTACAACCAGTCCGCCATCGAGCGGCTGGGCCTGGATGCGCCGCCCGAGAGCTGGAACTACGACGACTTCGCGCTCTATTGCGCCGAGGTGCACAAGGCCGACAGCAGCATGTATGGCTGCCACGATGGCGGCGCGCGGCTGGGCGATCTGGGCATGACCCTGGTGGCCCAGGGCCGCACGCTGTTCACCGAAAACGAGCTCGGCGTCACCGTCGATGAAGTGGCCGCCTGGCTCGAATACTGGAACAAGATGCGCGAGACCGGCGCCACCGTGCCGCCGGACATGCAGGCCCAGTTCACCGGCACCGAATGGCCGAACAGCCCCTTGGTGCGCGGCCGCGCCATTTTCGCCAACATGGCCTCGCAGGACCTGGCCGGGGGCTATCAGGCGCTCACCACCGACACCCTGGGCATGATGGCGCCGCCCGCCCCGGTCGGCTCCGACAATCCGGGCTATTTCCCCCGCCCCACCAGTTCGCTCACCCTCAATGCCCGCAGCAATTTCAAGCAGGAAGCCGCCCATCTGATGGACTGGTTCGTCAGCGATCCGGAATCGGCGAAGATTCTGGGCCTGGTCAGCGGACCGCCGGCCTCGCGTCCGGCGCTGGAGGCGGTGCTGGCGCTGGAGGATATCAGCGAGGTGGACCAGAAGGTGCTGCGCCACAGCCAGGCCGCCCTGGCCCAGGCCAATCCCGCGCCGCCGGTGCATCGGGGCGAGCGCGCCGTCGGCGACCTCATGCGACGCGTCAACGAGAATGTCGGCTTCGGCGCCTATGGCGTGCAGCAGGCGGCCGAGGAATTCGTCAATCAGGGCAACGCGCTGCTGCGCCGCGCCTAGCCATTTCGGGTCGGCCCCGCCGGGGCCGGCCCATCCCCATCGGTCGGCAAGACCGCAGCTTTAATCAGGAGTGTATCATGTCCATGGGCGCCAAGCCTTCGAACAATCATGCGGCCACCGAAGGCAAGGGCTGGTGGCGCAGCCCGTTTTCCGTGTTCCAGACCAATCTGCAGGAGGTCGACGCGGTCATGGACGTGGAGCAGGTGCTCGACATCATCGAGGAGCACGGCGCCGATACCTGGCTGATCAATACCGGCGGCATCGTCTCCTTCTACCCCAGCGACCTGCCCTTCCAGACGCGCAATCCCTTCCTGGGCGACCGGCCTTCCGGCGACCTGATCGGCGATGCCGTCAAGGCCGCCCACAAGCGCGGCATCCGCGTGCTGGCCCGCTGCGACTTCTCCAAGATGGCGACCCGCATCGCCCAGGACAATCCCGATTGGCTCTTCGTGTCCCCCAAGGGCGAGCCGCAGATCTACAATACGCTCTACAGCGCCTGCCCCTCCGCCGATTACTACCAGCACCGCTCGCTCGACATTCTCGACGAGATCATGGATCGCTATCCGGTCGACGGCTTCTTCTTCAACTGGTTCGGCTTTTCGGAAACCGATTACAGCCGCGTCTATCACGGCGTCTGCCATTGCCAGAAATGCCAGACCACCTTCGCCGAATATAGCGGCGGCAAGGAGCTGCCCGACGGACCGGGCCACGCCAATTATCCCGAATGGCTGCGCTTCTCCAATGGCGTGATCCGCGCCCTGGCCACCAAGATTTCCGACCACATCCTGTCGCGTCGCCCCGATGCGGCCCTGGTGCTCAGCCGTGGCGCGCCGGTGATCTATTACGAGGCCAACAACGCCTTCGGCCGCGAACTCTGGCACCATTCGACCTCGGAAAATGTCAGCGCCCACATGACCGGCCTGCCCGAGGTGTCGCTGATGGTCAATTCGGTGTCCTTCGTGGACATGCCCTACCGCATGGCCGGCGAACAGCCCGAGCATTTCGCGCAATATCTGCTGCAGGCCATTGCCCGGGGCGGCAATCCGTCCACCTATATCATGGGCGCGCCCGGCCGCATTCCCTATGCCAACCTGCCGCTGGCCGGCGAGATTTCGCGCTTCTTCCGCGATCACAAGGACATGTATGGCCAATTGCAGCCGGGCGGCGGCATCGCCCTGGCCCGGCCGGACCGGCTGCGCGCCGCCGATCCCGGCTATGAGGACAGCGTCGAGGAGTTCCGGGGGCTCTACAGCGCCTTCAAGGAAAAGCACATTCCCTTCGACGTGGTTGGCGCCGACCTCATCGCCAAGATGGATGCCGAGGGCCTCTTGGGCAAATACCGCCTCGTGGTCCTGCCCGATCTCGGCGCCCTGGGCGCGGGGGCGGCGGCGGCGCTGGATCGTTTCGTGGAAGCGGGCGGCAATGTCGTGCTCACCGGCTCCAGCGGCGTCACCGGCCATGGCGGGGTCGAATTGGCCAGTGCTCCCTCGATCATGCGCGTGGGCACGCCGGACAAGGGCCAGGCGCTCTGGGCCACCTATGTCTCGACCTCCGCGCAGCCGGAGGCGCAGGCCTTCCACTATGCCGCGCCCACCATTCCGGTCTATGGCAGCTATGCTCATTTCGTCTGGAAGCCCAATGCCGAGCGCATCGGCGTGATGCTGCCCCAGGCGCCGTTCGGCCCGCCGGAAAAGTGCTATGGCCACGTGACCGGCGGCGAGCCGGCCGCCGCCAGCGCCAGCCGCAATGGCAGCGTCATCCAGATCCCGTGGTCGGTGGGCCGCACCTATCGCGAATTCGGCACCACCGAGATACGCGATTATTTCCTCGACACCATCAGGGGCGTCATCGAAACGCCGGTGGCCGCCGATCTGCCCGAGCAGGTGGAGATGATCGTGGGGCGCGACCAGTCGGGCCTCGTCATCCACCTGATCAACCAGACCGGCGCCCGCCGCAAATCCTTCGGCCCGCATGTGCCGGTCGAGGGCGGCAGGCTCCATATCAGCGGCGCGGCGGGCACGGCCGAGCTCCTGGTTTCCGGTGCCCCCGCCGATATCCGCAATAGCGGCGCCGGCATCGAAATCGCCCTGCCCCGCCTGGACCTCTACGAGGTCATCCGGGTGCCCCTGGCGCGATAACGGGCCCCGGAGCGCGCCGCGCTCCACGACCATGGCCGGACCGATCGGATCGGTCCGGCCCGACAACAGGGAGGATCATCATGGCCAGCGTTACCATCGCCAAGGCGGACAAGTTCTACGGCAATTTCCATGCCCTCAAGCAGGTTTCGGCCGAAATCGCGGACGGCGAATTCGTCATTCTCGTCGGGCCTTCGGGCTGCGGAAAATCGACGCTGCTGCGCATGATCGCCGGGCTGGAGGAAATCAGCGACGGCGACATCCGCATCGGCGGAAGGGTGGTCAACGACCTGCCGGCCAAGGAACGCGATATCGCCATGGTGTTCCAGAACTACGCGCTTTACCCGCATATGAGCGTTGAGAAGAACATGGCCTTCTCGCTGCGCCTCAAGAAGGTGCCGCAGGACGATATCGACCGTCGCGTCGCCCATGCCTCCGAAATCCTGGGCCTCAATGCGCTATTGGACCGCTATCCGCGCCAGCTTTCCGGCGGGCAGCGCCAGCGCGTCGCCATGGGC
>NZ_LVVY01000100.1 GCF_001650025.1 Devosia elaeis | reverse complement strand
CCCGTGGGAAAATCCGGTTTCGTGACGAACGGCCATTGGCTCGTTCTGTTGTGTTTCGATAGGGCCAATGGCCGTTCGTTACCGTGAAACCGCAAGCCGAAAGGCCGGGCGGCGCATAGGCATGTCCGGAATGGGGAGTGTAGCCGGGTGCCTCGTGCGGGCCGGCACCCCCTCCCATCCTCCCCCGTCAAGGGGGAGGTGTCGCATCCAGTGTGGGGCAGCATTTGCGTCTCATACGCCGGCCCGTCACCCTCCCCCTTGCGGGGAGGGATGGGAAGGGGGGATGGCCCCCTCGATCTTGTCGGCCCATATGCGATAGCTCCGCCCCGAGAAAGGGGCAGGGAGCACCAACTCCGCTACGGATAAACTGCTCTACCCCTTCCGCAGAACCAGCGTCGTCCAGTCCTTGCGCTTGAGGTGGTCCACCAGCGCGAAGCCGGCGGCCTCATAGGCGGCGATGACGCCATCGGCCTGCGTATTGAGGATACCGGACAAAATGGCATGGCCGCCAGGCTGGGCGATCCGGCCCATGCCGGGGGCCAGTTCGGTCAGCGGCCCGGCCAGGATATTGGCGACGATCAGGTCATAGGGCGCGCGCCCGGCGATTTCCGGATGGTCGAGCCCGGTGGCTTCGATCGTGTCGATCTGCGCGCCGACCCCATTGTCATTGGCATTGTCGATCGTGGTGGTCACGGCGATCGGGTCGATATCGGTGGCGAGGATTTTCGCGTCCACCCGCTTGGCCAGGGCAATGGCCAGAACGCCGGTGCCGGTGCCGATATCGATCATGCGGCTGGGCGTGCGCTTGCGCAGCACCATTTCGATGGCTTCCAGGCACCCCGTGGTCGTCTCGTGATGACCGGTGCCGAAGGCCTGGGCCGCCTCGATCCGCATCGGGGTCAGGTGTTCGGGCACCGGCTCGGTGGCGTGGCTGCCATAGACATAGAAGCCGCCGGCAATGACCGGGGCGAGGCCCTCGAGCGATTTGGCCACCCAATTGACCTCGGGGTCGATGGTTTCGACCGAGAACGTCACCTCGCCCCCGAGGACCTGCCGCGCCAGTTCGGAAAAGGCGGCGAGATCGGGCGGGCTGTCGCAGGTGGCTTCGAACACCCATTCGCCAGTCTCCTCGTTTTCATGCGCCGAGGCGGTCAGGGCCAGCTCGTCGCGCTCGGAAACGGCATCGACCAGGGCATAGGCCTGCTCCTTGGTGAGGGAAACGGAAAGCTGATCGACGGACATGGGCGGGCCTCTGCTGCGTTCGGCCTTCATTGCTGCACCAGGGCAGGGCAAGTCAATGGCGGGCCTTGACGCGCACCTTGGCACTGTTCATCATTTGTTCGAAAGGAGGAGGCGGCAATGTATGGATTGATCGGGCGCATGCTGGCGGCAGAGGGCAAGCGCGAGGACCTGCTGCGCATCATGCTGGAGGGGAATGCAGCCATGCCGGGCTGCCGCTCCTATGTCATCGCGCGCGACCCGGCCAGCGAAGACGGTATCTGGATCACCGAAGTCTGGGACAGCCAGGAGCAGCACGCCGCCTCGCTGCACCTGCCGCATGTACAGGCGACGATTGCCAGGGCCAGGCCATTGATCGCCGGCTTCGACCAGAGGTTCGAAACCGAACCGATGGGCGGCGTGGGGATTTAGCGGATTTCGCTCAGAAACATCAGTAGACCTCATCCTGAGCTTGTCGAAGGACGAGGGCGTGGCACGCCAATCCCCGGCCCGCCCGACCTCGTGGTTCGACAGGCTCACCATGAGGTCTTCTGAACACCAGTTCCGGAGCAAACCTGAACCGCTTTAGCGCCAGATGCTCCGCACCCTCACCCCTTGCTGATGAAGCTCTCCAGCACCTTCTTGGTGCCGGCCTTCTCGAAATCGATGGTCAGCTTGTTGCCCTCGATGCTCATGATCTCGCCATAGCCGAATTTGAGGTGGAAGACGCGGTCGCCCAGGGCGTAGCTGCTGGACTGGTTGCCGAGATCGACCGAACGGGCCACGAGGTCGCCTTCGATGGTCAGCGGGCCCGAGCCCCGCCGGTTGGCCTGGTTGGCGCGGGCGCGCTGCCAGCCGGGGGTTTCGTAGACGCTCTCGAACGGATCGGCCTTGTTGAAGCGGCTGGCGGCGCCACCGCCATAGCCATAGCCGCCATAGGCCGAGCCGCGATCGGTCACCTCCACCGCGTCGGGCGGTAATTCGTCGATGAAGCGCGAGGGAATGGCCGATTGCCAGAGGCCGTGAATGCGGCGGTTCTGCGCGGCCGAGATGCGCACGCGCTTGCGGCCCCGGGTGATCCCCACATAGGCAAGGCGCCGTTCCTCCTCGAGGCCGGCGCGTCCGCTCTCGTCCATGGAGCGCTGGCTGGGAAAGGTGCCGTCTTCCCAGCCGGTCAGGAAGACCGTGTTGAATTCCAGCCCCTTGGCCGAATGCAGCGTCATGATGGTCACGGCATCGCTGGCGTCGGCATTGTCGCGGTCCATGACCAGGGAAATATGTTCGAGAAAGCCGCCCAGCGTTTCGAACTCCTCCATGGCGCGGCTGAGTTCCTTGAGGTTTTCCTTGCGCCCCTGGGACTCGACGGATTTGTCGGCCGCCAGCATGTCCATATAGCCGCTTTCTTCGAGAATCTGCTCGACGAGCTGGTATGGCGGCAGGCTTTCGGCGCGATGAGCCCAATTGTCGAACTGGGCGACGAGGTTGCGCAACGTGGTGCGCTGCTTGGGCTTGAGGTCCTCGGTCTCCACCATCAGGCGGGTGGCGCTGAGCAGCGGCACCTGCTGGTGCCGGGCCGTCGCTGTCAGCATGTTGACCGTGGAATCGCCCAGGCCGCGCTTGGGCACATTGATGATGCGCTCGAAGGCAAGATCGTCGGCCGGCTGCGCCACGAGGCGCAGATAGGCCAGCGCGTCGCGGATTTCCTTGCGCTCATAAAAGCGGGGGCCGCCGACCACCCGGTAATTGAGGCCGAGCGTGATGAAGCGCTCTTCCAGTTCGCGCATCTGGAACGAGGCGCGAACCAGGATGGCCATGGAATTGAGGGACTCGCCCTGGCGCTGATATTGCTCGATTTCCTCGCCGACCAGGCGCGCTTCTTCCTCGCTGTCATAGACCTGGGTGAAGGAGATCGGTTCGCCCGCATCGGCCACATCGGTGAACAGCGTCTTGCCCAGCCGCCCCTCGTTGAAGGCGATGACGGTGGAGGCGGCCTTGAGGATATTGGCGGTGGAGCGATAATTGCGCTCCAGCTTGATCACCTTGGCGCCGGGGAAATCGCTCTCGAAGCGCAGGATGTTGTCCACTTCGGCGCCGCGCCAGCCATAGATGGATTGATCGTCGTCCCCGACCACGCAGATATTGGCCTCTGAGGCGGGTTTGCCCTGGGCCAGCAGGCGCAGCCACAGATATTGGGCGGTATTGCTGTCCTGGTATTCGTCCACCAGCATATATTTGAATTTGCGGTGATATTCGGCCAGCACTTCGGGATTTTCCCGGAACAGCCGGATGCATTCCAGCAGCAGGTCGCCGAAATCGGCGGCGTTGAGTACTTTCAGCCGCGCCTGATAATCGTAATAGAGCTTGCCGCCCTTGCCATTGGCGAAATAGCCGCTGTCCGCTGCGGGCACGTCCTTGGGCAGCAGGCCGCGGTTCTTCCAGGCGTCGAGCATGCCGGCGAACTGGCGGGCCGGCCAGCGCTTCTCGTCGATATTCTCGGCCTCCAGAAGCTGCTTGATGAGGCGGATCTGGTCGTCGGTATCCAGGATGGTGAAGGTGGGTTTCAAATCCACCAGTTCGGCATGCTGGCGCAGGATGCGCGCCGAAATGGAGTGGAACGTGCCCATCCAGGGCAGGCCGTCCAGGCTGGGCACCTGCTCGTGAATGCGCTTTTTCATCTCGCTGGCGGCCTTGTTGGTAAAGGTCACCGCCAGGATCTGGCTGCCCCAGGCCAGGCGCTGGTTGAGCATATGGGCGATGCGGGTCGTCAATACGCGCGTCTTGCCGGTGCCCGCGCCGGCCAGCACCAGCAGCGGCCCTTCCGTGGTCAGCACGGCATCGCGCTGCTCGGGGTTGAGCCCGGCGAGATAGTCGGGTTCGCGCCGATGAAGCTGGCTGGTGATCGGCCCGCCTTGGGGGCGGGGAAGAGGGGCGGTATCGGCCATGCGTGCTTTATGTTTCGGGCCATGCCGGGAAAGGGGCTTCCCGGCGGCCAGGCTTGACGAATCTTATTTTGTTCTCCTGCGCAATATAGGGATCGCGTCCGCTCCTGTACAGAAGCGGCGGGTGTCACATAGGCGTCACGCAAGCGTCATCGAAGCGTTTTGATCGCCCCCTAAGCGGAGGCGGCATCTTTCCAGGGGAACACCAGATGATTGCCAGCAAACGCCTCGCCGCGCTCAGCGCCGCGCTGCTTCTGTCGACGGCCGGCGCCTTCGCCGCCGAGAGCTTCAACCGCATTGCCAGCTTTCCGGTCGCGCTCAATGCGCTCGACGCCGAGGCGTCCTCGTCCGAGATCATCACCGCCAGCGAAGACGGCATGACGCTGATCTATTCCGACAGCCCCGGTGGCGGCATCGGCTTTGTCGATATCACCGATCCCAAGGCCCCCAAGGCGGCCGGCTACCTGGCGATCGAGGGCGAGCCGACCTCGGTGGCAATCATCGGCGACAAGGCCTATGTGGGCGTCAATACCTCCGAAAGCTACACCGATCCCTCGGGCAAGCTGGTGGTGGTGGACATTGCCAGCCGCACGGCAGAAGCCGAATACGATCTGGGCGGCCAGCCGGATTCGGTGGCGCGCAACAAGGCCGGAACGCTGATCGCCGTCGCCATCGAGAATGAGCGCGACGAAGATGCCGGTGATGGCGGCCTGCCGCAGATGCCGGCCGGCTTTCTCGTGATTTTCGACGTGGCGGCACAAAGCCTCAAGACGGTCGATGTCACCGGGCTGGCCGATGTGTTCGGCGAGGACCCGGAGCCCGAATTCGTCGATTTCAACGACAATGACGAAATCGCGCTGACGCTGCAGGAAAACAATTACATCGTCATCATCGACGGCAAGAGCGGCACGGTCACCGGCCATTTCTCGGCGGGCCTGGCTTCGGTCAGCGACGTCGACACCAAGAAGGACGGCGCCCTGCGCTTCACCGGCAGCCAGAGCGATGTGCCGCGCGAGCCGGATTCGGTGAAATGGCTCGACAACGATCGCCTGGTCATCGCCAATGAGGGCGACTGGAACGGCGGCTCGCGTGGCTTCTCGATCCTGTCGAAATCGGGCGAAGTGCTGTTCGACAGCGGCAACGAGCTCGACCATGTCGCGGCCCGGCTCGGTCATTATCCCGATCACCGTAACAAGAAGGGCGTGGAGCCCGAGGGCCTCGAGGTCGCGACCTTCGGAGAGGAACGCTATATCTTCGTCGCCGAGGAACGCTCCTCGCTGATCGCCGTCTATCGCGATACCGGCGCCGAGCCCGAATTCGTGCAGGCGCTGCCCTCCGGCATCTCGCCCGAAGGCCTGGTCGCCATTCCTGCCCGCAACCTGCTCGCCACTGCCAATGAGGTGGATTTGCGTGCAGATGGCGGCGTGGGCTCGCATGTGATGGTCTATGAACTGGCCGAAGGCGAACCGAATTATCCGCAGCTCGTCTCCGATCTCGACGCAGATGGCCGGCCGCTGGGCTGGGCCGCCATTTCCGGCGCCGTGGCCGATGCGGAGCAGCCGGGCCTGCTCTATGCCGTCAGCGACAGCGTGCTGTCCGCCGAGCCGGCGATCTATACGATCGACGCCACGGCAAAGCCGGCCCGCATCATTGCCAAGACCATCGTGACCCGTGGCGGGGATGCGGCGCAGAAGCTCGATCTGGAAGGCATCACGCTGGATGGCGCGGGCGGCTTCTGGCTGGCCTCGGAAGGCGACAGCGCCAAGCTGACCCCGCACGCGCTCTATCGTGTCGATGCCGATGGCAAGATTCTGGCCGAGGTGCCGTTCCCGGCGGCGCTGCTGGCCGACGAAAAGCGCTTCGGTGCCGAAGGCATTGCCCGGACCGGTGAAGGCGAGGACGAAACCCTGTGGATCGCGATGCAGCGCGAATGGGGCGACGACCCCGCCGGGCAAGTGAAGCTGCTGGCCTATAAGCCCGCCTCCAAGACCTGGGGCGCGGTGGCCTATCCGCTCGAAACGCCCGCCGAGGGCGCCTGGGTCGGCCTCAGCGAAATCACCATTCATGGCGATTACGCCTATATCGTCGAGCGCGACAACCAGATCGGCGACAAGGCGCAGCTCAAGGCCCTGTACCGTGTGCCGCTGGCCGAACTGGTGCCGGCCGAGCTCGGTGGCGAGCTGCCATTGGTGAGCAAGGAACTGGTCCGCGATTTCATCCCCGACCTCGCCGCCAATAATGGCTATGTGCTGGACAAGGTGGAAAGCTTCGCCATCGACGCCGACGGCGTGGGCTATGTCATCACCGACAATGACGGGGTGGACGACAGCTCGGGTGAAACCTTCTTCTGGAGCATCGGTTCGCTTTAAGGCCTCGTTCCTCGATCCTTGGTGCGGCCGGGCGCGAGCCCGGCCGTTTCGTCTGCTCAAATCCGCCTCATCCGACTTGCGCGCAGGCCGCAAGTGCCTACACTCACCGCACTTTCAGCCGGAACAGAACGCGCACAGTGCTCAATCGCATCTATATCGTGGTCGGCATTTTCGCCATCGTGGTGCTGGCCGGCGCCTTCATCGCGCCGCTCTTCATCCAGTGGAGCGATTATCGCGACCGTATGGAGGTGTTGGCGAGCAATGTGCTGGGCGCCGATGTGACCATTCGGGGCGATATCGCCTTTTCGCTCCTGCCCAGGCCACGCCTCGAATTTTCCGATGTCGTGGTGGGCGATATTGAATCGCCATCGGCGCGGGTGGGCTCGGTGGAGGCGGAGTTCGCGCTGTTCGATTTCCTGCGCGACAATTACAACGTCACCGCGTTGCGCCTCGTACGGCCGGTGATCGATCTGGTGCTGGACGAGAACGGCCTGTTCAGCAGCGGCGTCGACCTGTCGGGCGCGGGCGGCAGCGTGGTTCTGGGGCATGCCCGGGTCGCCGATGGCAGCATAAGGCTGACCGATCTGCGCGCCGACGACATGTTCGTGGCCACTGGCATCGATGGCGATTTGCGGCTTTCCAGTTTTTCCGGCCCCTTCCAGTTTCAGGGCGGTGCCGATTATGACGGCGGCCGCTACGAGATCCGCTTCAACGCGGCGGCCAGCGATGCAACGGGCGCCAATCGCGTCTCGGCCTTTCTGCGGGAAGCGGGCGGCGCCTATTCGCTGACCGCCGAAGGCATGCTGAGCGCCGGCATGGCGCCGAAATTCGAGGGCAAGATCGTCTATCGCCAGACCCCGCCGGAAGCCGAGGCCGCCGACGATATAAGGGGTGCGCTGGTGCTGGAAAGCGACGTCGCGCTATCGACCGACAGGGTGGTGCTCTCGGGCTATACCCTGCATCCCGACGAGAACCGGGCAGGCATGCGGCTGACGGGCTCGGCCAATATTCAGCTCGGGGCCCGGCCCGGTTTCGATGCGCTGATGTCGGGGGGTGTTTTCTCGCTGCCGCCGCGCCCGGCCACCGAAGTGCCGGCCGAACTGCCCTATGAACTGGTTCGCCTGCTCGCCGAATTGCCGCCGCCGCCGGTGCCGCCCCTGCCGGGCACGCTGGATATCGACCTGGCCGAGATCGGTTTGCGCGGCTTTTCGCTGCGGGACCTGCGGTTGGATGCCACCACCGATGGGGAGGGCTGGCAGATCGAGCAGGCCGTGGCGCATCTGCCCGGCGATAGCGAACTGCGCCTCTCGGGCCGGGTGACCAATGAAGGAGGCCGCGCCGCCTTCAGGGGCGATTTTTCCTTGGAAGCGCAGCGGCTCGACGCCCTGGCGCAACTCTGGCGCCGTCCGGCGGAAAGCAATGTGCTGTTCAATACGCCGGGGGCGCTCACGGGGCGGCTCATGCTGGCGGGGGATGCGTTCGGGCTCAGCAATGGCCGCTTCGACTTTGCCGGGCAATCGCACGGCGTCGAAATTCGCCTCGGCTTCGGCGCCGAACGGCGGCTGGACAGCGTGCTGCATCTGGGGGCGCTGGACGCGACACAAACGGCGCGTCTGCTGGCGCTGCTGCCCGACGGCGCCAATGATGGTAGCTTTGGCGCCAGCTTTCCCCATGGCAGCTTTTCGCTGACGGCCCAGGCGCTGGACGTGCTGGGCCTGGCCGGCAGCGACGTCGCGCTCGAGGGGCAGTGGTCGCCGGGTGATCTGCGCCTGGCCAAGGTGTCGATGCGCGATTGGGGCGGGGTGTCGCTCAATGGCGCGCTGCGGCTGGCCGGCAATCTGGCCGAACCGCTGGTCACCGGCTCTGGCGAACTGGCCGTCGGCTCCGCCGAGGCGGAGGGGCTGGCCGCGATCTACGAAATGGCCGGGATGCCCTATGCCTGGCAGGAGGGGCTTGCGGGGGTATGGCCGGGTGATCTCCAATTCATCCTCTCGGATGCCGCGACAGGCGGGCAGGTGCTGACTCTGGGCGGCACGCTGGGCGGGGCGGCGCTCGACCTGCGCGCGGAAATGGCGGGCGGCCTGGCGGGTCTGGCCAGGGACGATCTGCGGCTGGTCGCTTCGCTGGAAGCGGAGGACGGTATTGCCGCCCAGGAGCGGTTCGGGCTCAGGGATGCGCCCGTGCTCGCCGGTGACGGAGCCGTTCTGGGCAGCCTGTTCCTGGAGGGGCGCGGGCCGGACGGTTTCAATGGCCGGGCCTCCATCAGCCAGGGCGGGCAGTCGATCAGTTATTTCGGTGACGTCAGGATCGCGGCGAATGGCGAGGTCAGCGGCCAGGGCAGCCTGGACATGCTGCTCGACGATGCCGGCGGCCTGGCGGCGCTGGCGGGCCTGGAAGGCGCGCGATTGCCGGGACTGGACGCTTCCGCCGCACTGGATTTTTCCGGCCGCCGCGCTTTCTCCTTCACCAATATCGCCGGGGTCAGCGGCGACACGGTTTTCTCCGGCGCGCTGTCGATGCAGATGCTGGGCCAATTGCCGGCTTTCACCGGCGCGCTCAAAACGGAGGCCGTCGACGCCACAGCCCTGGCCATGGCCCTGTTCGGCGAGGCCGCCGTCGCCATTCCGGGCGATGATCTGTGGCCCGAAGGTCCCTTGGCCGGCACTGGCGCGCCGCGCCCGTCGCGCGGCGATATCGCGATCAATGCCGATGCCGTCATCGCCAATGGCCAAAGGCTGCTGGGCGAGATGCAGTTCAACTATTCCTGGACGCCGGAAAATATCGCCATCGACCGGTTGAAGGCCCAGGTGGGTGATGGTTCGCTGGAACTGAGCCTGGTGCAATGCTGTTCGGGGCCCTTGGCCGAGCGGAGCCTCTCGGGGCGCGTCTCGATTGCCGGCGTCGATATCGATGCGCTGGCGCCGGCCAATCCGGGGCAGGGGCTTGGCGGCCGGCTCAATGCCGGGCTGCAGTTCGAGGGCAGCGGGCAAAGCCTGGCCGAAATCATGCGCGGCATGACCGGTGAGGGCAATTTCGCCATTGCCGATTTCGAGGCCAGCGGACTGACGCCCACGATCTTCCCCACCTTGGCCGGTATCGAGGACCCGCTGAACATCGATGCAGACGCGCTGGAAACGCTGATGGGCCTGGCCCTGTCGCAGGGCGCATTCGCCGCCGACGAGGCGCGGGGGGCCTTCACCATTGCCGGTGGCGCGGCGCGCATCGCCAATCTGATCATCGAGGGAGAGGGCGGGCGGCTGGCCGGTAGCCTCAATCTGGCCCTGGCGCGCCTGGGGCTCGATGGCAATTTCGTGCTGACGCCGCGGAACTATCGCGATCCCGATGGGCTGATCGAGCCCGAAACGGCCCGCATCGTCGCCCGGATCGGCGGGACGCTGCTGGCGCCCCTGGTCACGCTCGATCTGGCCGAGATGGTCGCGGCCATCCAGGTGCGGGCCAATGAGCTCGAACTGGAGCGGTTGGACAGGTTGCGGCTGGAGGACGAAGCGCGGCAGCGCGCGGCGGCCGAGGCGCGAAACCGGTTGGCCGAGGAACAGCGCCGGCAGGCGGCCGAGGAGGCAGCGCGGCGGGCGGCGGAGGAAGAGGCGCGGCGGCTGGAGGAGGAGCGGCGTCTGCTCGAAGAGAACGTCGCGCCGGAGCCGGCTCCGTCAGCGCCGCTCGATCTGGGCTTTCAGCCTGGGGTGAACCAGCCTTTCGGCAGCGGCGTCAACCAGCCGATCCAGCTTCTGCCGCCGAACTGATTTCGGGCCGGTCCCGATACCAGGCCAGAACGGCGAGCCGCACGGCCGACGACAAATTGGTCGTCTCGCGGGTCTCGTCGATTTCACGAACAATGCCGGCCAGGCTCAGGGCGCGGGCCTGGGCCATGGCTTCCAGGCCTTGCCAGAAGTCCGGCTCGAGGGCGATGGAGGTGCGGTGTCCCGCTATGGAAAAGGAGCGCTTTTCCATCTGTGGTCCGGATCAGGGCTTTTTGCGGAAGGCATCGAGGCTGATGACCTTCTCGCCCTGGGTCTCGGGCTCGGCGCCTTCAGCGACGGCTTCTGTGGCCGCATCGGCCTGGGCTTCGATAGTCTCGTCTTCGCGCGGTGCGGTGGCGGGGTCGAATTGCAGCCCGAACTGCACCGAGGGATCGAAGAAGCCCTTGATGGCGGCGAAGGGAATGACGAGAATTTCCGGCTGGCCATTGAAGCTCAGGCCGACTTCGAAGCCGGTTTCGGAGACCTTGAGATCCCAATATTGGTTCTGCAGCACGATGGTCATTTCCTTGTCGTACTGCTTGAGCAATTCTTCGGAAATCCGCACCCCCGGCGCCCGCGTGGCGAAGGAGATGAAGAAATGGTGCTCGCCGGGCAGTCCGGTGCGCGAAACCTCGGCCAGAACCTTGCGCACGACGCCGCGCAGGGCTTCCTGGGCGAGAATGTCGTATCGCATGTGGTCTTCGGCCATGATGCAAGCTGCTCCGTATATCCCGAGAATCCGAACGGCCCATATCAGCCCTACGTTCCATGAGAATTCAAGGAGAAAGGCGCCAGGGGCGAACAAGAATGGAAATGAAGTGCAGGCTTCTGTTGCCAGGTGCCTGCGAACCCCGCCTGCCGCCCGGCTAGGAGCGGAGGACTTTAATTCCCAGTGCTAGCACCGCTTACGCGGCGAGAGCGACCGGAGCCTTATTGTTGTCATTAGCAACTATAAGTTTCGGACCGATAACGGTGGTACCTCACCGGGCAAAAGCACACTCTTTACGCCCTCGTCGATCCTGTTTCGTCCCCATTGGCTTCCCCGGAGGGGAAGATGGTGGAGACGCCGGGTACTGCCCCCGGGTCCGATGGGTTTATTACAATGACCGTTTATCGCCATAGCCCTTGCGGGCATTCCCTATATAGGTGAGCCCCGGCCGGGATGCAAATGCATCGGCGAAAGAAAAGGGCCGGCGCCAGGCGCCGGCCCTCTGTTCGTGATCGGCCGCTTACTGGGCCGGAGCCGGTGCCGGCTCGGGCGCCGGTGCGGGCGGAGTGTCCTCGACCGGGGCCGGAGCCTCGGTGCCCTGGGTCGGCTCGAGCTGGGAGCCGTCTTCCAGGGTCATGCTCGGCGCCACCGTTTCCTCGATGCCGAGACCGTCCAGGGCCGGCTGGTCGGTGGTCGTCGGAACTTCGACCGTCGAGGCGGGCGGCAGCGGCGTGCTGAAGGTGGTGCTGGCCGCCGGCAATTCGCCGTCCGAACCGAAATAGCGGAAGAAGGCGCTTTCGGGCGACAGGACCATGGTGGTGCCGGAATTGGGCAGGGCCAGGCGATAGGCTTCCATCGAGCGGTAGAACTCGAAGAATTCGGCGTCCTGTCCATAGGCGGCCGCATAGATGCGGTTCCGCTCGGCGTCACCCTGACCGCGGATGATTTCGGCATCGCGGGTCGCGGCAGCGACGATTTCCACGGCCTGACGATCGGCGATGGCGCGCAGGCTTTGCGCCTGTTCCTGGCCGCGGGCGCGGAGCAGGGCGGCCTCGGCGAGACGTTCGGCGCGCATACGCTCGAAGGTCGTGGCCGAGACGTCGGAGTCGAGGTCGGTGCGCAGGATGCGGACATCCACGATGTCGAGGCCCAGTTCCGCCAGATCCGGACGGATCAGGTCGCGGGTTTCCTGCATCATCTGGGCGCGCTGGTCGGAGAGGGCGTCCGTGAACTCACGCAGACCATAGACCTGGCGCAAAGCCGCATCGAGGCTGGCGCCGATACGGGCCTCGGCCACCGAGAGCTGGCCGGTGGCGCGCTCGCGGAACAGCCGTGCATCGGCGATGCGATAGGTCAGGAAGGCATCGACCTGGTAGAAGGCGTTGCCCGAGACCTGCACGCGCATATTGGCGATGTCGTAGCGGAGCAGGCGGTCATCGACGATCTGCACGCTGTCCACGATATCGGTCGGGATCTTGAAATAGAGGCCCGGTTCGGTGCGGATATCGGTGATCTGGCCGAAGCGCATGACGATGGCCTGTTCGCGCTCGTCCACGATATAGATCGAGGAGAACAGGACGTAGAGCGCACCGACGATGACGGCACCAATGATGAAGAGACGATTCGTCATGGTCAGTTCCCCGTCGAGCTGGTTGCGCGCGAACGCAGTTCAGGCAGCGGCAGATAGGGCACGACGCCCTGGCCATTCTGTGCGCCATTCTCGATCAGGACTTTTTCCGATCCGCCCAGCACCTCTTCCATGGTTTCCAGGAACAGGCGTTTGCGGGTCACGTCCGGCGAATTGACATATTCGGCATAGATGGAATTGAAGCGCTCGGCCTCACCGGTTGCCTCCTGCACCACGCGGTTGGTGTAGGCGGCCGCTTCTTCGCGGAGTGCGGCGGCATTACCACGGGCATTACCCAGAAGGGTATTGGCGTAGGAACGGGCTTCTTCCTGCAGGCGGGTTTCGTCCTGCCGGGCGCGCTGCACTTCGTTGAAGGCGTCGATGACTTCGGCCGGCGGGCTCGCGTTCTCGATCAGGATCTGGCTGACCGTCACGCCCAGGCCATAGGCCTGCAATGTCGACTGGGTGATGCGCAGCACGTCGGCCTGAATACCGGCGCGGTCGTCCGAATAGACTTCCTGGGCCGGGCGACGGCCGACCACTTCGCGCATGGCGCTTTCGGCTGCGTAGCGAACCAGGGAATCCTGGTCGCGGACATTGAACAGGTAAGCGGTGGGGTCGCTGATGAACCAGAAGACCGAGAACTGGACATTGACGATGTTCTGGTCGCCCGACAGCATCAGGCCGTCGCTGGCGCTGGCGCGCGAGCCGCTGGCATTCTGCACGCCGATCTGGGTCTGGTTGACGGTGGTGACCACGCGCTCGACCGTATCGACGGGCCAAAGCATGAAATGCAGGCCCGGGCCGGACAGCTCGGGCTTGGGCTTGCCGAAGCGCAGCTCGACACCGACTTCCTGCGGGCTGATCTGGTAGACCGAATTGACGCCCCAGAAGGCAAGCAGCGCGATCACGCCGCCGACGATCGCCCAGCGACCACCGGGGACACCGCCCTTGAACTGGTCACGGCCGCGATTGAGGATGTCTTCGAGATTGGGAGTATTGTTCCCGCCTGGACGGCGTGGGCCGCCCCCGCCCCCTCCCGGAGCCTGGCCCCAGGGGCCGCCTGTGTTGCGGCCACCTCCGCCTCCATTATTCTCCCAAGGCATCGCATTCCTTTCGGTGTCTAAGAGAAAACTGTGCTGCCATATATAAGCAAGGCGGCCGCGCGATCAATGCGCGGAGCCGTGAAGGCGCTCATAGATGCGGATCGCATAAGCGGCGCCATCCCTTTCGGAACGCGGCACCTCCGGCTCGGCGACAATCCGCCAGATCGCGCGGTCGATGGGCGGAAAATAAACCTCGCCCTTTGGGGCGAGATCGACATGGGTGATGTAGAGCCGGTCGGCCAGGGGCAGAGCCTGCGCGTAAATGTCGCCGCCACCGATCACCATGATTTCGTCCGTCCCGGAGGCCGCCGCCAATGCGCGGGCGGTTTCCAGCGCCTCGGCCAGGCTGTGCCGCACGGTGACGCCTGAGGGCGCATAATCGCGCTGGCGGGTCACCACGATATGGGGGCGGCCGGCCAGGGGCTTGGGGAAGGTCTCGAACTGCTTGCGACCCATGACCATGGGCTTGCCCATCGTGGTCTGCTTGAACCAGGCGAAGTCGGAGGGAATGCGCCAGGGAATGGTCTGGTCGGCGCCGATGACATTGTTGCGCGCCACAGCGGCGATGAGGGAAACGATCATGATCCGACTTGCCCCAGCTTCGCCAGCGCCTCGCCCTCCACGCGAACCTTGGTCCATTCGTCCTGCATGACGCCGCCCTGGCTCTTGTAGAAATCGATGCTCGGTGCGTTCCAATCCAGCACCCACCATTCGAAACGGCCCAATCCCTCGCGAACGCAGCGTTGCGCGAGATCGACCAGAAGCGCCTTGCCGATGCCCTTACCGCGCATGGCGGGGTCTACATAAAGATCCTCCAGCCATATCCCATGCCGGCCCTGGAAGGTGGAATAGGTATAGAACCAGAGGGTGAAGCCGACAGGCGCGCCCTCCCATTCGGCGATTTCGCAATACACCTTGGGATCGGCCCCGAACAGGTCGCGGGCGATGTCCGCTTCGGTGGCGACCACTTCATGGGCGAGCTTTTCATATTCGGCGAGCGCGCGGATGAAGCCGATGATTGTGGCGGCGTCCTCGGCAATGGCCGGACGGATAGTGAGGCTATTGCCTGTACTCGCTGATGTCACACTGTCATCCCCGCGAGGCGGGGACCTCCGTTTTAAGCAGACAGGGCTCCCGCTGTCGCGGGCATGCCCCCAAGGTTGGCGAGGCGAAACCTACTGGTCCCCATGCCTTTGCAGGATCAGGATTTCCAGTTCCTGTTGGGGCCAGTAGTTCTCCTTGACCATTTCGAACGTGGTCGGGCCGATCTTCTTCACCCCCTCGCCGCAGAAGGACACCAGGTTCTTCTCGCTGCCCTTGTCGATGACCAGGCGGAATTTCTCGATGCCGTTGCCGGCCCAATTGCCGCCGGTGGTGAGGATGTAGGAAATCCAGGTTTCCGAGAAGGGGGCCGACCAGGGCTCGTCGGGATCGGTCAGGGTCTTGCGGACGGCGTTGATGAAGGTGTCGTCGGTGCAATATTTCTGCCTGTACGCGCTGGCCGGGTCGTAATCCTCATAGGGCTCGGACAGGAAGGAAACGCCGACCGTGCCGCCGACGCTGGGCTTGTAGCGGTGCTCGACGGTCACCCGCTCGCCGGCCGGGAAGGTGGCCTCCCAGGTATAGGT
The DNA here is from genome assembly GCF_001650025.1 of Devosia elaeis. Classification (GTDB taxonomy): domain Bacteria; phylum Pseudomonadota; class Alphaproteobacteria; order Rhizobiales; family Devosiaceae; genus Devosia; species Devosia elaeis. The sequence continues at coordinate 33,328 of NZ_LVVY01000100.1, read as the reverse complement.
GGCGCGATAGGTCCAATTGGGCCAGTGATGGGTTTCCCAGCCTGCGCCGGCGTCGAATTCGTCGGGGATGGCCAGGTCCATATGCAGCAATTGCCGGATCATGTCGTCGTCCAGCTCATCCACGGCATTCAGCGCTTCACTGCTTATGGGCACCAGCGGCAGGTCGAGCCCGCGCAGGAAGTCGGTGCGATCGACGCCCGCGGCATAGGCATATTCGTGCAGGGTCGCATCGACCGGGGTTCCATTGAAGGTCGTTTCAAACTCGAACAGATTGTCGGACGGTCCCGTCGGGAAGGCGACCGGCGAGAAATGATCCGGCACGATATCGGGCATGGGGAAAGCGACGAGCAGGTCGATGTCTTCGTCGCCGTCATTGCGGAAAACATAGGTGACGCGGATTTCGTCGCTGGAGATGTAGAGGTCCTCGCTCTCCATGGCGATTTCGCCATGGCTGACGAATTCCAGCCCGCCGGTGGTGAGCACGGCGGCCGTGTCATTGGCCAGGGCGGGGGCCGTGACGAACAGGATGGCGGCGCATATGGCGGCTCTCATGGCAAACTCCCAATTATCTCGCTCGCGGTCAGCTTGGCATGGCCGGCCCGAGCTGAAATCCTTATGGCGCGCGGCCCAGATATTGGAACCATTTGCGCTCCAGCGCCGCATTGAGATCGATGCTGTTGTGCCGGGCGAACAGCAGCACCATGGCCAGGACGTCGGCGGTTTCGTCTTCGAGCGCCTGGCGGATCGCCACTGCGTCCGCGCCCTTGTGGCGGCCCCGCGCCGTGGTCTTGAGATATTCGGCGACCAGCTCGCCCAGTTCCTCCTGGACCTTGAGCAGATACCAATCATCGTCCCGGGCAATGGCATTGCGCGAGGCATAGGTGTCGGCCACCTCCGCCACCAGGGCCGTGAGTTCGCCCAGCGACCGGCTCATACCGCGATCGGCGCCTGGATGCGCGGGTGCGGATCATAGCCTTCGAAGGTGAAATCCTCGAAAACGAAATCCTCGATCCGCTTGCGCTCGGGGTTGATGACCAGCTTGGGCAATGGACGCGGCTCGCGGCTGAGTTGCAGCCGGGCCTGTTCGAAATGATTGCTGTAGAGGTGGGCATCGCCCAGCGTATGGACGAAATCGCCGACCTCGAGCCCGGTGACCTGCGCGATCATATGCGTCAGCAGCGCATAGGACGCAATGTTGAACGGCACGCCGAGGAAAGAGTCGGCCGAGCGCTGATAGAGCTGGCAGCTCAGTTTGCCGTTGGCGACATAGAACTGGAAGAGGCAATGGCAGGGCGGCAGCGCCATCTTGTCCACCTCGGCCGGGTTCCACGCCGAGACGATGTGGCGGCGGCTGTCGGGACGATTGCGGATGGATTCGATGACGTTGGCGAGCTGGTCGATATGGCGGCCATCCGGTGCCGGCCAGCTCCGCCACTGGCTGCCATAGACCGGGCCGAGATCGCCGTTCTCATCGGCCCATTCGTCCCAGATCGTGACGCCGCGTTCCTGCAGCCAGCGCACATTGGTTTCGCCGCGAATGAACCAGAGCAATTCGTAGATGATCGACTTGCGATGCAATTGCTTGGTGGTGACCAGCGGAAAGCCCTTCGAGAGATCGAAGCGCATCTGGTAGCCGAAGATCGACCGCGTGCCGGTTCCCGTGCGGTCCGACTTGTCGGCGCCGTTTTCGAGAATATCGGAAAGAAGCTGGAGATAGGGCTGCATGTGGGGAGATTACGCCGATTCGCCTTTGCCTGCGCCTGTCCCCACATGCTTCTCCACCAGCCGAGTCAGCCGCTCGATCTGGTCCTGCTGCTGGATGATGAGGGTGCGGATGTCCTCTTCGCGCAACCGATCGAGCTTTTCGTGCAGGGCCATGATCTCTATTTCGGCCTTGAGGTTGACCTCGTAGTCATGGGCCGAGACCTCCCGATCCTTGGCGGCCTGGCGGTTCTGGCTCATCATGATGACCGGCGCCTGGATGGCGGCGAGCATGGAGAGCATCAGGTTGAGGAAGATGAAGGGATAGGGGTCGAAGGCGCGGCCCGCGAGCAGCAGGTTGGCGCCGGTCCACAATGCCAGGGCGATTGCGAAGCCGATAATGAAATTCCACGAGCCGCCAAAGGCAGCCACGCCATCGGCCAGACGCTGGCCCAGGGTGAGCTTTTCGTCGAACTCGGCCGCCGGATCGCGGGAAAGGGCGCGCTTGCCGATCGCCTGTTCGAGAATGGCGCGTTCTTGGCTGGTGAGCGCATCTTCGCTCTTGCCGAGATAGCGGTCGGCGGCATGGATCAGTTTGGCAATATTGTCGTTCGGCATCCTGGGCTCACTTGCACTGATCTGGATCGGCGCCAGACTAGCGCAGAGCCGCGCGAGCCCCAATGCGGTATGCTAATACCAGCGCGATCCCTGTCAGCAGGTGTCAATGGCGTCTGCCAGTCTGGTGTCGGTATCAGGAGTGAATTGTCATGAGCCCGAAATTGCGCCCGCTTCGTCCCCGCGAAACCATGCCGGACTTCGTGCTTGAGGCTCTGGAAGCCCATGGGTTGATAGCGCAATACGAAGCGCGGCCGCCCTATCAGCGCAATGATTATCTGCTCTGGATCAACAAGGCGCAGCGGGAAGAGACCAAGCAGAAGCGGCTGGCGCAGATGCTGGAGGAACTGGAAGGCGGCGGCGTTTACATGCGGATGAAATGGAACGGCTAGGCCAGCGCGCTGTAGAATTCGGTCTCGTCGCGCTCCCAGGTGTGTGACTGGTCGATATGGGCCAGCGACCAGGCGAAAATCGTCTGCATTTCCCGCAGGTCGCGCGCGGCCACGGCCGCTTCGAGCAATTCGTTGACCCGCATCTTGGCCGGCAGGTGGCCTTCCGGACCGACCCGCTCGAACTCCACCGAAATGCCGGCCTCGATCCATGCGCCGACCAGGCCGGCGAAGTCCTCGGAGACCAGGAATTCCGAGAAGCGCAGGACCAGAATGGTGATGGTGTCGTTGTCGAAGGATTCCGAACGGATGACGACGCCGCTTCGCTCCGGATGCCAGGCTGGCCCCAGTTCGGGCAGGAAGAACCAGCCGCAATAGAAGCCGCGGCAGACCTGGGGCCGAACCTCATAGACCGTGCAGCCCTGGCCTTCCGCGCAATGGGCACAGAGCGTATTGGCGGGCTTCCGGAGCGTTTCGACGCGGATGGGCGCGAAGGAACAGCATGCGGTGCAGGTGCCGCAGTTTCTGCCCTCGATCAAAGTCATCGACACGTGACGCTCCTCCCGTCGCGTCTCTCCCGCATCCAGCTAAGCGGGAAAGGATGGGACTTGTCCAGTCGCCGGATCAGCGGACGAATTCGTGTTCCTCGTAACCCTGCAGATAGAGCAGGGCGGTGAGGTCGCCATGGTCGATGCGGATACCGGCGGCTTCCGCCACGGCCGGCTTGGCATGGAGCGCGACGCCGAACCCGGCGACCCCGATCATGTCGAGATCGTTGGCGCCGTCGCCGACGGCCAGGGTCTGGCTTGTGCTCAGACCGCGTTCATCGACGAGGGCCAGGAGCCGCTCGCGCTTGGTGCTCTTGTCGACAATGGGTTTCGCCACGGTGCCGGTCAGCCGGTCGCCGTCGAATTCCAGGAGATTGGCGATGGCCTCGTCGAAGCCGATGCGCTTGGCGAAATAATCGGCGAAGAGGGTGAAGCCGCCCGAGACCAGGGACGTATAGGCGCCGTAAGCCTTCATGGTCTGGACCAGGGCACGGCCGCCGGGCGCCAGCGTAATCGCCTCGCGCCGCACCTCCTCGATCACCTTGCGTTCCAAGCCCTTGAGCAGCGCGACACGGGTATCCAGCGCCTGGGCGAAATCCAGTTCGCCGCGCATGGCCCGGTCGGTGATTTCGGCGACCTGTGGCTTGAGATCGAGCGCGGCCGCCAGTTCGTCGATGCATTCCTGCTCGATCATGGTGGAATCCATGTCGGCGACCAGCAGCAGCTTGCGGCGACCCTCGGTCGGCACGACATTGGCATCCACGGCCTTGCCGGCCAGGATATCCCTGGCGCTATCCAAGGCATCCGGCGCCGCCGGCTCGATGATGTCGCAGGCGACGCCGTGATTGAGCCAGTTGAGTTCGCCGCCGGTTTTTGCGACCACAGCGGCCGCGAGGGCCGTGTCGAGTTCAGGGTCGGCAGGATTGGCGATGAGAGAGAGGACCGGCATGGCGGCAGCAACTTTCGGAGGCGGGATTTGACGGGCCAGAGACGCGCTGTGCTGATAGCGGGTCCGACTGCCAGCGGCAAGTCGGCGCTGGCCATCACGCGCGCCATTGCTTCGGATGGCATCATCGTCAACGCCGATTCCATGCAGCTTTACGACACGTTGCGCGTGGTGACGGCGCGGCCAAGCATCGAAGATGAGAGTCGGGCCGAGCATGTGCTTTATGGATCGGTGCCGGCGGCCCAGCGATTTTCGACGGGGCAATGGCTTCGCGCGGTGCAAGACGTCGTGGCGACCAGCGATCCGGCTCGGCCGCTGATTTTCGTTGGCGGAACAGGGCTCTATTTCGATGCGCTGATAAATGGATTCGCCGATGTGCCCGGCATTCCGGACCATGTGGTGCTTGAAGTTCAACAAGAGATTCAGGCGCTGGACGAGAGTGAACGCATGAGGCTGCTATCGGCGGAAGATCCCGAAACCGCCGGCCGGCTGAAAGTGGCCGACCCGCAGCGGGTGATCCGGGCATTGGCGGTCAAACGGGCGACGGGCAGGGCGCTTTCGAGCTTCCAGGAGGACCAGCAGCCGGGCGTGCTGGGCGGTTGGGAAATCGAGCGCCTATTGCTGTGGCCGGATCGCGAGCTGTTGCGAACCCGGATCGGGGAACGGTTCGAAGCCATGTTCGAATCCGGGGCCGTCGAAGAAGTGGAAGCGTTGCTGGCGCAGAGGCCCGATCCGTCGCTGCCGGCCATGAAGGCGATCGGGGTGCCGGAGATTTCCGGCTGGCTGGCCGGACGTCTCAGCCGCGCGGAGGCGATGGAGCGCGCCATCATTGCCACCCGCCAATATGCCAAGCGGCAGCGGACATGGTTCCGCAACCGCATGGGGGACTGGCCCCGGTCCGATCCCGGTGGGGCTGCGTCCTAGCCGCGCGCCACGCCGATCTTCTCCAGCAGTCCGAGGCGTTCGCGCAGGGCGAAGCGGGCAAGCAGCACGATGGACACGAAGGTGAGGCCGACCGCCAGGCCCGTCCAGATGCCGACGCCGCGCCAGTCGAAGACGAAGCCCAGGACATAACTGGTCGGCAGGCCCACCATCCAATAGCCCAATATGGCAAGGACCATTGGAATCTTGGTGTCGCTCAGGCCCCGCAGGGCATGGGCGGCGGTCACCTGGGCGCCATCGACCAGTTGGAAAATACCGGCAATGGCGAGGAAGGACACGGCCAGGTTCACTGCATTGGCATTGGCCGGCACCGAGGGATCGAGAAAGATCGACACGATGGGCCGGCTGAAGAGCAGGAAAGCCAGACAGGAAATCAGCATGAAGCCCGTGCCGAGCATGAAGGCCATCCAGCCGGCCTTGCGGATGCCTTCCCGGTCGCGGCGGCCATAGGCGACACCGACGCGTACGGTGGCCGCGATGCCGAGGCCGAGCGGCACCATGAAGGCCATGGAGGCGCATTGCAGGGCGATGGCATGGGCCGCGACCTCGTCGGTGCCGATCCGCCCCATCAGCAGCGCCGCGGCGGTGAACATGCCGACCTCGGCGAGCACGGTCAGCGCTATCGGGGTGCCGATGGCGAAGATGGACCGGAAATAGCCCCAATCCGGCTTCCAGAAGCGCATCAGGATATTGAAGCGCCGGAAGCGTCGGTGGCGCACCACATAGATGAGCATGACAACGAACATGACGATATTGGTGGTGAGCGTGGCGATGCCGGCACCGCGTAGTTCCAGCCGTGGCAGGCCGAAATTGCCGAAGATGAGCGCATAGGCGATGAGCGCGTTCACCACCACGCCCAGAACGGTGATGACCAATATAGCCCGCGTCGCGTCGAAGGCCGAAAGGAAGGAACGCAGCGCGATGATGCCGATTGCCGGGAACAGCGACCAGGCGACGATCTGGACGAATTGCTCGGCCATTTCCGTCGCCATCGGGTCCTGGCCGAGCATTTGATAGATGGGCCGGATTTGGAGGACGAGCGGCAACAGCAGCGTGGCCAGCACGATGGCCACCCAGAATCCCTGGCGGACGATACGCCGGATGGCCTTGATATTGCGCTCGCCCCGCGCCTGGGCGACCAGCGGCGCCACCGCGCCGACGACGCCGACGCCGAACAGGAGAAACGGCATGAAGAAGGTCGTGCCCAGGGTACCGGCGGCAAGATAGGCGGGGCCGAGCCAGCCGAGCAGGATGACGTCGGTGGTATGCAATGCGTTCTGCGCCAGCTGGGCAATGACCAGCGGCCAGGCCAGCGCGAAGGTGGCGCGCAGTTCCTGGCGCCAGCCGGACGTGGCGGACGGATCGAGGAGCGTCGGTTCGGTCGGCGCGGCTTTGTCACTCATTGTCATTCTCACACTCGCGGGGTCATGCTCTATTCGAAAGCGGCCCTGTCGGGAAGCGGCGGGAGGAAGAAGGTCGACATGCAGAGAATAGTGCTGGTCGCCGCCGGCCTGATCGGCGCAATGGGTGTGGCCGCTGCTGCGGCGGCGTCGCATATGGCGGAATCGCGCAATCTGGCGGCGATTGCGGCCGTTTTCCTGTCGCATGGACCGGCCCTTCTGGCCCTGGGGTTGCAGACCCGCTGGCGGAGCCTGACGCTCGCCGGCTGCGCGCTGGCTGCGGGCACCATTCTGTTCGCCGCCGACCTGGCGATGCGGGAATGGGCGGGGCATGGCCTTTTTCCCGGCGCTGCGCCTCTGGGCGGTGGCGCCATGATCCTGGCCTGGCTCGGTATCGCCCTTGGGGGCTTGCGGCCGGATCGTTCATTCAAGAAAGATTAAAAATGCACCGGAACCTTTTCACGAGACCGTGCATTCTTGCCTGCGAGCATCCTGTTGGAGGAACCCAATGCATAAGATCCTGATCATCGCCGCGACGGCTCTGTCGCTTGCCGCCTGCACCACCACCCAGCAGGGTGCAACCGTTGGCGCCGTTGGCGGCGGCGTTATTGGCGCTGCCGCAACCGGTGGCAGCCTGCTCGGCACGGCTGTCGGCGCCGGTGTCGGCGCAGTGGCCGGCGCGGCCGCCGGCGAGCTGCTGGGCTATCATGGCACCAGCCGCGACCGCTGTGTTTACCAGCGTCCGGATGGCAGCCGTTATATCGACACCTGCCCGCGCGGCTAAGCCGGGCTCCCATGCCGTAGCGCCCCCTGCGGCGTAGCGCCCCCAGGCGCCAGACACCCGGTTGGCCCCCCAGCCGGGTGTTTCCATGTCTCGTTATCGATCTTGAAAAAGTCGAAACGCCAAGAGATAATAATCTTACGTGCCACTTGTCTTGCGCTATCTGAACGACCGGCTCGCCGGAAACTAGGCTACCTCCTGATCTCGTGAATCGTAAGTCCGGTTCATCCGGATAACCCTTCCGCCGCACGTTGCGGCACAACAGACCAAGAGGTTTTCAGCATGGCCGCCATTACCGGGACCGTGAAATTCTTCAACACCACCAAGGGCTATGGCTTCATCTCTCCCGATAACGGCGAGAAGGATGCGTTTGTCCATATTTCCGCGGTGCAGCGCTCGGGCCTGCAGGGGCTTTATGAAGGCGACAAGGTCAGCTTTGAGCTGCAGACCGGCCGCGACGGCAAGGTTTCGGCCACCGAGCTGACGCTGCTGAGCTAAGCGGCCGGCACGCTGGTGCCGCATCGATCGATGGAATTTTGGATGGGCCCTGCGGGGCCCATTCTCGTTGTGGCTGTGGACTCTTGCGGTGCGGCTATGCCACACGGCGGTCGAACGACGACCCTGCGGTGACATGATGCGCGAATTTCTCAAGAACTGGAGCCCCAAGGTGGAGACCCCCGACGGTCTGCGGCAGGCGGGCGCCTTGCCCTATGCGCTGGTCGATGGTCGCATGACCTTCCTGCTCATCACCTCGCGGCGCAGCGGCAAATGGATTTTCCCCAAGGGCGCCATCGAGCCCGGCTATACGCCCTGGGACAGCGCGGCGAACGAGGCGCTGGAGGAAGCCGGCGTCTCCGGCGAGATCGAGCAGGTGCCGGTGGGCAGCTACCGAGCCAGCATCGGCAATGACGGAACGGTACTGGTCGATGTCGATCTCTATCCGCTCCTGGTCACCCAGCAGCATGATTCCTGGCGCGAGGACCAGCAGCGGCTGCGCCATTGGGCGACCTTGCCCGAAGCACGGCGGCTTCTCGCCGATCGTTCGCTGGCGCGGCTGGCGGCGCAATTGCATGCGCGCCATGTCGATAAGGCTAGATGATCAGATCAAGGCCCAGATAGAGCAGGCCGGACAATATGGCCGAGGCCGGCACGGTCACTACCCAGGCCGCGAAGATGCTGTAGACATGCTGGCGGCGGACCAGCAGGCGGCTTTCCACCTGCCGGGCATTGGCCAGCGCGTCTTCGGGCGTGGCATTGAGCTGGCTGGCATCGACGAAGCGCGCATTGACCGGAACAGCGCTGCCATGGGCTTCGCGGCGGGACATGTATTCACGCAGGAAACCGACGCCGAAGACGGCACCCACCGCGATATGGGTGGATGAGACGGGCATGCCGAGCGCCGAGGCGACGAGCACGGTGATGGCGGCGGAAAGCGCGGCGCAATAGGCACGGATTTCGTTGAGCTTGGTGATCTGCTCGCCGACGGTGCGGATGAGGCGCGGCCCGAACAGGGCCAGGCCGAGCGAAATGCCGATGGCGCCGATGGCCAGGACCCAGAAGGGCAGGGAGATATTGGCGACTTCGCCATGGCCGGTCTGCACGGCCGTGACGATGGCAGCGAAGGGGCCGATGGCATTGGCGACGTCATTGGCGCCATGGGCGAAGGACAGCAGCGCCGCGGCCACGATCAGGGGCAGGCGGAACAGGGTGGCCACATGTTTCTTGCGGTTTTCCAGGTGCCGCGACTGCGACCGTACCCAGGGCATGGCGAGGAACCATCCAAGGCCGGCAAAGACGACGCCGAGCAGCGCCGTGGTGACCATGTCCGGCTTCCAGATGCGGCTTAGTCCTTTGGTCGCCAGATACATGGCGAAGATGCCGGTCATGGCGGCCACGAAAATCGGTACCCAGAGGCGGGCGGCGGAAATCTTGTCCAGCCGATTGGTGATGGTGGCCTGGATGACGAGCAGGAAAGCGGCGGCAAAAATACCGCCCAGGACCGGGGAAATCACCCAACTGGTGGCGATGGCGCCGATCATCGGCCAGTTGACCACCGCAAAGCCGGCCGAGGCGATGCCGGAGCCGACCACGCCCCCGACCACGGCATGGGTGGTCGAAACCGGGGCGCCGATATAGGTGGCGAGGTTCACCCAGAGCGCCGAGGCCAGCAAGGCCGCCATCATGACGAGAATGAACCTGGTGGGCTCGATCTCGGGGGCCAGAAGCAGGTCCCGGGCGACGGTATTGACCACGTCGCCGCCGGCCAGCAGGGCGCCGGCCGCCTCGAATATGGCAGCGATGACCAGGGCGCCGACCATGGTGAGGGCGCGCGAGCCCACGGCGGGCCCCATATTGTTGGCGACGTCGTTGGCGCCGACATTGAGCGCCATGTATCCGGCAATGGCGGCGCCGATGACGACGATATAGGTCGAAGGCCCCTGTTCGACGGCGAAGCTGGCCCAGAGCGCAGCGACCAGCAGGAAGACGAGCGCGATGCCCGGTGCGGCCAGCATGCGGCCCAGGTCGTGGGTCGCGGTCTCGAGGCCGGAGACCCGCTGCAAGTCCTTGTCCAGCGCGCTTTTGCTCATGTCATCAAACTGTCATAAATGGCGTTGGCTGGGCTTTAGCATCCCTTGCCCGCCCTGCAATCCCTTAATTCGCGCTGGAATGGCGCTGTCCCCATCTGTTGGGGAACGGCGCCGGCCGCGGATGGCTGCATTGGCTTGACTCGTCCGCCGCATTGCTCTTATCAATGCCGCGTCTAGAATTTTGGAGCGGTCCTGTGCGGGCACTCATTCTCGTAGTATGCGGGCGCATCGGCAACGTGGGGTAAAACCCCGCGCGATAGCTGGTGCGCCGAAAACAGGTCCCGAACGGGGCCTTTTTTATTGCCTTTTTTCCGCCGCGCGGGGAGAGGCGGAACGACGAACAAGGCTCCTGCAGGGGCAAAAGTTTTAGGAAGGGCTGACAATGGCCGAGAAAATGACCGGCGCGGAAATGGTGATCCAGGCGCTGACCGACCAGGGAGTCGAACATATCTTCGGCTATCCCGGCGGGGCGGCTCTGCCGATCTACGACGCCATGTTCCAGCAGGATTTCGTCAAGCACATCCTGGTGCGGCATGAGCAGGGCGCGACGCATATGGCCGAGGGCTATGCCCGCTCCACCGGCAAGCCCGGCGTGGTCCTGGTGACCTCGGGCCCTGGCGCCACCAATGCGGTGACCGGCCTGACCGACGCGCTGATGGATTCGATCCCGCTGGTTTGCATCACCGCGCAGGTGCCGACCACGCTGATCGGGACCGACGGCTTCCAGGAATGCGATACGGTCGGCATCACCCGCTCCTGCACCAAGCACAATTACCTGGTCAAGAACGTCGCCGACCTGCCGCGTGTGCTGCATGAGGCCTTCCATATCGCCACGACCGGCCGCCCGGGCCCCGTCGTCATCGACATTCCCAAGGATGTGCAGTTTGCCGTCGGCGATTATTACAAGCCGGAAACGGAAACGCTGAGGCATCAATCCTATCGCCCCAAGATGGATGGCGATCTGGCGGCCATCGAAGCAGCGGTGGACCTGATGCTGAAGGCGGAGCGGCCGATCTTCTACACGGGTGGCGGCGTCATCAATGCAGGCCCCGAGGCTTCGGAAAACCTGCGCGAACTGGCCGAACTCACCGGTTTCCCTGTGACGTCGACGCTGATGGGCCTGGGCGCCTATCCGGCATCGGAACCGCAATGGATGGGCATGCTGGGCATGCACGGCACCTACGAAGCGAATATGGCGATGCATGATTGCGACGTCATGATCAATATCGGCGCCCGCTTCGACGACCGCATCACCGGGCGGATCGATGCCTTCTCGCCCAATAGCCGCAAGATTCATGTCGATATCGATCCGAGCTCGATCAACAAGATCATCCGGGTCGACGTGCCGATCGTGGGCGACTGCAACCGCGTGCTGGAAGAGATGATCCGCATCTGGCGCAGCCGTACCAATCAGCCGCGCACCGAGGCCATCGCGCCGTGGTGGAAGCAGATCGAAAAATGGCGCGCCGTCGGCTCGCTCAACTTCAAGAATTCCGACACTATCATCAAGCCGCAATGGGCAATCCAGCGCCTTTACGAAGCGACGAAGGCGCAATCCAAGGACGTGTACATCACCACCGAGGTCGGGCAGCACCAGATGTGGGCCGCCCAGCACTTCCATTTCGACAAGCCGAACCATTGGATGACCTCGGGTGGCCTGGGCACGATGGGCTACGGGCTGCCGGCCGCCGTCGGCGTGCAGGTCGCCCACCCCGATGCGCTGGTGATCGACATTGCCGGGGAAGCCTCGGTGCAGATGACGATGCAGGAGCTCTCGACCGCGGTGCAATATCGCCTGCCGATCAAGGTGTTCATCCTCAACAATGAACGCATGGGCATGGTGCGCCAGTGGCAGGACCTGTTGCACGGCTCGCGCTACGCGCATTCCTATTCGGAATCGCTGCCCGATTTCGTCAAGTTGGCCGAGGCCTATGGGGCCAAGGGCATCAAGTGCGACACGCCGGCCGACCTCGATGCGGCCATTGCCGAGATGATCGATTATGACGGCCCGGTGCTGTTCGACGTGCTGGTCGAAAAGGACGAGAACTGCCTGCCCATGATCCCCTCGGGCAAGCCGCACAACGAAATCATCCTGCCCGATACGGCCGATATCGGCGACATCATCGACGAGAAAGGGCGGGCCTTGGTGTGATTGCTGCCACATCACCCTGTCGCCCCGGCCTGCGCCGGAATGACGCCGAGGTGGCTGAGGCAATTTGCTAAAGGCTTGAGGACAAAAAAATGAACGCACATTTGCAGCCGACCGGTTCGGCCTATTTTCTCACCCAGGAAACCCAGCAGACCGAGCGGCATACGCTTTCGGTGCTGGTCGACAACGAACCGGGTATCCTCGCCCGGGTGGTCGGGCTGTTTTCGGCCCGGGGCTACAATATCGAAAGCCTGACCGTCAGCGAGACCGAACACGACAAGCGACTTAGTCGCATCACCGTCGTCGTGGTCGCCACGCCCAAGGTGCTGGTGCAGATCAAGACCCAGCTCGAGCGCCTGGTTCCGGTGCACAAGGTGCACGACCTGACCGCGGAAGGCGCCTATCTGGAGCGGGAACTGGCGCTCATCAAGGTCAAGGGGTCGGGCGAGCATCGCGCCGAAACCCTGCGGCTGGCCGACGCTTTCCGCGCGCATATCGTGGATGCGACGGTCGAGAGCTTCGTGTTCGAGGTGACCGGCAAGCCTGAAAAGGTCGACAGCTTCATCGCGCTGATGGCGCCGCTGGGGCTGGTGGAAGTGGTGCGGACGGGCCTTGCCGCGATCGGGCGGGGACCTGAAGGGATGTAAGGCGGCGCTGATCGGACTCATCACAAGGTTCGATTGGGCTGCGCGCCAAGTCTGGTGTATGGCAGGGCTTGAATAGTTCGAGTCCTGCCATGACCCTTCTTTCCGTCAATCTCAACGCCGTCGCCCAGCTCCGCAACCGGCGCGACCTGCCCTGGCCCAGCGTGACGGGAATTGCCCGCGTGGTGCTGGATGCCGGCGCCAGCGGCATCACCGTGCATCCCCGGCCGGACGAGCGGCATATCCGGCGGACCGACGTTTTCGCGCTTTCCGCCATGCTGCGGGAAGACTATCCCAAGGCCGAATTCAATATCGAGGGTTATCCCAGCGCGGATTTTCTGGCGCTGATCGAGACGGTGAATCCGCAGCAGGTGACGCTGGTGCCGGACGATCCGGCCCAGGCGACCTCCGATCATGGCTGGGATTTTACCGGCAAGGGCAATTTCCTCACCTCGGTCGTGCAGCGGCTGAAGCGCCCCGACCGGCGAATCTCTTTGTTCTGCGACCCGGATGCGGGCGAGGATGGCGTGGGCGCGGCCAGGGCCACAGGGGCGGACCGGGTGGAATTGTTCACCGGCCCCTATGGCGCCTGCTACGACGATGCCGACCAGGCCGAACGTGAACTGACGACCCTGGCCGAAACCTGCCGTGCGGCGCTGGCCCAAGGGCTTGGCGTCAATGCCGGGCATGATCTGACGCTGGACAATCTGCCGGCGTTCCAGGCCGCCGTTCCGGGAATAGCGGAGGTTTCCATCGGGCATGGCCTCACCGCCGATGCCTTGCTCATGGGGTTCGCCGAGGCGACTCGGCGCTATATCACGGTGCTCTCCGCCTAAGGCGCCGGCTTGCGTCGTTCACGCCCGAAGAACAATGCGTTTGCTCGGGCGCACCGATCATGGCCTGGCAGCGGCACTGCTGCCGCCGATTCGGCGCAAAGCCTTTTGTAACAAATACTTACATGGATGTAACCGGGGCACCTTGGTGTCCCCGGATGACAGGAAGGTGCCTTCTTGAGCATTTCGACCACAGGCACATATATCGCCTCAGTTACGTTTTGTTACTAAGGAGGGCACCACAATGTCCAAGCTCAAGATTGCCGTTATCATCTCCTCCACCCGTCCGAGCCGCTTCGGCGAAATCCCCGCAAAGTGGATCCTGGACCGGGCGAATGAACGCCCCGAGATCGATGCCGAGATCGTTGATCTGCGCGATTTCAATCTCCCGTTCTTCGATGAAGTGGCCTCCAACGCCTGGGCGCCGAGCCAGAATGCGGAAGCCGTGCGCTGGCAGAACAAGGTTTCCGAATATGACGGCTATATCTTCGTCGTCGCCGAATATAACCGCGCCATCACCGGCGCGCTGAAGAACGCCATCGATCAGGCCTATACCAACTGGAACAAGAAGGCCTTCGGCGCCGTGGGCTATGGCTCGGTGGGCGGTGCCCGCGCCATCGAAAACCTGCGCACCATCGGCGTGGAGCTGCAGATGGTCTCCACCCGCTCGGCCGTCCATATCGCCGGCGCCGATTTCATGTCGGTGCATCCCGGCTACGGCGGCACCAAGACGCTGGCCGATATCGAAGGCGCGATCGGCAATTCCGCCAATGACATGCTGGACCAGCTGGTCTGGTGGGGCGAGGCCGCCAAGGCCGCCCGCGAAAACGAGGCTGTCGCCAAGGCCGCCGAATAATCGCATCGCGAAGACCTCCAAGTCTCCGCTTACCTGGCAGGGGCCGTTCCGTAAGGAGCGGCCCCTGCTGGTTTCTGAACCAATCGTCATGGTGGGTGTTGTGTGTGTCGGGCGGCGGGTGTATAGCGGCGCCCGCCCTGAAACAGCGAGAGCCCCAAAGCTCATGACGCATACGGATAAAGCCGACCAGCAGGCCGGCGACGTAGCGACCTCCCAGGCCAGCCACGACAAAAGCAGTTTGCCCCTCCTGACCCTGGGCGCGATCGGTGTCGTCTATGGGGATATCGGCACCAGCCCGATCTATGCCTTCCGGCAGGCGACGCATGTGCGGCCCGGCGCGGCGTCGAGCGATATCGAGATTCTCGGGCTGCTCTCGCTCATCGTCTGGGCGCTGACGCTGACCGTGGCGGTGAAATATGTGTTCTTCGTCACCCGGGCCGACAATAACGGGGAGGGCGGCACGCTGAGCCTGATGGCGCTGGCGCGCAAGACCTTCACCAATCCGCCGATCTGGATCACCGTGCTGGGCGTGGTGGGCGCGGCCATGTTCTATGGCGATGCGCTGCTGACCCCGGCAATTTCAGTGCTTTCGGCGGTGGAAGGCGTGGAACTGGTGGCGCCGGGCATGACCCGCTGGGTGGTGCCGATCACCATGCTGATCATCATCGGCGTCTTTGCCGTGCAGCGCTTCGGCACGGCCAAGGTTTCCATCGTCTTCGGGCCCATCACGGCCCTGTGGTTCCTGGTCCTGGGCTTTTCGGGCCTCGTTCACATCATCGCCTATCCGGCGGTGCTTGCCGCCCTTAACCCCTTTCTGGGATTGGGTTTTCTGTTCACCCATTTCGGCATCGCCTTTGTGGTCATGGGGGCCATTTTCCTGGCGGTTACCGGCGCCGAGGCGCTTTACGTGGACCTGGGCCATTTCGGGCGCAAGCCGATCGTGCTGGCGTGGTTCGCGCTGGTTTTTCCCTGCCTGCTGCTCAATTATTTCGGGCAGGGCGCCTTCGTGCTGTCGGTCGGCATCGAGAATGTGGCCAGCCCTTTTTTCCAGATGCAGCCGGAATGGGCGCTTCTGCCTTTCGTGATCCTGGCGACCATGGCGACGATCATCGCCAGCCAGGCGGTCATTACCGGCACCTATAGCCTGACCCAGCAGGCCATCGCCCTGAACATGCTGCCGCGCATGGTGGTGCAACACACTTCGGCGACGCAGAGCGGGCAGATTTATATGCCGCAGATCAACACGATGCTGATGCTTGGCGTGCTGGTCCTGGTTGCCGCGTTCGGGAGTTCCGCTTCGCTTTCAAACGCTTACGGGATCGCGGTGTCCGGGGTGATGATCGTCACGCTGGCGTTGCTGGTGGTGGTGATGTGGCGGAACTGGAAGTGGCATCCGGCGGCGGTTCTGGCCTTCGGACTGGTTTTCCTGGTCATCGATGGCGCATTCTTCGCCGCCAATGCGGCCAAGCTGTTCCAGGGCGGCTGGGTTCCCGCGGTGGTTGCGCTGGTGGTGGCGACCGTGATGTGGAGCTGGATGGCGGGGCGGCGGCGGCTGTCGGAGAAGACGCGACGGGATGAGGTGCCGCTGGAATTCCTGGTCAATAACCTGGCCAAGAAGAAGCCGAATACCGTGCCGGGAACGGCGATTTTCCTGACTTCGGATGTGGAGGGTGCCCCGACCGCGCTGCTGCATTCTCTCAAACATTACAAGGTGTTACACGAGCAGAACGTCATCCTGACGGTGCGGACTTCGACATCGCCGCGGGTGCCGGACGATGAGAAGGTGACGATCGATGCCTATAACGAGCTGTTCTTCCGGGTGGTGGTGACCTTCGGGTTCATGGAAAGTCCCAATATTCCCAAGGCCTTGGCATTGGCGCGCAAGCTGGGGTGGAAGTTCGACATCATGTCGACCTCCTTCTTCCTGTCGCGGCGCTCGCTGAAGCTCGGGCAGAAGACGGGCCTGTTAAGGTTCTGGCAGGACAGGCTTTTCATCCGCCTGGCCCGCAATGCCAGCGACGCCACCGAATATTTCCATATCCCCACGGGGCGGGTGGTGGAGATCGGCACTCAGGTTATCATCTGAGGCGAATTCGGCAGCAGATTGTTAACGCCGACCGCCTCACTTCGGCATATCGGGACAGAGATAGGGCGTTTCGGCGGGTGCGAAGCGCTGTTCCTCGACGCCGTCCACCAGTTTCAGATTGAGAACCAGCTCATCGGCGGTGAGAGCGGTGATATCGGCATTGATGGTCATGCCGTCCTCCTCCCACGAAATTTCTGTCTCCGACACCTGCTGCCACTTGGAGAGCCGATAGGTCTCCCAGCAGGAATCGGACACCAGGGTGCCGTCGGCGAGGAAAATCTGCATGGCGCCCGGCAGGCCCGAATCGTCGCCGGAGCGCACCCAGACGCGGTTGAGGAGCGGATTGTCGCCATCCGCTTCGGCGCCGGCTGCTTCGGTGGCGGGCGCGCCGGCATCCTGCGCCATGGCGGGGAGGGCACAAGTGCCCACTCCCCAGGCGGTCATCAGGGCGAGAATTGCAGCCTTCTTGTCCATGGCGGGTCTCCTTGCAATGGCTGCGAGGTGACGCCGGCACTTGGGCGAAATTGGGGTGGTCAGTGGTCAGCCCTGGGCCATGACCCGGTCATATTCGGCGACGCGCCGGGTCTGTACGGGCCAGAGGGTGTAGTCGCCGCCCAGTTCCCGATTGGCGTGGAGCGGCCAATTGGGATCGTCGAGCGCGCCGCGGGCAAGGGCGATGAAATCGGCCTGGCCGTTCTCGAGAATGGTTTCGGCGACCTGGATATCGCCGAGCACGCCCACGGCCATGGTGGGGATGCCGGCGCCGGCCTTGACCGCCTCGGCGAAGGGAACCTGATAGGCGCGCGCGGACTTGATGCGGCCCTGGGCGAGGCCGCCGCTGGAGCAATCGATGGCATCGACGCCGCGCGCCTTCAATTCGCGCGCCAGCGCCACGCTGTCCTCGATTGTCCAGCCGCCTTCGGCATTGTCGCTGACCGACAGGCGGGCCAGCAGCGGCTTGTCTTCCGGCCAGACGGCGCGGACGGCCTCGGCCACTTCCAGCACCAGCCGCATGCGGTTCTCGCGGCTGCCGCCATATTCGTCGGTGCGATGATTGGCGAGGGGGGAGAGGAATTGATTGAGGAGATAGCCGTGGGCGGCGTGAATTTCCACCACGTCGAAGCCGGCAGTCTGCGCCCGCCGGGCGGCGGCGACGAAGCCGTCGATCACGCGGCGAATGCCGTCGCGGTCGAGCGCGGCGGGCACCTGGTAATCGGGATTGTCGGGATCATGCGACTCGGCGCTGGGCGCGACCGGCTGCCAATGCTCATAGCCCACGGCGCGGCGCTGCTCCTCGGTGGCGAGGTCCTGGGGGCCATGCCAGGAGACGGGCGTGGACGCCTTGCGCCCGGCATGGGCGAGCTGGATGCCGGCGGCGGCGCCCTGGCCATGCAGGAAATCGACGATGCGGGCGAGGGGCGAGATATGCTCGTCCTTCCACAGGCCCAGATCGCCATAGGAAATGCGCGCCTCCGGCAGGATGCCGGTGGCCTCCAGGATCACCAGGCCAAAGCCGCCCATGCCGAACCGGCCGAGATGAACCATGTGCCAATCATTGGCAAAGCCGTCGATGGCCGAATATTGGCACATGGGGGCGACCACGGTGCGATTGCGCAGAGTGAGGCCGCGCAGGGCGATGGGGGACATGAGCTTGGACATGGATTTCCTTGGCCGGAGGGCGGATGACTTGACCTCCTACATGCCCTCTTTGTCATTCATCGGCAAGTGCCGATGAATGGAAGCTGCCTTGCAGAGGTCGGAAGATGGGAAGATGGGCCGTGGCGATGGGCTCCGGATCGGCCCTGGCATCCAGCCCAATCCCGATCGTCACCCTCGGGCCTGACCCGAGGGTTCTTTGTTTCTGGATGTATCGCAAACGCCCTCGGGCTTGACCCGAGGGTGACGATCTGGGGGTGAGGGTGGTGCGGCTTGCGCGACAGGCCCCGGTTCTTTGCCCCCTCCCCCTTGAGGGGAGGGCCGGGGTGGGGGTGGTGCGGTGATCCACTGATGGACCCCCACCCTCATTCCCTCCCCTCAAGGGGGAGGGAGGCGATGGAGCCGTGATGTCAGCTCAAAGTGGACTGCTCTAGCGCGTGCCGAGCAGCATCTGGACCTGTGACCAGAGCTGGCTGGCGAGGCCGGGATTGAACCAGAGCACGGTGATGGCGAGGACGAGGGCGGCGATGAAGGCGAGGCCGAAAAGTTTCCGGAGCACGGAGAAGACCAGCCAGGCGAGGATGACGGCGCCGATGGCAAGGCCGATCAGGGTGGTGGAATCGGTGGGCATCGGCCTGGCGCTCCGTCGCGGGTGTTCGGGGTGGGTATAGCGGGTTTGGGCGCAGGAGTGTGGCGGAATTGGGGGCTTTCGCCGCCGCGCGCGGGGCGGATTTGCCGCTATGCCCTAGGTGTTTTCGGTGACAAGGGCGGGGCTGGGCCGGCGCCAGGAGAGGGTGGCGAGCCAGGGCAGGCCCTTGCGCAGGGCCCAGTAGATGGCGGTGACCAGGAGGATGGAGGCATAGCCGTCTATGGCATAATGCCAGCCGAGATAGACCGAGCTGAGCACGACGAAGCCGACATAGAGCCAGAGGATGATGCCGAGGCGGCGGGAGCGTTCGGCGGCGAAGAGGGCGATGAGCGTCACCAGGGCCACGTGCATGGAGGGGAAGGCCGAGATGCCGGAGCCCAGGCCCGACAGGCCCAATTCATGCAGGGACCAGAGATAGGCCTGGAAGGTGTGGGCCGAGCCGACTTCGCCGGCGCTGGTGGCGAGGAAGGCGAGCTGGTCGGCGAAACGGAGAGTGTCTCCGGTGACCTTGCCGTAATAGACGGGGCCGGCGGACAGGAAGGCGCCGGCGACGAGATTGCCGACGATTACCCAGGAGGAGAACCAGGTGAGGGTGAAGCGGAGCCTTATCCCCTCGGCGCGGGGCGAGGTGACCACCCAGAACAGCGTGAAATAGCAGATCAGGAACCAGCCGACATTGTAATTGACCTCGACGACCCGCAGCACCCAGGGATGCATGGCTATTCCATAGAGCAGGCGATAGGGATCGGTGCCGAAATGCAGGGCCTTGTCGATATCGGCCTGAACCACGTCGTGGAGAAAGCCGCGGCCGAGCGGGAAGCTGGACTTGATGGCCGCGAACATGTCGCTGAACAGCACCAGGGTGAGCAGCAGGAGCACGAGCCCGGCCAGGTAGCGCGCGACCCGGCGGGGCGCGATCATGCGGCGGAAGCCCAGGCGCCGGCGGCGCGGCAGGCGGTGGACGACGTGGAACAGGCCCAGCGCATTGACCACATAGGTGCCGATGACGCCGAAATTGATGGCCCAGGCGAAGAAGTAATGATCGAGCAGGGCGAAGGGGCGGATATCGTTGCGCCCGAGCAGCCAGAAACAGGTCGCCAGATACAGGCCCACGACAATATAGATCGGGATATCGGCGCGCATCGCCTGAACAAAGGCGCCGGCATAATTGCGCAGATGCGACATGTTCGTCCCCCCAGACAGGTCTTTGCTAGCCAATCCGGCTTAAAAATGCGTTGCGGGCGGCCTCAGAAAGGGCTTGCATCGAACCGTACCGTACGGTACGGCTGTGCGGAAAGCGGCCGGGAAGGCCGCCCTTTCCCGCAAGGAGGCAATCCGTGGCCCTGGCCATCAAGGTCAATGAAGAGACGTTCACCCCGCGCCAGCAGGCCGTGCTGACGGCTGCTCTTGACCTGCTGGTGGAGAATGGCGACGGGCTGACGATGACGGCGGTGGCGCGGCGGGCGTCGTGCTCGAAGGAAACGCTCTACAAGTGGTTCGGCGACCGGGACGGCTTGTTGACCGCCACGGTGCAATGGCAGGCGGCCAAGGTGCGCATGCCCTATGTCGATCGCAGCCATCTCAGCATCAAGGCGCTGCGCGGGAGCCTGGAGCAATTCGCCCGGGACCTTTTGACCACCATTATCGGGGAAGTGTCCATTACCCTCAACCGCACGGCCATTACCCATGCGGCGCAGGAAAAGGACGATTTGGGCAATATCGTGCTGGAAAACGGCCCCATGGCCATTCGCCGCCGGCTCAAGCCGATCCTTGAGGCGGCCCGCGATGCGCGGCTGTTGCGCTTCACCTCGAGCGAGGAAGCCTATCGCACCTTTTTCGGCCTCGTCGTGCGCGATGTGCAGATCCGCCTGCTGCTCGGCGACAAGGGCCTCACCCAATCCAATGTCGAATCCAACATCGAAGCCGATGTGAAGATCGCCACGGACCAGTTCCTGGCCCTCTATGGGGCCAAGGCCAACAATTAACCAAATCGCAGTTTCGAGGGAGAATCCCAATGCGCGTCTATTACGATCGTGATGCCGATCTCAATATCATCAAATCCAAGAAGGTCGCCATTATCGGCTATGGCAGCCAGGGCCATGCCCATGTGCTGAACCTGCGCGATTCGGGCGTCACCAATGTCGCCGTGGGCCTGCGTCCCGGTTCCGCCTCCGCCAAGAAGGCGGAAGGCGAAGGCCTCAAGGTGATGAGCGTGGCCGAGGCCTCCGCCTGGGCCGATGTCATCATGCTGCTGACCCCGGACGAATTGCAGGCCGATATCTATCGCGAGCATATCGAGCCCAATATCCGCGACGGCGCCGCCCTGGCTTTCGCCCATGGCCTCAACGTGCATTTCAACCTGATCGAGCCCAAGTCGACCGTCGACGTGATCATGATCGCGCCGAAGGGCCCGGGCCACACCGTGCGCGGCGAATACCAGAAGGGTGGCGGCGTGCCGTGCCTGATCGCCGTGCACCAGGACGCCTCGGGCAATGCCCATGACATCGCCCTGGCCTATGCTTCGGGCGTTGGCGGCGGCCGTTCGGGCGTCATCGAGACCAATTTCCGCGAGGAATGCGAAACCGACCTGTTCGGCGAGCAGGCCGTGCTCTGCGGTGGCCTGGTCGAGCTGATCCGCGCCGGTTTCGAAACGCTGGTGGAAGCCGGCTATGCGCCGGAAATGGCCTATTTCGAATGCCTGCACGAAGTGAAGCTGATCGTCGACCTGATCTACCAGGGCGGCATCGCCAACATGAACTACTCGATCTCGAACACGGCCGAATGGGGTGAATATGTCACCGGCCCGCGCATCATCACCTCGGAGACCAAGGCCGAGATGAAGCGCGTGCTGCACGACATCCAGTCGGGCAAGTTCACCTCGGACTGGATGCAGGAATACAAGGGCGGCGCTTCGCGCTTCAAGGCGACCCGTCGCCTGGCCGACGAGCATCCCATCGAGGAAGTGGGCGCCAAGCTGCGCGACATGATGCCCTGGATCAAGGCCGGCGCCCTGGTCGACAAGGCGAAGAACTAAGGCATACGGAACGGGGGCTTCGGCCCCCGTTCTAACCCAGTCCGGATCGTCACCCTCGGGCCTGACCCGAGGGTTCTTCGTTTTTGGCTGTATCGCAAACGCCCTCGGGTCGAACCCGAGGGTGACGAGCGGTGGGTGGGGATGGTTCGTTGCCCTCTGCTGGCCCCCTTCCTCAAGCCTCCTCTTAGGGAGAGGGTAGCAGAAGGGCTGCGATCCAGCCAAATGGCGCAATGCGGCCGCGCGCCAGAGGAGATGGAGGGTGGGGTCTGTATGGCTGGGAATGGTTCCGCGTTCCGGTTTCTTCGCGGATTTTCCCATTGTGGCGCAGGGCGGGGATAAAGTTGCGGTTTCGGGGGCGCTGCCTCTACCCGGCGGGGCTGCGCTGGACTAATCCTCTTGTATCGATGGATTTTTCGGAGCCGCGCCATGAATGCTGAAGACGATATCGCCCGCGTGAAGCGGCAGGAGGCCGAGCTGGTGCTGCCGGTCTTCGACGAGGCGGTGGCGTTCGAGATCGGGTCGGCCATTCGCGGCCGGGCGCTGGCGGAGGGGTTGTCGCTGGTGGTGGATATCCGGAGCTGGGACCGGCAATTGTTCTTCGCCGCGACGCCGGGCACCAGCGCCGACAATGCCGAATGGGTGCGGCGCAAGGTCAATTCGGTGCGTCGCTTCCAGCGGGCGAGCTATCGGCTGGTGCTAGAGCGGGGCGAGGCGCCGTTCAGCGTGCAATCGGGCGCCGATCCGGCCGATTACGTCATTGCCGGCGGCGGCTTTCCCATCCGGGTGACGGGCGCGGGCATCGTGGGGGCGCTGACCATTTCCGGCCTGCCGGGGCGCAGCGACCACGGCGTGGCGGTGGATGCGCTCTGCGATCACCTGGGCAAGGCGCGGGCCGATTATGCGCTGGCGGAGGTGGCCAATTGAAACTGCCCTATCTGATCCTCGACGTCTTTACCGGCACGCCGCTGCAAGGCAATGGGCTGGCCGTGGTGCCCAAGGCAGACGGCCTGCTGGACGGCGAAATGCAGGCCATTGCGCGGGAATTCAATCTCAGCGAGACGGTGTTTCTGTGCAAGCCGCAGACCGAGCGCAATTCGGCTTCGGTACGGATTTTCACGCCCTATGAGGAATTGCCCTTTGCCGGGCATCCCACGAGTCGAGGATATTGGCTGCGGGGCCTTCAAGCCCGCCGTGTTTTCGGCCGGGGTCACCTTCCACCTCATCCCGGTGCGCAATGGTGAGGTTTTGCGGCGCATTTCGCTCAACCGCGCCGCCTGGAACGAGGTGTTCCACCACGATCATCACTCGGCCTATGTCTTCACCATGACGCCCAATGAGGCGGACAATGACATTGCCGCGCGCATGTTCGGCATGGGGCTGAGCGAGGATCCCGGCACGGGCTCGGCCGCCGCGGCGCTGATCGGCCTGCTGGCCGAGCAGGAAGGCCCGATCGGCCAGTTCGACCGCGTCTTGCGCCAGGGGGTGGAAATGGGTCGGCCCTGCCGCATCCACCTGCAATTCCGCAAGGAAGGGGACGCGCTGACCCATGGCGCCATCGGCGGCGAGGCCGTCGTGGTGGCCGAGGGCGTGCTGGACCTGGAGGATTAGGGTTCGCGCCCGAGGGCAGACCTCAGGCTTTGTGATAGAGGCAAAGGGGGCGAACCGAACGCATTTGCGCTGTTTGGTCTTGCATCCCTTGCCGGTCTGGCGCATTGTTTGGGGACAGACACAAGCGTACCAGAGCGTACCCGTATGCAGCGCCGCCGGGCCAAAGCCATTGCCATCGCACAACAGCAGGTCCTGATGACCCGGCTGGCGATTGCGGCCGGATTGCTGCTGCTCCCCGCGCTTCTTCTCCTTCTTATCAGCCCCTGATCACCGGCAGCTCGAACAATCGAGCGGGTCGTCAGGGGATTGCGCCATCAACCGAACAGTAAAAATGTCCGGTCCAGCGAGCCATTGCCTCGGGGCCGATAGGAAAAGAGCCTGATATGTCGACTTCCGCCAATTCCAATAAAGAACGCGTCTTCATCTTCGACACCACTTTGCGCGATGGCGAGCAATCGCCCGGCGCGACGATGACGCTGGAGGAAAAGCTCCAGGTGGCCGATGCGCTGGACGAAATGGGCGTCGATATCATCGAGGCGGGCTTTCCGATCGCCTCGGTGGGCGATTTCGAGGCCGTGGTCGCCGTGGCCAAGCAGGTGAAGAATGCCACCGTGGCCGGGCTGGCCCGCGCCATCTCCGCCGATATCGACCGGGCCGGCGAGGCCGTGCGCCACGCGAAAAAGGGCCGTATCCATACCTTCGTTTCCACTTCGCCCATCCATCTGGCGCACCAGATGAAGAAGACCGAGGACGAGGTGATCGAGATCATCGCCCGCACGGTGACGCAGGCGCGCAATCTCATCGACGACGTGGAATGGTCGGGCATGGACGCGACCCGCACGCCGATCGACTTCCTCAAGCGATGCGTGGAAACCGCCATCAAGGCGGGCGCGACCACGATCAACCTGCCCGATACGGTGGGCTATGCGGTGCCCGAAGAGCATTTCCGCATGTTCAAGAGCATTATCGAGGGCGTGCCGGACGCCGACAAGGCGATCTTCTCGGTGCATTGCCATGACGATCTGGGCCTGGCCGTCGCCAACTCGCTGGCCGGCGTGGCCGCGGGGGCCAGGCAGATCGAATGCACGATCAACGGGTTGGGTGAGCGCGCCGGCAATGCGGCGCTGGAAGAAGTGGTGATGGCGCTGCGCACGCGCGGCGACGCCATGCCGTTCTATACCGAGGTGGAATCGACGCATCTGGCCCGGGCCAGCAAGATCGTCTCGGCGGCCTCGAACTTCCCGGTGCAGTACAACAAGGCCATCGTGGGCAAGAATGCCTTCGCCCATGAGAGCGGCATCCACCAGGACGGCATGCTCAAGAATGCCGAGACCTATGAAATCATGACCCCGGCCAGTGTCGGCATCAAGGAAACCACCCTGGTCATGGGCAAGCATTCGGGCCGCGCCGCCTTCAAGGACAAGCTCAAGGAGCTGGGCTACGAGCTGGGCGACAATGCCTTCCAGGAAGCCTTCGTGCGCTTCAAGGACCTGGCCGACCGCAAGAAGCACGTCTATGACGCCGATATCGTGGCGTTGGTGGACGACGAGGTCGGCTCGGTGGGCGACCGCATAAGGCTGGTGGACATGGAAGTGGTTTCCAAGACCGGCGGCGTGCACAAGTGCAACCTGGTGGTGACCATCGATGGCGCGGAAAAGGCCGTGTCCTATGAGGGCACCGGATCGGTGGACGCTATTTTCAACGCCATCAAGGCCGCTTCCGAACAGGACCCGCACCTGGTGCTCTATGCCGTGGACGGGGTGACCGGGGGCACGGACGCCCAGGCCTCGGCTCATGTGCGGCTGGAAATGAATGGTCGCATCGCCTCGGGCAATGCGGCGGAACCCGATACGCTGGTGGCCTCGGCCCGCGCCTATCTCAATGCGCTCAACCGCGTGATGATCGAACGCGGCGCGGCGGCCCAGGGCGCGCTGGCCGGGTAGGGAGTGTTTCGGCCATTTCGTCTTGCATAGCACTCTGCTCGATCGCCTCCCTCCCCCTTGAGGGGAGGGAATGAGGGTGGGGGTTCGGACCTATCAGCAATCCCCACAAGCATGTGAGCATGCTGTACCTACAGAACCCCCACCCCGGCCCTCCCCTCAAGGGGGAGGGAGGGAAGGAGCCGAGCCTGCTGTGCGAGCCGAAGCGCCCGACGTAAACACTGCCTTCAAGGGGGGTGGGGCGAAGGCGGCGTAAGGCGCTCAGAGGAGGCGTCATGACATATCAGCTTGTAGAAGTTACCGAAGCTCGAGACTGGGCGGATTTCCATGCCATCCGCCGCGTCGAATTGTTCGAGGCCAAGGGACGGTTCGGCATCTATAACGACCGGCATCCGGACGATTATGCCGATTTCGCCCATCCCTATCTGCTGAAACAGGATGGGCGGGCCTTGGGCACGACGCGGCTGGACCTGTTCGGGCAGGGGCGCGCCGGCTGGTGGCGATCAAGGCGGCGGAGCAGGGCCGGGGACATGGCCGGGTGCTCGAGCAGATGGTGGCGGAGCGGGCACGCGGCTTCGGGGTCGATACGCTGCTGGTCAATGCCGCGCCAGAGGCGGTCGGCTTCTACGAGCGGACCGGCTGGGAACGGTTCGACTGGGACCCTGCCGAACTTGTGAACATTGCCGGCGCTTGCATCCAGATGCGGAAGCTGCTCTAGCGTCCTGCACCAGGGTCTGGGGGGCGGGCATGCTGAGCAAGGCGGAGTTTCGCGGCGGGATATTGGCCGTTTCGGCGATCCTTATCGTGGTATTGCTGGTGGTCTCGGTGTCGCCGGGCCTGCCGGGCGAATTGCTGCTGCAGAGCCTGCGCTTCCATCTCATCGCCGTGGGGCTGGGCCTGGCGCTGCTGGCCATGGTGTTCGGGGCGCGCTGGCGCGGCCTGCTGGTTCTGCTCGTGGTGCTGGCAAGCCTGGCGCATGGAGCCTTGTTCGTCTGGGATTTTTACGCGCGGCGCACGCCCATGGCCGCGCCGCCGGCGGCGCAATTCCGTTTCCTGAGCTTCAACGTGCTGACCGGCAACAGGCAGGCGGAGGCGCTGGTCGATGCCGTGCTGGCCGATCCGCCCGATGTTATGCTGGTGATGGAGACGCCGGGCATCGAGCCTTATCTGGAGCGGCTGGCGGACGTCTTTCCTTATAGTGTCGGCTGCGCGCGGACCGAGACCTGCGACACGTCCCTGCATTCGCGCTTTCCCATCGAAAATGCGTCGGTGCGGCAATTGCCGCCCTTCGAGCATGAGCGCATGGTGATCGGGCAGATGATGATCGAGGGGCAGGCGCTGACCATTGCCGGGGTGCATCTGTCCAAGCCCTATTTCGACCAGGCCTCCTGGATCGAACTGCACCACATCAATGAGATCCTGTCCGATATCGAGGGGCCGCTGCTGCTGGCGGGCGATTTCAACGCGGCGCCCTGGACCGAGCCGGTCGCGCTGCTCGCCGAGCGGCAGCAATTGGCGCCGGGGCCCTGGGCGCCGGCCACCTGGCCGGTGCGGCTGGGGCCGCTGGGCGTGCCCATCGACAATGCGTTCACGCGCGGCAATGTGCGGCTTTTGACGCTGGAGGCGGGCGAGAGCTACGGCTCCAACCATCGTCCGCTCTGGGCCGATGTGGCGATCTACCCGGCGCCATAGGCGGCGCGCAGGGCCTGGGGCAGCGTTTCGGCGAGAATATCGAGCTCGGAATCCGGCGCGGCGCTGATGCGGATATGCCGGTCGAGGCCGGGCGCCATCGGCTTGCGGATGAAGACGCCGCGCTGGGCCAGCTCTGCCAGGACGAGGCTGGCATAATCGCCGTCGCCGCCGCAATCGATGGTGACGAAATTGGTCGCCGAAGGCAGGGGCGCAAGGCCGTTTTCACGGGCAATGTCCGCGATCCGCCCGCGCGCCCGGGCGATCGCGCCGACGGCCCAGCCGAGATGGTCGTGATCGGCGAGGGCGGCCAGGGCCGCGACCTGGCCCAGGCGGTTGAGGCCGAAATGGTTGCGGATGCGCTCGAAACCGCCGACGAGGCGGGAATTGCCGAAGGCATAGCCGATACGCAGGCCCGCCAGCCCATAGGCCTTGGAAAAGGTGCGGAAGCGCAGCAGGTTGGGCCGGGCGGTGTCGATGGGTGGCAATGTGCCGGCCGGGGCCGTTTCGCCATAGGCCTCGTCGAGGATCAGCAGGCAGGTCTCGGGCAGGGCGGTGATGAAGGCCTCGACGGCTTCGGCCGGCCAATGGGAGCCCATGGGATTGTCCGGATTGGCGAGATAGACCATGCGCGCCCCGGTTTCGCGCGCCCGGTCCGCCAGGGCGGACAGGTCTTCATGGGCGCCGGCATAGGGCACTCCATGCAGGACGCCGCCGAAGCCGGCCACGTGATAATTGAAGGTGGGATAGGCGCCCAGCGAGGTGATCACGGCGTCACCGGGGGCAATGAAGAGCCGCACGGCCAGGCCCAGCAGCCCATCTATGCCTTCGCCCGCGACGACTTCGTCCATGCCGATGCCCAGATGCGCAGCGAGGGCGGCGCGCAGGTCGTGATTTTCCGGATCGGGATAGGCCCAGCTCTGCGGCGCGGCCGCCGCGACGGCGGCAACCACCTTCGGGCTGGGACCGAAGCCGGATTCATTGGCGCCGATCCGGGCCCGCAGCGGAATGCCGGAGCGGCGCGCCAGGGCTTCCGGCCCGACAAAGGGCACGGTCTCGGGCAGGCGCGCGACGAGGGGCGAAAAAGGCGGTTGGGGCACGACAGCTGACCTTCCTGGGCGAATCCGCATCCCTATTCTATCCGCAAAGCCGGCGCTCGCCAGACCGGCGCGGAAGCGCGATTCGACACATTTCCGCCCGATTCGAGGGGCTTTCGCGGGTGCGGACGGGGGCGTCCCCGCTTTTGTGCACAGGCAGAAAAAAACTTCGCCAAACGCAAATGCCCGTCGCACAGGGAAATTTTTCCGCGATGGGTCGGCACCGCAGATTTGGATAAAATTGCAGGCAAGCCGGCAAGGTCTCGAACACTAAGCAGGTCCACGCTGAACTCGCGCCAAGCCCCGGCGCTATCGTGTACCGAAGGAGTTCCAAGTGCCTCCCACCTATGTGCTTGCGCGTGACCATCTCGAGCGCGCCGCCACCATTCTCCAGGGGGCGGACCAGCGTTCTCGGCAGTTGCGCCATATCATCGAACGCACAATCGGGCTCATGGACGATTTTCGCCCAGAGCAATCTGCACCGGCCAGCAATGTCGTGGAAATCAACGATTACCGGCATCTGCGCCCGTGACCAATGGCGCCCGGTCTCGATGACCGGGCGCATTGCAGTTTATCCCAACAAAGTTGCGCCCAGCGCTGGACAGGTCGGAATCGCTTTGCTAGAGAGGCGCCACTTTGGTGCCGGGCGGTAACGCCGACGGGTGCATAGCTCAGATGGTAGAGCAGCTGACTCTTAATCAGCGGGTCCAAGGTTCGAGCCCTTGTGCACCCACCAAAGTCTCCCTTGTTTGACAAGGACTTGCAACAGGCGACCTCCGGGTCGCCTTTGTTGTTTCTGGCGCTGGGACGGGATTGGGACGGCAACCGCTTCCCTGATCCTTAAAATGCCATCGAAAAAACTCCCGGACAGCGCCCGCATTCCAGGCTAGCTATTGCTGCAGGTCGCCTTCGCTGCGACCGCGTATCCCTAGGCCCAGCCCACCGCCCGGTGGAGTGCCATAGGGCGGGGGTCGGGAACCGGCCCACACCCATCCCACCAATGACATCAAAGGATTCCAAGTCCGCGCCATCGGATGGCGCACGCGAGCATTTCGCTGCTCGGCAAAAGTCGCATCACGCATTCAACACCGGCAGCCGGCCCGATACCGACGATCTGCTCGTCGGTGCGCCATTCATGTCAGATGACATTCGCATCGACGCGCGCAGCTGGTGTGAGCACATGCTCTCCAACGCCGCCGACCTGCGGGCCTACCAGTCCATGGTTCGCGCTGCCGGGTGCGCCGTGAATTTTGGCCGAGCTCTGCGGGCTCTCCGCGCCAGCGTCAGTTTGCAAACGATCAAGCCAGTCGAATTGGCAGCGCGATCCGTCCAGGACGATGATGCGGTCACACGCATGCTCGTCTACCGCTCATGTTTGCGGGACGAACAGGCACGGCGCGAGCTCTCCCTAATCGCTGGTGATGAGCACTACCGCGACAGCGCATTTACGCAAGCGCAGCGGCACTGCGTGGCCCTTGGGCTGCTGCACAGCTACAGCCGCCCGTCGATGAGGGATTATCACGCCTGGGGACGGGATTGGCTATCGAAGCGAGCTGCCGCGCTGGAAGACCTACGTCTCGCCGCAGTCGAAGCTGAGACAGCAGCAAAGGCAAAGGTCGCCGAGCCAGTCGACCAAAGTCGGCTGGAGGTGCTCGCTGCCGTCCGCGGCGTCGATCCTGCCGATGAAGACTTCATCCGTGCTGTGCTCGAAGACCGAGTAGAATTTTGGTCCCCGAATGTCCGCGAAATCGTTGTCGTGCCTGCCTTCCCCGAAGGCGGGACCAGCCACCGAAAGGATCTGCAGAAGGGCTGGGCCGGCATGGACGGGCAGGCGCTGCCCGTGGTCTTGCGCGGTGACGTGGCCGCTCATCGGGAGGCATTGGTCGACCGTTGGCCGCACGCCGCTGATGTCATCGACGTTGTACTTGGCGACCTTGCCCTCCGCGAGGAGGTCAAGTTTCGCCCGACGCTATTCGTTGGGCCTCCGGGTTCCGGCAAGAGCTCGCTGGCGCGCGCGATCTGCGACCAGATCGGGCTGCCGAACGACTTGTACAACTTGGCCGGCATGGCTGATAGCTCACTCGTTGGCACGTCGGCTCAATGGAGCACTGCACGGGAATGCGTACCCCTGCAGGTCATCAAGCGCGCAAAGAGCGCCAGCGTGGCCGTGGTCTGGGACGAAGTCGAGAAGGCGTCGACAGGCAGTCAAAATGGCAGCCCTTTGGACGCGATGCTACCTCTGCTCGAAGCCGATCAAGCCAAGCGCTTCCGCGACCTCGCGTTGGAGGCCGAAGTCAATCTGAGCTTCGTTTCCCATTTTGCCACCGCCAACAGCCTGGACGGCATCCCGGCGCCGCTGCGCGACCGCATGCGGATTTTGGTCATGCCCGAGCCGACGTGGGCGCATTTAGGCGTGCTGTCGCGCCAGATCGTTGATCGCATCGCCCGAGAGAGGGGCGTAGATCGGCGCTGGTTCGCGGATCTCGCCGAGGACGAAATGGACCTCGTTCGGCAGGCGTGGCCCGGGGGGTCGCTGAGACAGCTCACGCGGATCATCACGACGCTCGTCGACGGGCGCGAGCTGATCATGGGGAGGTGCTGACATGGTCATTCGTGGGTCCGATCGCCGACTCGCTATCGGCGCATATCGCGTCGCGGTCGGCATGATCGCGCAGCGCGACCTCATCGTGGCCGATCTGGCCAAGGCGGCGCTGGACCATCCGACACCGATCACTGTCCGCGCCCTGCTGACTGCCGGCGCCGGCAAGCCATGGCTGCCGCTGCTGCTCGAAGCGCTGGCTCAGGTCGGCGTCGCCGGTGCCGAGGACGTCTTAGGAGAACAGGAATGAATTATGACGACATCATCATCCGCAACAGCGTCAGATGCCTCGATTGCCGCGACGAGATCGTGAGCGTGCACCGGCACGATTTCAAGTATTGCCGCTGCGGGAACGTCGCCGTCGACGGCGGCGATCAGTACCTGCGGCGCGTCTACAAAGCCGATGCGCGCTGGGAGGACACGTCGATCACAAAACCGCGGGAGGATGGCAAATGAGGCTGTGGATCGTCTCCGATCTCCACGCCGACAGTCTGTTCTGGGTCCCCAATCGCATCCCAGGGCATGATGCGATGATCATCGCTGGCGACGTCGACAAAGCGGCTGCCGAGACCGAGCAATCGCTGCTGATGCTGGCTCGATGGTCGCCGGCGCCGATCGTTTTCGTGCCCGGCAATCACGACGTCCACGACGTCGCGCTCGATGCCTGGGATCGCGGAAATGAAGATCTTCTCGATCGCGGCATCCACGTGCTGTCGTCGGGCCAGTCCGTTGTCATCGACGGCGTCCGCTTCGTCGGCGCGACGTTGTGGACGGACTTCGGTCTGGCAGACGACGTCTATGCCAGCGAAGCGTGGGCAGCCCGCCACATGCCCGAGTACCAGCAGGTGCGCCGGCCGGACGGCGAGCTGATCTGGCCGACAGACACCCGCGACGCCTACCTTCGCCACCGCAGCGCGATCGAGGCCGTGCTGTCGCAGCCGCACGACGGCCCGACCGTTATCGTCACCCACCACGCCCCCAGCCGCAGATCCATCGCCGGCGGTGTAGACGTGGCCGACGCCGCGTTCGCGTCCGATCTCGAAGGGATGATCCATCAATACCAGCCGAGCCTATGGGTGCATGGGCACGTCCACCAGCATCTCGACTACCGCGTTGGAAACACACGCGTTCTTGCGAACCCGCGCGGGTATCAGGGGCCGGATTGGGGCGAGAACAGCAACTTTATCGAGGATTTTGTCGTCGAAGTATGAGTGGTAGCGCTTTGAATTTGATAGCTAATTCAGGATGCTGGCTCGAAATGACCTGCTGGCGATCTGCTGGCAGGTTGTCAGCAGGTCGTGGGCAGGCCAGATTGTCGCCGAATGGGGGCAATCCATGAGCTTCTGGAAACGTCAAGAAATAGCGAAGCCTTTGGCCGCTCAGCCTGAGCCCGATCCGACCGAGGAACCCACGGCGATGGATTTACTGGAGGAGAGCGTCCGGTTGCTGAAAGAGGGACTGAGGCGAGAAGCCGCCGAGCAGATCGACCCCGTGCACCAGTCCATCTCGGCCGATGAGGATCGCCTGCAGCGAGCGCAAGAGACGGCAGACAGGTTGGGGGTCCGGCATGCACTAGCGTACGCCATTGAGGCACTCAAGCACCACGCCTCTTGGATCCATATCGATGAGAAGTACAAGACGCCGGCTGTTGATGTTGTCATCAGAGCTGCGGACAAACGATCCGACGAGGGCACAGAGCACACTGGGTTGCTGCTATCGATCGAGGGCAGGCCATACGTCTTGAAATGGACACGCAACAATTTCCAAGGCGACATCTATGGCCAAGCATCATTCCAGACAGAAGAACAGCACACACTGCTTTCGATAGAGTACTCGACGACCTACGCCCACGATATGGAGCGAATCCATGCGGGTGTAGTGACACGCTTGGAGCTTGGGGAATGGGTGCACGACCTGGTCAGGCTCGCAGAACGTTTGAAGACGGCGCACGAATTGCAGATGCTCTCGTTCCGTGCCGACATCACAGCAAATCGAGCGAAGGACGTGTGATAATAGCAAGTCTTTCTGAGGGGTAGGGGGAAGGCATGTTCGGCGGCAACAAGCTGCAGCGTGAATACAAGAGCATCATTGACGGCATCGGCAAGGGCGACCGACGAGAGCCAAAGCACAACCCGCCGGCGTCGGTGGAAGCGGACGGCACTGCCTTGCTCCGTCCAGAGCACCGGATCGTCTGGGACGACTTCGGGCCTTTCGCGAAGCACATCAACATCATGATGCACGGCGGGCCGTTTTCGTTCGAGGAAATGCCGAAAGTCCAGTTCGGGTTCGATGGACCGGATTACGGGCGCCATTATCAAATCTGGTACAATCACGTGCCCTGCGGGAGGCTGGTCGTCTATGTCGCACATCTACTGCACGCCACCGGAAGCCGAGGTTCGAGACATGTTACGAACGATGTGGTTCACATTCGCCAAACTCGAGGACGGTGCGGTGATGAGACAGAAGGCCGACGTCGAGGTCAACAAGATCATGACCAGGCATCTGTGGGAGGTGGTTCGACTGCCGGAACGTATGCATAACTATAGCGCGGCAATCTGGATGAGACGCTGGCGACAAT
>NZ_LVVY01000099.1 GCF_001650025.1 Devosia elaeis | reverse complement strand
CAAACCCCCGGTCAGAAATGACCGGGGGTTTTGTGTTCTGAAAACAAGAGAATGAAATGAAGGAAAACGCTTTCAAGGCCGAATGCAACAAGTGCTTCGCCCTGTGCTGCACTGCCCTTTCCTTCGAACGCGGCGACCAGTTCGGTCATGACAAGCTTGCAGGACAACCTTGCCACTATCTCCAGGCCGACTTTCGATGCCGTATCCACGCCCAGCGCGAGGCATTGGGCTATGATGGCTGCGAAGCCTTCGATTGCCTGGGCGCCGGCCAGCGGGCCAGCGCTCTCCATGCGGGAGAAAACTGGCGCAATGATCCCGCCATAGCGCGCCGGCTCTATGCCAGTTTTTCGCTGCTGATGCGGATCCAGGAAATGCGGCAGGCGCTCGATACCGCGGCTGAGCTGCCATTGGATGCGGCGCTGCATGAAGAGCGTCAAGCCTGCTGACAACGCTCGCCGAACAGGCGGATGGCGGAAACGGCGATATCGGCGGCACAGCCAGTCTGACGCTGGCCGAGGCCAAGAGCTTCCTGCGGCGCCTGGCGCCGGCCCTGGCCGACTAGGCGCGATCTGCCGACGGATCGATGGGCTTGACCTTGCCGAGGCAAGCGCCATGCTGGGCCGGTCATTTTCAATGCGATGAGATCGATGCGCTTTCTGATCCTGCTTGCCGCCATTCTGCTCTTCGCCTTTTCCGCCCACGCCCAGGAACCCGCCGCAGAACCGGCTCCGGCCGATGAACTGATCCGGATATTGGAGGACGACACAGCCCGGGCCGAGCTTATCGAACGCCTGCGGCAGGCGAGTCCGGGCGAAAGCGCGGAGGAAGCGGCGCCTGCCGTGCCCGATCTCAGCATTGCCCGGCAATTGGCCGAATATACCCGCAGCGTGGCCGAGGGAGCTTCGGCTACCGTACGCTCCTTTGGCAATGCGCTGGGCAATTTCCAGGATCTGTTCGCCGGCGGTCTCAATGCCGATGCCGAAGTGGTGCGCAATCTGGCGATCAATCTGGGCATTGTGATTGTCGGGCTTGTGAGCAGTTTCTGGCTCCTGCGGCTGTTGACCGGCCGGATCAATCGGCGCCTCGCCAGGGGCGGAACGGAGCGCGGCATGTTGCGGCGCCTGGGTGGGCTGATCACGGTGGCGCTCGTCGATGCCGCCGCCATCGTCGCCGCCTGGGCTTTCGGCTATGTACTGGCGCTGAATACCGGAATTACCCCGAGCGGGCAGATGGGCATCAACCAATCGCTGCTGCTCAATGCCTTTCTTGTCGTGGAAGCCAGCAAGCTGCTGGTCCGGCTGGTGCTGGTGCCGCAATTCGGCACATTGCGGCTCTTGCCGGTGACCGATGAAAACGCCGCCTATTGGTCCTTCTGGGCGGCGCGGCTGATTTCGCTTGTCGGCTATACCTTCATGTTCGTCTCGCCCATGCTCAACAGCGTGGTCTCGCGGGCGGCAGGCGGGGCCGCTCAGGTGCTGGTGATGGCCACGGCGATCACCATTGCCATCATCATCGTGCTGCAGAACAAGGACGATATCCGCATCTGGCTGGCCAATGTTTCTGAACGGCGCAACAATGACGGGCTGGGCCGGTTGCTGGCGGCCCTGGGCCAGCATTGGCATGTTCTGGCCATCGTCTATCTGCTGACGCTGCTTGTGGTCTGGTTCGCCAATCCGGAAACCGCGCTGCCCTTTATGCTGGGTGCCACGGCGCAATCGCTGATCGCCATCGCCATCGGTTCGCTGATCATCGGCTTCATCGGCCGCTTCGTCACCGCAGGGCTCAGCCTGCCGGATGACGTGCGGCAGCGCCTGCCGCTGCTTGAGCCGCGCCTGCGGGCCTTCGTGCCCGGTGTCATGACCATCGTGCGCTGGGTGGTGATCGTCGGCATCCTGGTGGCGATCGGCCAGGCCTGGGGGCTGTTCGATTTCGCCGGCTGGGTCGGCAGCGAGGAAGGCCTTGCCGTGGCGGGGTCGGTGGTATCGGCCGCCCTTATCGTTCTGGTGGCGATCGTCCTGCATGTGGTGGTGTCGTCCTGGGTCGAATATCGGCTCAATGCCAAGGTGGGCCGGATCCCGACGGCGCGGGAGAAGACCCTGCTCAACCTGTTCAAGAACGCCTTCACCGTGGCCCTGGCGATCTTTGCGCTGATGCTCGCCCTGGCGCAGATCGGGGTCAATATCGCGCCGCTCCTGGCCGGCGCCGGGGTAGTCGGCCTGGCCATCGGTTTCGGGGCCCAGAAACTGGTGCAGGACATCATTACCGGCATCTTCATCCAGTTCGAGAACGTGATGAACGAGGGGGACGTTGTCGAAGTGGCGGGCCGCTCGGGTACGGTAGAAAAGCTCACCATCCGCTCCGTCACCATTCGCGATATGAGCGGCACCATTCACCTCATTCCCTTTTCCTCGGTGGATCAGGTCTCCAATATGGTGCGCGGCTTTTCCTTCTATGTCGCCGATGTGGAAGTGGCCTATGACAGCGATATCGAGGTCGTCAAACAGGCCATGCGCGATGCCTTCGACGTGGTGATGCAGAGCGAGCACAGCAATGTCATCCTCGATGAGCTCGATCCGCCGGTCCTGGTCGCCTTCACCCAGACGTCGATGAAGCTGCGGGCGCGCATCAAGACCCTGGCCGGCAAGCAATGGGGCGCGGGGCGGCTCTATTCGGAAACGGTGTGGCGGCTTTTCGCCGAGCGCGGCATCCGCAAGCCGACGCCGCAGGTTTCCTATGTGCCCGGCCTGCCGGCGCCCTGGACGGCCGATGAGGGCGGGAACTGAGCGCGGATCCTGATGCCCAGGGGCGGCCAACGCTTTCGTGATCGTGATCCGGGCGCTGCCGCTTTTGCCTTAAGGCGATCTTAATCGAAGCGGTTAAAATAGAGATACGCGCTGTGGGGGCGGCGGCGTTCACCGCCGGCATGCGGGCCGGCATGCCGTGACTTGTCTTTGCGTATCAAGAGGCCGAAATGTCCCTTTCGTTCCGAGCTCTTCCCCTGTTTCGCCATCTGGGCCTGGCCCTGGCGCTGTCTCTCGCCGGCATGGCCGCCGCCCAGGCGAGCACGGCCGATTTCGTGCGCGGCCTCTGGCCCGAAGCCGAGCGGGCCGGGGTCAGCCGGCAGGCCTTCGAGGCGGCCTTTGCCGGCTACAATCCCATTCCGCAGGTGATGGAGCTGACCAGGAAGCAGCCGGAATTCACCCAGACGGTGCAGCAATATATCGACCGGCGCGTCAATGCCGCCCAGACCAACAAGGGCCGGGCCATGCGGGGCGAATGGGCCCAGACCCTGGCCGGAGTGCAGCAGCGCTACGGGGTGCAGCCGGAAATCGTCCTGGCCATCTGGGGCATGGAGACCAATTTCGGCGGCTATATGGGCGGCAACAACACCATCCATGCCCTGGCGACGCTGACGCAGAACGGATATCGTGCCGATTTCTTCCGCGGCGAGCTGGTGACGGCGCTGCGCATCGTCACCGACGGCCATATCGCGCCCAATGCCATGGTCGGGTCCTGGGCCGGGGCCATGGGCCACACCCAGTTCATGCCCTCGAGCTTCATGCGCTATGCGGTCGATTATAATGGCGACGGCAAGAAGGATATCTGGAACTCGGTGCCCGATGCCCTGGGCTCGACCGCCAATTACCTCAAGAGCTTCGGCTGGCGGCCGGGCGAGACCTGGGGCTATGAGGTCAAGCTGCCGCAGGGCTTCGACTTCGCCACCGCCCAGCAGATGGACAAGGCGCCGCTGAGCCAGTGGCAGCGCATGGGCATCAGCCGCGTCTCGGGCCGGGATTTCCCGCGGCCCGGCGATACGGCCCGGCTCTACCTGCCGGCGGGGGCCAGCGGCCCGGCTTTCCTGCTGCTGCCCAATTTCGATGTGATCAAGCGCTACAATAATTCCAATTCCTACGCCCTGGCAGTCGGCCATCTGGCCGATCGCATCCTCGGTGGCGGCGATTTTGCCACGCCCTGGCCGGCGGGGGATTATTCGCTCACCAAGGCGCAGCGCAGCGAAGTGCAGGCCCTGCTCAACCGCGCCGGCTACGATGTCGGCGCGCCCGATGGGGTGGTCGGGCCCAAGACGCGCGCCGCCGTCATGGCCTATCAGCAGCGTGCGGGCCTGCCCGCTGACGGACATGTGTCCGGCCTGCTGCTGGACAGGCTCAAGCGTTAGGGGCAGTTAACACTCCGTTAACCAATTCGGCTCAAGGTTGGCCCGCTTAAGCAGAGGGCAGGCCAGCGACCGGTAAACGGCGCGCCTGCCCTCGCCCATTTCGGCGTCATAATCTTCCCGGTTTTTTCCACCCATTCTGCCCGCAGATTCAGCACCCGAATTCACCATCATGTCCCCGTTGCACCGCGCCCTTGCCGCGCTCATTGCCCTGGTCTTTCTCGGTTCCGGCGCCGTTTCGGCCGCCTCGATCATGGATCCGTTCAACATTCCCCCCGCCATGGACGGGGGTACCGCCAAGGTGGGCGACGGCATCGCCTATGCCGATGGGCCACGCCACAAGCTGGATGTCTATGCCCCCGAGCAGCGAGGCGAGCCGGCCCCGGTGGTCTTCTTCATCTATGGCGGCGGCTGGAGCCGCGGCGAGCGGGCCGATTATCAATTCGTCGGCCGGGCCCTGGCCTCGCGCGGCTTCGTGACGGTGGTGGCCGATTATCGCCTGGTGCCGGAAGTGCGCTATCCCGGCTTTCTCGAGGACAGCGCCCGCGCCCTGCGCTGGGTGCAGGACAATATCGCCGATTATGGCGGCGATCCCAATCGGCTGTTCCTGGCGGGGCATTCGGCCGGCGCCTATAACGCGGTCATGCTGGCGCTCGATCCGTCCTTCCGGCAGGAATATGGGGTGACGATGCCCATCCTGGGCGTGGGGGCGCTGTCGGGGCCCTATGATTTCTATCCTTTCGAATATTTCGAGGTGCAGGAAGCCTTCGGGCAGGCGCCCAATCCGGAAGGCACGCAGCCGATCAACCTGATCACCGCCGATGCGCCGCCCATGTACCTGGCCACGGGCACGACCGATCCGATCGTGCGCATGCAGAATACCGAGCGGTTCGCGGACCGGCTGCGGGCGCAGGGTGTCTGGGTGACCACGCAATATTACGAGGGCTTCGGACATATGGAGCCGGTCATCGCCATGGGCGCCCTGTGGCGCTGGCGCATGCCGGTCCTCGACGACATGGTGGGCTTCTTCCAGCGCTTCGGCGCCTTTCCCAGTGGCGTGCCCTATCTGGCGGTCGTGCCCGAAGCGCCGGAAATGCTGCCCGATTCGGTGATGCCGACCGATGAAATCGTGCGGCAGCTCAACGCCATGTTCCAGCCGATCGAGGAGTAGGGCCTTCGGGGGTTCAAAGAGCCTTCCGCAGCGCTCGCGCGTGCCGAAGTGCCGGACGGTCAAAAAAACCTCCGGGTTTACTTAGTCGATGGAAGCCCCGAGGCGGATTCCGCCTCAGAATTTAAAAACGAGACGCAATCCGCCCCGGGGCGTCGGGATTTCCGGCAGGGGGTTTCCTAGGGCCGGCTCTCACCGGAATTTCCCATCCCCGGACCCAGCCTCCGTTAACGATGCAGAGGCCTCCCGACTGTCGCCGGACGGTTGATCGTTGCAACCCCATCTCCATCCGGCTGATGGGGGGAGAGTATTATGGGGTGATGGGGGTGGGGATAAGTTTCGGTTTTTTGTGGGTTCGTGCCATTCGCGCGTAGCGCTCATGGCCTTCTCGCCTCAAATCTCTCCACCGGAGAGATTTGCCCTGCGGGACGGCTCGAAGCCCCTCATCCGCCCTTCGGGCACCTTCTCCCCGAGGGGGAGAAGAATGGTGCAGCGTTTGCCTCTTATTCCTCTCCCTCTCGGGGAGAGGGTGGATCGGGCGCAGCCCGAGACGGGTGAGGGGGATGGGTGGCAGGGTGTTTGATTTCTAAACGCCAGCGCCTGCCGGCACCCCCTCCTAGCTCCGCTAGGCCTTCGGCCAAGCTGCGCTACCTCCCCCGTCAAGGGGGAGGTCGGAGGGGCATACGGCATATGCCGGCGGCTTCTCATCGGACCGGGTTCTAGACCGGGGTGATCAGGACCGAGGGGGCCGAGCGGGTGTTGGGGCCGTGGAACACGGCTTCGATATTGTTGCCGTCCGGATCGAGCACGAAGCAGGCGTAATAGCCGGGGTGATAATGCCGCTCGCCCGGGGCGCCGTTATCGGTGCCGCCGGCGGAGAGGGCGGCCTTGTAGAAGGCGTCGACGGCGTCGCGGTCCCTGGCCTGGAAGGCCAGATGGACATGGGTGGGCGGGGTCCTGGCGTCGGCCGCGTCCACGAACAATTCATCGATCTGGAACCAGCCTTCGCCCTTGGCGGTGACGCCGATGCCCAGGACCGCCAGCGCCGTTTCATAGAAATAGCGGCTATTGGCGACATTGCGGGCCCGCAGGTGGACATGGTCGATCAATCGGCCCGTATGGAATTCCATCGCATCTCTCCTCAAAGCCAAAACGAAACCGCCCGGATGATGTTCCGGGCGGTTGTCTGAAAGCGTCAGCAGATTATTCGGCTTCGTCGGCGGGGGCCGAGTTGAGCTGGCCGTATTTTTCCGGCCCGATCTTTTCGAGCAGTTCGAGCTGGGTTTCGAGGAAGTCGATATGGCCTTCCTCGTCGGCCAGCAATTCCTCGAACAGGTTCTTGGAGACGTAATCTCCAAGCTCTTCGCACAGCTCGCGGCTGGCCTTGTAGGCGGCGCGGGCATCGTATTCGCCGGCGAGATCGGCTTCGAGCACTTCCTTGATGGTCTGGCCGATGCGCAGCGGGGCGACGCGCTGCAGGTTGGGATGGCCTTCGAGGAAGATGATGCGCTCGATGAGCTTGTCGGCGTGGTGCA
Source organism: Devosia elaeis (assembly GCF_001650025.1). Lineage (GTDB taxonomy): Bacteria > Pseudomonadota > Alphaproteobacteria > Rhizobiales > Devosiaceae > Devosia > Devosia elaeis. Next base: position 22,378 of record NZ_LVVY01000099.1, on the reverse strand, counting down.
TCTCCTCGATGGATTCGGCGCGCTCCTTGCTGGCCAGGCGCTTATAGCCCCAATCGTCGAGGAGCCGGAAATGCACCCAATATTGGTTGACCGCGCCGAGCTCGAGGAACAGGGCCTCGTTAAGCCGCTCGATGACTTGTGCTTCGCCTTTCACGACGTACTCCAATCCGTTGCTTTTTGAGCTTTTCGAGCCCGGACTGGATGTTCACCAGCTCAGCGGGCTCGAGGGCTTGCTGTGCGTGGTAGTTTTCTGTGACCCGCACGATTATGTCCACCACATTCGGCACGCAGCCGGAGCATTTCGCGCGACGGTTCAGTTCGGCATAGACCTTGGCGGGCACCACGAGCTGCCACGGATCGGCCTTGAGCAGATCGAGCACGATGTCCTCGATCTCCTTGGAGCTGATCATATTGCACTGGCAGACAAGCATGGCGGGGCCGGAATGGGATCTCAACGCGGCGGAATAAACGCCTGCCATTCCTGAATGTCAACGTCATAAATTGTCACGTTGCGGCGTGCGTATCTCGCCGCGCTGCCGGGCGGCGATGACGGCGGCCGAAGCGGCGGTGCGATGGGCCGAGGAAAAGAATTCGCGATGGGCCAGGATCAGCACCGTGGCCAGGCAGACGGCGACGCCGACCCATTCGGACACGAACCAGGCCACGGTGGCGATGGAGAAATAATAGGCGCGGATGCCGGAATTGAAATTCTTGGCGCCCAGCGCGTTCATGCGGGCAATGGCTTCGATTTCCTCGTCGCTGGTCACCCGGTCATGATCGAGCGCGCCGAGCATGATGCAGAAATGATTGAACTGGCGCAGCGACAGGGTGAAGGCGAAGAAGGCGAAGACGAACATGGTCAGCATGACGCCGAGATGGATCTGCACGTCCAAAATTGTATAGGTCCGCTCCAGCGACAGGGAATCGAGCGCCTCCATCAGGGCCGGCAATTGCCCGAACACGGCGAAGACCGCCAGGACCAGCAGGGCCGAGGTGGAAGCCAGGAAGCTGACCGATCCCATGATATTGCCCGAGAGAATGGCGTCGAAGGGGCTCTCGCGCCGGGTGGCATTGGCCACCCAGCGGCGGCGCTGCATGTTCATGATGACCGAGAGGGAGGGCCGCAGCTTTTCGACCTGCGGCACGATCACGTTATAGGCGAGATAGGCCAGAAGCGGGAAGATGGAGGTGAGAAAAGTGGACAAGGGCAGCTCCCGGCGCAGCGATGGACATGACTATATCGCCGCGCCGGGATTTGACCACTGCTCTCAGATGGGGCGCGGATTGGCGCGGTAGACGGCATCGATATCGGCCAGGACCGGCGCGGAGAGCGTCAGCTCGGCCGCATCGAGCACATGGCGCAATTGGTCGGTGCTGGTGGCGCCGATAATGGTCGAGGCCATGAAGGGGCGGCTGCGGCAGAAGGCGATGGCCATATGGACCGGGTCGAGGCCATGGCGGGCGGCTACGGCGTGATAATCGCGGGTGGCGCGCTCGGAATGCGGGTTCAGCCGCCAGAAGCCGTTCTGGTAATCCTTGCGGCTCCCCCTGGGCGTGGCGCCGTCGAAATATTTGCCGGTCAGAAGGCCGCCGGCCAGGGGCGAATAGGCCAGCAGGCCCACCTGCTCGTAATGGCTCAATTCGGCCAGGTCGTGATCGAAGATGCGGCGGACGAGGCTATATTCGTTCTGCACCGAGACCACGCGGGGCAGGCCGCCGGCCTCGGCGAGGCGCAGCCATTGGGCAATGCCCCAGGTGGTCTCGTTCGACAGGCCGATATGGCGGATCTTGCCTTCCTTGACGAGATCGCCCAGCGTTTCGAGCACTTCGGCCATATTGGTCAGCGCGCCATCCTTGTCCTGGGTGTGGGGCGCGTAGGTCCAGTAATTCTCGAAATTGTAATGGCCGCGGCTGGCCCAGTGGATCTGGTAGAGATCGACATAATCGGTCTGGAGGCGCCGGAGGCTGCCTTCCAGGGCCGCGCGCACCGAATGGCGGTCGGGCTTGTCGCCATTGCGGATATGGGCATTGCCGCCGCCGACGATCTTGGTGGCCAGGACCCATTTGTCGCGGTCGCCCTGGGCGGCGAACCAATTGCCGATGATGGTTTCGGTGCGGCCGCTGGTCTGGGGACTGCCCGGCACGGCATAGACTTCGGCGGTATCCATGAAATTGATGCCGGCATCGCGGGCCATGGCGATCTGGGCATGGCCTTCGGCCTCGCTGTTCTGGCTGCCCCAGGTCATGGTGCCAAGGCAGATATCGGTGACCTCGAGATCCGTACGGCCGAGCGTCTTGAATTGCATAGAGAAAATTCCGTGATAGGGCGTCGGGGAAACGGAGGGGACCCTAGACCAGCCTGATTTTGCTGGGAAGGGTTTCAGCGGCATTTGCCGATGATCCAGGTGTCCGGCGCGCCGCTTTCCCCAGGCTGTCAAAAAACCGTCGCAAGGGGTTGAGGTCTTCGGCGCCACCCCCTATATAGCCCTCACACGGCGCCGCGGCGCAGTGGTTGACGCGGGATGGAGCAGCCCGGTAGCTCGTCAGGCTCATAACCTGAAGGTCGCAGGTTCAAATCCTGCTCCCGCAACCAAAGAACCCCAGTTAAGCGAAAAGCTTAGCTGGGGTTTTCCTTTGTGCCCATGCAGCTCGCTACGAGACGGCGCAGCGTAATGTCAGCGCAATGTTGGCACCCGACTAGGTGATGGATTTTCGCCATACCTGGACTGGGACCAAGCGCATGAAAGACCGCCTTAGCTATTTCCGAAGCCCGGGCCTCAGATTTGCTGCGCTGCCACTCGTCGGCATATTGGCAGGATGCGTTTCCCTCTCGGCGCCGCAAGTGCCGACGATGGCGGTGCCTGCATCGTTTTCCGCCGCGCCAGCCCGGCCTGCCGATAACGCCATGAACAGATGGTGGCTTTCCTTCCGGGACGCACATCTCAACGCATTGATTGAGCGCGGTCTCCAGCAAAATCTCGATATTGCGCAGGCCGTCGAGCTGATCAACGAGGCCAATTCCGCCCGGATCGGCGCCGGTTCGGGACTTCGCCCGATGGTGTTCGGCTCCGTCGCAGGCGCTGTCGAACAGCAAGGCGATGGCGCGGCGGCGTCTTCCGTCACCCATGCGGGAAATGCCTCGTGGCTCATCGATCTCTTCGGGCAGGGTGCCAACGCGCAACGTGCGGCCGTGGCCAATATCGAGGCGGCCCATCTCTCCGCCGACGCGGCCAGGCTTACGTTCTTGTCGGAGGTGACGCTCGCCTACATCGAACTGCGATACTATCAGGAGCTACTTGCTCTCACCCGACTGAATTTGGCAACCAGGCAGGAAACCCTGGATCTGACCAACAGATTGCTGCAGATCGGGGCGGGCTCCCAACTCGATGTCCTGCAAGCTCAAAGCGCTCTCGATGCGACCACATTGCAGATGCCAGCATTGGAGATGGGGTTCGTCAGGGAGCTCAACAGGCTGGCAACGCTCACGGCTCAGTCGACGGAGCAAATTCGTGTGGGACTGGAAAGGGGCGCCCCCCAGCCCTGGCCGCGACTTCGAGTGAATGCGGGTGTGCCGGCAGACCTAATTCGTCAACGTCCCGATATACAGCGCGCCGAGCGGGTTCTCCTTGCCGCCTGGGCCGAAGCCGGGATCGCTGAAGCTCAACTCTATCCGTCGATAAGCCTTGGCGGCAGTATCAACATCGTTCAGTTGGCAGCGGGAACGACGTCCGGCTGGAGCTTTGGTCCCACACTCAATCTGCCCTTCCTGGACGGCGGCGCATCTCGCGCCAATCACCAGGTGGCTTTGTCTCGTGTGGAGCAGGCCTATATTGGATGGCAGTCCACCGTCAGGTCCGCCATCGAGGAGGCGGAAAACGCGCTCGCTGCCCTCCGGCGTGACGCTCGAAGTCTTGATGCGGCAAACAAGCTCAAGGACAGCGCGACGAAGCAGCTGGAACTTGCAAGGTTTAGTTACGAAACTGGCGAAGGACAAATTCTAGACGTGTTGAATGCTGAACGCGGGCTATTCGACGCTCGAGGAGAAGTCGCCGCCGCCACGCTGCAATATGCAAAAGATTTCGTGATTCTAAACGTTGCCATAGGGGGCGGAGTGATGTCCCTTTCCGTGAACTGATTGCAAAAAAGGTGACGATGCCGCCTGCGGTCCGTGCGGGTCGAGCTGTATCTGCAGCACCATGCGGGCACGAACCGGAGCAGCGCGCCTGAGTGCCGCCATCGGGAACATGGTGTCGTGACGGCTTCGCCGCCTGGGGCTCCACAACCGGCCCCTTGGCGGATCGTCGTGGTGCTTCAGGCGGCGGTGCGGGTGGCGTGCGATGCGCCTGACCGCTAATTCTGCCAGGGCCGTACCGGCTGGAGCGTGTCTGCGTCGAAGAACAGCATGCTGGTGCCGCCATTGGCGTTCGGGACCCAGGCGCGGATCAGGCCGCCCCATTCTTCGATGCCCGAGGTGACCACGCCATTGTCGCGCAGAGCGCTTTCGATGGCGAATATTGAGCGGCCTCCAATGGTGTCCTCATTGTCGTCGTCGTTGGCGAAGGTGGGAGCGACGCTGAAACCAACCAGAGCAATGGCGGATGCGATAGCGGCGACGAGTACATGTTTCATTTGGGTCTTCCTTGTGAATTGAACACCGCTAAATTCGCCCGTTTCCATTATCCGAACATTGCAAGTTTTGTTTATTTCAGATAGTTAGAGGTAAAGTGAAATCGCTTCCGAGCCGCCGCGACGGCGGTATTGAGCGCGACAGAAGCGTGCGGGGAAATCGGCTTGATCGACATCCTGCGTCCATCTGAGCTTCGGGGAAGCCGATGAACCACAAAGCGACGGCACCCACCGAGATCGGTGGGTGCCGCGCTGTTGACGCCGTGGAGAGGCAGCGTCAGATGTCGGCCAGCACGGAAGGCGGATTTTCGTGCTGGTCAGGTGCTCGTGGCAGGACGCGGGCGAGGAAGCGCGAAAGAGCATCCACATAGGTCAGCATGACCGGCACAACCACCAGCGTCAGCAGTGTCGAACTGATGAGCCCGCCGATCACTGCATGAGCCATGGGCGCGCTTTGGTCGCTTCCTTCGTGAAGGGCGAGCCCCAGTGGCATCATGCCGAATATCATGGCCAGCGTGGTCATGATGATGGGGCGGAAGCGCGTACCGCCAGCCTCGATCAAGGCGTCGACAAGACTTGCGCCCTCGCGGTGGTGCTGATTGGCATTGTCGACCAGCAGGATGGCGTTCTTGACGACCAGACCCATCAGCATGACGAAGCCAATCATAGAGTACATGTTCAGGGTCGACCCGCCGACCAGCAGGCCCAGCATGACCCCGACCAGCGACATCGGCAGAGCCATCATGATCGCGAACGGCTGCAGGAAACTGCCGAACTGGCTGGCGAGAACCAGGTAGATGAAGATGACCGCCAGCATCAGCGCCGAGCCCATGGCGACGATCGTCTGGTCCAATTGCTCCCCGTCTCCGCCCTGGTCCACGCGCACGCCGGCGGGCAGGTCGAGCGCGGCCATGGCAGCATCGATCTGGCTGGTCACATCTCCCAGAACGCCGCCCTCGATATTGGCCGTAATGGTGACCTGACGAGAAAGGTCTTCCCGATGGATCTCACTGGGTCCCAGGGTCGGCCGGATTTCCGCGACCTGGTGAAGCGGAATGGCGACCGGTATTTCGGTCTGGCTTTGGGCGATGGGCAGGTTGGCGATGGCGTCGATGCTCTGCCGCATGTCAGCCGGGAGGCGCACCACGACATCGAGCTGGTCGCCCGTGGCATCGTTCCATTCCGAAACGGTGGCCCCACCCAGCATGGCGCGCAGGGCGAAACCAGTGGCCTCCACACCGACGCCCAGATCGCTGGCAGCCTGCCGGTTCAGGACAATATCGAGTAATGGCTGCGCCTGTTGCAGATTCAGCTTGATATCGACCACGCCGGGTATGACTGCCATTCCCTCCCTGACCTGGGCTGCGGCGGATGCAAGGTCGTCGAGATTTTCGCCCTGAAGTTTCAGTTGGATAGGACTGTCGATGCCGCCGATGCCACCACCGGGAGTCACCACAAAATCAGCACCGGGAATGGACCGCAGCGCCTCGCGGATAGAAGCCGTCATCTCCTGCGCCGTGTTCTCGCGCTCGCCCGGGTCGACCAGGGTGACGGCAATAATTGAGCGGTTCTCGCCGGCGGCACTGCCAGCATTGATGCTGGCATAGGTGCTTTCGACCTCGGGCATGGCCGCGAGCAGGGACACGACCTGCCGGGCCTTGATCGCCGTATAGTCGGCCGAAGAGCCGGCAGGGGTTTCGACGTCGACCTGTATCTGGCTGTTGTCCGAGGAGGGTATGAATTCCGTGCCGACCATCGGGAACAGCAAAAAGCTGCTGCCGAAGGACATCAGCGCCACGAGCATGGTGATGATCCTGTGCCGCAGCGACCAACCCAGCACACCGCGATAGACATGGGCGAGCTTTTCAAAGCCGGTGTCGAAGAGGCCGACGAGCCGGCCGACGGGGCCGCGCTTCGCCCCGGGCTGGGAGTCCGGATCGTACCAGACGCTTGAAAGCATAGGGTCGAGCGTGAAGCTGACAAAGAGCGAAATCAGCACGGCGACCGACACCGTGATGCCGAACTGCATGAAGAAGCGGCCGACAATCCCGTCCATGAAGGCAAGCGGCAGGAACACCGCAACGATGGACAGCGTGGTGGCCAGCACCGCCAGCCCGATCTCTCCGGTGCCATCGAGGGCCGCCTGGATGTGGGACTTGCCCATATGCAGGTGACGGGTGATGTTCTCGCGCACAACAATGGCGTCATCGATCAGGATGCCGACCGACAGGGTCAGCGCCAGCATGGTCATCATGTTGAGCGTGAAGCCGAGCAGGCTGATCACGGTCAGGGTGCCGATGATGGAGATGGGCAGGGTGAGCCCGGTTATGATGGTCGAGCGCCAGGAATTGAGGAACAGGAAGACGATCATCACGGCGAGTGCCGCGCCCTCTATCAGGGTGGCCTGAACGGTCTCGAAATTATGCTCGATGGGCTCTGCCGAATTCAGCAGCACATCGACGACCACGTCTTCCGGCAGGCCGCCACCTGCGTTCAATTGGGAGACTGCGGCCTCCGCCGCATGCGAAATGGCGACGGTATTGCCGCCCTTGATCTTGACCACGTCGATGGCCAGGGCCTGTTCGCCATTGCGGAACGCGAAGCCATCGGTGTCGGGCAGCCCCAGGGTCACGGTCGCCACATCGCCGATCGTGACGTCCTCGCCGCCATGACGGGCAACAACCACGTCGCGGAATCCTTCCAGTGAGGCCACTTCGGCGTTGAGATGAACGGAGTGCACGAGCAATCCGTTCACGATGGATCCGCTGGGCAGGGTCTGGTTGTCCTGCTGCAGGGCCGCGACGACGTCGCCGATGCCGATGCCGAAGGCGTTGAGCAAATCCGGGTCGACCGCGACATTCACCTGATCATGGATTGCCCCGACCACGGCGGCACTGCCCACGCCGGCAATCGCGGTAAGCGCGGGTTTGACAATGTCCTCCGCCAGAGTGGTGAGTTCGGGTATCGACCGCGTCTGGCTGCTGAGGACCAGCGACATGATGGGAGTAGCAGTGGGATTATACCGCAGCACCTGGCTGGTATCGGCAGAGTCGGGCAGATCGTGGGCAATCGCAGCCAACTGATCGCGCACATCCTGGGCGGCGGCGGCCAGATCCGTTCCCAGGCTGAACTCGACCACGACCGTCGAATGGCCGGTACTGGAGGTGGAGGTGACCCTTTCGATGCCGTTGACGGTGTTGACCGCTTCCTCGATGGGCTGGGTGATCTTGGTCTCGACCGCTTCCGGGGACGCGCCGGTATAGGGCGTCAGCACCGCAACGACGGGAAACTCGATGTCGGGATATTGCTCGATAGGCAGGCTGCGATAGGCCGAGATGCCGAAGACCAGTATGGCCACCATGACCATGGTGGCAAAGACGGGATGCCGGACGCTGATGGAGGTCAGGAACATCGCTCAGTTCCCCTCGATCACGACGGACACGCCGTCTGCAAGGCCAGAAAGGCTGGTACCGACGACGACATCGCCTGCGGCAATGCCGGACCGCGCCTCAACCAGCGCGGTTGACGGCCATGCCGTGCCGGTCTCGATCGGGCGCTCATGAAGCACGCCATCGACGACAGCCAGCACATAGGACGCATCGTCCCGCGTATGGATTGCGTTCGCGGGCAGCGCGATGACGTCGTCCTGCTCCTGCACCACGATCTCGCCGGTGACGAACATGCCGCCGCGCAGGACACCTTCGGGGTTATCCAGGTTGAGAAAGATCTTGACCGATCGCGTCCCAGCTTCGGCTATCGGGCTGACACGATCGACGATGCCGGTGAATGATCGTCCTTCCAGGCCCTGCACCACAAGGCGAACTGGTTGGCCGACGGCAATGCGCGCCGAATGCTTGAGCGCCGCGACGACTTCGACGCGAACGGCGGACAGATCCACGATCGACACCATTGTGGTGCCAGGGTTCACGATCTGGCCGGGCTCGATATCGCGGGATGCGACCGTGCCCGAGAACGGCGCCATGACCCGGGCGCGCAGCAGGTTGGCCTCGGCAAGAGCCACCTGGCTTTGCTGGGTGGCGATGGTCGCGGCAAGTTGGTCGACTTCGGCCTGCGCCGCGTCAAGCGTGGTCTGCGCCGCGAGCCCTTGGTCGGCCAATAACCGGGTCCGCGCGAGCGTTGCCTCGGCGGCCCGCAATTGCACGATGCTCGACGCCATGGTGCTGCGCTGCTGATCGAGTTGCAGTTGCAGATCGGTGGTTCCGACCTCGACGAGCAACTGCCCGGCGTCGACATAATCCCCCGGTCGCACCGCCACCGTCTCGGCCAGCCCGGTGACCTGGGCGGCTATGGCGGCTTCCTGCACCGGATGGATCGTGCCAGTTACCCTGACCAGGTCTTCGATGCGTTGTGGTTGTGCCGTGACCAGTTCCACAGGGTGCAGCCGCATCGCACGCGGCGTCGCTGGAGCGTCTATTGCGGCGGCGGGGGCGGGTGGAATTTGGTTGACCAGCAGCACCGATGCGACGCCGGTCGCCAGCGCCAGCATGACGGCCGGCCAGAACCATCGGCCCCTTTGGCCTTTGGCGGTAGAGGAAACCTTGTCGGCGGTGTTCTCGGACGCGTTCATCGAAACCTCGCATGGATCGGGGAATGGCCGAGCACCGGCCTGTGAACCATGCAATGATCTTGCTGGATTGCGCCAACGTTGCGCGCCAACGCAAGGCAGCCGCAATGTCTGTCCCTAGACTGACGAAAAAACGAGCAGGAATATCACATGCGCATTTTGCTGGTCGAAGACGAAATGAATATGGTTGCGGCCCTGACCGCGGCACTCAGCCGCCACGACATCGTGGTGGATCACGCCCGTACACTTGAAATAGCGCAAGAGGCCTGCCGTAGCAGGGTACATGACGCGGTGCTGCTCGATCGAAAGCTGCCCGACGGCGATGGTCTGTCGCTGATCCCGCTATTCCGGCGGGAGCAAGCCGGTTTGCCCATCATTGTGCTGTCGGCGCTCGGATCGCCAGACCATCGCGTTGCCGGTCTGGACCATGGCGCCGACGACTACCTGCCCAAGCCCTTCTCCACCGACGAGCTACTGGCGCGCTTGCGCGCCGTGATGCGCCGTCCCGCCCAGATCGGGGAGAGCATGGTCAAGGTAGGACAATTGCGGTTCAACCTGACCGAGCGGCAGGCCGAGGTGGCCGACAAGCCGCTGAACCTCACGCGCCGCGAATTGCTGGCCCTCGAAATCCTGGTGCGGCGGTCGGGCAGAACTGTGTCCCGCACCGCGCTGGAAGAAGCGGTCTATGGCTATGACGATGAGATCGCGTCCAATTCGCTCGAGGCCCATATTTCGCGGCTGCGGCGCAAGCTCGACGGGGCGGGGATCGAAATCCACGCCATTCGCGGACTGGGCTATCTGCTGCGAGCCACATCATGAAGCCCTGGAACTCTCCGTCGCTGCGGGCTCGGCTGACCTGGCGCATGGTGGCGATGCAAGCAACGGTGTTGATTGCTTTTACCAGCCTGGCAGCTATTCCGGTCACTGCACTGATCCGGGACGAGCAGGGATTGGACGACGTCTTCATCGAGCACATCGCCGAGTCCATCCAGCGCAACGCGGCAGGCGGCCTTGATCTCGTGCTTGACGAAGGCTTCAAGGCAAAGGCCGCCGAGTATCCCAGTTTCTGGTTCTACGCCACTGACATCAATGGCAATTCGGTGCAGATGGGAAACATTCCCGAGAATGTTGAAGAGCTGCTGGACGATCTTCCCCGTATCAACTCCGCCAACATTGCCGATATCGGCCAGCCCGAGCAATCCAATGCCCTCGTGCGGCGGGGGGAAAGTGATGCAGGAACGCTCTGGATCATTACTGGAGGCGGGCCCAAGATTGGGTTCAAGACGTTTTTCACAAGCTTTGGGGACCCCGTGTTCCTTAGTTTGCTGTCGTTTCTGACGCTGGGGTCGTTTCTTGTCATTCCAATGGTCGTTACTCGTCAATTAAGTGGCCTGGACCACGTCGCGGCCGAAGCCGACAAGATCGACGTGGACCAGCGTGGCGTTCGTCTGTCATCGGCGCATGTGCCCGAGGAACTCCACTCCCTGGTGGCGGCCGTCAACGCCGCCTTGCAGCGCCTCGACGATGGCATGGAACGGCGACAGCGATTTCTTGCCGATGCGGCCCATGAACTGCGCACCCCCATAGCCATATTGCAGACGAGAATCGAACTCCTGCCCGATGACAGTGAACGTAGCCGGCTGATGCTGGACGTGGCGCGCCTGGCCAATCTGGCCAACCAATTGCTCGACCTGCAACGACTTGATGCAGATCTTACGGTCTTTGTGCCAGTCAACCTTGTTGATTTGGCCGCTCAGGTCACTTCGGACATGGCGCCCCTGGCGATCACGGCCGGGGGTGAGATTTCCTTCGATGCCGAAGTCGACGACGTCACCGTGACCGGGGACGCCGTTTCGCTCTCCCGGGCCATCGTCAATCTCATCCAGAACGCCATAGTCCACGGTGGCGACAAAGCCGCTGTCCGGGTCGCGGTGGGCCGCGATGGCTCGCTGAGTGTGGCCGATTCCGGTCCAGGCATCGCGGCAGAACATCGTGAGTCGATCTTTGAACCCTTCAATCGGGTCAGGCCGCTCGATCACGGGGCCGGACTTGGGCTCAATCTGGTTCGGGATATTGTCACTCGTCACCATGGTAAGATCACGGTGGAGGATGCCCCCGGAGGCGGCGCGCTATTCGAGATATCGCTGCCTCTCGTATTGTGAGGCCCAAGCCCAGTGCCGCCATCACGTTCCCGGACGGCAGTAAGACAAACAACCTGCCGGTTGTCCGAGGAGCGAAATCGATCTGGCAAGGAGCCGGTAGAATCGGTGCGATCGCTAGGTGGCGGCTGTTCCAATTGGCAAACAACGTCTCCGCTATAGGCTCTCGCGCCAGGTCCACCGCGTCTGTGGCTTCCTTTCCGCCAGGGGTTATCAGCGCTTCGCGCACCAGCTTGTCGCCGGCCCAGCGAACTCAGCGGGTTCGCCCAGCTTTTCCTTTGATGCCTGTGGCGCTTTGGCCGCAGCGGGGGGCGGCGGGGCCTGGTTTGCATATTGTTCATTGCCCGGTGTTAGATTGAGCGGTAATTTATCGATCCGAGTTAGTCCGCTGGCGCGCGGGGGAGCGGTTTGTGTTCGAGTTCTGGCGCAGAGCGGTGTTTTTTTCCCGTCCCTTGAGGGTTGAGGGCAAGAGAGGCGGGTTTTCTTGAGGCTGATCCACCGCCACATAAGTCTGGGCTGGATTGCGCTCGCCATGCTGGCGGGCGCTGGCCCGACCGCTATCGCGCCGGTCCAGGCGCAGAGCCTGTTGCCGCCTGATCTGTTCACCGCGCCGATCGACCCGGCCGCCCCCACGGCGGTGGAGGCCGAGGAGCTGGTGTTCGATTCGGTGCGCAACATCATCACCGCCCGCGGCGACGTGGTGGTGCGCGTCAGCGGCTATGTTATTGCCGGAAACGAGCTGGTCTATCGCCGCGAGAGCGGGGAGATGGATGTCGTCGGCAATGTCCGGGTGACCGACCCTTCGGGAAATGTGTCGGAAAGCGCCACGCTGTCGCTGACCGGCGGGCTCAAGCGCACGGTGCTCGATTCGATGACCATCACGGCGCGCGACGGATCGCGGGTGACCGCGGACAGCGCCGATTTCGACCAGGAATTGCGCTCCATCCTGCTCAATGCCGAATATGCGCCCTGCGGGGAATGCGTGGGCAAGGACGGACGGCGCATCGGCTGGTCGATCAGCGCCGCCAAGGTGGTGCAGAATGGCGAGGACGGTTCGACCAGCTTCGAACAGCCGGTGCTGTCGCTGCTTGGCGTGCCCGTGGCCTGGCTGCCCTATCTCTGGCTGCCCGATCTCAGCGACACGGCCCTTGGCCGGCTGCCCATGCCCAATTTCGCCTATTCGGAACAGATGGGGCTGAAGGCCGAAGTGCCGGTGACGGTCTATTCCACCCGGATGACCGACATCATTCTCACCCCGACCCTGGTGTCGCGCCAGGGCTTCCTGCTCGGTGCCGAATGGGTGCAGCGCTTCGACCAGGGCTCGTTCCGCATCAAGGCTTCGGGCCTTTACCAGATGGACAAGGACGCCTTCACCTTTCCCGATGCGCGGCAGGACTGGCGCGGGGCGGTGCAGGCGGATGGCTCGTTCCGCCCGGTGCCCGACTGGACGCTGGGCTTCGCCTATGCGGCCTTTTCCGACAGCGCCTATTTCAAGGATTATCAATTGAGCCCGCGCCGCGCAGCGGTCAACGAGGTCTATGCGACGCATCTGACGGCGGACACCTATATCGACGCGCGGCTGCAGCAGTTCAACCTGCTCGGCGATTCTACGGATCAGTCGCGAGACCAGCAGGGCCTGGCATTGCCCAATCTGCGTGTCGAGCGGACCTTCCAGCTTGCACCGGGCGCGGGGCAGGTGGAGGTCGAGGCGCGGATGCTCGGCATCTATCGGGCGCGCGAAAATTCGACCCTGTATAATGGTACACGGTATGACCTTGGCTATGCCGGCACCCGCATGCATGGCATGGCGCAGGCGAGCTGGCAGAACCAGTGGATTGTCGGCGGCGCGGTGGTGACGCCTTTTGCCGGCCTGCGGATCGACGCGGCCAATTATGAGCGCGGCACGGGGCAGGTCTTCAATCCGGCCTCCATGCCGCCTGCCGACGGCACCCTTTTCGGCGCCACCCCGATCGCGGCGCTGGACGTGCGCTATCCACTCGTGGCGCGCAGCCCGGGCATGACGCATCTGGTCGAGCCGATTGCGCAGATCGTCTATCGCGGGGCCTCGAGCCTGCAGCCGGGCATCACCAACGAGGATTCCCAGAGCGTGGTGTTCGATGACACCAATCTGTTCAGCTATAACCGCTTTACCGGCATCGACCGGCAGGAGACGGGGCTGCGGCTCAATGTCGGTGGGCGCTATCTCGCCAGCCTCGATGACGGCAATTATCTCGAACTGGTGGGCGGGCAGTCGTTCCAGCTCGCCGGAACCAATGTCTTCGCCGATTCCAACCGCCAGCAGGCGGGCGTGGGATCGGGCCTCGAGGATGCGGCGTCCTACGCGGTGCTGGGCGCCTATGGCATGCTGGGCGATGCTTTCCGGTTCGGCGGCAAGGTGCAGCTCGACAGTGACGATTTCAGCCTGGCTCGCGCCGGCCTGGGCGTGAGCTATCGTCATGATGGCTGGACCGGCGCGATCAATTATCGCTATGCCGAGGCGGTGCCCGAGGCCGGCAATCCGAAGGACCTGCATGAAATGGGGGCGGAGCTGACGCTGCCCATCGATGAATATTGGTCCGTTTCGGGCAATTATTATTGGGACATTGCAGGCAATACCTGGCTGCAAGCCGGCGGCGGCGTCGTCTATAATGACGGCTATCTCAACATGGCCGCCAACCTGACCGGCACCGGCCCGACCCATCGCAACGACAACGACCTGCGCGCCACGGTGACGTTCCGGCTGATGGCGCCGGCGGGCTTCGAAGCAGGCTATTCCGGCGCCGTCCCGGTGTCGAACTGGCTGAACTAGGCAAGGAGATGTCCATGAGCAGACGGCGTGTTCTTGCTTTGCTGGGTGGTGGCATGCTGACGCTGAGCCTGGCCGGCTGCACCAGCTTTTCCCCGGTCTATGGCGATATGTCGGGCGGCGGCCTGGCCTCGGCGCGGTTCAACTTTGCGGAGCCGAGCAACCGGCTGGAACAGGTCATCCTCAACCGGCTGCGCGTGGCCTTCCCGAACGCGGCTGGTCCGGGGGACCCGGTGCTGCGGGTCGTTGCGCGAAGCACGTCGCCCGGTGCGGCTCTTTCGGATGCGTTTGCCGTGGGCACGCCCGTCAATGTCGGGGTGCAGGCGACGATCAGCATCGTGCAGGACGAACAGACGCTGTTTACCGCCACCCGCTTTACCGAGACCGCCTATCAGGGCGGGAAATTGTCCCCCAGCAACCTGCTCTCGGCGGAGGGAACACGCGAAGCGGCGGCCGAAAGCACGGCCGAGGCGCTGAGAGCGGCCATTCTGGCGGGTTATCGCCCGGGCATGGTCAGCACGCAACCACGTTGACGGCGAGACCGCCGAGGCTGGTTTCCTTATATTTTTCGCTCATGTCGTGCCCGGTCTGGCGCATGGTCTCGATGCACGCATCGAGCGGCACGGCATGGGTGCCATCGCCCTTGAGGGCCAACGAGGCGGCGGTCACCGCCTTGACGGCGCCGAAGGCATTGCGCTCGATGCAGGGGATCTGCACCAGGCCGCCGACCGGGTCGCAGGTCATGCCCAGATGGTGTTCGAGCGCGATTTCGGCGGCGTTTTCGACCTGGGCGGGCGTGCCGCCGAGAATGGCGCAAAGGCCGGCCGCCGCCATGGCGGAGGCCGAGCCGACTTCACCCTGGCAGCCGACCTCGGCGCCCGAAATCGAGGCGCGGTGCTTGATGATGCCGCCGATGGCCGCGGCGGTCAGCAGGAAATCGCGGATCGCGGCGTTCCCGGTGCCGGCATTGAACTGCACCGCATAGCGCAGCACCGCGGGAATGACGCCGGCGGCGCCATTGGTGGGGGCGGTGACCACCCGGCCGCCCGCCGCATTCTCCTCGTTCACCGCCATGGCGAAGAGGCTCAGCCAGTCATTGGCCATGAGCGGGTCGATCTCGTTGCGCTGCCATTTTTCGGCCAATTGCGCATGGATGGCCCCGGCGCGGCGCCGGACGCGGAGGCCGCCGGGCAATTCGCCGCTGCCGGCGATGCCGCGATCGATGCAGGTGGACATGGTGGTCCAGATGGCGTCGAGGCGGTGGTCGAGATCGCGGCGCGACAGGCGGACTTCCTCGTTCGCCCGCTTCATGGCGGCGATGGACAGGCCCGAGCGGCGCGCCATGTCGAGCATTTCGGCCGCATCGGCGAAGGGCCAGGGCACGTCCTGAACGGCGGGGGAGGCGGTGCGCATGGCCTCGAGCTCTTCGGCAGTGAGGACGAAGCCGCCGCCGATGGAATAATAGATCCGCCGCAGCAGCAATTGCCCGTCTCCGTCCCAGGCGCAGAATTGCAGGCCATTGGGATGGCCCGGCAGGGGATTGGTCTTGTCGAGGACCAGGTCGACGGCGGGACGGAACCGATAGGCGGGATGGCCGGGCGGATGCACCAGGCCGGTCCGGCCGATTTCGGCAAGGATCGTTTCCATGGCGTCGGGATCGACGGTCTGCGGATGGGCGCCGGCCAGGCCCAGAATGACGGCCCGGTCGCTGCCATGGCCGATGCCAGTAAAGGCGAGCGAGCCGTGCAGGCTGGCGGTGATGGCGGCGGGCCGGGCGCGCGCGGCACGCGGCCAGGTGCCGTTGGCCAGGTCTTCGAGAAAGCGGCCGGCGGCCAGCATCGGTCCCATCGTATGGGAACTGGACGGGCCGATGCCGATCTTGAACACGTCGAAAACCGAAAGGAACATGCCCTATCATAGCGGGCGCCGCGGCCTGCGCAATCGCGGGCGAGACGCGATTGTTTCGCAATGGGCAACAGAGCGTGGCCTGTGTCGGCGATTGCGCACCGGCGCGTCTTGACCGATATCGAAGCCGAACCCAGGAGAAATGCGATGTCCAATTATCAGTTTCGGGCCGCCGACGGCGCCGATGCGGCCGCCCCGGTCTTCTTCCTGTTCCATGGCACGGGCGGGGACGAAAACCAGTTTTTCGAGCTGGCCGGACAATTGCTGCCCGGCGCAAGGCGGGTGGCGCCGCGCGGCGATGTCAGCGAGCACGGCGCCCTGCGCTATTTCCGCCGGACCGGGGAGGGCGTCTATGACATGGACGACCTGGCGATGCGGACCACGGCCATGGCCGGCTTCATCCGGGAGCAGATCGGGACGACGCGCCCCGCCCGTATCGTGGGGCTCGGCTATTCCAACGGCGCCAATATCCTGGCTTCGGTGATGTTCCAGGCGCCGGACCTGTTCGATGCGGCGATCCTGATGCATCCGCTCATCCCCTTCGCGCCGCCGGCGGCGGATTTTTCCGGACGGCAGGTACTGATCACGGCGGGGCGGCGCGACCCGATCGCCCCGGCGGCGGCCAGCCAGGCGCTGGCCGATTATTTCACCGCCAACAAGGCCGAACTGAGCCTTGCCTGGCACGAGGGCGGGCATGAAATCCGCCAGGACGAGTTGAGCGCGATCCAGCGTTTTCTCTGAGCGGGCAGGACTTTCGGGCTGACATTGCGTGGCGGGATGACGGCGCGGGAGGCCGTTGCTATCATGCCGGCCATGTCAGTGCGGAGGCTTGCTCATGTTGCGTATGGTATCGGTTCTCGCCCTTGGCCTTGCGGCCATGCCCGGTTCGATCAATGTGGCCCTGGCGGCCAGCTTCGATTGCACCAAGGCCGGAACGCCCTTCGAGCGGGCCATCTGCAACAATGAAGAGCTGTCCGCCGCCGATGACCGGCTGGCCGCCACCTATGAAACGGCGGTGGGCGGGCTTTCGGAAATCGCGCGCGGCGACGTGCGGACCGGCCAGCGCGAATGGCTGAGCTATGCCCAGCGCGCCTGCACCCGAGACGCCAAGCCCATGGTGTCCGGCGAATATGACGAGCGTGGGCTGACCTGCCTGGTCGACCTGTTCAACGGCCGCAGCACGGTGCTGGAACAGAGCCGCATGATCGGGGGGCTGCGCTTCTACCCGATGGCGCGCTATGAGGCGCTGCCGGACCCCAATGAAGCCGGCAATCCGGATTCGTGGTCGCCGGTGGCGCGGCATGAATTGTCCTGGGTCCAGCTCGATGCCGACGAGGGCTTCGCCCATGCCTTCAACGATATCATCCGCGACGAGGCGCGGCTCTCCTCCCCCGTGCTTTCGGACGGGATCGGACCGGATGCCGAAGATGACGGCAGCAGCAGCGACACCAATAATTCCTTTGCGGTGGAAGGGGTTGCGGGTACGGGGCGCATCAGCGTCAAGGCCAATACCTATTGGTATGGACATGGCGCGGCCCATGGCAATTGGGGGATCACCTACCGGCATTATCTCACCGAGCAGGGCCGCTTCATGGAGGCGCGGGACCTGTTCAGCGGCGATGGCTGGGAGGCGGCTTTGCTGGACCTGGCGGTCAAGGCGGCGAAGGCCGAGCATGGCGATGCATTGATGCTCGATGACACCAGCTCCATCGCCGATGTCGTCATTGCGCCGGAGCGCTGGGATCTCCCGGATTCCTATGCGCTGGTCATCCAGTTCCAGCCTTATGAAATCTCGGCCTATGCCTATGGGGCGCCGCAGGCGCGGGTGCGCTGGAGCGATCTCGAGCCTTACATGGTCGAGGGTTCGGAGAGCATTCGCTTTGGTTTTTAAGGGTTTAGCCTAGAAGGTCGGCCCATTCGGGGTGGCGGCGGAACTGGACGACCACATAGGGGCAGACGGGCGTGATCTTGAAATCCTGTTCGCGTGCATCGGCAATGGCGGCCTTGACCAATTGCAGGGCAATGCCGCGGCCTTCATAGGTGGGCGGGACGCCGGTATGGTCGATGATCATCGGGCCATCGCCTTGTTTTCTATAGGTCATTTCGGCCTCGGCCCCCGGGGCGAGGTGGATGACATAGCGGCCGCGTGTCGGGCCTTCCTCGCGGATGATCTGGTAATCCTTGTCGGCCATGGCGGAAATCCTCGTTGTCGATAGGACCAATGTGGGGCCTTGGCATCGCCGTCGCAAGCGGGCGATCGCGCTAACAGACTGTTAACGTTGAGCGTAACGAAAGGGACATTTCATGAGCGATTTTCTTCACCACATGATCGCTTCGGGGCCAAGGCCGGTGGCGCCGTTCAGCCATGCGGTGGAAAGCGATGGCTGGGTCTTCGTCACCGGGCAGATGCCGACCGATCCGGCGGCGCCCGAGGCGCCTTTGCCGGAAGGCATCGAGGCGCAGACGCGGCGGGTGGTGGACAATCTCAGAATCGTGCTCGGCGGGATCGGGCTGGGGCTCGAACACGTGACCATGGCGCGGATCTATCTCACCCAGTTCGAGCGGGATTACGCGGCGCTCAATGCCTTGTGGCCGAGCTTTTTCGAGGTGGGCAAATTGCCGGCGCGGACGACGGTGGGGGTGACGGCCCTGGCGGTCGGGGCGCTGGTGGAGATCGACCTGGTGGCGCGGCGGCCAGGCTGAGGCCCCCTCACCCGGCGCTGCGCGCCGACCTCTCCCCCAAGGGAGAGGTGAGAGACTCAGTCGCCCTTGCGGCTCATTTCGATCATGCGTTCCACGGCCTGGCGGGCGGGGCCGATGATGTCGAGGGGGATGGTCACTTCCTCGCTCATGGTGTGGAGCGACCAGAGGACGTTTTCGAGATTGATGCGCTTCATGTGCGGGCAGATATTGCAGCCGCGCAGGAAATCGACGCCGGTGGTTTCGGAGGCGACATTGTCGGACATGGAGCATTCGGTGACCATGACGACGCGCGGCGGCTTTGTGCTCTTCACCCAATCGATCATGGCCGCGGTGGAGCCGGCGAAATCGACCGCGTCGATGACCTCGGGCGGGCATTCGGGATGGGCGATGATCTTGGCGCTGGGATAGGCGTGGCGCAATTCGGCGATGTCGTCGGCGGTGAAGGTCTCGTGCACCTCGCAGGCGCCGGCCCAGGTGATGACCTTCTTGTGCGTCCTCTTGGCGGTGTTCTGCGCCAGATATTGATCGGGGATCATCATCACCGTGTCGCCCTCGACGCGATTGACGATGTCGAGCGCGTTGGAGGAGGTGCAGCACACGTCGGTGACGGCCTTCACAGCCGCCGAGGTGTTGACATAGGTGACGACGGGCACGCCGGGATATTTGGCGCGCATGGCCAGCACATCCTCGGCGGTGATGGATTCGGACAGCGAGCAGCCGGCGCGGCTGTCGGGGATGAGAACCGTCTTTTCCGGGTTCAGCATTTTGCTGGTCTCGGCCATGAAATGCACGCCGCATTGCACGATGACCGATTGCTTCACCTTGGTGGCCTCGATGGCCAATTGCAGGCTGTCGCCCACCACGTCGGCGACGCCGTGATAAATCTGCGGTGTCTGGTAATTATGGGCGAGAATGACCGCGTCCTTCTCCTTTTTCAGCCGGTTGATCTGGAAGATCAGCGGCGCATAGAAGGACCATTCGATTTCGGGGATCTTGTCGCGGACGCGATCGAAAATCGGCCCGGTCTCGCGCTCGATGGCCTTGGAGAACTTGAGGTCGAAGCTCTCGGCCAGGATGGCGCGCGCCTCGGCCAGCGGGGTCAAAGCATTGATCATCTGCACCATTGAGGACTCCCCCCGCTCGCTGTCCCGGGCTTTTCCGAACCCGTCGACGGGCCCGGTTTGCGGCGCGCAGGGCCGGCCCGATGGCGCGCGCTCGGCGCGCGAGGCGGAACCTAGGTATTTTTGGCTTTCATTTCAATGAACGGCCTTGCAGGAAATTCGTTGTGCCCCTAACGCTGGGGCAAAATTCCAGCAAAGGAAGACGATCATGCCGCAGGACGCCAACGCCATTCGCTCCATTCTGTCGCTCGCCCCGGTGGTGCCGGTCATCATCCTGGACGACGTGGCCCAGGCGCGGCCGCTGGCCGAGGCGCTGGTGGCCGGCGGCCTGCCGGTGCTGGAAGTGACGCTGCGCACGCCCAATGCGCTCAAGGTGATGGAAGAAATGGCCAAGGTCACCGGCGCCATTGTCGGCTCGGGCACGGTGCGCAATGGCGGGCATATGAAGGCTTCGGTGGATGCGGGCTGCCGCTTCATGGTGTCGCCGGGCGCCTCGCCGCGCCTGCTCGACGCTGCCGAGGACGTGGCCATTCCGCTGCTGCCGGGCATCGGCACGCCGACCGAGGCCATGGCGGCGACCGAACGGGGCTATTCCTTCCTCAAATTCTTCCCGGCCGAGGCCCTGGGCGGCGCGCCGGTGCTCAAGGCCTTCGCCTCGCCGCTGCCCGATATCACCTTCTGCCCGACCGGCGGGATCGACGCGGAAAAGGCCAAGACCTATCTGGCCCTGCCCAATGTGATCTGCGTGGGCGGGTCGTGGATCATGCCGGCCGACGCGCTGGCCAGCAGCGATTTCGCCCGCATCGAGGCGCTGGCGAAAGAGGCGAGCGCGCTCAGGGGGTAGTCCTTGGGCGGGGCTGCTTCCGTCACGCAGGCCGTCACCCTCGGGCCTGACCCGAGGGGCCTGAACCTGCCGATACGCCCCCCAGTGCAGAGCCCTCGGGTCAAGCCCGAGGGTGACGATCGGTGGAGGGGGCCAGATGTGGGGCAATGGCCAAGCCGGTTGGCGCTTGGACCTGCCGATGTGCTCCCCGGTGCAGAGCTCTCGGGTCAGGCCCGAGGGTGACGGCCGGTGGAGTGGACTGGAGGTGAGGCGATGACCAAACCCGTTCCTGAACATGGCCTGGGCCATTTGCGCATCGTGCTTTCCGAGACGGCCTATATCGGGCCGGGGCGGGCGGATTTGCTGGAGGGGATCGCGCGGAGCGGGTCGATTGCGGCGGCGGGCAAGGCGATGGGGATGAGTTACAAAAGGGCCTGGGGGCTGGTGCAGGCGCTGAATGACGGCTTCGGGGCGCCGCTGGTGGAGGCCAATCGCGGCGGGGCCGGGCAGGGCGGGGCGGTGCTGACGCCGCTGGGGCAGCAGGTGCTGGCGGCCTATCGGGCCATGCAGGCCAAGACCGAAAGCGCCATTGCCGGCGAGGTGGCGGCACTGCGCCGGGCGATTTCCGATACTTCCAGTTGAATATATCGCTTGCGCGGGCGCGGCTTTGCATTCATCGATATGTTTGAAGGAACATATCGGAGATTGTCCTGGTGCGTATTCCGCTTGCTGCCGCCCTGTTGGCGACGAGTGCGCTGCCGGCTGTTGCCGGGAGCGTCAATGTGGCGGTGGCCGCCAATTTCACCGCCGTGGCCGAGGACCTGGCGGCCCTGTTCACGGCCGAGAGCGGCCATGAGGTGGTGCTGAGTTTCGGGGCGACGGGGCAGCTTTATGCCCAGATCAGCCAGGCGGCGCCGTTCGGGGTCTTCCTTGCCGCCGATGTCGAGCGGCCGCAATTGGCGATCGTGGAAGGCCTGGCGGTGGCGAACTCGTTCTCCGTCTATGCGGAGGGGCGGCTGGTGCTCTATGGGCCGGGGCGGGACCTGAGCGATGGCGCGGCGGCGCTGGAAGCCGATTTCAGCCGGATCGCCATAGCCGATCCCCAGGCCGCGCCCTATGGCAAGGCGGCTTTGGAAACCCTCACCGCATTGGGGCTCTACGATGCGGTGGAGCCGAAAGTGGTGTGGGGCGAGAATATTTCCCAGACCTTGCAATTCGTCGAAACCGGCAATGCCGAACTGGGCTTCGTGGCCGCCAGCCAGGTGCCGGACAAGGCCGATACCTGGCCGGTGCCGGCGGCGCTGCATGCCCCGATCGCGCAGGGCGCGGTATTGCTGAAGGCAGGGGCGGACAATCCGGCGGCGGTCGAGTTCCTGGCGTTTTTGCAGTCGGATGCGGCCATCGCGGTGATCGAGGCGGCGGGATATTCGGTGCCTTGAGGAGAGTCCGGATTAATGCGCCGATAGATTTTGCCGGCCGCACCCCCCTCCCAACCTCCCCCGCAAGGGGGGAGGTGCCGCATCCAGTTTGTGGCGCGGCCCGCCGGCAATTTCCGGCCCGGCCCCCTCCCCTTGACGGGCGGGCTGGGGAGGGGTGGCTTGGTTATTCACTGATGGACCCCCACCCTCATTCCCTCCCCTCAAGGGGGAG
>NZ_LVVY01000098.1 GCF_001650025.1 Devosia elaeis | reverse complement strand
CTCGGGGCTTCCATCAACCAGGTGAACCCGGAGGTTTTTATGCCGTCCGGCGCTTCGGCGCGCGCGAGCGCTGCGGAAGGCTCTTTGACATCGGGCGCCGGGAAGCGCCCTCGCGCAAATGCAAAAAGGCGGCCCGGAGGCCGCCTTTGGAAGCCGGGAAAGGCCCGGTCAGAACTTGAGCGTCTTGGCCTGCTTGACGCCTTCGAGCCTGGCGATCTGGTCGAGCTGTTCATCGGTCAGCGTGCCGTCGATGGAGACGAGCGCGATGGCGTCGCCGCCAACATCGGCACGGCCGAGATTGAAATTGGCGATATTGATGCCCAGCGTGCCGAGCAGGGTGCCGAGGCGGCCGATATGGCCCGGCTTGTCCTCGTTGGTGACATAGAGCATGGACGGCGCCAGTTCGGCTTCCATGTTGATGTCCTTGACCTGGATGATGCGCGGCTTGCCATTGGCGAAGATGGTGCCGGCCAGGCCGCGGGTCTGCCGCTCGGTGGTGACGGTCAGGCGGATATAGCCTTCATAGGCGCCCTGCTGGTCGCGGGTGGTGGTTTCCACCACGATGCCGCGATCCTTGGCGATCTGCGGGGCCGAGACCATGTTGATGTCGCCCAGGGACGGCTTCAGCACGCCATTGATGGCGGCGGCGACCATGGGGCGGATATTGAGGCCGGCCGGGGTGCCTTCGAACTCGATCTTGATGCCCGAAATCGAGGTCTCGGTCAGTTGTCCGGCAAAGGAGCCCAGGGCTTCGGCCAGCTTCACCCAGGGGGTGATGATCGGGGCTTCCTCGGCCGAAATCGAGGGGAAGTTCAAGGCATTGGTGATTTCGCCGGTCATCAGGTAGGCCGAGATCTGCTCGGCGACCTGGAGAGCCACGTTCTCCTGCGCCTCGGTGGTCGAAGCCCCCAGATGGGGGGTGCAGATGACATTGGGCAAGTCGAAGAGCGGGTTGTTCTCGGCCGGTTCGACCAGAAACACGTCGAGCGCGGCGCCGGCCACCTGGCCGGATTTGAGCGCGTCGTAGAGCGCGGCTTCATCGATCAGGCCGCCGCGGGCGCAATTGACGATGCGCACGCCCTTCTTGGTCTTGGCCAGGGTCTCGGCATTGAGGATGTTGCGGGTGGCGTCGATCAGCGGGGTATGCAGGGTGATGAAGTCGGCACGGGTGAGCAGGTCCTCCAGCTCGACCTTCTCGATGCCGAGCGTCTGGGCGCGTTCGGGGGTGAGGAAGGGGTCATAGGCGATGACCTTCATGCGCAGCCCGATGGCGCGGTCGGCGACGATGGAGCCGATATTGCCGGCGCCGATCAGGCCGAGCGTCTTGTTGGTCACTTCCACGCCCATGAAGCGGTTCTTCTCCCACTTGGAGGCGCGGGTCGAGGCGTCGGCTTCGGGCAATTGGCGGGCCAGGGCCATCATCATGGCAATGGCGTGCTCGGCCGTGGTGATGGAATTGCCGAAGGGCGTGTTCATCACGATGATGCCCTTCTTGGTTGCGGCCGGAATATCGACATTGTCGACGCCGATGCCGGCGCGGCCGATGACCTTGAGATTGGTGGCGGCGGCGATGATCTTCTCGGTCACCTTGGTGGCCGAACGGATGGCCAGGCCATCATATTGGCCGATGACTTCGAGCAGCTTTTCCTTGTCCTTGCCGAGATCGGGCAGGTAATCCACCTCGACGCCATTGTCCTTGAAGATCTGGACGGCGGTGGGGCTGAGTTTGTCGGAGACGAGAACTTTGGGCATTTTTGCGAGTCCTGCTTTTGGTTGCGGGAGCAGGATTTGAACCTGCGACGCCGCTGGAATGAGATGGCCAAATCCGCTGCCTCCTCTCCATCGTCATTGCCGGGACAAGCCCGGCAATGAAGATCAATGAGGGTTCGGCGCGGCTATCGTTCTTAGACCGCCGCCTTGAGCGCGGCCTTTTCCTCGGCAAAGGCCCAGTCGAGCCACGGCGTCAGCTTGGCCAGGTCATCGGCTTCGATGGTCGAGCCCGCCCAGATGCGCAGGCCCGCCGGAGCGTCCTTGTAGGAGCCGAAATCGTAGGCCACGCCCAGCTTGTCGAGGCGCGCCACGATGGCCTTGGCGAAGGCGGCCTGCGCTTCGGCGTCGAGAGCGGTGATCGCGGGGTCGACGATGGAGAGGCAGACCGAGGTATTGGAGCGCTGCTCGGGCACCTTGGCCAGGAACTCGACCCAATCGGTCCCGGCGACCCAATCGGCCAGGACCTTGAAATTGGCGTCGGCCCGGGCCCGCATGGCCTTGAGCCCGCCAATGCCGAGACCCCATTGCATGGCGTCGACGGCGTCCTCGATGCAGAGCATGGAGACGGTATTGATGGTCTCGGCCTTGAAGATGCCCTCGATCAGCTTGCCGCCCTTGGTCAGGCGGAAAATCTTGGGCAGCGGGCGGTCGGGCTTATAGGTTTCCAGCCGCTCGACGGCGCGGGGCGACAGGATCAGGATGCCATGTGCGGCTTCCCCGCCCAGGGCCTTCTGCCAGGAGAAGGTGACGACATCGAGCTTGGCGAAATCGAGCTGTTGCGCGAAAGCGGCCGAGGTGGCGTCGCAGATGGTGAGGCCCTGCCGGTCGGCCGGGATCCAGTCGGCATCGGGGACGCGGACGCCCGACGTGGTACCGTTCCAGGTGAAGACCACGTCGCGGTTGAAATCGACCTGGCCGAGATCGGGCAGTTCGCCATAGGGGGCGTCGATCACGCGGACATCGTCGAGCTTCAATTGCTTCTGGACATCGGTGACCCAGCCGGCGCCGAAGCTTTCCCAAGCCAGTATGTCGACGCCGCGGGCGCCCAGGGCGCTCCAGAGGAACATTTCCACCGCGCCGGTATCGGAGGCCGGCACGATGCCGATGCGATAATCGGCCGGAACCTCGAGCAATTCGCGCGTCAGGTCGATGGCCTGCTGGATACGGGCCTTGGCGATCTTGGCGCGGTGCGAGCGGCCGGTCAGGGCGCCGGACAGCGCTTCGAGCGTCCAACCCGGACGCTTCGAACAGGGACCCGACGAAAAATTGGGATTAGCCGGTTTGACCGCCGGTGCGGTTTGGGGCGTATCAGCCATATCAAGCGGCCCTCCCAGGCCTATTGTCTCGCGTTAGGGCGAGATGTCCTGAGGCCGCAAATACGCCTGTGATGGAACGGCGTCAATGGGATTCGCATTGCCGGCAGAGAACCGGGCATGGGCAGGTTAACTCATGTTAATTCCGGGCCGGCGCGCGCGGCCTAGAGTGTCGGGGCCGCTGGAGAGCAAGTTATGAACGAGGCGATGGACCCCTGGGGAGACCCGATATTCGAGCAATCGGTGCGCGAAACCGCCTATTTTCTCTGGGAACAGGATGGCCGGCCCGCCGGGCGGGAACAGGAATATTGGTTCGCCGCGCTGGAGCGGTGCCTGAGGCGCCGGCAATCGGACATGGAATTGCAGCGCTCGTTGGAGGAGCGGGGCGGGGGCGAGTGAGGAGGTATTTGCCCGGTGGTCCGCCCTATTCGTCGGACAGGTGCAGATAGCTCGAATCGAATTGCGCCAGACTGGCGAGGCGCGCCCAATCGAGAATTTCGGCCTGGCCATTGGCGAAGGAGAGCATGGCTTCGGCGCGCAGCGCCTGGAGGGTGCGATTGGCATGGACGATGGACATGCCCAGGGCGTCGGCAAGGTCGGTCTGGGTCGCGGGGAAGGGGAAGGTATTGCCCGAGACGCCGTTCACCACCTTGAGACGGGTATAGAGCTCGCAGAAGATATGGGCCATGCGCGCCTCGGCCGAGGCCTGGCCGATCAGCATCATCCAGGTCAGGAACTGGGCGGCGTCGATCAGCGTGTCGCGCCAGAGCAGGTCGGTCAGCGCGGGCTGGTCGCGCAGCATGGCGCGAATGGCCTTGTGCTCGATGAGCCCGATGACCGATTGGGTGGTGGCCGACAGCGTGTAGTCGACCTTGCGCAGATGCAGGCTCTGCAGGTCGGGAATGTCGCCCGGCGGGTGGAAGGACAATATCTGCCGATTGCCGTCCTTCATGGTCTTGTGCCGGTGCAGCATGCCCGACAGCACGACGCAGCTATGGGTCATGATATTGCCGTCCATGACCACGTCGTGGCCGCGATTGATCCGCGCGACCTGGATGGGCAGGTTCCGGATCGCTTCGGCCTGTTGGGGATGCAGCCGGCCGATGGCGGCCAGCTTGGCGATCAGGACCTCGATATCACTCGTCATGATTGTCCTTGCTGTCCGCCGGGGCAGAGTTTCCGGGCGCGGGGCGGGTGGCGCGGAAATCGATGCGGGCCTCCGAGATTATGGAACGGGTTTCGTCGAGAATGACGATGCGGAACAGCCGGCTGGCGCCGTCGCCGGGAATTTCCTGGGCCGCGATTTCGGAGAGGGTGCGGGTGGCCTCGTCCTTGGCGGTTTCGATATCGGGCAGGTCCACACCCTGCGGGTCGGGCGCGAAATTGGCGCCATCGTAAAGGTCGAAATAGAATCTGGGCATCGGCAACCTCCGGTGCTGGAACAGCGAGGGGAGCGGGAATGTTCCATCGGTCGCCCAAACGCCGTTCCCTCGACTCCGGCGAAGCCATGCCGCTCCGCCCCTACCAATTGCGGCTTCCAGAATGGGGCGAAAGGCTTTAGCCTGTGGGCCTCTCCTGACTTCTCCTCTCCATTTCCCGAGACGATAATGGCCGAACCCTCGCTCTTTGCCCGTTTTGTAGCTCTTGTCGGCGGCATTGCCGTGGCGGTTCGCCATGCGGGCGACGGGCCGCGTCAGCCGGCCTATGGCACCCGGCCCGCCATCCCCGATCCCAAGCCGCAGGGAAAAATCCCCACGCTGAAAATGCCGACGGCCAAAGGCTGGGAAGGCGACCATCGGCCGACCCCGGCGGCGGGGCTCAAGGTCAATGCCTTTGCCAAGGGGCTGGTTCATCCGCGCAATGTCTACGTCCTGCCCAATGGCGACGTGCTGGTGGCCGAATCCATGGGCGAGGACGGCAAGCCGAGCAGCCTGTTCGACCGGGCCATGGCGGCGACGATGAAGCGGGCCAAGGCCCGGGGGCAGAGCCCAAACCGGGTGACGCTGCTGCGTGACGCCGATGGCGATGGCGTGGCCGAGGAACGCCATGTGCTGATCGAGAATGTGCGCCAGCCCTTCGGCATGGCGTTGATCGGCGACATCCTCTATGTCGGCGCGTCCGATGCGGTCCTGTCCTATGATTATCAACAGGGGATGACCAAGATAACGGCGCCCGGGCGGAAGCTGATGGACCTGGTGCCCGGCGGGCACTGGACGCGCAACCTGATCGCCTCCCACGACGGCACCAAGCTCTATGTGGCGGTCGGTTCGCTCAGCAATATCGCCGATCAGGGCATGGCGGCGGAAGAGAACCGCGCCTGTATCCACGAGCTGGACCTGGCCACCGGCACCTCGCGCATTTTCGGCGCGGGTCTGCGCAATCCGGTGGGCATGGCCTGGGAGCCGGAAGGCGGGCATTTGTGGACCGTGGTGAACGAGCGTGACGGGCTGGGCGACGAGACGCCGCCCGATTACCTGACCTCGGTGGTGGATGGCGGGTTCTACGGCTGGCCCTATTGCTATTGGGACCGGGTGGTGGACGACCGCGTGCCGCAGGACGCGGCCAAGGTCGCTTCCGCCCTGCAGCCCGATTATGCCCTGGGCGGACACACGGCCTCGCTGGGCCTCTGCTGGCTGCCGGCAGGGACCTTGCCGGGCTTTCCGCAGGGCATGGCCATCGGCCAGCATGGATCCTGGAACCGCTCGAAACTCTCCGGCTACAAGCTGGCTTTCGTCGAATTCCAGAACGGCAAGCCGGTCGGCATGCCGCGCGAAATCCTCACCGATTTCCTCTCGGCGGACGAGAAATATTCCTTCGGGCGGCCGGTGGGCGTGGCCTTGGCCAGGGATGGCGCCGTGCTGATGGCGGACGATGTGGGCGACGTCATCTGGCGCGTTACCGGCGCATAGGAGCAGGGCGATGATCGCGCGGATATTGGCGGCCGGCCTGGTGCTGGCCGGCATGGCCATGACCTCCTGGGCCCAGGACAAGCTGGTGCTGGGCCTGCAGGAAAGCGGCACGGTGCAATGGGAGATCGAGGCCATTCGCCAGCTGGGGCTCGACACGGAGCATGGCGTGGACCTGGAAATCCGGCCGCTGGCCGACAGCCGGGCCGGGCAGATCGCCCTCCAGGCCGGCGCGGTGGATGTGATCCTTTCCGACTTCACCTGGGTTTCGGCGCAGCGGGCGGCCGGCAGCGTTTTCACCATGGTGCCGCATTCGCTGGCCGTGGGTGGGCTCATCGTGCCGGCGGACAGCGCCATCGAGACGGTCACCGACCTTGAAGGCAAGGTGATCGGGGTGGCCGGCGGGCCGGTGGACAAGAGCTGGGTGGTGTTGCAGGCCTATTACGTGGCGCTGACCGGGGGGAGCCTGTCCGAGGCCGCCGAGGCGCGGTTCGGGGCGCCGCCGCTGATCAACGAATTGCTGGGCGCGGGCGGTATCGAGGCCGGGCTCAATTTCTGGCACTGGAATGCCCGCGCCAAGGCTGAGGGCATGCGCGAGGTGATCTCGGTGGCCGGCATGTTCCAGGGGCTGGGCCTGTCCGAACCGCCGCCGCTGCTGGGCTGGACCTTCAGCGAGGATTTGGCGGCGGAAAAGGGCGAGGCGCTCACCCGTTTTCTCGACGCCTCCTTTGCCGCCAAGGCGGCGCTGCTGGCCGATGACGAGGTGTGGGACGGGCTTGCCGCGATCATGGGCGCGGCGGACGATCCGGCCCTATTCGCCCAATTGCGCGACGATTATCGCCTCGGGATCGTCACGGGCTATGATCCGGACGACACGCGCCTGGCGGAACTGGCCTTTGCCCTGCTGGCCGAGTTCGGCGGACCCGATGTGGTCGGCGCGCAGACCGAGCTGGCGCCGGGCACGTTCTGGGGAGGATACAGCAAATAAAGCGGGCGGGACGGGAGCGCGGCGGGATCGGCTGGGAAGTGCTTTCCCTGCCGCTTCTGCTCGGGTTCTGGCAGGTCCTGGCCATGCTCGCCGCGCATCGGCTGTTTCCCACGCCGATCGCGGTGGCCGAGGCGATGGCGACATTGGCGCTGGAAGGGCGCCTGCTCGAGGACCTGGGCAAGACGCTGGCACGGGCGCTGGCCGGCTTCGGCCTGGCCATGGCCCTGGGCATCGCGCTGGGCCTGGCGCTGGGGCGACAGGCCTGGCTCGACCGGCTGTTCTCGGCCTGGCTGGTGGTGGGACTCAACCTGCCGGCCATCATCGTGGCCATCGTGCTTTTTATTTGGCTGGGCCTCACCGAGACGGCGCTGATCGCGGCAGTGGTGATCAACAAGGTGCCGCTGGTCATCGTCACCATCCGCGAGGGTGTGCGCAGCTTTTCCGCCGATTACGATGAATTGGCGCGAGCGCTGCGGCTCGATTGGTGGACACGGCTCCGGCGCATCCATTGGCCGCAATTGCTGCCCTTCATGCTGGCGGCGGCGCGGACCGGATTGTCGCTGATCTGGAAGATCGTATTGGTCTTCGAAGTGCTGGGCAGCGATGGCGGCGTGGGCTATCGGGTCAGCGTCTTCTTCCAGTTCTTCGACGTCACGGCGATCCTCGCCTATACGACCAGCTTTATCCTGGTGGTGCTGGCCTTCGAATATGGAATTTTGCGGGTGCTGGAACGGAGGGCCTTTGCATGGCGCCGGGCCTGAGCATCGCCATCGCCGAAAAGCGGTTTGGATCTGCCCCGCCGCTTTTCAGCGATTTCCGGCTGGAGGTCGCGCCGGGCAGCATATTGGCGCTGCTGGGGCCGTCGGGAATCGGCAAATCGAGCCTGTTGCGGCTGCTGGCCGGGATCGATCGGGATTTCTCCGGCACCATCGCCATTGACGGCGTGGCGGCGGACCGGGCGCCGATGCCCGGTTTCGTGTTCCAGGATGCGCGGCTGCTGCCCTGGCTTTCGGCACGGGACAATGTGCTCTTGGCCGCCCCGGCCCTGGGCGCGCCGGCGGCGAAAGCGCTGCTCGACCAGGTCGGGTTGGGCGGGCGCGGACCGGATTTTCCGGCGCAATTATCGGGCGGCATGCAGCGGCGGGCGGCGCTGGCGCGGGCCCTGGCCGCCAATCCGGGCCTGCTGCTGCTGGACGAACCCTTCGTGTCGCTCGATGCGGCCCTGGCCGCGGAAATGCGGGCCTTGCTGGCCCGGCTGATCGCGGCGAACCAGCCCAGCATGGTGCTGGTGACCCATGACGCGGAGGATGCCGCGCGGCTGGCGGATCGCGCCGTGGTGCTGGCGGGGCGGCCGGCCGCCATCTTCGCCGATCTCGCCCTATCGGTGCCGCAGGCGGAACGGGACGAAGCGCAGGTGGCCGAATATCGCCGGCGGCTGGACGCCCTTGCCAAAGGGCCGGCCTAAGGTCGGGAGTCCTAGTGGACCCGCCCGCCGAGTTCGTCCTCGATATGCGCCTCAACGATGGCGTCGAAGCTGGTTTCGGCCCGAAAGCCCAGTTCGGTGGCGCGGCTTGCGTCGAAATTCTGCGGCCAGCCGGCGACGATGCGGGCGATAATTGGATCGGGCTCGCGGCGGATAAGGCGCAGAGCCTTTTCGCCGCCGAAGCGCCGCAAAGCGGCGATCTCTTCGGCAATGGTCGCCGAAAGTCCCGGCATGGTCAGCGTGCGGCGCTGGCCCAGAGGCGTGGTATCGAGATTGGCCGCATGCAGAAGGAAGCCGATAGCGGCGCGGGGCGAGGCGAACCAGTGGCACACCCCATCATCGACGGGCAGCACGGCTTCGAGGCCCGCCAGCGGCTCGCGGATAATGCCCGAGAAGAAGCCGGACGCGGCCTTGTTGGGCTTGCCGGGACGCACCACGATAGTGGGCAGGCGAATGCCGATGCCGTCCACGAAGCCCCGGCGCGAATAGTCGGCCAGCAGCAATTCGCAGATCGCCTTCTGGGCGCCATAGCTGGTGAGGGGCGTATGGATATGGTCGTCGGGAATGGCGGCGGGCAGGGGCTCGCCGAAAACCGCGATGGACGAGGTGAAGACCAGGCGCGGGCAATAGGGTTCGGCCAGTCCTTCCCGGCGGATGGCCTCGAGCAGCAGGCGCGTGCCGTCGAGATTGATGGCATAGCCTTTTTCGAAATCGGCCTCGGCCTCGCCCGATACGATCGCCGCAAGATGAAAGATGACATCCGGGCGGCCGGCGAGCAGGCTGGCGGCGGCGCCGGGGGCCGAAAGATCGGCGGCGACGCATTTGACCGGCAGGCTGGTGCCGGGATTGGCCGGTGCCACGACATCGGCCAGCGTCAGTGCCGTAATGGCCCGACCGCCCAGGGCGCCATCGGCGATCAGCCTGTCGGTGAGTTTGCGTCCGACCATGCCGGCCGCACCGATGATGAGAATATGCACAAGAACCTCCCGCTTTCTTCCCATTGAGCATTGCGGGGGCGCCGGCGTCCAGAGCGGGCGACGCAAAAAGGCCGGTGTCTGGTGACACCGGCCGAAATGGTTCGTGGACGGATGTGGCGATCCGCCACGCGCCCGGTCAGTTGAAGCGATAGCGGACGGTGCCGCGCACTTCGTGGACCCAATTGTTGTCGATCGAATAGGGATAGGTCGTCGCGTTGTTTTCGATGCGGTTGATATAGAGGGCGCGATAGCCCAGATCGGCGACGAAGGGCCCGAAATCATAGCCGAGGCCGGCCATGGCGGCGGCCGCGAAGCTGGTGTTCTGGCCATGAACGTCCGGAACGGCCGAGCCGGTGGAGATGACATCGTTGAAGGCGACGCCGGCGCCGGCGCCGACATAGCCGAAGGCACCGCCGGCGGCCGAATAGCCGTCACCGAAGCCAACATCATAATAGGCGTTGGCCAGAACGACGGTGGAGCGCAGCGACAGGCGGTGGACGCCATTGGTCAGCGTGCCGGACGTGTCGTTGATGGTGGTGCGCATGTCCTCATTGGCCAGGCGATCCACGGTGAGATCGAAGCGCAGGCCGGTTCCGGTCTCGTAGCCGGCACCGACGCCATAGGAATAGCCGTAGCCATAGCCGTCGATGGCGAAGGTGTCGGGCGTGGCCGAGGGATGGTTCACATGATGGGCCCACATCAGGTTCAGCCCGGCGCTGCCGCGCAGGTAGAACGAGCCGGTATAGCCGTAATCGACATCCGGGATTTCGATGACGGGGGGATAATAGGGTATGTCGGCCGCGAGGACGGGACCGGCGACAGCGGCGGCTCCTGCCGCGAGTATCGCAACGGTAAGCTTGCGCATTGAAGTAATTCCTTTGGTTGCCACGACCCCAGTCGATTGCGGCCAATATCGCGGAAACTTCTTAAGGCGCACTTAACCTAAACTCTTAACCTTAATGACCCGTCTGCTGCAGGTATTACTGAAGTATTTCGGCACGCTCCGTTGTTAGGGATTTGGTGAGGATTGCGGCAGCGCGGAAGCCGGGCACGGCATTGCCTCCAGCTTCCCGCCATATTATCACCGCCGCCTGTATCGGGCGGTCGGGAGAGAGGCCGGCCGGCAATGACGAACGATGGCTAAGCGAGGGCACACATGGACAGGCCGCAGATACGCCGCGCGACGGTGGCAGACGCCCCGGTGCTTACCGCGCTGATGCATGCTTCGGGTGCCTATCAGGGCAATTACAGCAGCATTCTGGATGGCTATGAAATCACCCCGGCGCAGATCGAGCGGGATGTCATCTACCTGGCCGAACAGGATGGGCGGATGACCGGCTTTTACAGCCTCGTCCCGGTGGGCGAGCCGGAACTGGATTTGCTCTTCGTCGCCGATGACGCGCAGGGCACGGGTCTCGGCGCGCTGTTAATCGGGCATATGAAG
The DNA here is from genome assembly GCF_001650025.1 of Devosia elaeis. GTDB lineage: Bacteria > Pseudomonadota > Alphaproteobacteria > Rhizobiales > Devosiaceae > Devosia > Devosia elaeis. The sequence continues at coordinate 27,359 of NZ_LVVY01000098.1, read as the reverse complement.
GAACAGGCTCGCCAGCGCGGCATCACCCGGATCAAGATCGTGTCGCATCCCCCATCGGCCGGCTTTTACGAGCGGATGGGCGCCACGCGCATCGGCACGGCGCCGAGCACGCCAAAGGTCGGCTGGACCCGCCCGATCCTCTCGCTGGACCTATGATGGCCCCTGCCGCATCCTGACGGCGGCGCTCAGGCGACGTCGCGGATGGCGGCTTCGATCTGGGCGACGGCCTTTTCGACCAATTGGGCGTCGTCGGCTTCACCCATGACCCGGATGACCGGCTCGGTACCGGAGGCACGCACGACGATGCGGCCGGCATTGCCCAGCAGGGACTGGCCGTCGGCGATGGCCTGGATGACCAGCTTATGCTCGAGCGGCTTGCCGGAGGTGAACTTCACGCTGCGCAGCAGCTGGGGCACCTTTTCGAAGCGGGCGCAGATCTCGGAAACGGGAATGCCCTTCTGCTTGAGCACGCCGAGCAATTGCAGCGCGGCGACCAGGCCATCGCCCGTGGTGGTGAAATCGGACAGGATGATATGGCCCGATTGCTCGCCGCCGACATTGAAGCCCTTGGCGCGCATGGCCTCGAGCACATAGCGGTCGCCGACCTGGGTGCGTTCGAGAATGAGGCCGAGATTGGTCAGGTGCCGTTCGAGGCCCAGATTGGACATGATGGTGGCGACGATGCCGCCGCCGGTGAGCATGTTGCGCTCCAGCCAGCTTTCGGCGATCACCGCCATGAACTGGTCGCCGTCGACCACATGGCCCTTTTCATCGATGATGATGACGCGATCGGCGTCGCCGTCCAGTGCGATGCCGATATCGGCGCGCACTTCCTTGACCTTGGCGGCCACGGCCTCGGGGGCGGTGGAACCCACCTTGTGATTGATGTTGAAGCCATCCGGCTCGGCCCCGATGGTGAAGACCTCGGCGCCCAGCTCCCACAGGGCGATGGGGGCGACCTTGTAGGCGGCGCCGTTGGCGCAATCGAGCACGATGCGCAGGCCCGAGAGGTCGAGGTTCCGCGGCAGGGTGCGCTTGGCATATTCGATATAGCGGGTGCGGGCTTCCTCGTCGCGATGGGCGCGGCCGATATCGCGGCCCTTGGCGAGGTAGCGGGTCATGTCGCTGTCGATGAGCTTTTCGATTTCGGCTTCGAGCTCGTCGGAGAGCTTGTAGCCATCGGGCCGGAACAGCTTGATGCCGTTATCGTCGTAAGGATTGTGCGAGGCCGAGATCATGACGCCCAGATCGGCGCGCAGCGATTGCGTCAGCATGGCGACGGCGGGTGTCGGCATGGGGCCGAGGAAATAGACATCCATGCCCACGGCGGTGAAGCCGGCGCCCAGGGCGCTTTCGATCATGTAGCCGGAGCGCCTGGTATCCTTGCCGATGACGACGCGGTTGCGGTGGTCGCCGCGCACGAATTTGGCGCCGGCGGCCATGCCGATGCGCAGCGCCAGCTCGGGGGTGAGCTTGGTGCCATTGGCGAGACCGCGGATGCCGTCGGTGCCGAAATATTTGCGGGCCATGATCGCTTCCCCGAGACTGGTTTGGTTATTTGAGTACCACTTGCCCTGGAATAATTCAGGTTCGGGCAAAGAGAAAGGGTCACCTTGCGGCGACCCTCAATCCTGTTTTGGGGCGAAAGCCTAGCTGCCCGGCTGCGGTTCCATGCCCGGCTCGGGCGGGGAATCGGGGCGCTTCTTGGTCGATTTGCCGGCCGTGGGCACGCCGGTGGCCTTGGGCGTGGCCGGGCCGTTATCGTCCGGACGCACCGGCTGCTTGCCGTCCATGAGGGCGCGCAACTCGTCGCCGGTCAGGGTTTCGTATTCGAGCAGGGCCTGGGCAATGGCTTCCCACTGATCCTGGTAGGTGGTGAGGATATGGCGGGCCGAGGCTTCGCCGTCCTCGATCAGCTTGCGCACTTCCTGGTCGATGATGCGCGCCGTATCGTCCGACATGTGCTGCGACTGCGTCACCGAATGGCCCAGGAACACTTCCTGGTCATTGGATTTGTAGCGCACGCGGCCCAGCTTTTCGCTCATGCCCCATTCCATGACCATGGAGCGGGCGAGCGAGGTCGCCATCTGGATGTCGCCCGAGGCGCCGGAGGTCACCTTTTCGGGGCCGAACTTGATGATCTCGGCCTCGCGGCCGCCGAACAGCATGGTCAGGCGCGCCAGGGCCTTCTCGCGGGAGAAGGAATAGGAATCGTTCTCGGGCAGGGTCATCACCATGCCCAAGGCGCGGCCGCGCGGGATGATGGTGGCCTTGTGGATCGGGTCGATGCCGGCGACCTTGAGCGCGATGATGGCGTGGCCGGCCTCGTGATAGGCGGTCAGCTTTTTCTCGTCGTCGGTCATGGCCATGGTGCGGCGCTCGGCGCCCATCATGATCTTGTCCTTGGCGTCCTCGAATTCCTGGTGGGTGACGAAGCGCTTGTTGCGCCGCGCCGCCATCAGGGCGGCCTCGTTGACGAGGTTCATCAGGTCCGCGCCGGAGAAACCGGGCGTACCGCGAGCCAGGACCTTGAGGTCGACGTCGGGTGCCAGCGGCACCTTGCGGACATGGACCTTGAGCACCTTTTCGCGGCCCGACACGTCGGGGTTCGGCACGACGACCTGGCGGTCGAAGCGGCCGGGACGCAGCAGGGCCGGGTCGAGCACGTCCGGGCGGTTGGTGGCGGCAATGAGGATGATGCCCTCATTGGCCTCGAAACCGTCCATCTCGACGAGAAGCTGGTTCAGCGTCTGCTCACGTTCGTCGTTACCGCCGCCGAGACCGGCGCCGCGCTGGCGGCCGACGGCGTCGATTTCGTCGATGAAGATGATGCAGGGCGCGTTCTTCTTGGCCTGTTCGAACATGTCGCGGACGCGGGACGCGCCGACGCCGACGAACATTTCAACGAAGTCCGAGCCGGAAATGGTGAAGAAGGGCACATTGGCTTCGCCGGCCACCGAGCGGGCCAGCAGCGTCTTACCGGTACCCGGCGGACCCACCAGCAGCACGCCGCGCGGGATACGGCCGCCCAGGCGCTGGAATTTTCCGGGATCGCGCAGGAATTCGACGATTTCTTCCAGGTCCTGCTTGGCTTCGTCGACGCCGGCGACGTCTTCGAACGTCACCTTGCCCTGGGTTTCGGTCAGCAGCTTGGCGCGCGACTTGCCGAAGCCCATGGCGCCGCCGCGCCCACCGCCCTGCATCTGGCGGATGAAGAAGAACCACACGCCGATGATGACGAGGAAGGGCAGCCAGGAGGAGAGCAGGATCGACCAGAACGGGCTCGATTCCGGCGCGCGAGCGGTGATGCTCACATTGCGGTCCTCGAGCTTGGTGATGACATCGGCGCCGTTCGGGATGATGGTCTCGAAGCGGGTGCCGTCATTGAGCTGGCCGGACACGATGTCATTGGTGATGGTGACGCTGGTCACCCGGCCCGCATCGATATCGGAAACGAACTGCGAATAGCTTTTTTCCGCAACGGAAATTGAGCGCGTCGAAGACTGGAAGACCTGGAACAGGCCCATCAGCATAAAGAGAATGACCAGCCAGATGGCAAAGTTGCGGAAATTTCCGTTCATCAAATCCTGTCCCGGAAGGGGGCCGGCCAAAAACGCCGACTATGGGGCCGAATGTAAGGCCCGCATTGGGGCGTTACAAGGGCAAGACCTCTTCTGTTCGGCCGTCGCCGTCCAGTCATATTGTCGCGATGGGGTTAATAGGGGGTGGCTGGTCCCGCCATTTTCCGCATCCACGCGAGGATCGCGCCTGGGGTGAGGTACGGACATGAATCCCGGCCGGCCCGGATGACATCGGGCAGGCCAAACAAAAAACGCCCCGGCCGGTGGCCGGGGCGTCATATGCGGTGCAATCGGAGCTTTACGCGCCGGCGGCCTGGCGCACGGCGTCCTGGACCTTTTCGAAGGCGCGGACCTCGATCTGGCGGATGCGCTCGCGGCTGACATCGTATTGCTGGGCCAATTCCTCGAGCGTGGAGGGGTTGTCCTGCAGGCGCCGAGCCTGGAAAATGGCGCGCTCGCGCTCGTTGAGCACGTCCATCGCCGAGTTCAGCATGCCCATGCGCTCGTCGAATTCCTCCGTCTCGCCCAAGGTGGTTTCCTGGTCGGGCGTGTCGTCGACCAGCCAATCCTGCCATTCCGATGAGCCTTCATCGGCCCGCATGGGCGAATTGAGCGAGGCATCGCCGGACAGGCGCGAATTCATCGACACCACGTCTTCCTCGGTGACGTTGAGGGTGGTGGCGATCTGCTTGATCTGGTCGGGATGGAGCGAACCGTCATCCAGGGCGGCGATCTGCCCCTTCACCTTGCGCAGGTTGAAGAACAGGCGCTTCTGGGCGGCGGTGGTGCCGATCTTGACCAGGCTCCAGGAGCGCAGGACATATTCCTGAATGGCGGCGCGGATCCACCACATGGCGTAGGTCGCCAGGCGGAAGCCCTTTTCGGGCTCGAAGCGCTTGACGGCATGCATCAGGCCCACATTGCCTTCCGAGATGACCTCGGAAATGGGCAGGCCATAGCCGCGATAACCCATGGCGATCTTGGCGACCAGGCGCAGGTGGCTGGTGATCAGCTTCTGCGCCGCGCCGGGATCGGCATGTTCCTTGTAGCGTTTGGCCAGCATGTATTCTTCATCCGGCTCCAGCATGGGGAACTTGCGGATTTCCTGAAGATACCGGCTGAGGCCCCCTTCGGACGAGAGGACTGGCAGATTGGACTGGGCCATGGACGCCCCCCCTTTCACTATCCCCCGCTGCGTGCGGGCGGAAAATCGGCCAAGGTCCCTTAGGCACATTGGCTGACATGAGGATTATATAGGTTGCACTTTGTCGAATTTAAGAGGCCGGGACCCCAAGAAACGTTACAAATTGGATAGGGTTCCAAACCGGCTCGACGTCTTTCATCGGCATAATACGATAAAAGGCCGGAAGGTTCAAACACGTCTGTGTGAGAGGCCGCTTCTTTCCCTGATAGCCGTCATTGCCCGGCCTGTCCGGGCAGTTCACGGAGGATTTGGATCACCGGGGCAAGCCCGGTGATGACGACCCCGGATATTACGAGCGCGCGACCGACCGGTCATAACTTTCGAGCGCGTCTTCGAGTTCCTGCAAGTCGTCCGGCAATGGTGCCTCGAACAGCATTTCCTCCCCGGTCTGGGGGTGCTCGAAGCCGAGTTCGGCAGCGTGCAGGGCCTGGCGACCGAGATTGCGGATGATGTTGGCCAGGGGCTCGGGCAGCTTGTTGACTTTGGTGGCGAAGCCGGGCGCATAGAGCAGGTCCGAGACCAGGGGATGGCCGATATGGGCCATGTGGACGCGGATCTGGTGGGTGCGGCCGGTCTCGAGCTGGCATTGGATGCGGGTGATGTCCCAGCCATCGCCGCCGAACCGGGCCTCGACGGCATAATGGGTGATCGCCTCGCGGCCGGATTTCAGCACCGCCTGTTTCAGCCGATTGCCGGGATCGCGACCCAGCGGGGCATCGACAGTGCCCATGCCCGATTGGGTGGCGCCCCAGGCATAGGCGATATAGGCGCGATGCAGGGGGCCTGTGCGGCCATGATCGGCAAATTGCTCGGAGAGATGCTTGTGCGCCTTTTCCGTCTTGGCCGCGACCATGACGCCGGACGTGTCCTTGTCGAGCCGATGCACGATGCCGGGGCGCTTGACCCCGCCTATGCCCTTGAGGCTGTCGCCGCAATGATGGATCAGCGCATTGACCAGCGTGCCCGAGGGCGAGCCGGGCGCGGGATGCACCACCATGCCCACGGGCTTGTTGATGACGATGAGGTGATCGTCCTCATAGAGGATGTCGAGCGGGATATCTTCCGGCTGCGGTTCGGGATCTTCGGGGGGCGGGGCCACAAGCACGATTGTCTCGCCGCCCTTCAATCGGTATTTGGGTTCACCAATCGGCTTGCCGTCCACGCTGACGGCGCCCGCCAGGATCAGGTCCTTGATGCGGTTGCGGCTCAGCGCCTGCTGGGCTCCGGCCAGCACGGCATCGAGCCGCCCGCCGGCCATGGACTGGTCGACCGCAAACGCAATGGGTTCGCCCTCAACCTCGAAATCGGTGTCATCCGCCATGAGCAATCCTGATCAGAACCAGAACCAAGCCGCCGACACCGAATTGTCGCCGGAAGCATTGGCCATGCTGGGAAAAGCCCGCCGGTCGTTCGCCGTCTCGATGGGCATCTTGTTGCTGGGCTTTATGGCGATTGGCTTCGCGCTTGTCTATCGCGTCATGCGCGACAGCCCGCCGCCGGCCGTGGCCGAGACCGTATCGATCCCGGCCGGGGCCGAGGTGCTCTCGGCGATCAACAGCGATGGAACGGTGCAGGTCACCCACCAGCTCGGCGGCGCGGTGACGCTCTCGATCTTCGACGCGGGCAGCGGCGAATTGCTGCGCAGCGTGCGCATAGCGGCGGAATAGGTTTTGCCGATCGCCGTGCCTCCACGAACACGGCTCTGTCCTCGGGTCAGACCCGAGGGCCGAACTGCGTGGGGATAGATCGTTTCACGTTTTAACGGACACATTTCTATCGCTCTCTCCCTCTTCAGTGGGGGAAGCATAAAGAGCCACGATCTAACCCAATCTGGATCGTCACCCCCGGGCTTGACCCGAGGGTTCTTTGTTTTTGGGTGCATGGCAAACGCCCTCGGGTCGGGCCCAAGGGTGACGAGCGGTGGGTGGGGTAGTTCAGTCATCCACTGATGGCCCCCTCCCTCAAGCCTCCTCTTAAGGATGAGGTCCGATATCGCCTCCATCGTTATCACCGGGGCTTGTCCCGGGGATCCATCTTCCGTGGCGGACGATCCGGGCGAGTGAACAAGCGAGAAGAATGCCGTAGAGAGAGGCCTACCGCCCCTGGATTTCCCGGAGGGCCGCCAGGCGGTCGGTCACCGAGCCGCGCTGGCTTTCGCCGGGATTGGGCAGCAGGTCCTGGCTTTCCCCGTCATCGGCAAAGCGCTGGACGCGGTCGAACAGGCTTTCCTCGGGAAAGGCATTGGCGGGGGCGTCATTGTCCACGGCATAGACCAGGCGGCTGACGCTGGCGGCGATGTCGTTGAGCTTTTCGCGCAGGAAGGCTTCCTCGAAGCGCTCGGTTTCCCAATCGGCCATGATATTGGCCTCGACATCGCTGACCTTGTTGCGGAGCTTTTCGAGCTCGTCTTCCATGGAAAGCTTGTCGGCCAGCAATTGCTCGGCGCGGCCCTCGCTGCGGGCAACGGTCTGGCTGGTTTCGGCCAGCAGCGCATTGAGCCGGTTTTCGGCACTGGCGATACGGGCCTCGGCGACGACCAGTTCTTCTGCATTGGCCTCCCGCTCGGCATCGCGGCCGGACAGGGCTTCGCGCATCTGCGCAATGGCGGCGCTGGTCTCGGCGCTGCGGCGATCGGATTTTTCGAGCCGCGCGATCAGGCTGTGGGCCTGCTCTTCCAGAAAGGCGGCGCGCTTGCGCTCGATGGCGAGGGCGGTGGTGAGCCGTTCGACATCGTCATTATAGCTGCCCGAAAGCGCCAGGCCGTCGATCTCGGTGGCCGAGGGCAGGCCGCCGCGCAGCGAATGGCGCAGGGTCTCGATCTCGCCCGACCGGGTCTCGAGCTCCCGGTCGCGCATGCGCAAGCGCTGGGCCAGGTCGGCGCCTTCCTTTTCCAGCTCCAGCACCCGGGCGCGCAGATCGGCCTCGCGGGCCTCGAGTTCGCGCACGATTTCGAGATGCTTTTCCCGCTCGGCCTTGAGCGCGCCGAGATCGGTGCGCTTCTGGTTGACGTCGCTGAGCTGTTCGGCCAGCCGCTTGCGCAGGGCCTCGACATTCATTTCCAGCCGGCGGGTGGACAGGGCGAATTCGGCCCGGAGCTGATCCTTGTCGGCGCGGAACTCGGCCATGGTGATCGGGGTGGCAGCCTCGATGCGGCGCTTGGTCAGCCTTACGGCGCGTTTCCACACGGCGGGCATGATGACGAGCGCGATCAATCCTGCCGCCAGCAGGCCGAGCGCGAAATACATGATGTTCTCGATCAGCATCGAACATCTCTCCGGCGGCCGGACCGCCCGTCAGTCTCAGCGACTATCTGGCAGCAAAGGCCCGGCAAGGCCATCTTTGGTCCTCGTTAACCCTAACGGGTTTGTCCGGTTCCGTCACGACAAAGCCGGGGCTTGCGGCCCCGGCTTTAGCGGATGTGATCGACGCTGTGGATCAGAACGGATTCCAGGTCGGCTGATTGGTGAAGTTGAGGTAGCCCACATTGATGCCCAGTCGGGCGCCGACGCCGGAGCGGATGGGCACCACCACCACATTGCCGCGCTTGGTCACGGTCATGCCGAAGCCACCCAGCACATAGGCCGAGCCATCGACGCCGGGATAGCGGCCCAGGATTTCCTCGATGGTGGAGAGATTATAGACCAGCATCATCACCTTGGAGCCGTCGCCGCCGACGTCGAAGCCGATGGAGGGGCCCTGCCAGAAGATCGAATATTGGCCGGCATTGCGGGTATAGAGGGTGCCTTCGCCATATTTGGCGCCGATTATCAATGCGCCGCCGGCCTCCTCGCCCAGGATATAGCCATTGGGCAGGCCGAACTGGCTGACCGCGCGCTCGACAAGGGAGGCGAGCCCCTGCGCCGCGGAGCCGAAGAATTGCTGGCCGCTCTCGACCAGTTCGTCGCCCGAAAAGGTGTCGCTGAGCGAGCCCTGGGCGAAGGCGGGGCCGACCGGCATGGCCAGAGCCGCGAGAAATGCTGCGAGCAGGGCTAGTCGCTTGAACATGTTCGATCTCCCTCGGATCACGCTTTTACGAAGACCTTAAGGTCTGATGCGTCAGAATTGGGACGCCAGCGCGCCGATCATTCGGATTGATGATGAAGCAAATCTCTAAACAAATCTTAACCATGATCGCCCTTGTTCTGCCGCTTTTCGGGCTCTTTCCGGCCATGGTGCAGCAGAGCGCGGCGCAATCGCTGGCCAGTTATGTCCTCACCGATCCCCTGACCGGCTATGCCCTGGGTGGCATGGACCCGGTCTCCTATTTCACCGAGGCCGCGCCGGCGCCGGGGCGGCCGGGGCTGGAGCTGGAATGGATGGGCGCGCCCTGGATTTTCGCCAATGAGGCCAATCGGGATGTGTTCCGACGGGCGCCGGAAATCTACGCGCCCCAATATGGCGGCCACGGCGCCATGAGCATGTCGCGCGGCTTCGTCTCGGATGCCGATCCGGCGATTTACGTGCTCTACAAGCAGCGGCTGTTCCTGTTCTATTCGGCCTCCAACCGCGAGGCGTTCCTGCTGGCGCCCGATGCGGCGGCGCTGCGCGGGGCCGAGCATTGGCAGGTTCTGTCCAAAAGCCTGTCGATCAGGTAGTGCGCCCGGGCAAGCCGCTTTAATGTCCCAATATTGATTCGAGCCGCCCGCCGGCGCCCTATGGAGAAAAGCACCATGGCAGACATTATCGAGCTCAAGGCAACGGACCTCGCCGCCATGCTGTGCTCCCGGGTCTGCCACGACCTCATCAATCCCATCGGCGCCATCGGCAACGGGCTCGAAGTGCTGTCCGACCCGGCCCAGGGGGAAATGGCCGAGGGCGCGCGCGACCTGATCGCCAGCGCCGCCAAGCAGAGCCGCGCCAAGCTCGAATTCGCCCGCCTGGCCTATGGGGCCTCCTCCACCGCCGGCACCGATATCGATACGCGCGAATGCGAGCGGGTGGCGCGCATCCTGTTCGAGATCGAAAAGGCCGATCTCGAATGGAACGTGCCGCTGATCCTCCTGCCCAAGCACAAGGCCAAGCTGTTCATGAACATGCTGCTGATCGCGGCCGGCTCGGTGCCGCGCGGTGGGCAGGTCAGGGCCTCGATCACCGGCCCCGCGGGCGCGGAGAAGTTCGAATTCACCTCGAAAAGCGATCCGGAAAAGCGGCAGAAGACGCTGGTGCCCTCCGGGTCGGCGGGCCTGCTCTCGGGCATGCCGGAAGAAGGCTCGGTCGATGCGCGGGGCATCCAGCCCTTCTATACCGGGCTTCTGGCGCGCATGACCGACATGGAGCTCAATATCGGGCTGGAGAACGAGATGTTCTTCTTCACCGCCATTCCCCAGGCCAAGGCCGAGGCGGCCGAATAGGCGTCCCGCGCTAACCATTCACCAAGGATTGCCGCGCATATTCGGCTTGATGTCCGGATATGCGGGGTGTTCCATGCGCACGTGCCTCATCGTCGATGATTCAAGCGTCGTGCGCAAAGTCGCCCGCCGGATACTGGAAGATCTCGACTACAGCGTGGACGAAGCCGAGGATGGCCAGGAAGCCATCGACAAGTGCCGCCAGCAGATGCCGGACACGATCCTGCTCGATTGGAACATGCCGATCATGAGCGGGTTGGAATTCCTCAAATTGCTGCGGGCCTATGTCGGCGGCGAGAAGCCGCGCGTCATCTATTGCACGGTCGAGAACGATATCGGCGCCATCGCCCTGGCGCTCAAGGCCGGGGCCGACGATTACATGATGAAGCCCTTCGACCGGGCCATCCTGGAAGCCAAGTTCGACCTGGCGGAGAACGCGGCGGCGTAGGCGAAAGCGCTCATCTGTGCGCTAACCCACCCGTAGACCTCATCCTGAGCCTGTCGAAGGACGAGGTCGTGGCAGTGTCGGTGTGCCCGACCTCGTGGTTCGACAAGCTCACCATGAGGTCTTCCGGAGCGATGGCGTCTGGACAGAATGGCACGCCCTAAACCTCCTCCGCCGCCCGCCCCAGCAGGAATGCCTTTTCCCGCTCGTTCCGCGTCAGTTCCGCCGCTTTCCTGAAGTCGAGATTGGCTTCGCTATGGCGGCCGAGCTTGCGCAAGAGGTCGCCGCGCACGCCGTAGAGCAGGTGATAATTCTGCATCAGCGGGGCCTCGCGCAGGGCGTCGACCAGAGGCAGGGCGGCCGCCGGACCCTGGGCCATGGAAATGGCGACGGCGCGGTTGAGCTCGATGACGGGGGAGGGCGTCACCTGGTTGAGCAGGTCGTAGAGCGCCGCGATCTGGCTCCAATCGGTATCGTCGGCCTTGCGGGCCCGGGCGTGGCAGGCGGCGATGGCGGCCTGGAGCGTATAGGGCCCGGTCACGCCGCCCAGCCGCTGGGCCCGGGCCAGGCCGTCGAGACCGCGCCGGATCATCAATTGGTCCCAGAGGGCGCGGTTCTGGTCGGGCAGCAGCACCGGCTCGCCCTTGCCATTGGTGCGGGCCGCGGCGCGGGAATGCTGGAGTTCCATCAGCGCCAGGAGGCCATGAACCTCCGGTTCCTCGGGCATGAGCCCGGCCAGGATGCGGCCCAGCCGCATGGCTTCCTCGCAGAGCTGGGGGCGCATCCAGTCCTGCCCGGCCGTGGCGGAATAGCCTTCGTTGAAGATGAGATAGAGCACGCCCAGCACCGAGGCGACGCGCTCCTCGCGCTCGGCGCCGCGCGGCACTTCGAACGGAACGCCGGCATCGGCGATGGTGCGTTTGGCGCGCACGATGCGCTGGCCGATCGTGGTGTCGCTGGCGAGGAAGGCCCGGGCGATTTCCTCGGTGGTCAGCCCGCCGATCAGCCGCAGGGTCAGCGCCACCCGGCTTTCGGGCGGCAGGACGGGATGGCAGGAGGTGAAGATCAGGCGCAGGAGGTCGTCGCCCACATCGTCGTCCAACTGGTCATGGAGGGCGGTTTCGGTGTCAGGCACCTCGTCCTCCAGGATGCGGCCGACTTCCTCCAGCTTGCCGGCCGCCATCTTGCGGTGCCGGAAATAGTCGATGGCCTTGCGCTTGCCCGCCTGCATCAGCCAGGCGCCGGGATTGCGCGGCACCCCGCTTTCCGGCCAGGCGCGCAGCGCTGCCATCAGGGCTTCCTGCGCCAGTTCCTCGGCCAGCGAGATATCGCGGACCATGCGCGTAAGGCCGGCGATGACGCGGGCCTGCTCGACGCGCCAGACCGTATTGATGGCGCGGTCGGTCTCTCTGCGGTCGCTCATGATGCGCATCCTCCCGATGCCGATTCAGGCTGCAGAGCATCTATGCTGGCTCCCGATCGTCAAGAGGGCGCGGGAGCCGATCCTGCCGGCTCCCGGGGGGTGGGTCACTGGTCGAACATGCCCTTGGGCGTTTCGCCGGCAAGGAAGGGCTCGATGAAGCCCAGCAGCAGGTCGACCTGGCCGATCACCGCCGTATGGGAGGTGGCCGGCAGCACGGCGAGGCGCGAGGCGGACAGGGGCACGCCCATATCGCCCATTTCGCCGCCGCCCAGCAGGCGGAACAAGGCCACATTGTGCTCGAGCGTGGATACGTCGGCGTCCCCGGCGATGATCAGGATCGGGGTTTCCAGCGCCTTGACGTCGTCTTCCCAGGCCATGGGCTCATGCTCGAGCGCGATCAGCTTTTCGGCAAAGGGGCGGAAGCCTTCGGGATCGGGCGCGAACTTCTTCCATTCCTCTTCCATGGGGCCGCCCACGAACATGTCGGGGTTCATGGTGGGGATCATGGCGGTGAAGGCCGGCTGCCAGCCGGAGGCGTCATAGGCCACCGAGGCAGCGACCAATTGGTCGACCTTTTCGGGATGGCGGATGGCCAATTGCAGGCCGGTGGCCGCGCCCATGGAATAGCCGAAGATGTCGGCCTTCTCGAGGCCGACGGCATCCATGAAGGCGGCGACGTCGTCGGCCAGGTTCGGATAGGTGATGGGCCGGTCGATATCGTTGGTGCGGCCATGGCCCTGCAATTCGAGCGCATAGACCGTGTGGGTCTCGGCCAGGCGCGGGATGATCTCGCCCATGGTGGGGATGTTCATATAGGCGCCGTGCAGGACCACGATCGGGTCGCCCTCCCCGGTGACCTCGTAATAGATCTTCATGCCGTTGACGTCGGCGTAATCGCCGTCCGGGGCGGTCTGGGCCAGGGCGGGGCCGGCGAGAAAAGTGCTGAGGACGAGAAGCGTGCGGAACATGGGTCAACTCCCTTGGATGGCGCGCCGCTTTCGGCGCATTCACCAGGACGACGAGCCGTCCGCGCGGGCTTCGACATGGATAGGGAAGATTTTTTGGATGCGGCGCTGACGCTTCGAGGGGCCCTAAAACGAAAACCCCGCGCTTGCGGCGCGGGGCTGGAAATCGTCGGGCGAGAGCGGCTTAGGCGACGTTCTCGTTATAGACTTCGCTATCGTCGGGCTCGCGCAGCACATAGCCGCGACCCCAGACGGTCTCGATGTAATTCTTGCCACCGGTGGCGACCGAGAGCTTCTTGCGGAGCTTGCAGATGAAGACGTCGATGATCTTCAGTTCCGGCTCGTCCATGCCGCCATAGAGGTGGTTGAGGAACATTTCCTTGGTGAGGGTCGTGCCCTTGCGCAGCGAGAGCAGTTCCAGCATCTGGTATTCCTTGCCGGTCAGATGCACACGCTGGCTCTGAACCTCGACGGTCTTGGTGTCGAGGTTGACCATGAGATCGCCGGTGGAAATGACCGATTGGGCGTGCCCCTTCGACCGGCGGACGATGGCGTGGATGCGGGCCACGAGTTCGTCCTTGTGGAAGGGCTTGGTCATGTAATCGTCGGCACCGAAGCCCAAGCCGCGCACCTTGTCCTCGATGCCGGCCAGGCCGGAGAGGATCAGGATCGGCGTCTGTACCTTGGCGACGCGGAGCGTGCGGAGCACTTCATATCCGCTCATGTCGGGCAGGTTCAGGTCCAGAAGGATGATGTCGTAATCGTAGAGCTTGCCGAGATCCACGCCTTCCTCACCCAGATCGGTGGTGTAGACGTTGAAGCTCTCGGACTTCAGCATCAGCTCGATGCTCTGCGCCGTGGCGCTGTCGTCCTCAATAAGGAGTACCCGCATTATAATCCCCTTGTCATTCGTTCCTGCTGGAACCTGCGGGAGGTTGGGCCATACTGCCCGTCCCGCTCCAACCCTACTGGATATGACTGAAGCCTAAGCGCAACTAGTTAACAAAGTTTAATTCTGATCCGCAATACGCAAACGGCGGTAAGGTGAATTTATCTTAACTTGTTGAAAAATCTATATAAATGCCCTGAAAATTTCTTAAGGTAAAACATTAAGAAGCCGTTTCAAGCGACTCTTGGGACTCAAGCAATTGTGGCATTTGGGGGGGGGTTCGCCACATATGTGGCACAAGGCGCATTTCGCCAATTCTCCATCCCAATAAAGCTTTCCGGTTAACGATCGGTTACATTCCGATTCGCGGAACGATCCGATTCGAGCCCCCACGGAAACCATAATCATGGCGACGAAGGGGCAGGCCTGGATATCCATCATGAATGCCGGACGACCATGAAAGCGCTGATCTCGGCCATCGACGCCATCGAGGAAGTGGAAGTGTTCGGACGGGTCAAATCCGTCCAGGGCCTGCTGATCGAGGTCATCGGGCCGGTGCGCGAGCTGCGCGTGGGCGGCCGGGTGGTCATCGAGGCCAGCGATGGCGAGCATCTGGACGCCGAGATCATCGGGTTTCGCGACGGGCATGCGCTCTGCCTGCCCTTCGGGGAATTGCGCGGCGTGCGGCTGGGCTGCAAGGCGGTGTTCCGCCGCCATGACGGGTCGGTCTATCCGTCCGAGGCCTGGCTGGGCCGCGTGGTCAATGCCAATGGCGAGCCCATCGACGGCAAGGGGCCGTTGGCGCGGGGCGCGGTTTCCTATCCCTTGCGGCAATCCCCGCTCGCCGCTCATGACCGCACGCGGGTGGGCGAGCCGGTGGATTTGGGGGTTCGATGCCTCAATACCTTCACTACCATGTGCGAGGGCCAGCGCATGGGCATCTTTGCCGGTTCCGGCGTCGGCAAGTCGGTGCTGATGTCCATGCTGGCGCGCAATACCGATGTCGATGTCTCGGTCATCGGGCTGATCGGCGAGCGCGGGCGCGAGGTGCATGAATTCATCCAGGAATATCTGGGCGAGGAGGGGCTGAAGCGGGCCGTGGTGGTGGTGGCGACCTCGGACGAGGCCGCGCTGATGCGGCGGCAGGCCTGCTACATCTCGATGGCGCTGAGCGAATATTTCCGCGACCAGGGCCAGCGCGTCCTCTGCATGATGGACAGCCTCACCCGGTTCGCCATGGCGCAGCGCGAGATCGGCCTGGCCATCGGCGAGCCGCCGACCGCCAAGGGCTATCCCCCCACCGTGTTCACGGAATTGCCACGATTATTGGAACGCGCCGGCCCTGGTAAACCGAACTCGGGCTCCATTACCGGTCTATTTACCGTTTTGGTGGAAGGTGATGATCACAATGAGCCCATTGCGGACGCCGTGCGCGGCATTCTCGACGGGCACATCGTGATGGAGCGCGGCATTGCCGAGCGGGGACGCTACCCGGCCGTCAATGTGCTCCGGTCCATCTCGCGGACCATGCCAGGATGCGTGCCGGAAGAGGTCCGGCCGGTCCTGTCGCGGGCGCGGGAACTCATGTCCATCTTTTCGGACATGGAGGAGCTGATCCGGCTGGGGGCTTACCGGAAAGGGTCAGATCCGAACGTGGACCGCGCAATCGCCATCCATCCGCAACTGGAGGCCTTTCTGGGCCAGGGGCGGGAGGAGGTGACGACGGTGCAGGAGGGCTATGCCGCCCTCGCCGAAATCGTCGCCCGGGCGGATGCGGGGGCCTAGCGGGGTGGCGCCTGTCGTGCGGGGCCGCACCGGAGCTGACTTGGTGTGTAAGGAGTACAGGTCGTGAAATCGCGCAGCGAGAGCCTTATCCGGCTCAAGAAGTTCCAGGTGGACGAAAAGCGCCGGCAAGTCGCGCAGATCGAGATGATGATCGCCGATTTCGAGCGCATGGCGTCCGAGCTCGACCAGCAGATCGAGATCGAGCATACCAAGACCGGCATCAACGATGTCGCCCATTTCGCCTATTCCACCTTTGCCAAGGCGGCGCTGACCCGCCGCGACAATCTCCTGGCATCGGCCAATGACATGAAGAGCAAGCTGGAAGCGGCGCAGGATGCGCTGGCCGAAGCGCTCGAAGACCTGAAGAAGGTCGAATTGCTCGACCAGCGCGAACATCAGCGCGAGCGGGACGAGCAGAACAAGATCGAACAGGCCGAATATGACGAAGTGGCCCGGCTGCGCTTCCGGCGCCAATAGGCTGACCAATCACGCATGGAAAAAGGCCCGCCGGAGCGGGCCTTTCGCATTCGGGCCGGGTGCCGATTATTGCGGCACGGCCGGAGCGGCCGGGGCGGCGGGATCAGCCGGGGCCATGCCGTCAGCCGGCATGGTGTCGACGGCCGGAGCGTTCGGGTCTTCCCAGACGAATTCAGGCGCCGCTTCAAGAGCCTCGGCGGTCGTGGGCAGGACCCAGCGCCAGGTATTGTCGGTCGCCATGCTGTGCTCGAGCGACAGGAAGTCGACGGCGACGTTCTTTTCACCGATGCCCAGGAAGCCACCCACACCGATCACCACGGCGTTGATGTCGCCATCGGCGGTGATGACCAGGTCGTTGACCGTGCCGATTTCCTCGGCGTCGTCACCGGTGCTCGAATAGACCGGGGCGCCCAGAAGCTGGGTGACGATCACGTCATCGGCGCCGATCGTGTAGCCGGCCGAGATATCCCAGGGCTCGCGAGCGGTCTCGGTCACCATGGCGCCGTCAGCCGGGGCGGGCGTGGCAGCGGGGTCAGCCGGGGCCGCGGGATCAGCCGGAGCCATGGAATCGGCCGGCGCAGCGGGGTCGGCCGGAGCGGCCGGATCAGCCGGGGCGGCAGGGTCAGCGGGAGCAGCCGGATCGGCAGGGGCCATGGTGTCGGTCTGCGTGCTGTCTGCCGGAGCGGCCGGATCGGTCGTGGTGGTCTGCGCGATCGCGGCGGTGCTGAGGACCAGGGCGATGGCCGAGGTAGTCAGAAGGGTGCGGATCATTGTAGGCTCCATTGGTTCATCGTTGCGGTGAACAGGGCCGTGCGGTGCAAAACTTGCCGGTCGCGCACCGTGCGGCCCATTCATGGCTGGTCAACGCAGCGAACCGGCCAGCCGTTCCGCAGCTTTTTTCCCTTCCGCTTCGGGAACCGATCCGGCGGAGGCTCAATCCACCAGGATTGCGCCGGCCTTGTCGTAGTCGCGCATGGCGCGGTGCGGCATGCCGCCATCGATGATTTCGGGGCCGAAGGCGACGAAGCCCAGCGCCTGGTAAAAGCCCAGCTTGTCCGATTGCGCCGTGAGGTAGAAGCGATCCCGTCCCCGCGCGCGGGCATGGTCCATGGCCGCGGCGATGAGTTTTTTACCGATGCCGCGGCCGCGATAATGCAGGCGGGTGGCGACGCGGCCGATCTTGCAATGCTCATCCATCTCGATCAGGCGCAGGGTCGCCACCACTTCACCATCGGCGATGGCGACGAAATGGATCGCGGTCAGGTCGTATTGGTCGTGCTCCTCTTCCTCGGGCACGTTCTGCTCCCAGACGAAGACTTCGCGCCGCAGGGCGAAGGCGGCGTTGCAGAGGGTGGAAAAGACGGGGACGGGGAGGATGACGATATCGGACATTATTCCATGTTAGGGCCAGTCGAACGGCGCGGCAATCACCGGGCCGGCCGTGCTCACAAAGACGCGGAGCGCGCAACCGGGGCGCGGCTGGCACGTTGTGCCGGAACAAGGAGGAGCACGCCATGCATCATCATCCCGACGAACAGAAAATCCGCGACCGGGCCTTCCAGCTCTGGGACCAGGCCGGCCAGCCGGACGGGCAGGAACAGGAATTCTGGTTCCAGGCCGAACGCGAACTCTCCGAAGAGGACGATTTCGACAGCTCCGCCCAGGGCGCCGAAATCGACGAACCGCCCGTGGTCCCGGGCCGGCTGAGCTAGGCCGGAAAGTGGAAACGCCGCCGGAATGGCGGCGTTTTTTGTGTGGGGCGCAGGGCTGGGCGAAAAGCGAACTCCCGAAGACCTCATGGTGAGCCTGTCGAACCACGAGGTCGGGGACGCCGGCACTGCCACGACCTCGCCCTTCGACAGGCTCAGAATGAGGTCTACTGATGGGGAGAGGCCTGCGAAGGCTCAGCTTGAGCCCCCCTAAACGCTGCCCACCGTTTTCAGGCGTACGCGGGGATGGACCTCGTTCTGGCTCATGATCACGGTCTGGGGGCGGAAGCGCTCGACGATGGAGCGGACATGGGGGCGGATGGAGGGCGAGGTGATGAGCACTGGAATTTCGCCCTGCCGGGCCGCGTTCTCATAGGCGTTCTGCACCGCCCCGATGAATTGCTGCAATTTGCTGGGCGCCATGGCCAGGTGCCGCTCCTCGCCGGTGCCGGCCATGGCCTCGGCGAAGTCGCGCTCCCATTGCGGCGACAGGGTGAGCAGCGGCAGATTGCCGTCGGGCCCCAGATTGGCGGCGCAGAGCTGGCGGCCCAGGCGCGAGCGCACATGCTCGGTAATGGTCTGCACCGAGCGGCCATTGCCGGCGATCTCGGCCACGGCCTCGAGAATGGAGGAGAGGTCGCGGATGGAGATGCGCTCGGTCAGCAGCGCCTGCAGCACCCGCTGCAGGCCGGACACGGTGATCATCCCGGGCACGATATCTTCCACCAGCTTCTGCTGCTCCTTGGGCAGGCCCGAGAGCAGCGATTGCACATTGGCGTAGCTCAACAGGTCCGCGACATTGGCCTTGAGGATTTCGGTCAGATGCGTGGAAATCACCGTTGACGGATCGATGATGGAGAGGCCGCGCAATTCGGCCTCGTCGCGCAAGGCCGGCTCGATCCAGGTGGCGGGCAGGCCGAAGGTCGGCTCGGTGGTGTGGTTGCCCGGCAGGTCGATCTGGTTGCCATAGGGGTCCATGACCATGAGCTGGTTGGCAAAGATCTGCCCGGCGCCGGCTTCCACTTCCTTGATGCGGACCTTGTAGTCGTTGGGCTCCAATTGCATGTTGTCGAGAATGCGCACCGGCGGCATGACGAAGCCCAGCTCCAGCGCCAGCTGGCGGCGCAGGGCCTTGATCTGTTCGGTCAGCCGGTCGGTGCCGGTCTCGTCTTCCTTGACCAGGGTGAGCAGGCCATAGCCCAGTTCCAGCTTGAGATCGTCGATCTTGAGCGCGTCGGTGATCGGCGGCTCGGCGGGTTGGGCCGCGGCGCCGGGTGCGCCCATGGGGCCGGCGGCCGCCTTGGCCAGGGCCTCGGCCGCTTCGATTTCCAGGCGGGCCTGTTTGCTTTTGGTGGCGCGGAAGGCGGCATAGCCCACGCCGGCGGCCAGGGCCAGGAAGGGCACGACCGGCATGCCGGGCAGGAGCGCCAGGGCCGCCATCACCGCGGCGGACATGCCCAAAGCGCGCGGATAGCCGGCGAACTGGCCGGAGAGCGCCTTGTCGGCGGCGCCGGTGACGCCGGATTTGGAGACCAGGATGCCGGCGGCGGTGGAGACGATCAGCGCCGGAATCTGGCTGGTCAGGCCGTCGCCGATGGTCAGCAGCGTATAGACGCTGCCCGCCTCCTGGAAGGAAAGCCCTTCCTGGAGCATGCCGATCAGCATGCCGGCGGCGATGTTGATGAAGGTGATGATGAGGCCGGCAATGGCGTCGCCGCGCACGAATTTGCTGGCGCCGTCCATGTTACCAAAAAAGGCGCTTTCCCCTTCGAGCTCGGCGCGGCGCTTCTTGGCGGTGTCCTCGTCGATCAGGCCGGCGGAGAGATCGGCGTCGATAGCCATCTGCTTGCCGGGCATGGCATCGAGGCTGAAGCGGGCGGCGACTTCGGCGATACGGCCCGAACCCTTGGTGATGACGATGAAGTTCACGATCATCAGGATGAGGAAGATCACCGTACCGATGACGAAATTGCCGCGGGTGACGAAATTGCCGAAAGCCTCGATGACATGGCCGGCCGCCGCCGTGCCGTTATGGCCATCCGAGAGAATGAGGCGCGTGGTTGCCAGACTGAGGCCCAGCCGCAGCATGGTTGCGATCAGCAGCACGGTGGGAAAGGCGGAGAATTCCAGCGGCTTCTGGATGAACAGGGCCGTCATCAGGATCATGACCGAGAAGACGATGGAAATCGCCAGCAGCATGTCCACCAGGAGCGGCGGCATGGGCACGATGAGGATGACGATCAGCCCCATCACGCCGGCGGCGAGCGCGATATCGCCCGAACGCAGCATGTCGAGAATGCTGGTCACCGAAGGCAGGGCAAAGCCGGGGCGGGGGGACGAGGGGATATCGGTCATGCGAAGGTCCCGCACGATGTGGTGCGTTTGATGAGATCCCCCTCACCGACTCGGCTGCGCCGAGCCACCTCTCCCCGATGGGGAGAGGAATAAGAGGCGAGCGCCGAACCATTCTTCTCCCCATCGGGGAGAAGGTGGCCCGAAGGGCCGGATGAGGGGGTCTTACCTCCCCCAAAGCGAGAGGTAAGAGCAAGCCGAACGCTCATCATCCCTGGCTGCGCCATTGCTAAGCCACCACCCGCTTTTCCCCCGGCTCGGGCACCATCACGCCTTCGTCGGCATATTGGTTGAGCTTGTTCCGGAGGGTGCGGATGGAGATGCCGAGGATGTTGGCGGCGTGTGTGCGGTTGCCGAAAGTGTGGTCGAGCGTGTCGAGGATCAGGTCGCGCTCGACATCGGCCACGGTGCGGCCGACCAGGGCGCGGTTCATCGCCTCGGCGGTCTGGGCGGCCATGGCGGCGGGCGAGCTGGCGCGGGCGGCTTCGGAGAGACCCATGCCGTCGGGCAGCACGATGGCTTCGGGCTCGATCGTATCGCCCGAGGAGAGCAGCACGGCGCGGTGCAGGGTATTTTCCAGCTCGCGCACATTGCCCGGCCAGGGGGCCTTTACCAAAGCGTCGCGGGCCGCCGGGGAGAGGGCGCGCGGCGGGATGCCGTTGGCCTTGGCATATTTGGCCACGAAATGCTCGGAAAGCGCGACGATGTCGCCGGGGCGATCGCGCAGAGCGGGGAGCTTGAGATTGACCACGTTGAGGCGGAACAGCAGGTCCTCGCGGAAGGAGCCTTCGCGCACGGCCTCGTTGAGATTGCGGTTGGAGGTGGCGAGGATGCGGATATCGACCGGCACCGGCTTGGTGCCGCCGACCCGGTCGATCACCCGTTCCTGGATGGCGCGCAGCAGCTTGGCCTGCAGGCGCACATCCATCTCGCTGATTTCATCGAGCAGCAGCGTGCCGCCCGAGGCTTCCTCGAACTTGCCGATGCGGCGGGCCACGGCGCCGGTAAAGGCGCCCTTCTCGTGGCCGAACAATTCGCTCTCCAGCAGCGCCTCGGGAATGGCGGCGCAATTGACCGAGATGAAGGGGCGGTTGGCGCGCTTGCTCCGGGCATGGACATATTTGGCCACGACTTCCTTGCCGGTGCCGCTTTCGCCGGTGATGAGGATCGAGGCCTCGGACGGCGCGATCTGCTCGGCCATACGCACGACGCGCTCCATGGCGGGGTCACGATAGAGGAAATCCGAGCTTTCCCGGGCCACGGCGGCGATGACGGCGGCGATCAGCTCGGCATCGGGGGGCAGGGGGATATATTCCTTGGCGCCGGCGCGGATGGCGTTGACGGCGGCGGCGGCATTGGTTTCCACCCCGCAGGCCACGACGGGGATGGCGATGCGCTCGGCCTCGAGCCCGGCGATCAGCCCGGCAATGTCCATCATCACGTCCACCAGCAGCAGGTCGGCGCCCTTGCCGGCGCGCAGGGCGGCGAGGCCGATCTCGATGGAGGGGGCATGGGCAACCTTGGCGCCGCCATCCATGGCCATCTTGGTCGCGGTCGAGAGCTGGCCTTCCAGGGCGCCGATGATGAGAAGACGCATGTTCTGCTCCCTTACTGGGGCTTGATGATTTCGGTCATGGTGACGCCGAGCCGGTTTTCCACCAGCACGATTTCGCCACGGGCGACCAGGCGGTCATTGATGAAGATTTCCACGGCCTCGCCCACCTGCCGGTCGAGCTCGATCACCGCGCCGGTATCGAGCTTGAGCAGCGAGGAGACCGGCATCTTGGTGCGGCCGAGCACCACCGAGACGCGGACGGGAACATCGAACACGGCTTCGAGATCGGCGGCGCTGCGCTCCAGGTGCAGCTCGCCCGCATCGTCGCGGTCGCCGGGTTCCATGGCGTCCAGGGACAGGCCCTCGGCGGCGGTGACGTCGTTTTCGGGATCGGTCATTCACCGTTCTCCTCATGATCGGCGCGGATGGATGCGGCCAGGTAGGAAGCGATCTGTCGGTCGATCTCGCCGGCGGTTTCGGCAATGTCGCGGACGACGCCGCCATCCACCCATTCCAGCCGGCCATCGCCCAGGCGGATATCGGGATCGCCCATCACCACCAGCCGTCCGGAAAAGCCGGAATGGGCCATTTGGGCAATGGCATTGTCGCGGATCGCGTCGGCCAGGTCGGGGTGGCAGCGGATCACCAGATGCGGCACGCCGCCCAGGCTGGCCAGGCATTCGGCGATCAGGGCTTCGAGCTCGGCCTGGGGGTGGCGGGCCACCAGGTGCAGGGCCAGCTTGCGGCCGACGCTCAGCGCCAGCTCGACCGCCTCGCGGCGATGCTCGCCCATGGCGCGGTCGAGCGCGGCGACCATGGGCGCGGTCTGGGTGGCCAGCGCGCCGGCGGCGGCGGCGATGGTCTGGGCGGCCATGTCGGCAGCATTGCGCTCCCCGGCGGCCAGGCCTTCGGCATAGGCCTCCTGGCGGGCGGCGGCGAGCAATTGGGCCACCACGTCCTCGGGAATGGTGGGCACGGGCGGGGGCGGGGGCGGCGCCTTGGCGGCCCGGCGCACGGCGCCGCCGGGTTCGAGATCCAGATCGAAGGTGAAGCGGGCGAGCTGGGCCATGGCGTCAGGCGATCATCTGGTCGTCGGAATTGGTCTTGAGGATGACGATGTCGCCCTTGGCGGCCAGGTCCTTGGCGATGCCGACCATGCGGGTCTGGGCCTCGTCCACGTCCTTGAGCCGCACCGGGCCCATGTCGTTCATGTCGTCCTGCAGTAGCTTGGCGGCGCGGCCCGACATGTTCTTGAAGAAGCTTTCCTTGACGTTCTCGTTGGCGCCCTTGAGCGCCAGGGCCAGCTCGCGCTTGTCGAGCCGGGAGAGCAGGGTCTGGATCGAGGACATTTCGAGCCGCGCCAGATCCTCGAAGGTGAACATGAGCTGCTTGATGCGCTCGGCGTCGTCGCGGTTGATTTCTTCCAGATTGGTGATGAAGCGCGCTTCGGTCTGGCGGTCGAAGGCGTTGAAGATTTCGGCCATCTGCTCGTGGCTGTCGCGGCGCTTGGTGTGGTTGAGCGTCGACATGAATTCGGTCCGGAGGGTCATCTCGATCTTTTCGAGAATTTCCTTCTGCACCGGGTCGAGCCCCAGCATGCGCTGCACCACGTCCATGGCCAGTTCCTCGGGCAGGACGGCCAGCACCTTGGAGGCATGTTCGGTGGCGATCTTGGACAGCACCACCGCGATGGTCTGGGGATATTCGTTCTTGAGATAGGCGGCGAGCACGTCGGCCTGCACGTTGGAGAGCTTCTCCCACATGTTGCGGCCGGCCGGTCCGCGGATTTCCTCCATGATGGCGTCGACGCGGTCCTGCGGCAGGAAGGAGAGCAGCAGGCGTTCGGTCGAGTCGGTATTGCCCGAGAGCGAGCCATTGGAGGAAATGGTGGTGACGAACTCGATCATCAGGTCGTCGAGCATTTCCTGGGTGATGGGACCCAGCCGGGCCATGGCGCGCGAGAGCTGGCGGATTTCGAGCTCGTCGAGCTCGTCGAAAATGGGCTTGCCGTAATCGGGGCCCAGGGCCAGCAGCAGGGCGGCGGCCTTCTCGTCGCCCCTCAGCACGCGGTTTTCCCCGCCTACCTGCAATTGGTTGGCGACATTGCCGGGCTTTGCCGGGTCTTCTGCGAGGGCGGATTGGGAAACCAGGGCCATGATCGTTACGCCGCGCTACCCAGCCAGTCGCGCACGATGAGCGCGGCCTGCTTGGGATTTTCCTCGACCAGCGTGCCGACCGTCTTGAGGGTCTGGAGCTGGGTTTCGCCCATGGATTTGGCATTGGCCACCCAGGCGGGCGTCTTGTCCCGGGGCAGGTCGTCCTGCTGCGCTTCGGGGGCCACCGAGCCGTCGGCCAAGAGCATGCCGTGCTGGCCCAGTTCGGCGGCGGGGGGCAGGGCCAGGGGCTGGGTCTCGGGCGTCAGCACCTTCTTGAGCAGCGGCCGCATGACGAAGAAGACCAGGGCCAGCGCGATCAGCAGGGTGACGGCCATTTCGGCGCCGTTCATCAGGTCGTCGCGGGTGAAGTCGAGCAGGCCCGCCGATTGGTCGGTGCCGGGCGCCAGCAATTCGGGCCGCTCGGCGAATTGCATGTTGATGACCTCGATGCTGTCGCCGCGCTCGGCCGAATAGCCGGCGGCGGAGCGCACCAGGGTCAGCAATTGGGCGATCTCGTCGGCGCTGCGCGGGGTATAGGTCACGTTGCCGGCGCCATCGTCGGCATAGGTGCCGTCGACCACCACCGCCACCGAGAGCCGCTTGATGGCGCCCGCTTCGGTCACGGCGGTCTGGGTGGTCCTGGAAATCTCGTAATTGACGATTTCCTCGGCCGAAGTGCCCTGTTCGGACAGGCCCTGGCTGGCGGCGGCGTCGCTGGCGCCGGGCAATTCGTTGGCCACGGTCACCTGGCCGCTGGTGCCGCCGGAGAGGTTCTCGCTTTCCCGGGTCTGGGTGGAGCGAACCACCTGGCTTTCGGGGTCGAAGATTTCCTGGGTGGTGGTGGAGCGGTTGAGGTCCAGCTCGGCGGCGACCTCGACGCGGGCCCGCCCGGCGCCGACCACATTGGCCAGCATGTCCTCGATGCGGGTGCGCATGCGGTTCTCGATGCCCAGGCGTCGCTCGTCGCTCTGGGCCGAGAGCAGGCCGGCCTCGTCCTCGCCGGAGCCGGAGGCCAGGAGGTTCCCCTGGTCGTCGACGATGGAGACGCGGCCGGGCGTCAGCCCCTCGATGGCGGAGGCCACCATGTGCTGGATGGCGCGGATTTCCCCGCCCGACAGGGCGCCGCGCACCGAGAGCACGATGGAAGCGGAGGGGTCCTTGCGCTCGCGGCGGAACAATTCGCGCTCGGGCAGGACCAGATGCACCCGCGCCCCCTTGATGCGGTTGAGCGAGGCGATGGTGCGCGCCAGCTCGCCCTCGAGCGCGCGGACATTGTTGATGTTCTGCACGAAGCTGGTGGCGCCCAGGGTCGATTGCTGGTCGAAGATTTCGTAGCCGACCTGGCCGCGCAGCGGCAGGCCCTGGCCGGCCAGGGTCATGCGCGTGGTGGTGATCTGGTCGCGCGGGATCAGGATGGTGTCGCCTTCGCCGCGCAATTCATAGGCGATGTTGAGCGTCTGCAATTCGGTGAGGATGGCGGAGCTGTCTTCCAGGCTCAGGCCCGAATAGAGCGGGGCCATCTGCGGGGTCTGCGCCCGCATGATGAGAAAGCCGAAGAAACCGAGCATGAGCACGGCCACGATGGCCATGGCCCCGAGGCGCGGCATGCCGATCCGGTTAATGAGGTTGGTCAGACTTTCCACGCCACCACTCTGGATTCAAACCCTCGCGCTGCCGGGAAACGGCGCACCGTTCCCAACGACCTTCAGGCGACTCATTGCGGTCGTGGAGCCCCCAGACCGATGGGCAAAAATTACCTAGCGGATGGTAAACAAGTTATTAACCGGCTGTTCCGATTTGCGAAATCAGGCAAGAATTGCCCGGTTCGACAACATGAGGCGAGTCGCATGGTACGGGTTCTGGGGCGGGTGACGTCCATCAATGTGCGCAAGGTGCTCTGGGCGCTGGACGTCATCGGCGAGGGCTATGAGCGCGAGGATTGGGGCCTGCCGCTGCGCGATCCCAACGTGCCCGAATTCCTGGCGCTCAATCCCAATGGGCAGGTGCCGGTGCTGATCGAGGATGACGGCTTCTCGCTCTGGGAGAGCAATGCCATCCTGCTCTATCTGGCGCGCACCCGCGGCGCGCTGCTGCCGGCGGACGATCATGCCGCCGGCAAGGCCCTGCAATGGCTGAGCTGGCAGGCGAGCGAGCTGACCGCGCAATGGGGCTATGCGGTCTTTGCGCTGCTGCGCAAGGCCGAGGGGTTCGACGACCCGGCCCGGATCGCCGAGTCCCTGGCGCGTTGGACGGCCAAGATGGATATTCTGGAGGCCGAGCTCGCCAAGGGCCGGCCCTTCATCG
Source organism: Devosia elaeis (assembly GCF_001650025.1). Lineage (GTDB taxonomy): Bacteria > Pseudomonadota > Alphaproteobacteria > Rhizobiales > Devosiaceae > Devosia > Devosia elaeis. The sequence goes on along the minus strand of NZ_LVVY01000098.1, from coordinate 1,166 downwards.
CCGGTGAGGCGCTGTCCATCGCCGATGTCGCGCTGGGCCTGTGCTGCCACCGCTGGTTCATGACGCCGTTCGAGCGCAAGAGCCTGCCGGCCGTGGAAGATTATTACCGCCGGCTCCGGGCGACCGCGCCGGGCGCGCAGTGGATGCCGCAGGATTATGGGTGAGATCGGGTGGGCTTTCCGCGCGCCTGTAGCTTTCGACTGACACCACAGTAGACCTCATCCTGAGCCTGTCGAAGGGCGAGGTCGTGGCACCCCGCTTTCAGCATGCCCGACCTCGTGGTTCGACAGGCTCACCATGAGGTCTTCTAGATGATTTCACACCAACTTTGCTGCTGCTCCCTCACCATCGTCACCACCGGGCTTGTCCCGGTGGTCCATGCTCGCAGCAAGATGGATTGCCGGGACAAGCCCGGCAATGACGACAAAATTGGGTGAGAGCGGCCTCAGTTCGGTCAATGCGTGAAATGCACTATAGGGCCAGCAGACAGGGGGTTTCCGAATGCGGGAATGCCCCGGCTATCGCCAAAAACTAAACCCGCCGGATTGCTCCGACGGGTTGAACGTGCTGCCAATGGTGTGGCCAGCGGAGGGCTCAGCCCTCGCGGTAATGCTGGATCCATGTGGTTCGCAGACCGGCAAGGCCATGTTTGTCGATGGCGGCTTGCCAGTTCAGGAATTCATCGACACTGAGCGTATAACGCTCGCAGGCTTCTTCAAGGCTGAGGAGGCCCCCGCGCACGGCGGCAACGACTTCGGCCTTGCGGCGGATCACCCACCGTCTCGTATTGGCTGGCGGAAGATCCGCTATCGTAAGCGGACTACCATCCGGGCCGATTACGTACTTTACGCGCGGACGCATTTGTACGGTCATTTTACTCTCTACTCAAACCTGACCATATGAAGGCAGAGTAGAGGAACGGCCTTAAAATACCCCTAAGGGGAAACTTACAACAGGTTAAGAAAGCGCAGGCGTTTCAACTGCTTCGGCACAGGCCCGGTTGGCCCGGGCCAAGGCGCTGTCCCCGGGCGGCATGGTGGGCGGGGCAATCAAGACGCCAGAGGCCCATCCCGCAAGGGCGCGCTCTGCGCTTGCGGAGGATATGCCCCCAACCTCCACCCCCACGGTTCGTCACCCTCGGGCTTGTGTGGAGGAAGTGTGGTTTA
>NZ_LVVY01000097.1 GCF_001650025.1 Devosia elaeis | reverse complement strand
CAGACTTCACCGATACAAGCCCGAGGGTGACGAGCGGTGTGTGAGGCTGTCTTTCAGCACGCTACCACCCGCTGCACATCATCTGCCGCTCGTCCCACCCCCCACGCACTCGTCTCCTCCCACGCACACTCGTCACCCTCCCACTCCACCCCGGATCGTCACCCTCGGGCTTGACCCGAGGGTTCTTTCATCCAACCATCTCCTCATGGCGGGCTACACGTACATCCTGGCAAATCATCCGCGCGGCAAAATCTATATCGGCGTGACGAACGATCTAGTCCGCCGGGTCTGGGAACATCGCGAGGGGCTGGCCGATGGCTACACCAAAGAGCACGGCATCAAGCAATTGGTGCATTTCGACGTGCACGAAACCGTGCCGCTGGCTATTCAGCGGGAGAAGAACCTCAAGCATTGGGTGAGGGCGTGGAAGATCGCGCTGATCGAAGAGAAAAATCCCGATTGGCGGGACCTGTGGGTCGACATCACCAAGTGAAGAACCCTCGCGTCAAGCGCGAGGGTGACGAGCACTGTATGGGGAAGCGCCGAAAACAGCCCCCCCCCCCGGATCGTCACCCTTCCAACCCACCGCTCGTCACCCTCGGGCTTGACCCGAGGGCCCTTCCCAAGGGCGCCGCGTTACATTGCCAGGCAAAACAAAAGGCCGGGATCGCTCCCGGCCTTTTTCGAATCTTCCGATCCTCAGTTCTTCTCCGCCGTTGCCTTGGGCTTTTTCGGCTTGGGCAAGGCCTTGGGCTTGGCGGGGCGCGGGGGCACCGCGACCAGTTCGAGCCGGGCGTCCGAGCCCTCGCCGACCACGGCGACGGTGACATTGCCGCCATTGACCAGTTCGCCGAACAGAACCTGGTCGGCCAGCGGCTTCTTGACGTGCTCCTGGATCACGCGGCCCAGCGGGCGGGCGCCCATGCGTTCGTCATAGCCGTGCTCGGCCAGCCAATCGGCCGCTTCCGGGGTAAGGTTGATCGTGACGCCGCGTTCGGCCAATTGGCCTTCGAGCTGCAGCACGAACTTCTCGACCACCCGGCGCACCACTTCGCGCGGCAGCGGTGCGAAGGAGATGATGGCGTCGAGCCGGTTGCGGAATTCGGGGCTGAAGGTGCGGTTGATCGCCTCTTCGTCGTCCCCCTGCTCGCGCTTGCGGCCGAAGCCAATGGGCGCGCGGGCCAGTTCGGCAGCGCCGACATTCGACGTCATGATCAGGATGACATTGCGGAAATCCACCGCCTTGCCGTTGTGATCGGTCAGCTTGCCGTGGTCCATCACCTGCAACAGGATGTTGTAGAGGTCCGGATGGGCCTTTTCGATCTCGTCCAGCAGCACCACGCAATGGGGGTGCTGGTCGACGCCGTCGGTCAAAAGGCCGCCCTGGTCGAAGCCGACATAGCCCGGAGGCGCGCCGATCAGGCGGCTGATCGTATGGCGTTCCATATATTCGGACATATCGAAGCGCAGCAGCTCGACGCCGAGCGTATCGGCGAGCTGTTTGGCCACCTCGGTCTTGCCCACGCCGGTCGGGCCGGTGAAGAGGTAAGAGCCGATCGGCTTTTCCGGTTCGCGCAGCCCGGCCCGGGCCAGCTTGATCGCCGAGGACAGGGCGGTGATCGCCTGATCCTGCCCGAACACCACGGTGCGCAGGCTCTGTTCCAGGCCCGAAAGCAGTTCGGCATCCGATTTCGACACCGATTTCGGCGGGATGCGGGCGATCGAGGCGATGGTGGTCTCGATATCCTCCACGTCGATCAGCTTCTTGCGCTGGTCTTCGGGCAGCAGCATCTGGCTGGCGCCGGTCTCGTCGATCACGTCGATGGCCTTGTCGGGCAGCTTGCGATCGGTGATGTAGCGCGCGCTCAGCTCCACGGCGGCCTTGAGGGCATCGTCCGTGTACTTGATCTTGTGGAAGTCCTCGAAATAAGGGCGCAGGCCCTTCACGATCTCGATGGCGTCCGGAACGCTGGGCTCGTTGACGTCGATCTTCTGGAAGCGGCGGACCAGGGCCCGGTCCTTCTCGAAGAATTGCCGGTATTCCTTATAGGTGGTCGAGCCGATGCAGCGGATCGCCCCGCTGGCCAGGGCGGGCTTGAGCAGGTTGGAAGCATCGAGCGCGCCGCCAGAGGTGGCGCCGGCGCCGATCATGGTGTGGATCTCGTCGATGAAAAGGACCGCATTGGGCTGCTTTTCGAGTTCCTTCATCACCGCCTTGAGCCGCTCCTCGAAATCGCCGCGATAGCGGGTGCCGGCCAGGAGCGAGCCCATGTCGAGCGCATAGATCACCGCTTCCTTGAGCACTTCGGGCACCTCGCCCTCGACGATCTTGCGGGCCAGGCCCTCGGCGATAGCGGTCTTGCCCACGCCGGCATCGCCAACATAGAGCGGGTTGTTCTTGCTGCGGCGGCACAGCACCTGGATGGTGCGGCGCAGTTCGGGATCGCGGCCGATCAGCGGATCGACCTTGCCGGCCTTGGCCTTCTCGTTGAGGTTGACGCAGAAATCGGCCAGGGCCGAGCTCTTCTTGCCTTCCCCGGCCTCGCCGGCCGCCTCTCCGTCCTCGGCCCCGCGCACCTTGCGCTCCTCGCTGGGGCCGGACTTGGTGATGCCGTGGGAGATGAAATTGACCGCGTCCAGCCGGCTCATGTCCTGCTGTTCGAGGAAATAGGCGGCATGGCTCTCGCGCTCGGCGAAGATGGCGACGAGCACATTGGCCCCCGTCACCTCTTCCCGGCCGGAGGATTGCACATGGATAACGGCGCGCTGGATCACGCGCTGGAAGGCGGCCGTGGGCCGCGCATCCTGGCCGTTCTGGACGATCAGGCTGTCCAGTTCTTCATTGATGAAATCTTCGAGGTCGCTCTTGAGCGCATCGATATCGACGTCGCAGCCGGTGAGCACGGCGATCGTCTCGCGGTCGTCGGTCAGCGCCAGCAGGAGGTGCTCGAGCGTGGCGAACTCATGGTTGCGCTCACGGGCCAGGTTCATCGCCTGGTGCAGGGCCTTTTCGAGTCCGCGCGAAAATGAGGGCATATGATGTTCCTACTGTTTTTCCATCACGCATTGCAGCGGATGCTGGTTCTTGCGTGCCGTATCCATAACGCGCGTCACCTTGGTTTCGGCGACCTCGTATGGATATACGCCGCACTCACCCACCCCCTTCTGGTGCACGTGCAGCATGATGCGCATGGCGTCTTCGCGTGACTTGTTGAAGACGTCCTGCAGCACCAGAACGACGAATTCCATCGGCGTGTAGTCGTCGTTGAGCAGCAGAACCCGGTACAGGTTCGGCCTCTTGGTTTTGGGACGCGTCTTGGTCACCGTCCCGGTTTCGAAATTGGCGTCGTCCCCGCCCTTGCGGCTCCCGTCGTCGTCCTTCGGGCCGGCCTTGCCGACAAAGGGCACGGGCTGGGTCACCATCGGAACGATCGGGGCGGGCAGATTGGGAGTCTTGGTCATGGCATAGGCCGCCTGGGAGAAAACGAAGCAGCAAGGTTGGACCCATTATGTAGGCAAAATCAGGCCGGTGTTAAGGGCCAAGCCATCCCGAAAATGTGAGAGCGCGGCAAGTGGCCGATTTGCCCCTGTTTTTGCCCATCGGTGAGGGTCGGCGATAACAGTCTGTTACCCAATTGCCCCTTCGCGCCACAAATTGTTTGCATTTTACGGAATGGTAACGGCGGACCGCTATTTTACAAAAAGGACGATGCCTCGGGGTTTGGGGACACCAGAAGCATTGCCGCGTCAAACGAGTTGCGTACGGGCTGTGTTGCCCGAGTAAGTAATTGGAGTACCGGGTGATTTCCCTGGCGAAGACCCCCTGGCGCATTGCGTTTCCGCGCGCCGTCGCAGCCTTCTTCCTCGTGTTCGCGCTCGGCCTTTCCGCTGCGGCGCCCGCACAGGCCATCGAAAACCTGCGCAAATATGCCGGCATCGTCGTCGATGCGAAATCCGGCAAGATTTTGTACGAAGAGCAAGCCGATTCAAGGCGTTACCCGGCCTCCGTCGCCAAGGTGATGACGCTCTACGTGCTGTTCCAGGAACTCCAGGCCGGCAATCTCAGCCTCTCCACCAAAATGACCGTTTCCCGCCACGCCGCCTCGGCCGTGCCGACGAAATTGGGGCTGCGCGCTGGTTCGACCATTTCGGTAGAAGATGCCATCAAGTCCTTGGTAACGCTGTCGGCCAATGACATGGCCCGCGTTATCGCCGAGCATATTTCGGGCACGGAAAGCAAGTTCGCCGAGCGCATGACCGCCACGGCCCGCGCCATGGGCATGAGCAGCACCACCTATCGCAATGCCTCGGGCCTGCCCGATGGCGGCCAGGTGACCACGGTGCGCGACCAGGCCATCCTGGGCATCGCGATCTACCAGCATTTCCCGCAATATTACGAGTATTTCCAGACCACTAGCTTCCGCTACGGCGGCAAGACCTATGGCAATCACAACCGCGTCCTGGGCTATATGGGCGCCGTCGACGGCATCAAGACGGGCTATATCAACGCCGCCGGCTCCAACCTGCTGACCGCCGCCCGCAAGGACAACCGCCACATCGTCATCGTGGCCTTCGGCTTCAATTCCGCCGCCTCGCGCGACGAAAAGGTCCGCCAGCTCGTTTCCTCCTATCTCTCCAAGGGCCGCCGCGGCGATTACCTGCAGACGGCCATGGTTCCGGTGCCGGGCCGGCAGGGCAATACCCAGTTCGCGCTGGCCCAGCCGCGCAAGCCCACCTTCGCCATGCCCACCCCGATGCCGGAATTCCGCCTGGCACAATTGGTGGCCGGCAATGGCGCCCAGCCGCAGGTCGCGGTCGCCTCGGCGACCCCTGCCATGCCCACGCCGGTGCCCACCGATCTCGGCCTGGCCCCGGCCGTGCAGGCCGCCAATGTCCTGGCCGCGCCCACGCAGGCACAGCCGATCTATCCGAACGAGGACGTCATCGGCGCCTGGCTGAGCGAAACCTACAATCTGGGCGCGCCGCCGGCCGCCCTGGGCCAGACGGCGCCCTCCTCGCCCCTGCTGCCGCCGGGCGAGGTCAATAACGACGCCGCTGGGCAGCCGGTCGACCTGATGCATTCGGGTTCCGTGCAGACCGCCGACGCCGCGCCCGCCGGAGCCTGGATCGTCCAGATCGGCGCCGGTCCCTCGGAGGAAAGCGCGCGGTCCATGCTGTCCGACGCCGCCGGCAAGGTCGGTTCGCTGGGCGACTTCCGCTCCTATGTCGAGCGCTTCGAGAAGAATGGCCAGATCTTCTACCGCGCCCGGTTCGTCGGCTTCGGCGACCGCAATGCGGCGACCACGATGTGCGACCGGTTGAAAGACCAGAACCTCGCCTGTCTGGCGATGCAGGGCTAGTCAGCCCTTCCGGTACGGCGGATCAACCGCCGGCCGGGCTGAGCGGATCGCCCCGGGCGATCCACGGGGAAGCAAAGATTGGTGCTTGTGTACGGAGTAGCCCAATGAGTGACCGCAGCGCTCTCGTCGAACTGGCCAATTTCATCGGCCGTTCTCCCCTCGCCGCCCCCGATGCCAGCGCCCGCAACAAGGCGTTGTCCGGCATGACGCAGCGCATGCTGCCGCGCCAGCGCCGTTCGGTAGGCGACATGCTCGCCGTGGTCATGGCGCTGTCGGCCCGCACAAGGCGCATGGCCCAAGACCCGGTCAATGTCGAAATCGACGTCTTTGCCCCGGGTGGCCGGCGCGCCGTGCGCATGATGCTGGGCGGCTAGCCCGTTTCCCTATTCAATCCAAATCGGCCCGTTGACGGGCATGGACGTGGCGCTCAGACGAGCGCCACGATTTCCTTGCGCTTCCACACGAAGTGATACCAGGCCGCCTGCATGAGGAACATGCCGGTGAAGCTGGCGGCATAGGCCACCCAGATGCCGGCCAGGCCCAGGCTGGTCTGGCTGAGCCAGACGGCACCGGGCAACTCGATCAGCAGGATAGCGGCCAGAGCCAGGAGCATGGGCGCATAGACCATACCGCTGGCCCGCATCATTCCCGAGAACACCACGCCCCAGCCGAAGGGCAGGATGGCCCAGAGCACGATGTGCAGCAGGTATTCGGTGAGGTCCACCACTTCGGGATCGGTGATGAACAGGCCCACCAGATGCTGGCTGAACAGATAGGCGAGCAGGATCAGCGCGCCGGTGATCACCAGGTTCATCAGCAGCGCGGTGCGCGTGATCTCGGCCAATTGGTCCTGCCGGCGCGCGCCGATGGCCTGCGCCCCGAAGATCGAGGTGGCGATGCCGATCGACATGGCGGGAAACTGCACATAGTTCAGCACCTGGTTCAGCGCGCCATAGGCCGCCGTGGCATTGGAGCCGAAGCGGTTGACCAGGCCGACGATGACGATGCCGGCGACCGAGGCCACCACCATTTGCAGGCCGGCGGGAATGCCGAGCTTGAGGATCAGCCCCAGGAGCTTGAAATCGGGCTTCAGCGAACGCAGCATGGCCATGTCCGGCGCCAGCGGCAACTTGCGGGCCCGCATGTAGAAGAACAGGAAGACCAGCACCACCACGAAGCCGGCGATGAAGGCCCAGGCGGCAGAGTTGACGCCGAGGCGCGGCAGGCCCCACCAGCCCTCGATCAGCGCCGGGGTCAGGATCACCCCCACGATCATCGACAGGATCAGCGAAAAGAGTGGGGTGACGGTGTCGCCGACGCCGCGCAGGATCGAGGTGACCACGAGGAAGATAAAGAAGCCCGGCATGCCCAGGAACATGATCCGGCCATAGCCGACCGCCATGTCGCGGATATTGTCCGGGGCGCCGAGCAGCGCCATGATGTCCTCGATCCAGATACCGCCGATCAGCGCCACCACGAGGCCAAGCGCGAAGGCGGCGCTCATGGAAGTGCCGGTAACCGCCTTGACGCGGTCGATATTCCTGGCGCCCCAGGCCTGGCCGATCAGGATCGTCGAGCCGGCCGACAAGCCGATGATGAAGCTGATCAGGAAGAACAGGATCGGGAAGAAGGTGGCGAGCGCCGCCAGAGCCTCGACGCCGATCATCTGGCCGATGAAGATGGAATTGAAGGTTCCCGAAAGGGCCTGAAGGATATTCGAGGCCATGAGCGGGATGAGGAACAGGCTGAACCGCTGCCAGAGGGGGCGGGTCGAATCGGGATTCATGGAAACGCTCCAGAGAAACTTGTCAGGGCACGTCACGGCACTCGTCCCCGGGGCCGGCATGGGCTGAGCAATATTCAGACCGCCGGAGGGACCTGTTCACACCCCGAAGACGAGGTGCCGGCTGGACGGGCGCTGGAGGCTTGGCAATGACATTGCGGGCCTGTCTACGCCTCCGCCCCGAAACCGTCAATCGAGCCGCTTCCAGCCATCAGCGCCGGCGATGAGACGCATCACCACTTGTCATCGCCAATCCCACCCTGCCCTGTGCTAGAGACGTGCTCCATGTCTCAATTTGCCGCCCTCGCCGATTCCCCTAGAGAACAATTCCTGGCTGGTGCCCGCGCCTGCCTGCCCGTCGCCATTTCGGTGGCCGCCTATGGGCTGGTCTGGGGCGTGTTGGCGCGCGGCGCCGGCCTCAGCCTCTTGGAAGTGCTGATGATGAGCGGGCTGGTCTTTGCCGGGGCGGCGCAATTCGTCGCGCTCGATCTCTGGACCGCGACGCCGGCCAGCCTGCCGATCGGCCCGCTGGTGCTCGCCGCCTTCATCGTCAATCTGCGCTACCTGCTGCTGACCGCCACGCTGCGACCGCTCTATCGTGACGGACAATTGCTGCGCGGCGCGCTCGGCATGTATCTGGTCACCGACGAGAACTGGGCCATGACCGTGGCCGCCATGGCGCGCGGCGGCGGTTCCGTCGCCTTTCTCATGGGCGGCGGCGTGCTTGCCTGGATTTCGTGGATGAGCACCAATGTCATCGGTTACGGCTTGGGCTCTGCCATCGACGATCCGACGCGCTGGGGGCTCGATTTCGCCTTTACCGCGACGTTCCTGGCGCTGCTGCTGGGCATGTGGAAGGGCAAGGCCGATCTCGTGCCCTGGCTGGTCGCGGCGCTCGCCGCCATCGCCACCGCGCATTTTGTCGAAGGCAATTGGCATATCCTGGTCGGCGGCATCGTCGGCAGCGTGGCCGGCGCCATCCTGGAGGTCCGCAAGCGTGTACACCTCGCCTGAAGCCGTCATTGCCATCCTCGGCATGGCGCTCGCCACCATCGCCGTCAAGGCCAGCGGGCTGTTGCTGGCCGATCGCCTGCCGCGCGAAGGCTTCGCCGCCGCCTGGCTGAAGCACATTCCGGGCGCGGTGCTCGCGGCCCTGGTGGCCCCGGCCCTGGTCACGGGCAGCATGGCGGAAGTGGTCGCCGCGGTGGCGACCGGCACGATCTTCGTGCTGTCGCGCAACCTCTTCGCCGCCATGGCAGGCGGCGTGCTCACGGTCTATCTCATGCGCCTGTGGCTCGGCGCCTGAACGATAGCGATTTCGGGAATGGTGCCCCCCGCCGGACTCGAACCGGCACGCCTCGCGGCGGAGGATTTTGAGTCCTCTGCGTCTACCATTCCGCCAGAGGGGCACGGGCCGGTTCCTAGCCTACCCGATTGATCCGCGCAACTGGCTTGGACGGGATCGCACGCAAAAGGCGCCGGCTATTGCCAGCGGCTGCGGCCGAGCCCGGGAGCCAGGAAAGTTCCGTTGCCGCTCGGCTGCGTGGTGCTGATGCCGGAGCCATATTGCTGCTGCATCAGCAGGTCGCGCTGATAGGCGTCATAGGCGGCGGTGTCGATACCGATCACCGAGGTCACCAGATTCGGTCCGGTGCCCGGCTTGAACGCCTCGCGGATGGCGGATTCGCCCTCGAAGGCCTTGACCCCGCTATTGGGATTGACCCAGGCCGTGGTCATGCCGCTCGGCACGTTGAACGGCGTCGGTGGCTTGCCCTGCAAGGCCTTGGCCATGAAATTGGTGAAGATCGGCACGGCCATGCCGCTGCCGGTCGAGGCCGAGCCCATGGAGCGTGGCTGGTCGTAGCCGACATAGACGCCCACGGCCAGTTCCGGCGTGAAGCCGACGAACCAGGCATCCTTGTAATCGTTGGTGGTGCCGGTCTTGCCGGCCACGGGCCGGTTGAGGGCCCTTGCGGCGGTGCCGGTGCCGCGCTGCACCACGCCTTCCATCATCGAGGTGATCTGGTAGGCGGTCATCGGGTCCAGCACCTGCTGGCGATTGTCGAGAATGCGCGGTTCCCCCTGCCCGTGCCAATCAGTCGCCTGGCACCCCTCGCAGACACGCTCGTCGTGCCGATAGACGGTCTTGCCATAGCGGTCCTGGATGCGGTCAATCAGCGTCGGCACGATCTTGCGGCCGCCATTGGCGATGGTGGCATAGGCGGCGGTCATGCGCATGGCCGTGGTTTCGCCGGCGCCCAACGACATGGCCAGCACCGGCTGCATATCGTCGTAAATGCCGAATAGCCGCGCATAATCGGCAATCAGCGGCATGCCGATATCGCGCGCCAGGCGCACAGTCATGACATTGCGGCTGCGCTCGATGCCACGGCGCAGCGTCTGCGGGCCGTAGAATTCCTGCGCGTAGTTTTCGGGCCGCCAGACCGAGCCATCGCTCATGCGCACTTCGATGGGCGCGTCGAGGACGACGGAGGCCGGCGTATAGCCATTGTCGAGCGCCGCCGCATAGACGATCGGCTTGAAGGACGAGCCGGGCTGGCGCAGGGCCTGCGTCGCGCGATTGAATTCGCTTTCGGCGAAGGAGAAGCCGCCGACCATGGCCAGGACGCGACCGGTGCGCGGATCCATGGCGACCAGCGCGCCTTCGACTTCCGGCACCTGTTCGAGCGTATAGACGCCGTCCTTGCCGGCCACCGGCGACACATAAACCACATCCCCAGCCTTGAGGATGTCCTGCACCGGGCGCGAGACCCATTTGATCTCGGGGCCGGACAAAGTGCCTTCCACCCGCTCGGGTGAAAAGCCGCCATCGACGTCGCTTTCCGGGCGCAGGCCGATACGGGCCTGGTTATTGCCCGCCTCCAGCACCACGGCCAATTGCCATTCCGGCACGTCGCTCAGCGGCTTGATGGCGGCGACGGCGGTGCCCCAATCCTCGCCCAGCTCCACGCTGGCGACCGGGCCGCGGAAACCGCGCGTATGATCGTAGGCGATCAGCCCGTCCATCAGCGCGCGGCGCGCATATTCCTGCAGGCGCGGCTCCAGCGTGGTGCGCACCGACAGGCCGCCGCCATAAAGCTGGTCTTCGCCATAGAGCCGCGCCAGGGCGCGGCGCACGTCTTCGGTGAAATATTCGGCCGAATAGACCTGGCTGCCGCTGCTGCGCGGGATGACGTTGAGCGGCGCCTCCTTGGCGGCGGCCGCTTCCTCGGGGCTCACATAGCCGTTCTCGACCATGCGATCGATCACCCAATTGCGGCGCTCGATGGCCTGCTGCGGGCGGCGGAACGGATGGTAATTGTTCGGCCCCTTGGGCAGCGCGGCAATATAGGCGGCTTCCGGCAGGGTCAGTTGGTAGAGCGCCTTGTCGAAATAATTGAGCGCGGCGGCGGCGACGCCGTATGAATTGAGTCCGAGGAAAATCTCGTTGAGATAAAGCTCCAGGATCTTGTCCTTGGTGAAGGTGGACTCGATCCGCAGCGCCAGCACCGCTTCCTGGATCTTGCGATCCCAGGTCTGTTCGGAGGTCAGCAGGAAGTTCTTGGCGACCTGCTGGGTGATCGAGGAGCCACCGCCCTGGATGGCATTGTTGCCGTCGAGCCGCGCCAGCAGGTTGTCGCGCAGGGCGCGGATCACCCCATCGATGGCGATGCCGCTATGATTGTAGAAATCCTTGTCCTCCGCGGAGAGGAAGGCCTGGACCACCAGGGGCGGAATGGTTTCCACCGGCTGGAACAGGCGCCGCTCGCGCGCATATTCGGCCAGCAGCGTACCGTCGGCGGCATGAACGCGCGTGGTCACCGGCGGCTGGTAATCCTTGAGCACGGTATAATCGGGCAATTGCGCCGTCACCGTCGCCAGGTAGACGCCCGTGACCGCGACGCCGGCCAGCGCCATGAACATGCCAAATCCGAACAGCCAGCCGAGCAGACGAAACATCAGCGACCTCGCGCCATATCAGCGGCGACCCGCCCGGCAGAATAACAGAACCGGAGCGCGACGTTGATCATTTTACCTCGGGGCAGAGCCGGCGCGGCGCGGTTCATGGCTCTTCCTTCAAGGTGTCGAAATAGGTCGAAATCCCGCGCGCAATGGCCTCGGCGGTGCGGTCGCGCCAATCCGATTGCGTCAGATTGGCGACATCGCGGGGATTGGACATGAAGCCCAGTTCCACCAGCACAGAGGGCACGTCGGGCGCCTGCAACACGAAAAAGTCAGCCTGGCGCACCGGAAAACGACGCAGCGCCACGCTGGGTTCGAGCTGATGCACGATGGATTGCGCCGCCATGAAGGATTGGACGCGCATTTCGCGCCGCATCAGGTCGAGCAGGATATCGATGGCTGCCGGCCCGATTTGCGGCATGACGAAACCGGCGATCACGTCGGAGCGGTTTTCGGTGTCGGCCAGCACCTTGTCCAGAACGTCCGTGGCGTTCTCGTCGCGCGTATAGACGCTGGCGCCACGGATTTCGGGCTGCTGGAAACTATCGGCATGGATCGAGATCAGCAGGTCGGCCTTGTTGTTGCGCGCCAGGGCCACGCGCTCCTCCAGCCGCAGATAGGTGTCGGTTTCGCGCGTCAGCGCCACGTCGAACCGCCCCGATTCCACCAGCAATTCCTGCAGCCGCTTCGAGAAGGCGAGCACGATGTCCTTTTCGCGGATGCCGTCGGGTGTCTCGGCGCCGCTGTCGATGCCGCCATGGCCCGGATCGATCACCACCAGCGGCCGCGTGGCGATGGGCAGTTCGGACCCGCCGGCGGGCGTGGACACGGCGGCCGGGCCCGCATTGGCCGAGGCGGTGCGATCCCGTTCCGCATTGGCGGCGAATTCCTCGGCCGTCGCCGGAATGATGTCGACCACCAGCCGGGCGGGCTGGCCGTCGAAGGGATCGAGCACATAGGCCTGCTGCACCTGGGCCGGCGCGGACAGCGTCAGCGTGGTGCGCACGCGGTCCGGCGCCGCCTGTTCGATGACATAGCCGGAGATCATACCCTCCCCCGAGGGCGCGCCTTCCGTTTCGGGCACCGAGAAGGTGCCGGCGCGCACATCGATGGCCAGCCGATCCGGCTCATCGAGCGAGACGAAGGAGAATTCGGTGCGCGCGGCCAGGTCGATCACCAGGCGCGCCCGCTCGGGTGTCGCGGTGATGCGCGCATCGATGACATTGGGAAGCGCCGGCGGGGTCGCGCCGTCCTGCGCATGGACCGGGCCGGCGAAAGCCAGGAGCACCACCAGGAACAGCAGGCATCGTGTCAGAATGGTGGTGGGCAAGACGCGACCCGGCTCCTGCATTTCAATGGCATCGGCATGCCGCGCTCAAGCGGCGATTCTGCGGCAGCACGCCCTTATGCGATGATTTGCGTTCATGGCAAAGAAATGACCGTTCAAATCCGCACTCCTCCCCGGCTTTTGACTTTCCTGTTGCCATTCCGGCGCAACTTTCTTACACGCTAGAGGTGAAGGCGCGTGTGTTTCGCGATCAATTTTGGAGGCTCTGACAACCCTCCCTTGGTCCGAGACAGAGCTGGAATGTGCCGCGACAGGCGGCTCGGTCCAGGAAGGACGTTGCGGTTTTAGCGCCCGACTTGAAGAATTTCGGCCTCAGGGCCGGACGGTGGCGGGACTTTCCGGCCACCCAATAGGAAGAGGTCAAATGGCCCGCAGGCGGAGTATACGCGACGCGATCGAAGATACCGATTGCCGCTTTGCATCGCCCACAATGCCGGCTCTGACCATCATTATACAGGCGCTGAACGTGAGAGGTTCGCGCCCTTCAACACTCAACCCATTCGCCCCGCAATGCGCCACACCCAGGATGCCGCCTATCCGGCGTCCCCTTGTCGGCGCGCGGGTGCGCGGAGCTCATTATGGCGACCAAGAGAATGCTGGTGGATGCCATCCACCCGGAAGAAACACGGATTGTCGTTACCGCAGGTAACCGGCTTGAGGAATTCGACTTCGAATCGGCGACCCGCCGCCAATTGCGGGGCAATATCTACCTGGCGAAGGTAACCCGGGTCGAACCCAGCCTGCAGGCAGCCTTTGTCGAATATGGCGGCAATCGCCACGGCTTTCTCGCTTTCAGCGAAATCCACCCCGATTATTACCAGATCCCGGTCGCCGACCGCGAAGCCCTGCTGCGCGATGAGGAGCACGAGGACGAGCACCACGACGATAGCGACGAGCATATCTCCCTGCCCGAGGGCGTGACGGAGCCGGACGCCGAAGCCGATCCTCAGGAGCCGGGCGATGCCAGCCATATCGAGCAGGCCCCCGCCAACAGCGAACCGGTGGAATCCATCGGTGGCGCCGACGCGCTCGAGGAAGTGCCGGAGCGCCGCCGCTCCAGCCAGCAGCGCCGTCACCAGTACAAGATCCAGGAAGTCATCAAGCGCCGCCAGGTCATGCTGGTGCAGGTGGTCAAGGAAGAGCGTGGCAACAAGGGCGCGGCCTTGACCACCTATCTCTCGCTGGCCGGCCGCTATTCGGTGCTGATGCCGAACACCGCCCGTGGCGGCGGCATTTCCCGCAAGATCACCAATGCGGCCGACCGCAAGCGGCTCAAGGAAATCACCGCCGATCTCGAAGTGCCGCAGGGCATGGGCGTGATCCTGCGCACGGCCGGCGCCTCGCGCACCAAGGCTGAGGTCAAGCGCGACTTCGAATATCTGATGCGCCTGTGGGAAAGCGTCCGCACGCTGACGCTGCAGAGCCAGGCGCCCTGCCTCGTCTACGAGGAAGGTTCGTTGATCAAGCGCACGATCCGCGATCTCTATAACAAGGACATCGACGAAGTTCTGGTGGCGGGCGAAAACGCCTATCGCGAGGCCAAGGACTTCATGAAGATGATCATGCCGTCCCACGCCAAGAACGTGAAGCCCTATGGCGAGGAGCAGCCGCTCTTTTCCAAGTTCGGCGTCGAGAACCAGCTCGACCAGATGTTCTCGCCGGTAGTGACCCTGCCCTCGGGCGGCTACATCGTCATCAACCCGACCGAGGCGCTGGTTTCGATCGACGTCAATTCGGGCCGCTCCACCAAGGAGCACAATATCGAGGACACCGCGCTCCAGACCAATCTGGAAGCCGCCGAGGAAGTGGCGCGCCAGCTCCGCCTGCGCGACCTGGCCGGCCTCATCGTCATCGACTTCATCGACATGATGGAGAACCGTTCCAACCGGGCGGTGGAGCGCAAGCTCAAGGATTGCCTCAAGGACGATCGCGCCCGCATCCAGGTGGGCCGCATCTCCCATTTCGGCCTCATGGAAATGAGCCGTCAGCGCATCCGCTTCGGCGTCGTGGAGAGCTCGACCCACAAGTGCCCGGTCTGCGAGGGCACGGGCCTGGTGCGCTCCACCGAAAGCCTGGCGCTGATGATCATGCGCCATATCGAGGATCACGTGCTGCGCAAGCAGGGCCAGTCGATCAATGTGCGCGTGCCGGTGGAAGTCGCGCTCTATATCCTCAATTTCAAGCGCGAGACCCTGACGCAGCTTGAAATCCGCAACAGCCTGTCGATCACCATCACCGCCGATGGCAAGCTGACCGGCCACCAGTTCCAGATCGAAAAGGGCGAGGCCCGCGTCTCCGCCTATGCCGACCAGCGCGCCGCCGCCCATGTGCGTGTCGACAGCGCCGTGATCGAGGATGCCGACGAGGAAGAGGTCGAGGTCGAAGAGGCCGAGGAAACCGAAGCCCGCGCCGAAGGCGGCGATGGAGAAGGCAATGGCCGCCGTCGCCGGCGCCGCCGCCGTCGCGGTGGCCGCAATGGCGAAGCCGGTGCGCAGCCGGCCCATGAGGCCAATGGCGAGGTCGAAGCCGCCGCCGGCGACGACGAGGACGGCGATGCCGATGATGCCGCGACGCCGCGGGCCGCCGAGGGCGATGGCGATGGAGACGGCGAGCAGCGCCGCCGCCGTCGGCGTGGCCGCCGTGGCGGACGCCGCAATCGTCGCGAGAATGGTGAAGGCGCCGGCATCGAGGCCGCCGTCGAGGCACCGGCCGATGCGATTGTCGATCATGTCGAGCTGGAACCGGCCCCCGAGCCCGTCGAGGACGCAGCGCCGACCGAGCCCGTGCCGGCCGAAAAGCCCAAGCGGAGCCGCCGCAAGAAGGTCGCAGAGACCGAGGAATCGGCACCGGCCGAAACCACGCCGGTGGAAGCTGTAGCCGAGGCGCCCGCCGAAGCCGCCGCCGAGGAAAAGCCCAAGCGCAAGCCGCGGACCCGCAAGAAGGCCGAGCCGGCTGAAGCGGCGCCGGAGGCCGCTGTCGCTGAAGCCGCGCCCGCCGAGACATCGGCCGCCGAAGCGCCGCCGGCCGAGGAAAAGAAGCCGGCGCGAACCCGCCGCGTGAAGAAGGAATTGCCGCCCGAAGGCGTGGTGGTGACTTCCAGCGCCGCGCCCGCCGAGGCTGTCGCGGAAGCGGCAGCCGAAGACGGAGCCGAGCCGGAAAAGAAGAAAAAAGTCGGCTGGTGGCAGCGCCGCCTCGGCCTCGGCTAGAATGGTTCACTCCTGAGCCGAGCCATGAATGGACCTCATCCTGAACCTGTCGAAGGGTGAGGTCGCGACACTCGGCTTTCGATGTGCCAATCTCGTGGTTCGACGACATCTTCCAGACATGAAAAGGGCGGCCCTCCGGCCGCCCTTTTCATTCCAGGTCTGCCACCACGGCCATCAGGGTCCGCCCGCCCTGACAAAGAGCTGCAAGCGCTCCAACGCCTGTTCGATGGACGCCCTCGTGCCCGCATAGCTGAACCGCACATAGCCATTGCCGTCCGTGCGGTCGAAGTCGATGCCCGGGGTGGCCGCGACCCCGGCCTGTTCCAGCATGGTTTCGCAGAATTGCATGGAATCGTTGGAGAATTTTCCGATCCCGGCATAGGCGTAAAAGGCGCCATCCCCGGAGGCCGGCAGGTCAAAGCCGATGTCCCGCAGGCCCTCTGTCAGCACCTGCCGGTTTGCGGCGTAGCTTGCCTTCTGCTCCTCGGAATAGTCGCGCTCCTCCAGTGCCGCCGTCGCGGCGATCTGGCTCAGGGTCGGCGCGGAGATGAACAGGTTCTGCTGCAGGATTTCGGCGCGCCGGATCAGCGCTTCGGGCAGAACCATCCAGCCGATGCGCCAGCCGGTCATGCAGTAATATTTGGAGAAGCTGTTGATGATGATGGCGTCGCGCGTCAGCTCCAGCGCGCTCACCGAGGGCCCGCGATAATCGAGGCCGTGGTAAATCTCGTCGGAAATCAAGGTGACGCCCAGCCGCGCGCAGGTCTGCACGATATCGGCCAGCCCGGCCCGGTCCAAAGCGGCGCCGGTGGGATTGGCCGGACTGGCGAAAAGCAGGCCGTCAAAGGGCTGCCTGGCATGAGCGGCCGCGATGTCGGCGCCGGTCAGGTGCCAGCCATTCGCGGCCTTGACCGGGATTTCGGCAATGCCGAAGCCAAGGCCGAGGAGCGTATTCACATAGGCCGGATAGCCCGGCCGCGTGATGGCGATGCGCGCGCCCGGCTTGAACGCGGCATGGAAGGCCAGGATGAATCCGGCCGAAGAGCCCATCGTCGCCATGATCAAGTCCGGATCGACGGAGAGGCCATGCTGGCGTTCATAATAGGCCGCCAGCCCCTCCCGCAGCTCCGTCAGGCCCTTGGCATTGGTGTAGCCCTGCGGCTGCGGCAGGGCGCGCTGCACCGCCTCGATGACGCGCGGCGCCGGCGGCGCGCCCGGCTCGCCTATTTCCAGGTGGCAGATGCTGCGCCCCTGCCCTTCCAGCGCCTTGGCACGCTTGAGGATGTCCATGGCAAAGAAGGGCATCAGGCCGTCAGGCGCATTCGTATTCATGGGGGCTCCGGTGTTTCCCTTTGGGACTAGCCCGAAGCGCCGCCCGTCTCAACAACAATTGATGGCGCGGCAAACCGGCCGCCGACAAGCGGCTGCACGTTTGGGTCCAGGTCTGCTAGAACAGCCCGACGACTCGACGGAGCCTTTCATGAACCGCCTTCCCATCGTGCTGGCCGCTGTCGCCGGCATTCTCGCCGGAGCCCTGGGCTTTTCCCTCCTGAACCAGCCCAAGCCGGAAACCGATGCGGTGGCGGTGCGCGCCATCGTGGAACAGGTTCTCGCCGAGCAGCCCGCCCCCGAGGCGCCGCAGGTCGCGGCGCTCGACCCAACCGTCCTCAATCCGATGATCGAAGACTATCTGATGAGCGATCCCAAGCTGCTCCAGCGGCTCTCGGTCGCGCTGGAGGACACGCTACGCGTCGAGGAACAGGAACGGACCCAGGTGGCCATGGCCGAATTCCGCGACGCCATTTTCAACGCGCCCGACCAGATCGTGATCGGCAATCCGGATGGCGACGTCACCCTGGTGGAGTTCTTCGACTATAATTGCGGCTATTGCCGCGCGGCGGTGCCGGACCTGGCGGCGCTGATCGCGGAGGACCCCAATCTCAAGGTCATCCTCAAGGAATTCCCCATTCTTTCCAACGAATCCATCGACGCCGCGCGGGTGGGCGTCCTGGTCAGCCGGACCGACGCCGATTACTGGGCTTTCCATCAGGCGCTGTTCTCCAGCCGGGGTAAGGTGGACAAGGCAATTGCCCTGCAGGCCGCCGCGGAACAGGGGCTTTCGCAGGTCGATCTCGAATTGCGCATGGGTGAGGAAAATGTGGCCCGCACCATCCAGGGTTCCTACGAAATCGCCCAGGCGCTGGGCATTACCGGCACCCCGACCTACATCATCGGTAACGAGGTCATTCCCGGTGCGATCGGGGCCGACGAGCTGCGCAGCCGCATCGCCAATATGCGCGCCTGCGGCAGCACGCAGTGCAGTTAGGTCAGCACATTGCTGGCATTTCCGGTGCATTTCGTGTAACCGCCCTTGCGCCGGCCAAAATCGCCGGTGCACAAGGCTTGGATCATGACCAAACGCGTTCTCGTCCTCAACGGCCCGAACCTCAACCTGCTCGGCACACGCGAGCCGGGCACCTATGGCTCGGAAACGCTCAAGGACGTGGAAGCCCTGTGCAAGTCAGCGGCTGGCGAATTGGGTCTCAGCATCGATTTCCGCCAGTCCAATCATGAAGGCGAATTGGTCACCTGGATCCAGGATGCCCGCAAGACCGCGGATGGCATCCTGATCAATCCGGCGGCCTATTCGCATACTTCGGTTGCCATTCACGATGCCCTGCGGGCCGTGAACCTGCCGGTCGCCGAAGTCCACCTCACCAATATTCATCAGCGCGAAGCGTTCCGGCACCATTCCTATGTGTCGTCGGTCGCCTTCGGCGTCATTTGCGGCTTTGGCAGCCTGGGGTATAAACTTGCCCTGGAAGCCTTGGCCCAAAAACTCAAATAACGCTTCGACGCGCGAAGCCGGGAGACCGATAGAAATGACGAAGTCATCGGTGGATCAGGACCTGATCCGCGCCATTGCCGAACTGCTCAACAAGGAAAACCTTGCCGAGATCGAGATCGAGCAGGACGATCTGCGGGTCCGCGTCACCCGGTCCTATCCGAACGAGGCGCCTGCCTATGCGCCCGCTCCGATGCAATATATGGCCCCGCCCGCGGCGGCGCCGAGCGCTCCGGCCGGTTCCGTTCCCGCCGCTGCGCCGGCCAAGGCCGAAGACCTCGCCGCCAATCCGGGCACGCTGACCTCGCCCATGGTCGGCACTGCCTATCGCGCCCCCGAACCGGGCAAGCCGGCCTTCGTGGAAGTGGGCGCCAAGGTGTCGGAAGGTCAGACCGTCCTCATCATCGAGGCGATGAAGACCATGAACCAGATTCCGGCGCACCGCTCCGGCACCGTCACCCGCATCCTGGTGGACGATGCTCAGCCGGTCGAATATGGCGAGCCGCTGGTCGTCATCGAGTAAGGGGACTTTTGATGTTCCAGAAGGTCCTGATCGCCAATCGCGGCGAAATCGCCCTGCGCATCCTGCGTGCCTGCAAGGAAATGGGCATTCAGACGGTGGCGGTGCATTCCACCGCCGACGCCAATGCCATGCATGTGCGCCTGGCCGACGAAAGCGTCTGCATCGGCCCCAATGCCGCCAAGGATTCCTATCTCAACATCCCCTCCCTTCTCGCCGCCTGCGAGATCACCGGCGCGGATGCGGTCCATCCCGGCTATGGGTTCCTTTCTGAAAATGCCCGCTTCGCCAAGATCCTCGAAGAGCACAAGGTGACCTTTATCGGTCCCTCGGCGCACCATATCGAGATCATGGGCGACAAGATCACCGCCAAGAAGACGGCGGTGGAGCTGGGCATTCCCGTGGTTCCCGGTTCGGCCGGCGCGGTGGAAACCGAGCAGCAGGCGCTCAAGACCGCCAAGGACATCGGCTATCCCGTGCTGATCAAGGCCACGGCCGGCGGCGGCGGGCGCGGCATGAAGGTGGCGCAGACCGAAAAGGAATTGCTGGTCGCCTGGTCGACCGCCCGTTCCGAAGCCAAGGCCGCCTTCGGCAATGACTCGGTCTATATGGAGAAATATCTCGGCAAGCCCCGCCATATCGAGGTGCAGATCCTCGGTGATGGCCAGGGCAATGCCGTGCATCTGGGCGTGCGCGACTGCTCGCTGCAGCGTCGCCACCAGAAGGTGTGGGAAGAGGCCGGCGGCCCCACCATCACCGCCGAGGAACGCGACAAGATCGGCGAGATTTGCGCCGCCGCCATGCGCAAGCTCAAATATTCCGGCGCCGGCACCATCGAATTCCTCTACGAGAACGGCGAGTTCTATTTCATCGAAATGAACACGCGCCTGCAGGTGGAGCACCCGGTTACCGAGCGCATTACCGGCATCGACATCGTCTATGAGCAGATCAAGGTCGCCTCGGGCGAAAAGCTGTCGATGACCCAGGAGCAGGTGCAGTTCTATGGCCATGCCATCGAAGTGCGCATCAATGCCGAGGACGCACAGACCTTCGCGCCTTCGCCCGGCACGATCACCTTCTACCACCCGGCGGGCGGTGTCGGTGTGCGCGTCGATTCGGCGGTCTATCAGGGCTACAAGATTCCGCCCTATTACGACTCGCTGATCGGCAAGCTGATCGTCTATGGCCGCACGCGCGAGGAATGCCTAAAGCGCCTCAGCCGCGCGGTGGACGAATTCGTGGTCGATGGGGTCAAGACCACCCTGCCCCTGTTCCAGCGCCTGATCAAGGAGCCGGATATCCTGGCCGGCAATTACGACATCCACTGGCTGGAAAAGTTCCTGGCCGCCAACAAGGCTTGAAGCATGGACCACCGGGTCCCCGGATCATGTCCGAGGATGGCCCGGTGGTGACGATGGGGTGAACGCTTTGCGCACAATCCTCCAGTCGACGTCATTGCCCGGCTTGTCCGGGCAATCCATCTTCTCGCGATAAGCATGGCCCGCCGCACCGATCCCTTTGCCGTCGAGATCACGCCCGAACTCATCGTGCGCGCCTATCGTGCCGGCATCTTTCCCATGGCCGAGGATGCCGCCGACGACGACCTTTTCTGGGTCAGCCCGGAAATGCGCGGCATCATTCCGCTTGACGGCTTCCATGCCTCGAAAAGCCTGCGCAAGGCCATGCGCAAATCGGGCTGGACCATCCGCGTCGACAGCGATTGGGACGGCGTCGTGGAGGGCTGCGCCAGTGTGGGCGCTGATCGCCACACGACCTGGATCAACGGCACGATCCGCGCCGTCTATGGCGAATTGTTCCGCCGCGGCATCGCCCATACCGTGGAGGTCTGGGACGAAACCGAGCTTGTGGGCGGGCTTTACGGTCTGGCCATCGGGGCCGCCTTTTTCGGCGAATCCATGTTCCACCGCCGCACCGACGCCTCCAAGATGGCCATGGCGCATCTGGTGGACCGGCTCAACGCTGGCGGTTTCGAATTGCTCGATACGCAATTTCTCACCGACCACCTCGCATCGCTCGGCGGCATCGAAATTCCGCGCGCCGATTATGAAGATCGCCTCGGTCGTGCCCTGCTGCGCCAGGGCGACTGGACCGCATGGGACAAGGCGCAATGAGCAAGCCATCCGACCTGCCCGAAAGCCTGGGGCCGCTGCTGACCCTGGACTGGACCGAGATCACGCTGGGCCAATCGTCCTGCGATGTCTGGCGGATCGCGCTGGGCGACGGCAATGCCGTTTTTCTCAAGGCGGAGCGCCTGCATGATCTGGCTGAACTGCCGGGGGAGATTGAACGCCTCAACTGGCTGACCCGCATGGGCTTCAAGTCGCCGCGGGTCATCGATGCCGAGCAGGCCCATGGCCGGCTCTGGTTGCTGATGAGCGCGGTGCCGGGCGCGGACCTGACGCGTTTCGTGGACCAGCCCGGCGATTTCGTCCGCGTCTATGCCCAGGGCCTGAAGCGCATGCATGCGCTGGATCCCGCCCAATGCCCGTTCGACCATGGCATCGATGCCCGCCTGGACGAAGCCGAGCGGCGCCTGGCGGCCGGCCTGGTCGATGAGAGCGATTTCGATATCGAGCGCCAGGGCTGGACAGCCCGTCAGGTGCTGGACTGGCTTGTGGCCAACCCACCGGAAACCGGTGAGCTGATCGTTACCCATGGCGATGCTTCCAGCCCCAATGTACTGGCTCAGGATGGCCGCTTCTCCGGCCTGGTCGATTGCGGCCGCATGGGCCGCGCAGATGTCTGGCAGGACCTGGCCATCGCCTGCCGCAGCATCGCCTATAATATCGGCGAGGAGCACGTGGCGGCCTTCCTCAAGGCCTATGGCGCCGAATGGGATGCGGCGAAATACCGGTATTATTGCACGCTGGACGAGATGTTCTGAGGGAGACGAGGGGGCACTTCGCCCCAACGCTTCCTCTCTTCGTCACCGCCGGGCTTGTCCCGGCGGTCCATGCCGCCCCGAGTTGGATTGCCGGGACAAGCCCGGCAATGACGATGGGGATGGGACAATGTTCGGGCTGGAATGCTTGTGAACCAGTAGACCTCATCCTGAGCCTGTCGAAGGACGAGGTCGTGGCACCCAGCTTCCGGCGTTCCCGACCTCGTGGTTCGACAAGCTCACCATGAGGTCTCCGGGAGAGCGCGTTTCAAATCAAAAGCAATCGACTGCTAATCCCGCAGCTTGAACGCCAGCGTCGTCACCCACTCATCCATGTTCGGCACTTCCGCCGGGTCGGATTCGTACAATTCCAACCGGCAGGCGAAATGGTCGCCGTCCGGCTTCTGCTCCATGTCGAAATCCTGTCCGGTCAGTCGCGCCCAGCCGATCATCATGCCGGTGACCGTGATCAGCGCGTCGGGATGGCCGTGCCAGGACAGCGTCATGAAGCGTCCGCCCGGCAATGTGCCCACCGCAACGTCGCCTTCCCCTGCGCCCGCCTCCTGCACCGCCACGCCGGCTTCCACGTCCAGAGTATTGGCCATGTCGATGCGGCGATAATTGTAAAAGGCGGGCCCGACCGGGGCCAGCCCGTGGCGCTCGATATGGGCAAACACTTTGGGAAAGCCCTCATTGGCCGGCCGCTGCATCTGGTTCATCGGCACGGTGAACCGGACATAGACATAGGGCTGGGACGGGCGCTCGACGATTTCGGGCAAGGTCAGCATGCTTGTTCTCCTTCGCACGGACGGCGCGTCCGCACCCTCACGACGAAGGGCGGGCGGGCCGTTCGACATGGCGGCGGAGCGTTAGCGCTCGGCGGGCGGCGGCACGTTAGTGGAGGTTTTGCACTCGATCAGCCACACGTCGTAGACGGCGTGGTCCACGGCATTGAGCGCGGGGCTGTCGGCGAACATCCAGCCGGTGAAAATCCGTTCGCCTGTGCCATCCAGGCTCATCTGGTTCACTTCCAGAAAGGCGGAGGTGCGCTGCAAGGTGTCGCTGGCCGGGCGGTTGTAGCAGGCGCGCGGCGTGATCTCGAGCGCGCCGAACAATACGGTCTCGTCGATATAGACGTCGAAGCGGGTGATGCGGCCGGTGATCTTGTCGAGTCCGGCAAAGGTGGCCACCGGGTTGGCCAGCGGCTGCGCCTGCACCGGCAAAGCCGCGGGGAAGGCGAAAACGGCCGCTGTCAGCAGCGGCCGTAGCAATGGATGAAGAAATGGCCGCAAGGCTTTGATGCCCTTATTCAGGCGACCAGGCCTGATAATCGCCGGTCACGCGCGGGCGCTCGCCCTTGTTGAGCAGGCTGCCATCGGGACGATAGGCGGCGGCGGTGCCGGTCAGGTTGGGCAGGTGCGGCTTTTCCCAGGCGCGCGGCTCATATTTGGCATCGGCGGGCGGCACGTCGGTGCGGTGATGCATCCAGCCATGCCAGCCGGGCGGAATGGCGGAGGCATCAGCGAAGCCGCCGGCATAGGTCACGTAGCGGCGATCGTGCTTCTTGTCGTAATAATAGCGATTGCCGAATTCGTCCGAGCCCACATAGGCGCCGAAGCGGCGGATCCAGAGGCGCGTGCCCCAGCTATTGCCGCCCCACCAGGACAGGATTTCGGTCAGGAATTGCTTGAAACCGGATTGGGCCACGGGACGATTCCGAAAGTTTGGGCGTCGATTTGCCTGCGGTTTAGCATGGCTGGCAGAGGGAGCCTAGACCAAACAGAGCCAATTCGACTCTAGGGCGCGGCGTGATGCAGCAGAGCCATGGCGGCGGCGATTGCCGCATCCTTCTGGGCGTCGCTGGTGCCCGCAAGTCCCTGCATGTGCAAGCCCTGATCGAGCGTCTGCAGCAATTTGCCCAGGGCCTGCAGGTCTGCGGTCTTGTCCACCTGCCCCCGTGCAACGGCACCCACCAGATTGTCGCGATAGAGGGTTTCGATCTCGGCGGCGGCGGCCAGGGCCCGCTCGACGGCAGCCGGCGGCGCGCTGTCCTTCTGCGCCAGCGTATTGAGCATGAAGCAGCCATAATATTCGCTGCCATATTCCAGGCTTCTGAGCGCGGCCTCGATATTTTCCAGCCCCGGCGGCTGGCGCGTCAGCACGCCCCGATATTGCTCGAGCAGAAAACCGACGAAGCGATCCAAAGAGGCCTCGTAGAGCCCGGCCTTGCCGCCGAATTCCTTGTAGAGGCTGAAGCGGTTGAGCCCGGTATGTTCGACCAGGGCGGCCAGGTGCGCGCCCTCATAGCCAAGCCGCCAGAACAGGTTCAGCGCCTTGTCGATCACCTCCTCGCGCACATATTGACGTGGCCGCACCATTTTCAGATCGATCGTTCCGTATCCATTGACCCGGCGAAACAGCCGGGTTATTCACCAATCGTTCTGAAACAGGAATGCCCCGATGTCCAGCCCCCTGCTCCCGCTGCGCCGCTTCCTGGGCCTGTACTATGTCTATGCGTTCCTGTTCGACTTCATGCTGGCCTATGCGATCTATACGGCCCTGTTCGAGCTTGAGGGCCTGTCGATCAGCGAGATCGGCATCCTGCTGGCCTTCTGGTCGGCCTCCGCCATCGTGCTCGAAATGCCTTCGGGCGCGCTGTCCGACCATTTCGACCGCCGGGCGCTGCTGGTTCTGGCGCCCTTGGCCAAGGTGCTGACATTCGTGCTCTGGGGCGTGGCGGACGGCAATTTCTGGCTCTATGGGCTGGGCTTTCTGTTCTGGAGCCTGGGCCAGGCCTGGCAATCGGGCTCGCGCGAGGCCCTGCTCTTTGAGCGGCTGGCCCATGAGGGGCGCAGCGATGAATTCGACAAGATATTGGGGCGGGACAATGCCGCAGAAGGCCTCGGCATCGGGGCCGGCACGCTGCTGGGCGGCTTCGTTGCCTGGTACAGCTTCGATTGGGCCATCTGGCTCTCCATTCCGCCGCTGCTGATCGCCTCGCTTCTGGCCTTCTGGCTGCAGGATGTGCGCCGCAACGGCGCCGCGAAGCCGGAAAGCGACGAGGAGGCGGGCAATTACCTCTCCCACTTCAAGGACGCGCTGAACGAATTCCGCGGCCATGCCGATCTGCGCTTCGTCACCACCTATATCGCCGTGGGCCTGGTGATCTACGAATTGCTCGAGGAATTCGACCAGCTCTACTATCTCGCGACCGCCGTGCCGGTCTGGGCCTGGGGCATTCTGGGCGCCGGCGTGGAGGGGTTTTATGCACTGGCCAGCCTCCATGCCCATCGGCTGGCGGGCCGGCCCTGGCTGGCCTGGGGCCTGCCGCTGGCCGGCGGCGCCCTTCTGGTGGCGGCCTCGATCGGGGCATCGCCATTCTATGTCCTGCTGCTCTGCGCCGCCTATATCGTGGTCGCCCCGCTCGGCGTGCTTGCCGAAGCCCGCTTCCACCGCGTCATGGAAGGCCGCAGCCGCGCCACCACCACCTCCGCCCTGGTCATGGCCGAGAACATGGCCGGCATCGCGCTGACCCTGGCCTTCGGATTCCTGGCCGACAGGATCGGAATCCTGCCGGCCTATGGCTGGGCGGGCCTCGCCATGGTGCCGCTGGCCGTCTGGGTTCTGCGCGGGCAGGCCCGGGGATTGCGGGCGACCGACTAGATATGGTGTCCGCTTCTCTGCCGCCCCGGGCCAAAATTGTTCGCTTGACAGGTTTTCGCCGCCGCTGATTCTGCCATTCGATGCCATGGTAAAGCCGCGATTAACGCGGCGAGCCACGTGCCAAAGAGCAAGGATTTGCCGCATATTAGCGCTGGAATCTGACCTCATTTTTATGCCGGCGACAGGGGTGGGAAGCGCGTTCAAATCGTCGTCGCGAGCCCCCGGCATTGCTTGCACTTTGTCCCCGGAATCCACATATTACCCATACTAGCTCTTGTCTCACCACGAGAGCGGCACACTAGGTCTTGTGATTTCTGGCGTTGACGCGCCCTCTGAATCGGGGAACTCTCATCGACGGCCCGACACCCCATTAAGGGGCCCGGGCAGGACCTCGAAACCAAGCATCGGCAGCTAGACCGTCGCGGGTTCGGGGCACGGGGCAAATTCTACGAGGTTCGCGCCCTCCCGCGGGCCTTGGTTGGTGACAGCGTCAACAGAAACGGACGAAGCCGGACCAGCGGCTGGCGGGCCTTTGTGCCTGCTCGATTTGGGGAATACGAAGACTATGCGCATAGAACGCCGGTTTACCACTGCCAACGCGGATCGCTACGGCTCCATCGAGTTCCGCTCGGCCACCAGCGAGATCCGGAACCCGGATGGTTCCGTCGTCTTCAAGCTCGACAATATCGCCGTGCCCGCGACCTGGTCGCAGGTGGCCACCGATATCATCGCGCAGAAATATTTTCGCAAGGCCGGCGTCGCCAAGGTCCTGAAGAAGGTCGAGGAGAATTCCGTCCCCTCCTGGCTGTGGCGCTCCGTCCCCGATGAAGCTGCGCTCGCCAAGCTGCCGGAAGCCGAGCGCTATGGCTCCGAACTCGATTCCCGCCAGGTGTTCGACCGCCTGGCCGGCACCTGGACCTATTGGGGCTGGAAGGGCGGCTATTTCGATAGCGAAGAGGATGCGCGCGCCTTCTTCGACGAACTGGCCTTCATGCTCGCCACCCAGCGGGTCGCCCCCAATTCCCCGCAATGGTTCAATACGGGCCTGCACTGGGCCTATGGCATTGACGGCCCCGGCCAGGGCCATTTCTACGTCGACCCCTTCACCCACAAGCTGGTCCAGTCCAAGTCGGCCTACGAGCATCCCCAGCCGCATGCCTGCTTCATCCAGTCGGTGGACGATGATCTCGTCAACGAGAACGGCATCATGGATCTGTGGGTGCGCGAGGCGCGCCTGTTCAAGTATGGCTCGGGCACCGGCACCAATTTCTCCAAGCTCCGCGGCGAAGGCGAAAAGCTCTCAGGCGGCGGCAAGTCCTCGGGCCTGATGAGCTTCCTCAAGATCGGCGACCGCGCCGCCGGCGCCATCAAGTCGGGCGGCACCACGCGCCGCGCCGCCAAGATGGTGGTGATCGACATCGACCACCCCGATATCGAGCAATATATCAACTGGAAGGTGAAAGAGGAGCAGAAGGTCGCCGCCCTCGTCACCGGTTCCAAGACCGTCTCCAAGCACCTCAAGGCCATCATGAAGGCCGCCGTGAACTGCGAAGGTTCGGGCGACGATTGCTTCGACGTGGCCAAGAATCCGGCTCTGAAGCGCGAAGTGCGCGCCGCCAAGAAGGCCCTGGTGCCGGAAAACTACATCTTCCGCGTCATCCAGTTCGCCAAGCAGGGCTATACCGACCTCGAATTCCCCATCTACGACACCGATTGGGACAGCGAGGCCTATCTCACCGTTTCCGGCCAGAACTCGAACAATTCCGTCCGCGTCACCGACGATTTCCTCAACGCTGTCGAGGCCGATGGCGATTGGGACCTGATCGGCCGCATCAAGGGCAATGTCACCAAGACGCTGAAGGCCCGCGACCTCTGGGAACAGATCGGTTACGCGGCCTGGGCCTCGGCTGACCCCGGCATCCAGTATCACACCACCATCAACGAGTGGCACACCAGCCCGGCCGCCGGGCCGATCGTGGCGTCCAATCCGTGCTCGGAATACATGTTCCTCGATGACACGGCCTGTAACCTGTGCTCGGTGAACCTGCTGCCCTATCGCAACAAGGATTCGAGCTTCGACACCGCCGCCTTCGAACACACTGTCCGTCTCTGGACCGTGGTGCTCGAAATCTCGGTGATGATGGCGCAGTTCCCCTCGCGCTCGATTGCCGAGCGTTCCTTCGAATACCGCACCCTGGGCATCGGCTACGCCAATATCGGCGGCCTGCTCATGACCTCGGGCATTCCCTATGACTCGGCCGAAGGTCGCGCCATTGCCGGCGCCATCACCGCAGTCATGACCGGGGTGTCCTATGCCACCTCGGCCGAAATGGCCAAGGAGCTCGGCCCCTTCAAGGATTACAAGCGCAATGCCAAGCACATGCTGCGCGTCATCCGCAACCATCGCAATGCCGCCCATGGCAATGCCGAGGGCTATGAAGGCCTCTCCATCAATCCGGTCGCCCTCGACCATGCCAATCTCAAGGATGCGGCCCTTTCCGAGCGCGCCCGCGTCGCCTGGGACAATGCGCTGGCCCTGGGCGAGAAGCACGGCTATCGCAATGCCCAGGTTTCGGTGATCGCCCCGACCGGCACGATCGGTCTGGTCATGGATTGCGACACGACCGGCATCGAGCCCGATTTCGCTCTGGTCAAGTTCAAGAAGCTGGCCGGCGGCGGTTATTTCAAGATCATCAACCGCGCCGTGCCCCCTGCCCTGCGCACCCTGGGCTATTCGGAAGACCAGATCGCCGAAATGG
Source organism: Devosia elaeis (assembly GCF_001650025.1). Lineage (GTDB taxonomy): Bacteria > Pseudomonadota > Alphaproteobacteria > Rhizobiales > Devosiaceae > Devosia > Devosia elaeis. Next base: position 5,410 of record NZ_LVVY01000097.1, on the reverse strand, counting down.
AAGCCTATGCCGTGGGCCATGGCAACATGAACCAGGCCCCGGGCATCAATCCCTCGACCCTGCGCGCCAAGGGCTTTACCGACGACAAGATCGAGGCGCTCAATGCCGCGATGAAGTCGGCCTTCGACATCAAGTTCGTGTTCAACCAGTGGACGCTGGGCGCCGACTTCCTCAAGGGCCTGGGCGTCACCGATGAACAGCTTGGCGACTTCTCGTTCGAGCTGCTGCCCTTCCTCGGCTTCTCCAGGAAGGATATCGAGGCGGCCAATATCCATGTCTGCGGTGCCATGACCCTCGAGGGTGCGCCGCATCTCAAGGACGAGCACCTGCCCGTCTTCGATTGCGCCACCCCCTGCGGCAAGATCGGCAAGCGCTACCTGTCGGTGGAAAGCCACATCCTGATGATGGCGGCGGCCCAGCCCTTCATCTCGGGCGCCATCTCCAAGACCATCAACATGCCGAACGACGCCACGGTCGAGGACGCCAAGAACGCCTATATGCTGTCCTGGCGCCTGGCGCTGAAGGCCAATGCGCTTTATCGCGACGGCTCCAAGCTCAGCCAGCCGCTCAATTCCTCCGTGCTCGCCGCCGCTGACGACGAGGACGAGGAAGACGTGGTGGAATCCATCGCCGCCCTGCCCGCCGCCGCCAAGACGGAAGTGATCGTCGAGAAGATCGTCGAGCGCCTGCGCGAACGCGAAAAGATGCCGGATCGCCGCAAGGGTTATACCCAGAAGGCGGTGGTCGGCGGCCACAAGGTCTATGTGCGCACCGGCGAATATGAAGACGGGCGCCTGGGCGAAATCTTCATCGACATGCACAAGGAAGGCGCCGCCTTCCGCGCCATGATGAACAATTTCGCCATCGCCATCTCGCTGGGCCTGCAATATGGCGTGCCGCTGGACGAATATGTGGAGGCCTTCACCTTCACCCGCTTCGAGCCGGCCGGCATGGTCATGGGCAATGACCGCATCAAGAACGCTACCTCGATCCTGGATTATGTGTTCCGCGAGCTGGCCGTGTCCTATCTCGACCGGAACGACCTGGCCCATGTCAATCCGGACAGCCCGACTTCGCTCGGCAAGGGCGTTGCCGAGGACCAGGGTGCCCGCGGCGACGCGCTGGCGCCGGCCCCGGTGCCCGCCGAGCGCTTTGTCTCCCGCGGCATGACCCGCGGCAAGACGGCCAATGCCAGCCTGATGCTGGTGCCCACCGCCGAAGCCGCCCGCTATGCCAGCTCCGCCACCAGCACCTCGACGGTCACGGCCCTGCGCAGCGCCACGGCCCTCAAGATCGACCCGACCCCGACGGCCCTCAACACCGCCGAACTCGCCCCCATCCCGGCCCCCCCGCCCTCCAGGGACACCGGCCTCCTCCGCGCCGAAGCGCAGATGAAGGGCTATACCGGCGACCAATGCACCGAGTGCCACAACTTCACGATGGTCCGGAACGGAACCTGCCTGAAGTGCGACACGTGCGGCTGTACGACCGGGTGCTCATAGATATGCCGACTTGATCGATCCTGAATTCAGCTGACCGATCAAGTACTTACGAAGTGGCGGCGAGGTGTGAATCTCGCCGCCCAATAGCAGGCAGAACAGACCATGAATCTGCTGGTCGCGATGTTCCCTCCCCCGGCATCCGCCAGTGCGTCGAACGACAGGAGTTCCTTCGACCATGAATTACAGTTCGCCCACCCTACGCCAGATCGCCGCGTACTCGCCGCTCGACGTTCTCCTGGCCGATGTCGCCGTCCGCGTGCAGCTTACGCCCACCGACTACCAAAACGCAGTCGCCCACTACCAGGCCATCAGCGACTGGCTCGACCGCTCCGGCAGCCCGCTGGAAGGAAAAGTCCTCGAATTCTATCCGCAAGGCGGTTTTTCCATCGGAGCGACAGTTGCGCGCCACTCGACCACCAGCGACTTCGACATCGATGTGATCGCCCAGATCGACTGGTCACCATACATCGACCCCGAAGAGGCTCTGGCGACACTCCACGACGCTATCGCCTCGGTGAAAGGCACGCGGTACCACGACAAGACCGAACGCAAGACCCGCTGCAGCACCATCAATTACGCGGACATGCACCTCGACGTCACACCGGTGGTCCGCACCTGGGGGCGGAACGAGAAGACCAGCTACATCTTCCACTCCAAGCCTTCTGATCTATCCGAACCGAAGAAGACGCTGCTCGCCAATCCTTTCGGTTTCGCCGAGTGGTTCAAGGAGATGACCCCGCCCGATACCGCGTTCGGCGAGTTCTTCGAGCGCCGGTCCCTCGACTACAACCGGATCCTGCTCGACGCCAAAGCCGAAACCGCTCCGGTCCCTGACCAGATGCCGGCTTACCGCAAGTCTCGCGCGGTGATCGCCCTTCAACTGATCAAGAGGTGGCGCAACATCCTGTACGACCGCAGTTGGCCGAACCTCCGGCTGCCGCCGTCAGTGTTGCTGGCTCACTACGTCGCCCTCAATGCCAACCGGACGAACACGCTTGCCGACGAGCTGATTCACCAGGTTGATGTCCTTCGCAGCATCATCGCCGGCGCCGAAGCCCAAAACCGCCTGATCTATGCCCATAACGAGAGGTGCCGCGAGGACATCTTCACCGACCGGTGGCCCGGTGATCGGTTGAACCAGCGGATCTTCCTCAAGGAACTGGACGGGTTCGCTGCCGACCTGCGGCTCATGCGGGACGGTGGGCTCAGCCTGGCAGAGATGCTCAAGGTCATGGAGCGCCTGTTCGGCGAGAAGCCGGCCCGTGACGCCTATGAAGGCTTCATCCGCCAGCAACGCGGTGACCTGTTCGCCGGCAAGAACGTCCACATTCCCAAGGTGGGCGCCATTGCCGCGCTGGGCAGCCTGGCCGCACCGGCCAGCGCCCGGTCCACTCCCTATCATACCGACTTCGGAGATCCCGAAACTGGCCCTGTCCGTCGCTGAACAGCACCGTCGAATCCGGAAGGATTATCCGGATTTCAAGTTGGTCTGCGACCTCGGCTTCATGGGGGTGTGGGAGGGTCACCTCACCCCCATCTTTCAGAAGTACAAGATCCGGATCACCTATATCGCGTACCCCTATTTCGATGCGTTCCGTCTCGGCAACCCGCGCGAATGCATCATTGTACTGGATCCGCCTATCGGCGCCGACCCACGGGGTACCGGCGAGCGTGCACAGCACACGTACTGGTGGGATCGGGACCCCGACTATCCTCGCCTGTGCGTCCATGACCCCGCTGCCGATGATTGGGACCCCGACAAGTACATTGCCGACACGCTGATCCCGTTCACCATCAACTGGCTGCTCTGGCACGAGGACTGGGTTGCCACGGGCCTTTGGCGGGGACGCGGGCGCCACCCCGAGTCGGCTCCCACCGGTTCCGGCTATGGAACTGGCGAAGCTCATCAAGGCGGCGGAATGCCATTTCCCACTACTGCCTTCATGCATCTTGGGCTCCTGTCGGGCACCAGCTGCGCCTACCGCTCGATGGGCTCGCAATGGTCGGCCTATTTCCAGGCAGGCCTCCCTCCTCCTCCCAACCATCCTGGCTTTACTTCCGAAAAGTTGCATGCCCATGTCCAGCACATCGATACCGACGCACATCCAGCGTGCCCTATGGGCGCTGTCGGCAGGCCGCTGCCAGTTCCGTAGCTGCAACCAGCTCCTTGTCGGCGACCTGCTTATCGGCAAGAAGCACGCCGTCTACGGCTATGTGGCCCACATCATCGCGGATTCGCCCGCCGGCGCCCGCGGTCACGAGGAACTCTCAAGGATCCTCGCCAAGGATGTCAGCAACCTGATGCTGCTCTGTGCCAAGTGTCATCGCCGCGTCGACAACGAAGCACCCGAGCAGTATCCCGCCGATCTCTTGAGGGACATGAAGCGGGAGCACGAACACCGGATCCGTATGGCCACCGGCGTCGACGTGGACCGCGCATCCCATGTTATCCGGTTCGGTGCCAACATCGGTCAGAACCAGGCGCTCGTCTCCACGCGCCAGCTTCATGAAGCCATGATGCCGGACCGCTGGCCGATCAGCGAGACCACGATCGATCTGGAAATAGTAGGGTGTGCATTTGAGGATCATGAACCCGAATACTGGCCGCTACAGCAGCGGAACCTTGCCCGCCAATTCCAGACTCATGTCGGAGGTAGAATCGAGCGGCAGGACATCCGACACGCCAGCGTGTTCGCTTTGGCGCCGCAGCCATTGTTGATCGAACTCGGTCGGCAGCTCTCCGACATCTTGCCGGTGAGCGTTCATCAGCTCCATCGGGAGCCGCAAACCTGGACCTGGCAGAACGACGGCCCTCCGATACAGTTTGAAACGGCAGAGCCGAAGTCCCCGGACGGGAAGGTCGCCCTCATCCTTGCGCTGAGTGCAACGGTCGCTCACGACCGGATCCAGCGTGTCCTTGGGGAAGATTGCTCTATCTGGTCTATCACTGCTGCCGCCCCCCACAACGATATCCTTCGACGCCCCGAGGACCTTGCTGAATTCCGACGACTGCTGCGGTCCGCGCTGAATCGGATCAAGGCGGTGCATGGCGAGGCGAAGACGATCAACGTGTTCCCTGCCCTTCCGGTCTCTGCGGCGGTTGAGGTCGGCCGGGTATGGATGCCCAAGGCCGATCTCCCACTCCGCATCTATGATCAGAACCGCGTCCTCGGCGGCTTTGCCCCGACAGTCGACATCCACATGACGCCAGATCCACCGGATGCGCATCGATAGCAGCTTTTGATTGAAACTGTCGGTTGACAGGGAATACTCTGTTCCGTATCTGTACCAGAATGAGCATGAGAACCATAGACAAACGCGAGAACCTACAGGCGGCGCCGACCGGCAGCCGCACGGATCGCGTTGTCCTCCAGCGTTCCGGACTGCACCTCTAGCTGCAGTTTTCGGGAGGACCTCACCGGGTACCCTCTCATGTTCATTCGAACCATCATTGACGGCGAAGCTGACCCAGAGACGCAAAGGCGGCTCTCGCAGGGTTACGTTTCCGTGCGGCTGGCCCGTGGCCCGATAGACCACCGACTATAGGGCAAACGCCCCCTCATCTGAACACCCATGAACATTTTTGATCCCGGGCGCAGACCGCGCCCATGTAACCGGCCAGGTTTGGCGGGCGCGTAGTCGCTCGGCTAATTGCCTGCCGGAGAACGAGGCAGCAATGGCTGACAATGACGACTACGACGACATCTCCGTTGAAGAGATGGATGCGATCGATGCCGAGGTGATGCGGGGCAAGTCCTTGCATCGTCCCGCCATCCACACTCTCCCCGAGCTCATGATCCGCCTGGCGTTGATGCCGGCACATGTGGCCCGCCTGCGCCGCGACCGCACCACCAGCATGGTCATCGAGGCCCTATAGCGCGGCAATCTGGATGAGACGCTGGCGACAA
>NZ_LVVY01000096.1 GCF_001650025.1 Devosia elaeis | reverse complement strand
TCAACGGTGAAATCTTCTACAGCCTCGCGGAGGCAAAGGTCATCATCGAGGCATGGAGACGCTACTACAACACTGAGCGGCCGCATTCGTCGCTTGGATATAAACCACCAGCACCGCAGGCTATTATCTGGCCTGCGCCACCGCCCGGATCGGCACCGCCATCTGCCCAGCCAATAGCCGAAAAGCCGATCATGCACTAAGACTGAAACCGGACCACCCTATGGGGTCAGGCCAC
>NZ_LVVY01000095.1 GCF_001650025.1 Devosia elaeis | reverse complement strand
GCATTCGCCTAACCATCCACGGTTGCTCGACCCGAGGGCGTTTGCGATAGTCCCAAGAACAAAGAACCCTCGGGTCAGGCCCGAGGGTGACGATCCCGATTGGGTTAGGCCAATGACCCGAATTGCTGCGGCACGTTCGGGGAGGGCGTCTTGCGGGCCCGGTTCTGGGTGAAGAAGGAGATGAGCAGCAGGACCAGGCCCACCGAGGCCGGGAAGAAGCCGCCATCGCCGACATTGAGATGGGCCGATATGGCCAGGAGCAGGTGGAAGAACATGCCGGCATAGGCCAGATCGCTGAGCGGCACCGAGACCCGGCTCAGGATGGCGAGGGGCGCGGCGATCTTGGCGACGATCAGCACCGTGATCAGGTAGGACGGATAGCCGAAATTGGCAAAGCCCTCCTCGACCATCGGCCGCTGCATGATATAGGCCGCCGCCCCGCCCAGATAGATGAGGCAGAGCAGGGCCGTGCTGACCCAATAGGCGATCCGGTATGGCGTCATCTCATAATCCTTTCGATTTGCGCAGGTAATGTCAGGCGGTGGGCAGAAGCGCTTCGAGCCGATCATAGACCGCGTCGAAACCATCGGTCATGCCGATCTCGATGGCGGCGGCACGGGCCTCGGCGCTGGCATAGCGCATCACCATGACCATGCGCGTGCCCTGGCCCCGGGCCTCGAGATCGGTGGTGATCGTGGTGCCCGAGGCCGTGTCGCCGTTGAAGAATTCCACATGCTGCATGTGGTGCGGTGCCTGCACCGCCAGGATCGGCCCGGAGAAGTGAAAGCCGGGGCTGGCCTGCGTGCCCTTCCATTCGTAATAGAAGCTGCCGCCGGGCCGCAGGTCGATCTCGCAGCGCGACATGGTTTCCGCCGAGGCCATCCAGTGCGGGATGAGGGCGGGATCGGTCATCACCTGCCAGACGCGCTCGGGCGGGTGGCTGAAATCGCGCCGGACGACGATATCGGTCTCCCCGTCCTGGGCGACCTGCAGGATCGGTCTCTGGTTCATTTTTCCTCTCCCCTTGGCACTTTGGCCGGCGCGGCTTCGGCCAGCCCCTCCAGCACGCAATCCATCTTCTCGAATTGCCGCTCCCATTGCGCCCGGTAGCGGCCCAGCCAGTCCCACAGGGCCGCGACCCCTTCCGGCTTCAGCCGGCGCGGCCGGGCCGTGCCCGCAATGCGGGTCTCGATCAGCCCGGCCTCTTCCAGCACCTTGAGGTGCCGGCTGATGGCCGGCTGACTGATGGCAAAGGGCCGGGCCAGCTCCTGGACGCTGGCCTCACCCTCGGCCAGGCGGTCGAGAAGGGCACGGCGCACCGGATCGGCCAGGGCAGCGAAGGAGCGGTCGAGAGAGGTCATTATCTGGCATCTGTTATACAATACGGACTTTATATAATGAGATCGTTATATAGTCAAGCGGCTGCGGCCCCTTGCGACAAGATGGGCAAAGCCGCTGGCGCCGGTTGGATTCTGTGGCCGAATTGCCTAAGGTCGGCGCTTATTCTCCATATCCGACCCGATCCAGACCCGACCGCCCATGGACCAGACCCCTATTGAGGCCGATCCCGGCCCCGCGCCCGCGGGGTTGACGCCGATGATGGCGCAATATTTCGAGATCAAGGCCGTCAATCCGGGCTATCTGCTGTTTTACCGGATGGGCGATTTCTACGAGCTGTTCTTCGAGGACGCCGAAATCGCCAGCGCCGCTCTGGGCATCGTGCTCACCAAGCGCGGCAAGCATCTGGGCGAGGATATCGGCATGTGCGGCGTGCCCATCCATGCCGCCAACGATTATCTCAACAAGCTGATCAAGCTAGGCCATCGCGTCGCCATCTGCGAGCAGATGGAAGACCCCGCCGAGGCCAAGAAGCGCGGTTCGAAATCGGTGGTGCGGCGCGACGTGGTGCGGCTTGTGACGCCCGGCACGCTGACCGAGGACGATCATCTCGACGCCCGCTCCTCCAATTACCTGGCCTCGCTCGCCATGGTGCGGCATGGCGAGACCGATTTTGCCCTGGCCTGGGCCGATATTTCCACCGGCGAGAGTTTTGTCGCCGATCTGTCCGCCGGGCAATTGGCCGACGAGATGGCGCGCATCGCCCCGGCCGAATTGCTGCTGGCCGAGACCACGCGGGCGGCTTTGGCCGAGCGGCATCTGTTTGCCCCGGCCTGGGCCTCGATCGCCTCCACCATTCCGGCCGAAAGCGCCGACAGCGAAGCGGCGAGCGCGGTGCTGCGCCGGGCCTTTCCGGGCGAGAGCTTCGATCCCAGCGCCCTGTCCCGCGCCGGGCGGGCGGCCCTGGGGGCGCTGGTCGCCTATGTGGGCGAGAGCCAGAAGGGGCGCCGGGCGCCGCTGCGGCCGCCTGTTCTGGGTGCCGCCGAAAGCGCCATGGCCATCGATGCGGCAACCCGGGCGAGCCTTGAAATCCTCGTCACCCAGCGCGGCCAGGCCAAGGGCTCGCTGCGCGCTGCCATCGACCTGACCGTCACCGCGCCCGGCGCCCGGCTGCTGGCCGGCCGTCTCGCCGCTCCCTTGCGGCAGGCCGGGCCGATCAATGAACGGCTCGACGCGGTGGGCCGGCTGGTGGACGACACCCTGCTGCGCGCCCGGCTGCGGCAGGATCTGAAAGCGGCGCCCGACCTGGCCCGCGCGCTCTCCCGCCTGTCGCTGGACCGCGGCGGACCGCGCGACCTGGCCGCGATCGGCAAGGCGGTGGCCGCGGCCCTGGACCTGGCGGGGCATCTCTCGGCCCAGCCCGACCTGCCGCCGGTCCTGGCGCGGCTCGCCGATATCCTGGGCGCCGCCCCGCGCCCCCTGGCCTCCGAACTGGGCCTGGCGCTGGACGACGAGTTGCCGCTTCTGAGCCGCGATGGCGGCTTCGTGCGCGCCGGCTATGATGCCAGGCTCGACGAGGAGCGGGCCTTGGGCCGCGAGACGCGCGCCGTGGTGGCGGCCCTGCAGGCGCGGCTCATGGACGAGACCGATGTGCGCTCGCTCAAGATCAAGCATAATGGCGTGCTCGGCTTTTTCGTCGAAGTGCCGGCGGCGCATGGGCAGAAACTGCTCGAGGCGCCGCATCGGGACATTTTCATCCATCGCCAGACCCTGGCCAATGCCATGCGGTTCACCACCACCGAACTGGCCGAACTGGAGGGCCGGATCGCCAAGGCGCAGGATGCGGCGCTGGAGATCGAACTGGCGATCTTCGCCCGGCTGCGCGAGGAGGTGCTGTCGCGTATCGCGCCCCTGCAGGGCCTGGCCGATGCCCTGGCCGAGCTCGACGTCACCGCCGCTCTCGCCGAAGTGTCCGCGCTGCGCGGCTATGCGCGGCCCAAAGTGGACGACAGCCTTGCTTTCGCCATCCTTGGCGGGCGCCATCCGGTGGTGGAATTGATGGTGAAGGAAGAGGGCCAGAGCTTTGTCGCCAATGACGCCGATCTCTCGGGCAGCGAGGAGGCTGGCGGCGGCGCGCTATGGCTGGTGACCGGCCCCAATATGGGCGGTAAATCGACGTTCCTGCGCCAGAACGCGCTCATTGCGATTCTGGCGCAGATGGGCTGCTACGTGCCGGCCGACAGCGCCCATATCGGGGTGGTGGATCGCCTGTTCTCCCGCGTCGGCGCCTCCGACGACATCGCCCATGGCCGCTCCACCTTCATGGTCGAAATGGTGGAAACCGCGGCCATCCTCAATCGCGCCACAAGGCGGAGCCTGGTGGTGCTGGACGAGATCGGGCGCGGGACGGCCACGTTCGACGGGCTTTCCATCGCCTGGGCCTCGGTGGAGGCGCTGCATGAAAGCACCGGCTGCCGGGCCCTGTTCGCGACCCATTTCCACGAATTGACCAGCCTCGCCAAGACGCTGGCGCGGGTGGCCAATGTCACCATGAAGGTGCGCGAATGGGAAGGCGAGGTGGTGTTCCTGCACGAAGTCGGCCCCGGCGCCGCCGACCGCTCCTATGGCATCCAGGTGGCGCGGCTGGCCGGCCTGCCCGAACCGGTCATCGCCCGGGCCAAGCAGGTGCTCGACGTGCTCGAACAGCGCTCGGCGGGCACGGCATCTTCCCGCCAGAAGGCCAGCGTGCTAGACGATCTGCCGCTCTTTGCTCATCAGCCGCCGCCCGCGCCCAAGGGTAAGGACCCCGTTTACGAAGCCCTCGATACAATACGCCCCGACGAGATGACGCCGCGACAGGCGATCGAGACCCTGTACCAGCTGAAGAAAATCCGTGATGACGCTCGCCGAAGCTGAGGTCCGGCCCAAAAAGGCCCTCTTCGCGCTCAAGACTGCCGACACGATCCTGGCCGACCTCGACGCTTTGATCGGCGACGAACCGGCCAAGTCCCCCAATGCCCGCGCGCAAATCCTGGCCCATCTCCGGCAGGTGCTGGCCGAGGCCCGGGCCGGGGCGGAGGCCGATCTTCTCGCCAATAATCGCGGCACCCGCTGCGCGCAGAATCTCTGCGCCGCGCAGGACGAGATCATCACCGCCATCCACCGCTTCGCCACCACCCGCGTCTATCCGCTGGACAATCCCTCGGGCGCCGAGGCCATCGCACTCTCGGCCGTGGGCGGCTATGGCCGCGGCACGCTGGCGCCCGGGTCCGACATCGACCTCCTCTTCATCCTGCCCTACAAGCAGACCCCCTGGGGCGAGCAGGTCACCGAATATGTGCTCTACATGCTCTGGGACCTGGGCCAGAAGGTGGGCCACGCCGTGCGCTCGGTGGACGAATGCATCCGCATGGCCCGCGCCGACATGACGGTGCGCACCGCCACGCTCGAAGCGCGCTACCTCACCGGCGACAGGGGCCTTTACGACAATCTCGTCCATCGCTTCGAAACCGAGATCATGCCCCGGACGGGCCCCGAATTCATCGCCGCCAAGATGGCCGAGCGCGACGAGCGCCACCAGCAGATGGGCAATACCCGCTATGTGGTCGAGCCCAATATCAAGGACGGCAAGGGGGGCATGCGCGACCTCAACACGCTGTTCTGGATCGGCAAATATTTCTACCAGGTCAAGACCAGCCAGGAACTGGTGGGCAAGGGCGTGCTCAGCGCCGCCGAATACCGCCTGTTCTCGCGTGCCGAGGACTTCCTCTGGGCGGTGCGCTGCCACCTGCATTTCCTCACCGGCCGCGCCGAGGAAAAACTGACCTTCGACGTGCAGCCCGATCTCGCCCGCCGCATGGGCTATGAAAAGCGCCTCGGCCTTCTGGGCGTCGAGCGCTTCATGAAGCGCTATTTCCTCGTCGCCAAGGATGTGGGGGACCTGACGCGCATCATCTGCGCCAGCCTCGAATTCCACCACGCCAAGGACATGGACATTGTCGGGCGCGTGCTGGCGCCGTTCCGCTCGGGCAGGAGCAGGATCAAGGGCGAGACCGCCTTCATCATCGACAATGGACGGCTCAATATCGCCGCGCCCGACGTGTTCGAGAAGGACAGCGTCAATCTCATCCGCATGTTCATGGTCGCCGGGCGCGAGGAATTGCTGTTCCACCCCGACGCCATCAAGCATATCCGCGACAGCCTGGGCCTGATCGACAACAAGCTCAGGACCGATCCCCGGGCCAATGCGCATTTCCTGACCGTGCTGACCAGTCCGCTCTATGTGGAGCGCATCCTGCGGCAGATGAACGAAAGCGGCGTCCTGGGCCGCTTCGTGCCCGATTTCGGCAAGATCGTCGCGCTGATGCAGTTCAACATGTACCACCATTATACGGTGGACGAACACCTGATCCGCTCGGTCGGCGTCATGGCCGATATCGCCAATGGCGGGCTGCGCAAGGAATTGCCGCTGACCCATGAGCTGCTGCCCCAGCTCAACGATACCCGCCTGCTCTATGTGGCCCTGTTCCTCCACGACATCGCCAAGGGGCGGCCCGAGGACCATTCCATCGCCGGCGCCCGCATCGCCAAAAAACTCTGTCCGCGCTTCGGCCTCAATGCCGCCGAGACCGATACGGTCTGCTGGCTGATCGAATATCACCTGCTGATGAGCGAGATCGCCCAGGCCCGCGACATCCAGGACCCCGAGACCGCCAAGGCCTTTGCCGACGTGGTGCAATCGCCCCAGCGGCTGGCGCTGCTGATGATCCTCACCGCCTGCGATATTCGCGCCGTGGGCCCGGGCACCTGGACCGGCTGGAAGGGCAGCCTGCTGCGCGCGCTCTATTACGCCACCGAGCCGCTGCTTTCGGGCGGGCATAGCCAGGTCAGCCAGTCCGTGCGCGTCAACGAGGCGCAGGAAGCCCTGGCCAAGGCGTTGGACTCCTGGCCGGGCGAGGCGGTGGACGCCTATATGGCCCGCCATTACGACCATTACTGGCTGCGCGCCGAGCCGGAATTGCAGATCGAGCATGCGCGGATGATCCGCCAGGCCGATACGTCCGGACAGCCCTTTGCCGGCTCGATCCGGGTCAAGGCCTTCGAGGGCATCACCGAAGTCAGCTTCTACGTGCCCGACCATCCGCGCCTGCTCTCGCTGATCGCCGGCGCCTGCACCATGCAGGATGCCTCCATCATCGGGGCGCAGATCTTCTCCACCCGCGACGGCCGCGCCATCGACACGTTCCGGCTGCGCCGCGCCTTTACCAGCGACGAGGACGAAAAGGTCCGCGCCACCCGCATCATCGATACCGTCAAGCAGCTCCTGCAGGGCAAGCGGACGGTGCTGATCGACCTGGGCAAGGAAAGCCGGCACAACAAGCGCCTGCGCCCCTTCGCCCTGCCGGCCCAGGTCTCGGTGTCCAATGCCATTTCGGAAAAGTTCACCGTCATCGAGGTCTCCGGCCTCGATCGCATCGGCCTCCTCTATGCGCTGACCCGCGAAATCTCGGATCTGAGCCTCACCATCGGCTCGGCCCATATCGGCACCTATGGCGAAAAGGCGGTGGACGTCTTCTACGTCACCGACCTCACCGGGCAGAAAATCCACGTCAAGGCACGCCAGAAGAAGATTCACGACGCGCTGATGAGTGTGTTCGAGCGGCCGGCACAGGAGAAGAAGGTGGCCAATGGGTAGGGGCCGCTCTTTACCTCTCCCTTTGGGGGAGAGGTCGACGGCGCAGCCGGCGGGTGAGGGGGCCTTCGGCAGGCACCAGATCCGCAGAAGGCCCCCTCACCCGGCCTTTCAGGCCGACCTCTCCCCCAAAGGGAGAGGTGAAGAAGGCGCGGCATTTCCATGACCCTCTTCCGCAATTTCGCGTCTGTCGGCGCGCTGACCCTGCTGTCGCGCATTGCCGGCTTCGTGCGCGATGCGCTGATGGCGGCCGTCCTGGGCACCGGGCCGGCGGCCGATGCCTTTTTTGCCGCCTTCCGCTTTCCCAATCTCTTCCGCCGGCTCTTTGCCGAGGGCGCCTTCAATACCGCCTTCGTACCGATGTTTTCCGGGGCGCTGGAGCGCGAGGGCGAGGAGGGGGCGAAGCGCCTGGCGGCGCGGATCATGAGCTGGCTCGTGGCCATGCTGGTCGTGGTGACCATCCTGGTCGAAATCTTCATGCCGCAGATCATGGTCGCCTTCGTACCCGGCTTTGTCGATGACAGGGAAAAATTCGAGCTGACCGTGCTGCTGACGCGGATCATGTTCCCCTATCTCGCCTGCATGTCGCTGATGGCCGCCTATGGCGCCATCCTCAATACGCTGGGCCGTTTCTTCGCGGCGGCCTTCGCGCCGGTCCTGCTGAACCTGGTCAATATCGCCATGCTGATCCCGCTGGCGACCTTCTGGGTGCAGGACCCGGCAAATGCCACGATCTGGGTGGCGCTGGCCACCATGGGCGGCGGCCTCGCGCAATTGCTGCTGGTCTGGCTGGCCATCGAGCGGACCGGTTTCCGCCCGGTCTTCCGCCTGCCCCGGCTCGATCCGGAAGTGCGGCGCTTCTGGGTGCTGGCGGTGCCGGCCATCCTGGCGGGCGGCATTACCCAGATCAATATCTTCGTGGGCACCATCATCGCCTCGGGCGCGGACAATGCCATTTCCGTGCTCTCCTATGCCGACCGGCTCTATCAATTGCCGCTGGGCATTATCGGCATCGCCATCGGCACCGTGTTGCTGCCCGAGCTCTCCCGGCATCTCAAGGGCGGGCGGGAACAGCAGGCGCGGGCCAGCCAGGAACAGGCTTTTCTCGTGGCCATGCTGCTGACCCTGCCGGCGGCTTCGGCCCTGATGGCCCTGGCCGAGCCCATCGTGCGGGTCCTGTTCGAACGGGGCGCCTTCGACGCCCTGGCCACCCGGCAGACGGCGGAAGCGCTGGTGGCCTTTGCCGCCGGCCTGCCGGCCTATGTGCTGATCCGGGTGTTCCAGCCCGGCTTCTTCGCCCGCGAAGACACGATGACGCCCACCATCATCGCCGGGATCAGCGTGGTGGCCAATATCGCCATTTCGCTCTGGCTGTTTCCCAGCCTCGCCCATATCGGCATCGCCATCGCCACGGCAGCCTCGGCCTGGCTCAATGTCTTCTGCCTCGCCGGCATGCTGTTGCGGCGCGGACAATTCTCCTGGGTCTCCTCGGAATGGCGCGCCCATGCCGGTATCGTCCTTGTCAGCATGATCATGGGCGTCAGTCTCTGGCTCCTGGCCAATCAGGGCGCCGGCCACCTGGCTTCGGGCGTGCCGCTCTGGCGGCAGGCCGGGGTTCTGGCCATGCTGATCCTCTTCGGGGCGGTGACCTATTTCACCCTGATCCACGTTTCGGGCACGCAGGACCTCACCCGATTGCTCCGCCGACTGCGTCGACGGGGTTAGCTGGTTCCCATCCCGGCGCGGCGCGTATAGAACGGGCGCTGGAATCTCGTCTTGGTTAGAAGGGCATCATGACGTTCAGCCCCCGCGTCTTTTCCGGTATCCAGCCTTCGGGCGACCTGCACCTGGGCAATTATCTCGGCGCCATCCGTCGTTTCGTGCCTTTGCAGGAAACGCATGAGACCATCTATTGCGTGGTCGATATGCATGCCATCACCGTCTGGCAGGAGCCCGATGCGCTGCGCCGCGCCACCAGGGAAGTGGCGGCCGCCTTCATCGCCGCCGGCATCGATCCCAAGCGCTCGATCATCTTCAACCAGTCGCAGGTGGGCCAGCATGCCGAGCTGGCCTGGGTGTTCAATTGTATCGCCCGCATCGGCTGGATGAACCGGATGACCCAGTTCAAGGACAAGGCCGGCAAGAACTCGGAAAATGTCTCGCTGGGCCTTCTGGCCTATCCCTCGCTGATGGCCGCCGATATCCTGCTCTACAAGGCCACCGGCGTGCCGGTCGGCGACGACCAGAAGCAGCATCTGGAGCTGACCCGCGACATCGCGGCCAAGTTCAACAACGATTATGCCGCCGCCATCGCCGAGCGCGGCCTGGGCGAGGAGGACGGCCAGTTCTTCCCCATGACCGAGCCGCTGATTGCCGGGCCGGCGACCCGTATCATGAGCCTGCGCGACGGCAGCAAGAAGATGAGCAAGTCCGATCCTTCGGACCAGTCGCGCATTTCCCTGCTCGACGATGCCGATGCCATCGCCAAAAAGATCAAGAAGGCCACCACCGACCCGGCCGAATTGCCCTCTGGGATCGAGGGCCTGGCCGGACGGCCCGAGGCCGACAACCTCGTGGGCATCTATGCGGCGCTGTCCGACCGCTCCAAGGCCGAAGTGCTGGCCGAATTCGGCGGCGCCGGCTGGGGCCGGTTCAAGCCGGCTCTGGCCGATCTGGCGGTGGCCGTGCTGGCCCCCATGAACGGGGAAATGCGCCGCCTGCTCGACGATCCCGCCACGATCGACGCCGTGCTGCGCGATGGCGCGGAGCGGGCCGGGGCCATTGCGGAAAAGACAATGGCGGCGGTTCGCGATATCGTCGGCTTCATCCGTTAATCGTTCAGCGGGAGCGCTCATGGTCTCCGAGGTCGAGTACAAACGCAAATTTCTCGTCGTCATCGACGAGACCGAGGAATGCGACCGCGCCCTGACCTTCGCCGCCTGGCGCGTCAAGCGCACCGGCGGCACGGTGGTGCTGATGAGCGTGGTGGCCCAGCCCGAATTCATCGGCATGGGCGTCGAGGACGTGCTGCGCGCCGAGGCGGTGGAGGAGGCCGAGCGCAATCTCGACATGCGCCTGGCCCGCATCCGGGAAATCGGCGATGTCCGGGCCGAATCGGTGATCCGCGAGGGCAATGGCGCCGAGCAGATCGAGCATGTGATCGCCCGCGACAAGGATATCGCCATCCTGGTGCTGGCCGCCTCGAAATCGCCGGACGGGCCGGGCCCGTTGGTGACCCATTTCGCCGCCCGCGCCAATACGCTGCCCATTCCGCTGACCATCGTGCCCGGCCACATGGCCGACGAGGAAATCATCGCCATCTGCTGAGCGTGCCGCAGGCGATATCGCTCCAGTGGAGCGATGTCAGCGCAGCAGGCCATGAGAGCCATGCTCGAATGGCGGCTTCGTGCCGCGCGCGGGCAGGGCGGTCTTCCGAAAATTGCGGGGGTTGGGATGAGGGAGCCATGGCGCGGCGTGTCCAAATCACCCTGCGCACAGGCTAAGCGGCGGCAATGGGGCTGTCACCCCCACAATTGCGCATCGGGGCGGGAATGGACATGGACAGGCCCTGCCGGGCGGGACTAGCATCATGGGTGCCGGCACCCCATGTCAGGAGCGTCGGCAGACGTGATCCCGTCAAGCCGGGAAGCGGCTTTTCGGACTCTCGCGTCGAGCCAAACGACCGAAAGGAAAAAAGCCATGACCTTACGCGTTTCGGGAAAGAACATGGATGTGGGCGACGCCCTGAGGAGCAAGGCGGAGGACCATTTCGCCACCGTCGTCGGCAAATATTTCGACGGCGGCTATGACGGCCACCTCACCCTGACCCCGGACGGCATCGGCTTCCGCGCCGATTGCGTGGTGCACCTGGATTCCGGCACGACCCTGCAGGCCAGCGCCCAGGGCGGCGACGCCACCAGTGCCTATGAAGTCATGGCGCTCAATATCGCCAAGCGCCTGCGCCGCTATAATCGCAAGCTCAAGTCCCACCGCAAGGGCGCCAACGGCAATGCGGCCGACGGGCTGACCGCGCAATATACGATTTTCGGGGCCAGCGACGCCTTCGACGAGCTGGACGAGGATTACGCCCCGCCCGTCGTGGCCGAGAGCACCAAGAACCTGCGCGCCATGAGCGTGGAGGAGGCCGTGATGGAGCTCGACCTCACCGGTCAGCAGGTTGTGATGTTTCGCCACGCTGGACATGGCGGCTTAAATGTGGTCTACCGCCGCGCGGACGGCAATATTGGCTGGATCGATCCGGCCCTGGGCGCCAACTAGACGGCGCATGTGCCCGAAAATGGATAAATAGATCCCAAGGCAGATTAATGGAATTGGCCGATATTCTGGCGGAAGACTCCGTGCTGACTTGCACGGGGATCACCGACAAACGCCAGCTCTTTGAAGTCCTTGCGCAAAAGGCTGCGGAACGCACCGGACTCACCGTGAGTGAGATCGTCGATGCTTTGGTGGCGCGCGAAGAACTGGGTTCGACCGGCCTGGGGAACGGCATCGCCATTCCCCATGGCAAGCTGAAGGGCCTCGATGGCGTCGTTGCCGTGTTCGCGCGGCTGGACGATCCCATCGAGTTCGACTCGGTGGACGATCAGCCGGTGGACCTGGTGATGCTGCTGCTGGCGCCCGTCGGTGCCGGTGCCGATCACCTCAAGGCCCTGTCGCGCGTGGCCCGCATGCTGCGCACCGAATCGGTGGTGGATCAATTGCGCGGCGACGACGACACGGCCCGCATGCGCGCCGTGCTCACCGCGCCGCTCGAAACCAATTGCGCCGCCTGATCGGCTGATCGTTTCCTTGCTGACCAGGCCGCCTCCGGGCGGCCTGTTTCGTTTGTGGGGCGCCTGCGCCTCATTCCGGCCTGGTGCCGTTCCTGGCCAATACGTCGCCGGCCAGATAGAGCGAGCCGCAGATCAGGACGCGTGCATTCTCGATGGCGGCGGCGGCCTGGAGCGCCTTGACCACGGAGCGCTGGGCGCGGGCGGCAAAGCCCATGGCCCGGGCCCGGGCGGCGATCTCCTCGGCTCCATGGGCATTGGGCTCGCCGGGAATGGTCAGCGTCAGGATGCCGGCCGGCGCCAGGTCACGGAACGGGGCAAGGAAATCCTCCGGCGCCCGCGTATTCATCATCCCCATGATCAGCACCAGCGGCTTTGCCGGCATGGCGGCGATCGTCTGCGCCAGCGCGGCGGCGCCATGGGCATTGTGGCCGCCATCGAGCCAGAGTTCGTGGCCGGATGGCAGCAGATCGCGCAACTTCCCCGTGCGGATGGCCTGCATGCGGGCCGGCCAGGTGACCCGGCGCAGCCCCTCGGCAAAGGCCGCCGCCTCCACCGGCAGGCCGAAATGGCGGATGGCGGCGATGGCCAGCGCCGCATTGTCGAATTGATGCGCGCCGGCCAGCGCCGGGGGCGGCAGGTCGAGCAGGCCCGCTTCATCCTGGAACACCAGGCGTCCATCCTGTTCGGAGCCGTGAAAATCCTCGCCCTGCCAGATCGGCGTGATGCCGAGGCGATGGGCAGCGCGCTCCAGCACCTTGCGGGCCTCGTCCCGCTGCAAGCCCATGACCGCCCGGGCGCCGCGCTTGAGGATGCCGGCCTTGCTGGAGGCGATCTCGGCAAGGCTGTTCCCGAGAAAGCCCTGATGGTCGTAGTCGATCGGGGTGATGATCGTGCCCAGGGGCTGCCTGACCACATTGGTCGTGTCATAGGTGCCGCCCATGCCGGTCTCGAGCAGCAGATAATCGGCGGGCGTTTCGGCAAAGAGCGTGAAGGCGGTCACCGTGGTCACCTCGAAAAAGGTGATCGGATCGCCCGCATTGACGCGTTCGACCTCTTCCAGCGCCGCATTGAGCTTGCGCGTGCCGACCAGGGTGCCGGCAAGCCGGATGCGCTCGTTGAAGCGCACCAGATGCGGCGAATTATAGACATGGACGCGCTTGCCCGCCGCTTCGAGGAAAGCGCGCAGATAGGCGATTGTGGATCCCTTGCCATTGGTGCCCGCGACATGGATGACGGGGGGCAGATGGTCCTGCGGATTGCCCAGCCGGTCCAGCAGCGGCAGCATGCGATCGAGGCTGAGATCGATCAGCTTGGGATGGAGCTGGGAGAGGCGGGCGAGAATGGAATCGGTGCGGGACATTTTGAACTCCCATAGGGGCACAATACCGGTCGCGCCACCGGCCCGGCACCTCCTCCTTGACGGGGGAGGTTGGGAGGGGGTGGCCACGCGCCCAGCGCTTGCCGATCCCCCTCCCTGCTCGATTCAAGGACTTAGCTTGCGCTACGTCCTGTCTCGCTTCCCTCCCCGCAAGGGGGAGGGTGAAGAAAGACCTTACTTCCGCAGCTCGCCGCCGGTGGTCTTGGTGACGGCGGCCACGATTGCCGCCGAAACCTTTTCGATCTCCTCGTCGGTCAGCGTCTTGTCCCTGGGCTGCAGGATGACCTCGATGGCGACCGATTTCTTGCCCTCGCCGACATGGGCGCCCTCGAAGACGTCGAAAATGCCGACATCCTTGATCAGGGCCTTGTCGGCGCCGCGGGCGGCCTTGAGCAGGGTCGCGGCGGGCACCGCCTTGTCCATGACGAAGGCGAAGTCGCGGCTGACCGGCTGGAAGGGCGAGAGCGCGATGGCCGGCTTGGTGCGGGTGGGCTTGCGGCGCGGCTCGGGAAGGGCATCGAGATCGATCTCGAAGGCGGCGACCGGCCCTTCGATATCGAGTTCGGCCGCCAAAGCGGGATGCAGTTCTCCGAACCAGCCCAGGATCACCTTGGGGCCGAGCGCGACACGCCCGCCGCGGCCCGGATGGCTCCAGGCGGCCGCTTCGGGCAGGACCTGCACCTTTTCGATATCGACGCCTAGCGCATCGAGCGCCGCGGCGAGGTCCGCCTTGGCGTCCCAGACGCCGACCGTCTTCGCCTTGCCCGACCAATGCCGGCCGGCGCCGTCCAGCCCGGCCGTGCCGGTGCGGATGCCCGAGGCATAGGTGTGCTGGCCTTCCGGCAGGTCGGAAAGGAAGATCTGCCCGACCTCGAACAGCGCGATATCGGCAAAACCGCGATTGGCATTGCGCCGGGCGCCGGCGAGCAGGCCGGGCAGCAGCGAAGGCCGCATATCGGTCATGTCCGAGGCAATGGCATTGGCCAATTGCCGGTCCGCGGTGCCACCGCCGAAACGGGTGGCATCGTCATGGGAGATGAAGGACCAGGTGACCACTTCGTCCAGCCCGCGCGCGGCCAGGGCCCGGCGAGCGATGCGGCGGCGGTTCTGGATCGTGGTGAGGATGCGCGGCGCCACGTGATCCAGGCGGGGCAGGGGCTCGACCGGCACATTGTCGACGCCGACCATGCGCATGACCTCTTCCACCAGATCGGCCTTCTGCGTCACGTCCGGGCGCCAGGACGGCACTTTTACCTGGCGGGTTTCGCCCGCGCCCTCGACGGCAAAGCCGAGGCGGCCGAGAATCTGCTCGATCTCGGTGGCCGACACGTCGAGGCCGGTGAGGCGGCGGACTTCGGCGAGGGGGAAATCAACAATCGTATTGGGAAAGACGTCCTCGCCCGAAATGGCCGGCTCCATCGGCGTGCCACCGCAAAGTTCCAGGACGAGGCGCGTCGCCAGTTCCATGCCGGGCTCGGTCAGGGCCGGATCGACATGGCGCTCGAGCCGGTAGCGGGCATCGGAGACGATGCCGGTCTTGCGTCCGGCCTGGGCGATGAGGTCGGCGTCCCAGGAGGCGCATTCCATGAAGACATTGACCGTTTCGTCGGTGACGCCGGAGCGGATGCCGCCCATGATGCCGCCCAGGCAGAGCGGGCCCTTGTCGTCGGCGATGACGGTCATGGTCTCGTCAAGCCGATAGACCTTGTTGTCGAGCGCGTCGAAATCCTCGCCGCGCGCATTGCGCAGCACCATCTGCCCTTCGACCTTGTCGGCGTCATAGGCATGCAGCGGCCGGCCCCAGCCGAGCGAGACGAGATTGGTGATGTCGACAACGGCATTGATGGGCCTGAGGCCCACGGCGCGCAGGCGTGCCTGCAGCCAATCGGGGGAGGGGCCGTTCTTCACATTGGCGATATAGCGGCCGGCGAATTTGCGGATCGCCTTGCTCTCGCCCGCGGCGAAATTCTGCGGCAGTGGCGGGATCGGGCTCGGGCCATGCGAGGGCACGGGCGAGAAATCGGTCGTTTTCAGCGTGCCGAGGCCGAAGGCGGCCAGGTCGCGCGCCACGCCATAGACGCCGGTGGCGTCGCCGCGATTGGGGGTGATGGAAATGTCGAAGACCACGCCATTGATGCCGGCATAATCGACATATCTTTCACCGATCGGGGCGTCCTCGGGCAATTCGATGATGCCGTCATGATCGTTGGACAATTCGAGTTCCGCCGCCGAGCACAGCATGCCGTTGGACGGCGCGCCGCGAATGACCACGCCGGCCTTGAGCTCGAAATCCTTGCCCGGGATATAGGTGCCGGGCGCGGCGAAGACCGATTTCATGCCGGTGCGGCAATTGGGAGCGCCGCAGACCACGTCGATCAAGGTGCCGGTGCCGGCATCGACCTTGCAGATATTGAGGTGGTCGGAATTGGGATGCGGTTTCGCCTCCACCACATGGGCGACGACGAATTTCTCCAGCGCCTTGCCCTGCGATTCGATGCCTTCGACCTCGAGACCGATCATGGTCAGCGCCTTGCCGATCTCTTCGGGCGTGGCGCTGGTCTCGAGATGCTCCTTGAGCCAGTCGAGCGTGAATTTCATGTGTCTGGCTCCTTAGCTCGAAAGTCCGCCGAAAAGGGTCGGCAAATCCAGTGGCCTGAACCCATAATGCTCGATCCAGCGCTGGTCGGCGTCGAAGAAGGCGCGCAGGTCGGGCATGCCGTATTTCAGCATGGCGATGCGGTCGATGCCGATGCCCCAGGCAAAGCCCTGATAGACATCCGGATCGAGCCCGGCATTGCGGATGACATTGGGGTGGACCATGCCGCAGCCCAGGATTTCGAGCCAGTCATTGCCCTCGCCGATCTTGACCTCCGAGCCGGAGCGGTCGCATTGCACGTCCACTTCCATCGAGGGTTCGGTGAAGGGGAAGAAGCTGGGCCGGAAGCGCAGGGTGACGCTGGGCACTTCGAAGAAGGCCTTGAGGAATTCCTCCAGCACCCAGCGGAGCTGGCCGATATGGGAGCTCTTGTCGATGACCAGCCCCTCCACCTGATGGAACATCGGGGTATGGGTCTGGTCGGAATCGTTGCGATAGGTGCGGCCGGGCATGACCACGCGGATCGGCGGATCCATGGCCGGGGTCAGATAGGCGGCCGCCGGCTTCTCGTTGGTCTTCTGCATGACGCGCATCTGCACCGGCGAGGTGTGCGTGCGCAGCACTTTCTTCACCCCGTCCGGGCCGGGCTTCATGAAGAAGGTGTCGTGCATTTCGCGCGCCGGATGACCCTCGGGGAAATTGAGCGCGGTGAAATTGAAATAGTCGGTCTCGATATCGGGCCCTTCGGCGATGGAGAAACCCATATCCGAGAAGATGGCGGTGATTTCGTCGATGGTCTGGGAAATCGGGTGAATGCGGCCGCGCGCCGTCGGGCCGGGCTTCAGCGGCAGGGTGATATCGACGGTCTCGGCCCGCAAACGGGCGTCGAGCGCGGCGGCCCGCAATTCGGCGCCGCGCGCCTCGATCAGCCCGGCAATGTCGGTCTTGAGGCCGTTGATGGCGGGCCCGGCCGATTTGCGATCCTCGGGCGCCATGGCGCCGAGCGTGGCCAGGAGCGCGGAGACGGACCCCTTCTTGCCCAGGGCGGCGACGCGCACGCCATCGAGCGCGGCTTCGTTCTCGGCTGCGGCAATGGCGGCGGACAAGTCGCCGCGCAGGGTTTCGATCTGGGCTTCTAGGGACATGGAATTCTCGTTTCGAACGGCTGGCGCGGTTAGAGCATTTTGGGCGCGCGGAGTCAGGAGAAAACTCATCCCATCCGCCCGTCACCCTCGGGCTTGACCCGAGGGTTCTTTTTCAAGTGCAACGCCCTCGGGTCAAGCCCGAGGGTGACGATCCAGAGGGCGGCCACGTCCGGACCATTCGAGCCTGCCACTCGACGATAGGTCTCGTGGCCTTCTTCGGCTCAAAAGGCTCCACCGGAGCCTTTTGTCCTGCGGATCGCCGGCGAAGTCTCATGGCCTTCTCGCCTAAAATCGCTCCATCGGAGCGATTTTGCCAGTGGCCGGCTCGAAGACAAAAACGCCCCGCGCCAGCCCTCTCGGGCGGCGCAAGGCGCGGTTTTTGACCTCAGCGAAGCTGAAAGTTAGGCGGTGACGCGGGCGTGGGTGGTGTCGTCCACGCCTTCCAGATACGCCAGCGCTGCCTTGGCCTTGGCGACCAGGGCCGTGAACGCTTCGGGCTGGGTGATCGCGAGATCGCTCAGCACCTTGCGGTCGACGGCGATTTCAGCCTTGCTGAGGCCGTCGATAAATCGGTTATAGGTCAGGCCGTGATCGCGCACGGCGGCGTTGATGCGCTGGATCCACAGGGCGCGGAAATTGCGCTTCTTGACGCGACGATCGCGATAGGCGTACTGGCCGGCCTTTTCGACGGCCTGCTTGGCGATGCGGATCGTGGATTTACGACGGCCGTAATAGCCCTCGGCGGCCTTCAAGACCTTCTTGTGACGAGCGTGGGCGGTTACGCCCCTCTTAACGCGTGCCATTGTTCAAACGTCCTTCCAGCTTAGCGGTTGTACGGCATGTACCACTTCACCAGACCCTCGTCGCCCTTGGACAGGATCTTGGTGCCGCGGTTGGTGCGGATGTACTTGGCGTTGTGGCTGATCAGGCGGTGGCGCTTGCCGGCGACGCCGGCCTTCACCTTGCCGGTGGCGGTGAAGCTGAAGCGCTTCTTGGCACCGGACTTGGTCTTCATCTTGGGCATTTTGCGGGTCCTTGTCGTCTAGTCGGATGGATTGAGGCCCATCGCATTCAAGAACCGCCACGGCATGCCTTTTGGCCGGGCGGTCCGGAGAAGTCGGCTCTATAGGGGGAAAGCGGGGCCATGGCAAGGGGCTAGGCCGCCGCCTCCAGGCGCCTTTTGCCGCTGAAGCCGGTCACGATGGCGTCCAGCGCTTCCGCCTGGGCCCGGGTCTGGTCGATGGCGGCATGCGATTCCTCCACCAGGGTGGCATTGTGCCTGGTATCGGCATCCATGGCGCGCATGGCCTCGGCAATGGTGGCGATGGACCGGCTCTGGTTCTGGGCCGTGGCGGCAATGGCCTGCATCTGGCCGCTGTCGCGCTCGACGGCTGCGTGGATGGCCATCAGCATGCCCGCCGCCTCCTCGGCGATGCGGGCGCCACCGGCCACCGCCAGGGAGGATTGGGCCGTCAGCGCCTTGATGTCGGCCGAGGCGCGCGCCGCGCTCTGGGCCAGCCGCCGCACTTCCACGGCCACCACCGCAAAGCCCTTGCCCGCTTCGCCCGCCCGCGCCGCCTCGACCGAAGCGTTGAGCGCCAGGAGATTGGTCTGGAAGGCCATGTCCTCGATCAGCCCGGTAATGGCGGTGATCTCGTCCGATGTGCCGCGAATCTCAGCCATGGCCGCGTTCAGCCGCGCCATGGCGCTATTGCCGTCATGGGCGAGGCGCGCCGAATCCCGGGCGCTGCCGGCGGCGTTTCCGGCCATTTCGGTATTGGCGGCGATGTCGCGCGCCAGAACCTCCACCGCGTGGAAGGTGGATTCGAGCAGGCCGGCCTGCTTGTGGGTGCGCTCGGCCAGGTCGTCGGCGCCGTCGAGGATTTCGTCGGTGGCGCGGCGCAGCGCGCCCGAGGCATCGGCGAGCTGGAAGATGGTGTCGGCCAGCGTGTCGGCCAGGCGATTGGTATCGGCCTGCAATTGCCCGAACGCGCCAGAAAAACGGCCTTCCATGCGCTGGTCGAGCCGGGAGGCGGCCAGGGCGGCGAGCACGCGTCCGTTCTCGCCGAGCCCGGCCTCGACATTGGCCAGAAGCGCATTGACGCGCTCGGCCAGCAGATCGAGATCGGCCAGGCCATAGGCGCGGGCGAGGCGCGGCCGGAAATCGCCGGCCAGGGCGGCGGCGATGACCGCCTCGAGATCGGTCTGGAGCCGGCTGCGATGGCCGGCCATTATCGTGGCCTGCTGGGCTTCGGCGCGCTCCCGGGCCATGGCTTGCTCGACCTGCCGGCCATTCTCCCCGAAGATTTCGAGCGCCCGGGCAATGCGGCCCAGTTCGCTGTCGCGGTCGGCGCCCGCAAGGCTCACCTCGAAATCGCCGGCCGCCAGGCGATCCATGCTGGCCGCGATGATGCCGACGGAACGCGAGAGCCAGCGGGCGGTGATTATGGAAAGCACGATGCCCAGGGTCAGCGCCAGCAGGCCGGCCAGCAGGGCGGCGGTGCCGATGGCGGCGGATTGGGCTTCGGCATGGACACCGAGCCGGTCCTGCTCCGCGCGCGCCGCTTCGGCGTCGCCGGCATAGCGGGCGGCGAGGTCGGCATCGACGGCCCGGGCGGTCCCCGCCAGGGCGCGGCGCTCCAGCAATTGGCCCTGTGCGGCGTCGATGGCCTGGGTGAAGCCGGCCAGGGCCGCGCCGACCGCATCGACGCTGGCCAGGTCGTCGGCCTTGAAAAACAGGGCGCGCAGCGCGTCCAAAGCGGCCTGGGTGGTCGGGCCGCGAGCCATTGCCCGCTCATAGGCCTCGCCATCGCCGGCCAGCATGGCCTCGGTTTCGAGCCGCAGCAGCAGCAATTCCTGCATGGCAAGCCCCGCCATGGCGGCCGCCCGGGCATTAAGCGTGGCCGCCTCGGAGGTCTTGGCGATCAATGCCGCCAGACTGTCCGTGGCCATGATGCCCTGCTCGCGCATGGCCAGGGTGAGGGCGCCAAGGGATTGGTCGAGCGCGATCATGTCTTCGGCGATGCGGCCGTAATCGTCGGCGGCGCCGGCAAAAGCCGCCAGCTGCGTCCGCAGCAGGTCGGCTCTTTCCGGGCCCGGCGCGCCCTGATAGGCGGCGAAAGCCAGCCGGGCTTCGGCCAGATCGACGGCGCCGGCCTGGGCATTGGCGGCGCGCGCGCTGGCCTCGGCCTGGGCGCGGAACGTGCCGCTCAGATTGTGCACGCCCCAGAGCGCGATGGCCAGGAGCACGCCCATCAGCACGATCAGCATGCTGAAGGCCACATAGATACGTCCCGACAGGGTCAGGCGCTTGAGATTCATGGGCTGATGCTCCCCAGCACGAACCCCTCCCCGCTGCCTGCCTAAAGCGGCATTGTTAAGCCTTTCTCTATGGCGGCGTCATCGGATTGTCGCAAACCCGCCAATGGCTTAGCGCGGCCCGGCTTTGCGGGCCGCGCAGATTTTTTGTCCCTCAATGCGCCGGAGCGGCACTGGGGTCGCGGTAATGGCGCAGCGCCAGCATGACCGCGAAGGCCATCGCCGCCACCAGCCCCGCCGCGCTCAGCAGCACGGTGGAATGGGCGCTGGTAAAGGCCAGCCGGGCCGCCTCCATCAGCGGAGCGCCGTCCGCGCCGAGATCGCGGGCCGCCAGCATGGTTTCGCCGATGGAATGGCCGGCGCTTGCCGGAAGCGTGCCGGCGAGCGCCTCGGGCAGGCGCAGCGCGGCCGAATAGCTGGTTGCAAGCAGGACGCCGAAAAAGGTGATGCCCAGGCCGGCCCCCATCTCGTAGCCGGTGCCTTCCAGGGCGCCGGCCGCCCCGGCCTTGTCGGCAGGGGCGCTCGACATGATGGCGATGGACGAGGCGGTGAGGCCGATGCTGAGCGACAGGCCCAGTACCGCCATCAGCGCGACGACGCCGAAGCCGGGATTATGGAAATCGCTGAACCCGAGCCCGGCCAGTCCGGCGGCGGCGGCCAGCAGCGACAGGGTCGCCACCCAGCGCAGTCCGAACAGGCTCACGGCATAGCCGGCCAGCGGGCCGCCAATGGCCGAGGCGATGACCAGCGGCATCATGAAGAGTCCGGCCTCGAGCGGTGTGCGGCCGACGACGAATTGCAGTTCCTGCGCCACGGTCAGCTCCGCGCCGGCCAGCGCACCGGTGACCACCAGGGCCATGATCGTGCCCACCACGATGGCCGGACGCGAGAACAGGGAAAGGTCGAGCATCGGCGTGGCCGCGCGCAATTGCTGCCGCACGAACAGCGCCAGCAGCACGATGCCGGCCCCGAGGCTCAGCGCGGTGACGTGGCGGGCCTGGTCGGGCTTGAACCCCGATTTGATGGCATAGACGCTGGCGATGAGGCCAGCGATGAGCAGCAGAGCCTGGCCGATGCTCCACGATCCCGCGCCGGAGGGCCGGCTGCGCGGCAGGACGGCATAGGCCAGCGGCCAGACGATCAGCATGACCGGGACATTGATGAGGAAGACCGAGCCCCACCAGAAATGCTCGAGCAGCAGGCCCCCGGTAAGCGGGCCCAGCGCCGAGCCGGCGGCGCCGATCGTACCCCAAAGGCCCAGCGCGATGCCGCGCTCCCTGGGATCCTCGAAGGTCCGGCGGATGATGGCCAGCACATTGGGCACCACCATGGAGGCGCCCAGCGCCAGGAGGGCCCGCGCCCCGATCAGCATGGCCGCGTTCGGCGCGAAGGCGGCGGCGATCGAGGCAACAAGGAAGACGAGCAGGCCCCACAACAGCATGCGCCGATGCCCGACCCGGTCGGACAGCGTGCCCATGGGCACCAGCAGGCCCGCCATCAGCAGCGGATAGATGTCGATGATCCAGAGGATTTCGGTGCCGCTGGCATCGAGCGCCATGGTGAGCGAGGGCACGGCAATGTGCAGGATGGTCATGTCGATGACGATCGGGGTGAAGGCCAGCATGACGGCCAGCAGGATCAGCCAGCGATTGCGGGGGGCGGACATGTCGAAACCTCTTTGCGCGGGCGGCAATTTCAATTGATATGAAGGGAGGGCGGATATATATCCGTCCAGACGGATTGAAAAGAGGAAAGATGGGCCGCAAGCAGACAATTGATCGCGGGGCCTTGCTGGACGCCGCCGAGCGGGTGGTGCTGCGCGAGGGGGCCGGGCATCTCACCATGGAGGCCGTGGCCGCCGAGGCAGGAGTGAGCAAGGGCGGGGTGCTCTATGCCTTTGCGAGCAAGGACGCGCTGGTCGACGCCCTCGTCTCCCGCGTCTATGCCGCCATGGACAAGATCGCCGACGATTTCATCGCCAAAGCGGGCGACAATGCCCTGAACCGGGCCCTGGCCCATGTCCTGGCCAGCCAGAATGCCGAGACGCTGATCAGCGAGCGCAGCGTGGCGCTGATTGCCAGTTTCATGCGCTCACCCGAATATCGCAAAGGCGCGCAGGAATATTACGCCGGCATCCTCGACGGGCTCGACCTCGCCACGCCGGCCGGCCGCAAGGCGCGGCTGGCGCTCCTGGCCTGCGAAGGGGCTCTGCTGCTGCGCGGCTTCGAATTCCACCCGATCGGCCCGGCCGAATGGACATCCATCCATGACGATATCCAGGAGCTGCTGCTGTCCTGATCAGGCCTGGGCGGCCGCCAATTTCGGCTCGATATGGTCCTCGAACAACAGGCCCGGCCGGGCGGCCAGGGCGGCGCCATAGCTGGCCTCGGCCTCGAGCGAGGTACGCAGGAACCCGGCCAGGCCCGCGACATCCTCTTCCCGCAGCCCGTAATGGCCCGCTTCCAGGCGAGCCAGGATTTCGGTCTTGGAGGCGATCATGCCCGAGGCGACATCCTTGCCATTGCTCATCGAGCCGTCGCGCTTGATGTAATCGTGCAGCGGCGTGCCCAGGTGATAGCTTTCCGGCACGGTGCGATAGAGCTGCAGCAGGAATTCGAGGTCGGTCATGTTGCTCATCGTGGCATCGTAGCGCCCGTCGCCCCGGCGGCGATCCCAGACGATCATCGAATCCATCGACAGGCTCACCCATTTGTGTTCGCCCGGCCGCAGCGCCCGGTCCGGCCCCGCGCCCACATGGCGCAGATGGGTGAAATCCATGGTCATGACGTCGAGGGCCGTGGTGACGATGCCATGGCGGTCCAGCGCCGCCACCGCCTTTTCCAGTTTCAGCGGTTTCAGCCGGTCATCGGCGTCCAGGATGGCTGCATAGGGGGTATCGAGCCGGTCCAGCGCCACATTGCGGGTGACCGAGGCGCCCCGGCCGATGCCGCCGCTGCCAACAAAGACCTGGCGCGGATCAGCAAGGCCCCGCTCGGCGAGAAAGCCGGCATAGTCGAAGCCGTCATCGGCGATGATCCAGTGCTGCCAGTCGCCCTGGCTCTGTTCGAGCACGCTTCTGACTGTCGCGGGCAAGGTGTCCTGGGCCTTGAAGGCGGGGGTGATAACGGCGACCGTGCGAGCCATGTCTTGAACCTTTTGCGTCCCTGACCCATATCTGGGACACGTTTTCGATGCCACTGCAATCGGGTCGGAAACAACGACGTTGCTTGACGATCAAGGACGGTTTCATGACGCGCATCTCGGTGTTTTCCGCGCCCTTTCTCCTCGGCTTCGACAGCTTCGAGGAGCGTATCGACCGGCTGGCCCGGTCGGCGGATGGCTACCCTCCCTACAATATCGAGCGGAACCAGGGCGAAGACGGCGCCGAGCACTTCATGATTTCCATTGCCGTGGCGGGTTTCGCCCGCAGCGAGCTCGAGATTGTCGTTGAAGACAATCAATTGCAGGTGCGCGGCAAGCAGAAGGACGAGCCGGGAAAGGACTACCTGCACCGCGGCATTGCTGCCCGCCAGTTCCAGCGCAACTTCCTTCTCGCCGACGGCATGGTGGTAAAAGATGCAACTCTGGGCCATGGCATGCTCGTTATAGTTCTGGAGCGGCCCCGCGCCGCCAAGATCGCCCGAAGAATCGACATTCGCTCATTGTGAGGAAAGAGAACAGGAAAGGGCCGACAAGATGATGGATAAACGCAATTCCGACGCCGCGGTCGAAGCCGCAAACCCCCTCAAGACCCTGACGCGCGCCCAGTTCGCCGCTCTGGGGGGCGATGCCGTGGCCTATGTCAAACCGGTTTCCGGCCTGGTGCTTTCCGCCATGATTCACGATGCCGAATTCGATGCCGGCACCCAATATCAGCTCGTCATGTCCGCCGACGGCACGCCGCTCATGGTCTCCGACAGCGCCGAGGCGGTGAATGAATGGCTAGGCGACCAGTCCATCGGCCTGGCCACGCTGCACTGATCGCGGCGGCGAGCCGAGCAGAACGCGCAATGCCCGCCACTGGCGGGCA
>NZ_LVVY01000094.1 GCF_001650025.1 Devosia elaeis | reverse complement strand
CGACGTCTCGAACCCGGAGGTTTTTATGCCGTCCGGCGCTTCGGCATGTGCGCTTGCCAAATCGTGGGGGGCCGTGACAAAACCGGGGCAACAAGAAGGGGGAAGAGCATGAGCGGTCTGGTGGGGTTCTATCCCGGTTCGTTCGATCCGCTGACCAATGGCCATCTCGACGTGATCGAGCGGGCCTGCAAGCTGGTCGATATCCTGGTCGTGGCCGTCGGCATCAGCGCGACCAAGAAGAACCCGCTCTTTTCCCACGAAGATCGGGTCGCCATTCTCAATCAGGTGCTGCCGGCCATCGGCGCGCGCACCCAGACGACGTTCCGGATCGTCGATTTCTCCGGGCTGATGGTCAATGCGGCGCGGGAAAATGGCGCGCGACTGATCATTCGCGGCCTGCGCGACACCACCGACTACAATTACGAGATGCAGATGGTGGGCATGAACGCGCAGATGGCGCCGGACCTGCAGACCGTGTTCCTGCCCTCCAGCCCGCCAGTGCGGCATATCTCGGCCACATTGGTGCGGCAGATCGCTGAAATGGGCGGGGATATTTCCGCCTTCGTCCCGCCAATCGTTCTCAAGGCCCTGCAACAGAAATGACCAAGATGAACCGCCGCACTTTCGCCGCTCTCGCCCTGGGTGCGACCCTGTTCGCCGCGCCCGCTTTCGCGCAGGACGGCAATCCGCACCTGATCCTGACGCTGGAGGACGGGGTGGTGGATATCGAATTGCTACCCGCAATCGCGCCCAAGCATGTGGAGCGGATCGTGACGCTGACCGAAGAGGGGCTTTACAATGGCGTGGTGTTCCACCGCGTCATCGACGGCTTCATGGCCCAGACCGGCGACGTGCGGAACGGCAATGCCGACAGCCCGAACTACAATCTGCAGATGGCGGGCACCGGCGGCTCCGAGCTGCCCAATGTCGAGGCCGAGTTCAATTCCGAGAGCTTCCAGCGGGGCGCGGTCGGCGCGGCGCGGTCCTCGGACCCGAATTCGTTCAATTCGCAATTCTTCATCACCACGGCCGATGCCAGTTTCCTCGATGGCCAATATACCGTGTTCGGCAAGGTCGTTTCCGGCATGGAAGCGGTCGATGCGCTGGAAAAGGGGCCGCAGGAGCAGAATGGCGCCGTGGCCAATCCCGACCGGATCGTCAGCGCCACGATCGAATACAAGTAATCGAATACAACTAAGCGCGGGGCAGGGGCGTCTTGCGCCTCTTGCCCATTCAGCCTAAATCCGGCCCACAAATCTCAAAGCGAAAGAGACCGTCATGGCCTATTCCGATCCCGAAAACACCCTCGTCATCGAAACCACCAAGGGCAAGGTGGTCATCGCCATGAAGCCCGAAGTGGCGCCCGGCCATGTCGAGCATATCAAGAAGCTGGCGCGCGAAGGCGCCTATGACGGGGTGGTGTTTCACCGGGTGATCGACGGCTTCATGGCCCAGACGGGCGACGTGAAGTTCGGCAATTCCAATTCGCCCGACTTCAACCCCTCGCGCACCGGCACCGGCGGCTCGAGCTATCCCAACCTCAAGCAGGAATTCAACGAGACCCCGCACAAGCGCGGCACCGCCTCGATGGCCCGCGCGCAGGATCCGAACAGCGCCAATTCGCAGTTCTTCATCTGCTTTGCCGACGCGCCGTTCCTCAATCGCCAATATACCGTGTGGGGCGAAGTGATCGAGGGCATGGACAATGTCGACCAGATCAAGCGCGGCGAGCCGGTCATCAACCCGGACAAGATGGTTTCGGTCAAGGTTGCCGCCGACATTGCGGAATAGACTGGTGCTGGCGGCCCTGGCCGCCAGCCTTTCCACCCCGGCCCTGGCCACGCAGGGCCTGCTGTGCCAGGCCGCCGATGGCGATGCGGAAATTTCCCTATCGCTGGGCACGGCCGGCGGACTCGGCTTTGCCGGCGCCAGCATGGCGGCCGATGGTCGTTCCTGGGTCACCGATCCGGCCTATGGCGAGGGCGAAATCTTCACCTTCGGCCAGGGCATGTCCGATCCCGCCGGCATCCGCATCGATTTCTTCGACGACATCGTCAATGACCGCGTCGCCGAACTCCGCCTCAGCCGTGCGGAAGAGGGCGACGACATCATCCTGGCCGGCACGTTGCGGATCGTCGGTGTCGGCGCCTGGGCATTGTCCTGCCAGGAACAATGATCCGGCGAGCCGGACCCGCCATGCAAGCGAGCGATCATGCGTGTATCCGAATTCGATTTCGAGCTTCCCGAATCCCTGATCGCCCTGCATCCGGCCGAGCCGCGCGACAGCGCGCGGCTTCTGGTGGTGCGGCCGGGTGAAAAGCCGGAGGACCGGCATATTCCGGACCTCCGGACGCTGTTGCGCCCCGGCGATGTGCTGGTCGTCAACGATACCCGCGTCCTGCCCGCCGAACTCCGCGGCATTCGCATTCGCGGCGAGAACCGGGCCGGGGTGTCGTTCAACCTGCATAAGCGGGTGGACGCGAAGACCTGGCGCGCCTTTGCCCGTCCGGCCAAGAAGCTGGCGCTGCTCGATGCGCTCGAATTGGGCAACGGCATCGGCGAGCCGCTGCGCGCCCGGGTGGCGGGGCGGGGCGACACCGGCGAGGTGACGCTGGAATTCGACCTGGGCGGGGCCCAGCTCGACGAGGCCATCAAATCGCATGGCGCCATGCCGCTGCCGCCCTATATCGGGGCCAAGCGGGACGTCGAGGAGCGCGACAAGGTCGATTACCAGACCGTCTATGCCGCCGAGGACGGCGCCGTGGCGGCCCCCACGGCGGGGCTGCATTTCACCGAAAAGCTGCTGCAGGACCTGGCCGACATGGACGTCGCCCTGGAGCGGGTGACGCTGCATGTGGGGGCGGGCACCTTCCTGCCGATGAAGGTGGACGATACCGAAGACCACGTCATGCATTCCGAATGGGGCGAGATCGACCGGGCCACGGTCGAGCGCATCAATGCCCGGCGGGCCGCCGGAGGCAGGGTGGTGGCGGTGGGTACGACCAGCCTGCGGCTGCTCGAAACGGCATCGCGCGCCACCGGCACCTTGCAGCCTTTCATCGGGGATACCGATATCTTCATCACGCCCGGCTTCCACTTCCGGACGGTGGATGTGCTGATGACCAATTTCCACCTGCCCAAATCCACGCTCTTCATGCTGGTCAGCGCCTTTTCGGGGCTCGAGACCATGAAGGCGGCCTATGCCCATGCGATAGAAAACGGTTACCGGTTCTATTCCTACGGGGATTCATCCCTGCTGCACCGGGCGCCGCATCCCGGGGACGCTGCGTGACAGAGGGCCATCGCCCGATAAAAGGCTATGTCAACCGCATCGTCGCGGGCCTGCGCCGGGTGGCGGAGAGCGATGCGCCCCGGCTCACCTTCGAGCGGCTGATCGAGGCCATGGGGGAACATTCCCACCGCCTCCTGATCCTCATGCTGACGCTGCTCAACATGATCCCCGGCCCGCCGGGTTTTGGCGGCACCATTGCCTGGACGACCTTCGCGGTGGCCTTGTTCATGGTGCTGGGGCGGCCGATCCGGCTGCCGGGCATTATCGGGCGGCGGAAATTGCCGCTGGGTCCGTTGCTCAAGGCCAGCGAGCAGGTGGCGAAGGTGACGGCGATCATTGCGCGCTTCTCCCGGCCCCGGTTGCGGGGATTGACCGGGGCAGCAGCCACCATTCCCTATGGCATCTTCACCATGCTGGTCAGCGTCTTCATGGTATTGCCGATCCCCTTCATCAACGCCATACCCAATGCCGGCCTCTGCGTTATCGCCTTCGCCATGCTCAATCGCGATGGGCTGGGCGTGCTGATCGGGCTGGTGATCTGCGCCGTGGGGCTGGTGGTCGCCGGTGCCCTGCTCACCGGCGCCTTCCATCTGGGCATGGCCGCCGTCGATGCGGTGGCCGCCTGAGCAGCGGGCGTCAGATGCCCGCCGCGTCGTGCTGAAGCGTGCCGGAAAAGCCGCAGGCGGCGCCGTGATAATAGAGGCAACCGCCCTTTTCCTCGGTCGTCAGCGTTCCGTCCTCGTTGAAGGTGAGGGCGATTTCGCAATAGCGCTGGTTGAGGCCGGTGGCCTCGGCCTTGGGATCGAAATCTTCGTTCTCGACGAAGAAATTGCCGCCCTCGCTGGACAGGATCACTTCGCCATCCACCCCGCCGGCACAGCCGCCGCCCATGTCGGAAATCGGCACGATTGTATTGATGGAGATCGCATAGATATCGTTCTGGACATGGGTGAGATCAAGGGTGATTTCGCCCTCGCCATCGCCGAACCAGTGGCCCTGATGCTCCTGGGCAAGCGTGGGAGCGGCGCCGAGGGCGGAAACGAGCAGCGCGGCAAGGAGGGGACGAAACATTCAAGCACCTCTGATTCAATGAGAATTGTCCAATAGCATGCTTCGTGAGCAAGAATGGCGGAATTGGGGTCGCGGCCAGCCGCCAGGGACATTGTCGGCGGCGCGGCGAACGGCTAGAACCCGCGCCATGAAACAGGTCAACTTCTCCCTCATCGCCAGTGACGGCATGGCCCGCCGCGGCCGCATCGATACGCCGCGCGGCGAGATCAATACGCCCGCCTTCATGCCCGTGGGCACGGCCGGAACGGTCAAGGCCATGTATCCCGAACAAGTGCGGGAAACCGGCGCCGACATCCTGCTCGGCAATACCTATCACCTGATGCTGCGCCCCGGCGCCGAGCGGGTGGCGGGCTTGGGCGGATTGCACACTTTCATGGATTGGCAGCGCCCGATCCTCACCGATAGCGGCGGCTTCCAGGTGATGTCGCTGGCCAAGCTGCGCAAGCTCACCGAAAAGGGCGTCACCTTCAAATCCCATATCGACGGATCGAGCCACGAGCTGACGCCGGAACGGTCCATCGAAATCCAGACCCTGCTTGACAGCGACATCATCATGCAACTCGATGAATGCATCGCGCTGCCGGCCGAGCGCAAGGAGATGGAGCGGGCGATGGAATTGTCGCTGCGCTGGGCCGACCGCTCCAAGACCGCGTTCAACAATCAGGCCAATCGCGCCCTCTTCGGCATCGTGCAGGGCGGCGACGATCCCGAATTGCGGGCTCGCTCGGCAGCGGGCCTGCAATCGATCGGGTTCGACGGCTATTCCATTGGCGGGTTGGCCGTGGGCGAGCCGCAGGAGGTGATGTTCCGTGTCCTCTCCGACATCACGCCGGAACTGCCCTGGGACCGGCCGCGCTATCTGATGGGCGTCGGCAAACCCGACGATATCCTGGGTGGCATCGAACGCGGCGTCGATATGTTCGATTGCGTGCATCCCACCCGCGCGGGCCGGCATGGCCACGCCTATACGCGCTTCGGCGTCATCAACCTGAAAAATGCGCGGCATAAGGACGATCACCGGCCGCTCGACGAGGCTTCGCCCAATCCGAATTGCCGGCGCTGGAGCCGCGCCTATCTTCATCATCTGGTCAGGACGGAGGAGATTTTGGGCGCCATGGTGCTTTCGCAGATCAACCTGGCCTATTATCAAGAACTGACCGCCGGTGCCCGAGCGGCCATCGAAGCGGGCCGGATCAGTGATTTCGCGGCGGAGACGCGGGCGGCATGGGCCGCCGGCGACCTGCCGGTTCTGTAGAGGAAAAGAATATGGCCAAGGGGTCGAAGGATTCCGGTTTCAACGCGCTCAGCAAGCATCGCAAGCGCCTGAGCGAGACCAGTATGCGTGAGATGTTCGCCCAGGATTCCGGGCGCTTCGAGCGTTTCTCGGCCAGCGGCGCGGGCATTTTGCTCGACTATTCCAAGAACCGGATCGACGCCGATGCGCTCGCCGCCTTGTTCGACTTGGCGCGGGCCGCCGGGGTCGAGGAGCGCCGCACGCAGATGTGCGAAGGCGAGCATATCAACATCACCGAAGACCGCGCCGTAATGCATATGGCACTGCGCTATCAGGGCGACCGGCCGGTCACTGTGGATGGCGGGGATGTCATGCCCGATGTGCGGGGCGTGTTGAAGGCCATCGAAAATTACACCAATGCGGTGCGCAGCGGCGATATCCGCGGGCAGGGCGGCGAGCAGTTCACCGATGTGGTCAATATCGGCATTGGCGGTTCCGATCTCGGCCCCGCCATGGTGACGCTGGCGCTCGAGCCCTATACGCGTGCCGACCTGCGGGCCCATTACGTGTCCAATGTCGATGGCGCCCATATCCACGACGTGCTGAAACGCCTCGATCCGAAAAAGACGCTGTTCATCGTCGCGTCCAAGACCTTCACCACCGACGAGACCATGACCAATGCCAATTCGGCGCGGAAATGGATCGCCGATGCGCTGGGCGAAGAGGCTGTGCCGAACCATTTCGCGGCGGTGTCGACCAATATCGAGGCCTGCGCCAGGTTCGGCATCCGCGAGGATCGCATTTTCGGCTTCTGGGACTGGGTGGGTGGCCGCTATTCGGTGTGGTCGGCCATCGGCCTGCCGATCGCGCTGGCGGTCGGCTACGACAATTTCGCCAAGTTTCTGGCCGGCGGCGATGCGATGGACCGGCATTTCCTGGAAACGCCGCTGGAAGACAACCTGCCGGTGATCATGGCGCTGCTGGGTGTGTGGTATCGGAATGTCTGGGGTTTCTCGACCCATGCCGTGCTGCCCTATGACCAGCGCCTCAGCCGCTTCGCGGCCTATCTGCAGCAGCAGGACATGGAATCGAACGGCAAGTCGGTGACGTTGGCGGGCAAGCCGGTCGAATGGTCCACCGGGCCCATCGTCTGGGGCGAGCCGGGCACCAATGGCCAGCACGCCTTCTATCAGCTGATTCACCAGGGCACGGACGTCATTCCCTGCGATTTCCTCATCGCTGCCCGGCCTCATGAGAGCCTGCCGCCGCATCACGACAAGCTGGTGGCCAATGTGCTGGCCCAGTCCGAGGCGCTGATGCTGGGCAAGAGCAAGGACGAGGTGGTGGCCGAGCTCAAGGCGCAGGGGCTCGACAAGGACAGCATCAAGGCCCTGGCGCCGCACAAGGTCTTTCCGGGCAATCGCCCCTCCAACACCCTGTTCTATCCGCAATTGACACCGGAGACGCTGGGCGCGCTCATCGCGCTCTATGAGCACAAGGTGTTCGTGCAGGGCGTGATCTGGAACGTCAATTCCTACGATCAATGGGGCGTGGAACTGGGTAAGCAATTGGCCAAGGCGCTGCTGCCCAAGGTGCAGGGCGAGGCGAGCGGCGAGGGGCATGACAGCTCCACCCAGGGCCTGCTCGCCTATTATCTGGCCAACAAGGCGTAATAACGTGACCATTACCACCGACGAGCAGCTGGAAAAGCTCAAGGCCATCGGCCGCATCTGTGCCGTGGCGCGCGACGCCATGGCCGCTGCGATGCGTCCGGGTATGACGACGATGGAACTGGACGAGATCGGGGCCAAAATCCTGGCGGAGAACGGGGCGCTTTCCGCGCCGATCGTGACCTATGATTTTCCCGGCAATACCTGCATTTCCGTCAACGAGGAAATCGCCCATGGCATTCCGGGCGACCGGGTGCTGCAGGAGGGCGATCTCGTCAATATCGACGTTTCGGCGGTCAAGGACGATGTCTTCGCCGATTGCGGCGCGTCCTTCGTGCTCGGCAAGGGCGATCCGCGGCTGGATGCGCTGTGCCGTGATGGCAAGAAGGCGATGTGGGCGGGCATCCGGGCCACCAGGGCCGGTGCTCCGCTCGCCGATATCGGCACGGCCATCGGCAAGGTGGCCAAGAAGGGCGGCTATACGCTGATCCGCAATCTGGCCAGCCACGGGGTCGGCGACAGCCTGCACGACGAGCCGGGGGAAATCCCCACCTGGCCGGACCGCTCGGAACGCCGCCGGATCGGCAATGGGCTGGTCTTCACCATCGAGCCGTTCCTGTCCATGGGCGGGCAGATGGCCGAGCAGATGTATGAAGGAGACGAGTGGACGCTCACCGCCGAGCCGCTCGCGCCCTGCGTGCAATATGAGCACACCGTGGTAGCAACGCCCCGAGGGGCGGTGGTGGTGACGTTGGCGGCCTGAGGTCTTCGAGAGAACTGCGGACTTCTAAAACCAGATCAGCAACAGCGGGCCGAGCACGATGGCCGCTACGCCTACTACAAACCGCAGATTGCCCAAGCGGCGCAGCGCCGGCACGCTCAGGGCCGTGGACAGGACCAGAAAGCCGATCAGTGCGATCAGGGCCGGCAGCAGCGGGTTGAGGTTGAGCGCGGCGTTCTCGGTCAATTGCAGATAGACCATATGGCCGCCGGCAAAGCCGAGCAGCGCCATGATCACCACGGTGACCGCCTTGGCGGCGATGATCAGTGCCATGTCGATCGTGTTGCTGGTCAGCAGCAGCGCCAGGCCGGAAGCGGTGACATGCACGGCGGCGAGGGTGGCGAAGACCCCGTTGCTCACCAGGATCGGTACCAGTTCAGGCGGGGCGTTGAGTGGCAGGGAGCCGATCATCGGCAGATTGGCGCCA
Source organism: Devosia elaeis (assembly GCF_001650025.1). Taxonomy (GTDB): domain Bacteria; phylum Pseudomonadota; class Alphaproteobacteria; order Rhizobiales; family Devosiaceae; genus Devosia; species Devosia elaeis. Next base: position 72,395 of record NZ_LVVY01000094.1, on the reverse strand, counting down.
TATTGGGCCAAGAGCAGGATGATATAGAGCATGACCAGCGTGCCGCCGGCAAAGACCAGCAGCGTTACCGCGAGAACCTTGAGCAGGTCGGTGGTATCCTGTGACATAAATTCCCCTGCGCCGAAGCCATCCAGGCCGATATTACGGGAAGGCGGTGATTCTCAAACGCGAATGCGCGGCGGGGCCGGGTTGCCGGTCTGCGTGAGGGGCTGGCCGTGTCGCGGCGCCAGCCTGATCCGCACCGGCTTGCGGAATTCCTCCGACAACTCGGCGGCATCGGCGCGGTAATCGAGCTCGGCATAGGGATCAATCGAGGATTGCGGCATGGCTGGCGCTGCTGTCGGAAAAGCCGCTGAACGGGAAAGTGGTACGCCGGGCGGGGGTCGAACCCGCGACCATTCGATTAAAAGTCGAATGCTCTACCACTGAGCTACCGGCGCATGTCTTATGTGACGCATCAAGAAATTCCGGGTTTCGGCTCGATGCTCGATGACGCCGTTTGGCGTTGGCGCGGAACATAACCGGACTTCTTCGCCTGTCAACCGCCTTTAGCGCGCTGTTCTAGGGGTTCTGCGCCAGAGGCGCGCCGTCATAGGGCATGGGCTGGCAGGCGATGGAAACACGTTCGAAACGCTCGCACAGCGTGCGCGCCTCCGCCAGGGCGGCCACGGGGCCGACAATGATGCGCCGGCCCGCGCCATCGGTCTCCTCGGCCAGCAATGGCGCCATGCCCAGAAGCAGCGGCCCCAGCTTGAGGCTCAGGTCGGTCCACAGGCCCGGCGCCTGCTCGGCCGAGACCGGGGCGCCGACGGCGACGCCATATTCGGTACTGGTCGAGGGCAGAGCGAGAGGTTGGGGCAGGGGCTGCTCGGGCAGGACTTGCGGCATGGGCGATTGGCGGACCGATACCGAGCCGCCTTCGGCCTCGAAGGAAAACGCGCCATTTTCGCCGATGGATGCGGTGGTGTTGTCCCGATCGACCCGCGCTGTGTCGGTGCTGCGTTCCTCGATCAGGAGCGGGACGCTGCTTTCCAGGGCGCCGACCCGGCGGGTGATCTCTCCGCCGGATCTCTCCTGTAGGGCGAAACGGCTGCGCAACAATTCGCTCTCGCGGCCCAAGCGAATGGTTTCCGCCCGCAGATTGCGCACCTCGCGTCGCAGCGTCTCGATGGAGGCGCCCGCATTGCGGGGCTGGTGCAGGTTGCTGAGCATGCCTTGCGGCACCATCAAGGCGGCGTTGGAGCCGAACACGGCCAGCCCCGTGCAGGCCAGCGCGACGAGGCCCCAAAGGGTCACATCGGATTGCCGGAACTGCTCAGATGCTTTAGCCACCGGAAAAACCTGCTATGGCGCTGCGAATCGTTTGGCGCACTGGACTGTAGATTGGTCTGTTCGTTATCGGTTCGCCAACTAGTCGCTGCCATAAAATTGTGAAAATGCCGCGGGTAGAACAGGCGGAACGGAGTAAGCTTCATGACAGACCTGCTTTCCATCATTCTCGCAGCCGGCGAGGGGACGCGAATGCGGTCTGCATTGCCCAAAGTATTGCATCCCGTGGCCGGCCTGCCGATCGTGGGGCATGTCGCCCGCGCCGCGCGCGCCGCCGGATCAAACCAGGTGGCGCTGGTGACCGGGCCCCGGCATGGCGCCATCCGAGACGTGGTCTCGGCGCTCGACCCCGATGTCGTGCATTTCGAGCAGGCGGAGGCCAGGGGAACCGGCCACGCCGCATCGATGGCGCGTGATCTCTTCAAGGACGCCCAGGGCTATATCGCCGTGGTCTATGGCGACCATCCGCTACTGCGTGGGCACAATTTCCGCGCCGTGCTCGACCGGCTCGATGCCGGGCTGGATGTGGCGATTCTCGGCTTCGAGCCGGCAGATCCCACGGGCTACGGGCGTTTCATCACCGATGGCGAGCGCCTGCTGGCGATCCGCGAGCACAAGGACGCCAGCGAGGACGAGCGCCGCATCGGGCTGTGCAATGCCTGTATCCTGGCGTTCCGCGCCGAAGTCTTCCGCGATCTAATCGACAAGATCGACACTAATAATGCCCAGGGCGAATATTACCTTACCGATCTCGTGGATCTGGCCAATGCGGCCGGCAAGAAGGTTGGCTATGGCCTGGCGCCGGAAAACGACGTCATGGGCGTCAATGACCGTCGGCAATTGGCGCGGGCGGAAAAGCTGTTCCAGCAGGTGCGCCGCGACGATTTCATGCAGGCTGGGGTCACGCTGCGCGATCCGGACAGCACCTGGTTTTCCTGGGACACCGAAATCGGCAAGGACGTGACCATCTTTCCCAACGTGGTCTTCGGGCCGGGGGTGCGGATTGCCGACAATGTCGAAATCCGCGCCTTTTGCGATATCGAGGACGCGGTGATCGGGACCGGCGCCACCATCGGCCCCTTTGCGCGTATCCGCGGCGGGGCGGAACTGGGTCCCGATGTGCATCTGGGCAATTTCGTCGAGGTCAAGAAATCCAGGATCGGCGCCGGGACCAAGGCCGGACATCTGAGCTATCTGGGCGATGCCGAGATCGGCACCAAGACCAATATCGGGGCCGGGACCATCACCTGCAATTACGACGGCGTGAACAAGGATAAGACGATAATCGGCGACAATGCCTTTATCGGCTCGCACACGTCGCTGGTGGCGCCGGTGAGCATCGGCGACGGGGCCTATACCGCCTCGGGCAGCGTGATCACCGAAGATGTGCCGGCCGATGCGGTGGCGTTCGGCCGGGCGCGGCAGGAAAACAAGCAAGGCTATGCGCCAAAGCTCAAGGAGCGCGCGCTGGCCAAGAAGGCAGCCAAAGGAAAATAGCATGTGCGGGATCGTAGGGATTGTCGGTGACGCGCCGGTGGCCGGCCGCCTCGTGGATGCGCTGAAGCGCCTGGAATATCGCGGTTATGACAGCGCCGGCGTCGCCACGCTGGAAAGCGGCGCCATTGCCCGCCGCCGGGCCGAGGGCAAGCTGGGCAACCTGGCGACCAAGCTCGGCATGGAGCCGCTAGGCGGGCATATCGGCATCGGGCACACCCGCTGGGCCACCCATGGCGCGCCGACCGAGAACAATGCCCATCCCCACGCCACCGAGCGCGTGGCGCTCGTGCATAACGGCATTATCGAGAATTTCCGCGAACTGCTGGCCGACCTGGCCAAGGACGGCTACCTGCCCAAGACGCAGACCGATACGGAATCGGTGGCCCTGTGGGTGACGCGCGAGCTGGACAGGGGCGCCGATCCCGAACTGGCCGTGGCCCGGACGCTCAAGAAGCTCAAGGGCGCCTTTGCGCTGGCGTTCATGTTCAAGGGGCAGGAGAGCCTGCTGATCGCCGCCCGCCACGGCGCGCCGCTGGCCGTGGGCTATGGCACGACCGAGATGTATCTGGGCTCGGATGCCATGGCGCTGGCCCCGTTCACGTCGCGTTTGACCTATCTCGAAGATGGCGATTGGGCGGTGATCACGCCCCAGGGCGTCTCCATTCGCGATGGCCTCGATGCGTTGGTACAGCGCGAACAGCTGGTGTCGCAGACCTCGGCGCTTTTGGTGGACAAGGGCAATCACCGCCATTTCATGGCCAAGGAAATCTACGAGCAGCCGGAAACCATTTCCCACACGCTCAGCCATTACGTGGACATGGGCGCCGAGAAAGTGGCGATCCGCGAGAGCTTGCCCTTTGATTTTACAGAGCTTTCCCGGCTGACCATGAGCGCCTGCGGCACGGCCTATTATGCCGGGGCCATCGCCAAATACTGGTTCGAGCGCTATGCGCGCCTGCCGGTCGATATCGATGTGGCGTCCGAATTCCGCTATCGCGAGCCGCCGATGGAAAAGAACGGGTTGTCGCTGTTCATCTCGCAATCGGGCGAGACGGCCGACACGCTGGCGGCGCTGCGCTATTGCGCGGGGCAGGGGCAGCATGTGGCGAGCCTGGTCAATACGCTCGAATCCACCATTGCCCGGGAATCGGGCGTGGTCTTCCCCATCCTCTGCGGGCCGGAAATCGGGGTGGCCTCGACCAAGGCGCTGACGGCGCAATTGACGGCGCTTGCCAGCCTCTCCATCGCGGCGGGCCGGGCGCGCGACGTCTTGAGCGCGACGCAGGAGGCCGAGTTGGTGCGGGCCCTGACGGCGCTGCCCTCGGCGGTGTCGGCCGCCTTGGGCGCGGAAGAGCAGATCATCGAGATTTCCAAGCGCCTGTCCAAGGCCAAGGACGTGCTCTATCTCGGGCGGGGCGCCATGTTCCCCGTCGCGATGGAAGGGGCGTTAAAGCTAAAGGAAATCAGTTACATACACGCAGAAGGTTATGCGGCAGGTGAGCTAAAGCACGGCCCGATCGCGCTGGTGGACGAGGCCATGCCGGTGATCGTCGTGGCGCCATCGGACGAGTTGGTCGACAAGACGCTGTCCAATATGCAGGAAGTGGCGGCGCGGGGCGGCAAGATCATCCTGATCACCGATGCCGAGGGCGCGGCGACAGTGGGCCATGGCGTGGCCGATATCATCGAAATCCCGCATGTCCATGCCTTCGTCGCGCCTATCCTGGCCACCATTCCGGTGCAATTGCTCGCCTATCACACGGCGGTCTTCATGGGTACGGACGTGGACCAGCCGCGCAATCTGGCGAAATCGGTGACGGTGGAATAGCACGCGCGATCCGGGGCGGGGGTAAGTTCCTGTCGCAATTTCACCAGGGGCCGTCATTGCCCGGCTTGTCCGGGCAATCCAGTTCCGGTGCGGCATGGACCACCCGGACGAGCCGGGTGGTGACGACTGCGGGAGGGACTGGCGCCCTCAACCGGCGCGGATCAACGGAAGCGCCAGGTGTTTCCTGAACAGATACAGGAGCATGCGGGTGGCTTCGCCTTCGGGGCCGGTGAGGCCGGGATTGCGCAAGAGCAGCGCCTTGGCGTCGTCATGAGCGAATTCGAGCAGGTGGCGGTGCACGTCCGGAACGGCCAGGCGATAGCCGGGCATACCGGATTGGCGGGTGCCGAGCAGGTCGCCTTGGCCGCGCAGTTCGAGATCGCGCTCGGCGATGACGAAGCCGTCTTCGGTGGATTTTATCGTTTCGAGCCGGGCCTTGGCGGTTTCGCTAAGTGGTTCTTTATAAAGCAATAAACAGGCGGAGCGTTGCGAGCCGCGACCGACGCGGCCGCGCAATTGGTGCAATTGGGCCAGGCCGAAACGTTCGGCATGTTCGATGATCATGATCGAGGCATTTGGGACGTCGACACCTACTTCGATGACCGTCGTGGCTACCAGAAGCTTGATTTCATTGGCTTTAAACCGGTCCATCACCTCCTGCTTGGCGGCGGCGGACATGCGGCCATGGACCAGGGCGACCTGATTGCCGAAGACTTTTTGCAGCTCGGCGAAGCGGTCTTCGGCGCTGATGACTTCCAGGGTCTCGCTTTCCTCGACCAGGGGACAGACCCAATAGGCCTGGGCGCCTTCGGCAAGGCGGGCCTGAAGACGGGCGATGACGCGGGCATAATCGTTGATGGAAAGAACAGCGGTATCAATGGGTTGGCGCCCGGCCGGCTTCTCCCGCAGCACGCTGACTTCCATGTCGCCGAAATGGGTCAGCACCAGGGTGCGGGGGATGGGGGTGGCGGTCATGACCAGGAGGTCGCTGTGGCGGCCCTTGTCGGTCAGAGCGAGGCGCTGATGGACGCCGAAGCGGTGTTGTTCGTCGACGACGGTGAGGCCCAAGTCCTTGAATTCTATATCGGATTGGAACAGGGCGTGGGTGCCGACGGCGATGGAGATGGAACCGTCGGCCAAACCGGCAAGAATTTTGCGGCGCTCGGCGGCGGGCATCTTGCCGGTGAGCAGGGCGCAGCCGATGCCGGCAGCATCGCAAAGTGGTTTGATGGTCCTAAAGTGTTGGGAGGCCAGCAATTCCGTCGGCGCCATCAGGGCGGATTGGGCGCCGGATTCGGTCATGGCGGCCATGGCCATGAGCGCCACGACGGTCTTGCCGGAGCCGACATCGCCCTGCAGAAGCCGGCTCATCCGGGTCGGTGCCGCAAGGTCCTTAAGGATATCATCGAGGGCACTTTTCTGTCCCTCCGTCATCGAGAACGGTAGCAGACTGTTGACCTTGAGTGTCGCATTTCCGGTGAAAGTGCGCGCAATGCCGCGCTCGGTGACCATGGTGGATCGCACGATCTGCAAGGTGATCTGGCCGGCGAGATATTCGTCATAGGCGAGGCGCTGACGGGCAGGGGCCCAAAGCTCGGCCTCGCCGGGATTGTCCGGCAGGTGGACCATGCGCATGGCCTGGGTGAAGGACGGCCATTTGCGCTGAGCCATTGTAGCGCCATCGATCCATTCGGGGATATCGGGCAGGGCGTCGACGGCCTGGCGGACGAGTTTCGAGAGCGCCTTGGAGGACAGGCCATTGGTGAGCGGATAGACCGGCTCGACCAGGGGCAGGGTGGCGAACTTGTCCGGCTCGACGATGTAGTCGGGATGGGTGATCTGCTTCTCGCCGTTGAAGAAGCCGACCTGCCCGGAAACGTAGCGCTCCTCGCCGACGGGAAGGGCTTTTTCCACCCAGCCGCCCTGGGCGCGGAAGAAGACGAGGCTGATTTCGCCGGTTTCGTCATGGGCGAAGACGCGATGGGGCACATGGGGCTTGCCGCGCGGCGGCGGCTGGTGGCGGTCGATATGGAGGCGGAGGGTGACGACCTGGTTGAGATAGGCCTCGGCAATGCCGACTTGGCGGCGACGATCGACCATGCCGGAGGGCATGTGCATGAGCACGTCGAGCACGATGGCTTCCTGCCCGTCCGGCGCGCCGAAAAACCGGGTCAGCAGCGCGGCCAGCTTGTCGCCGACGCCCTTGACGGTGTGCAGAGAACGGAACAGCGGTTCGAGGGCTTCGGGGCGGGACACGCTCGGGCCTGGGGTTGGGCGGGTTGCGCAGGGGCGGGTGGACTGCCATATCGAGGCGGCCGACAATGTAGATGGGTATAGATGAGCGCCGAAGACGTCAAACCCACGGGTAGCAGCCTGCAACAGGCCGACCTCAACGGGCTGGTGGTGTTCGCGCGGCTGGCCGCGACGCTCAATTTCACCGCCACGGCGCGGGCGCTCGGCCTGTCGCCATCGGCGGTCAGCCAGGCGATCCGGGCGCTGGAAAACCGGGTCGGGGCGACACTGGTGCAGCGCACCACGCGGCAGGTCGGCCTGACGGAAGCGGGCGTGGCGCTGCTGGCCGGGCTCAAGCCGGCTTTGGCGGAAATCGAGGCGGCCATGAACGTGGTCGATACGCTCTCGGGTAGCGTATCGGGCAAGTTGCGGCTCAATGTGCCGCGCGCCGTGGCGCCGATCCTGTGGTCGCAATTGCTGCTGCCTTTCGGGCGGGAGCATCCCGATCTCGAAATCGAGGTTCATGCCAGCGACAGCCTGGACGCGGTGTTTTCCGAAGGATTCGATGCCGGGGTGCGGCTGGGCGACGATCTCGAGCAGGACATGATCGCCTTCCGGCTGACCGAGCCGTTCGCCATCGGCATCTTCGCCAATCCGCAATGGCTGGATCGTGTGGGGCGGCCGGCCGATATCGAGGACCTCGATCCCGCGCTCTGCGTGCAATTCCGCAATTCGCTCGGACAGGTGCGGCCCTGGCGGCTGATGGCGGGCGAGGTGGCGCGGGAAGTGCAGCCGCGCGGCCGGGCCATCGTCGACGATGCGATCTCCAACATGGTCGTGGCGGCCTCAGGCGGCGGATTCGCCTATGGGGCGAGCCCAGTGGCGAGCGAATTGATCCCGCCGGGCACGCTGGAGCCGGTGCTGGCCGAGGCCAGCCTGATGTCGCCGGGCCTCTTTCTCTATTATCCCAGCGCCAAGCGCGCGCTGCCCAAGCTGCGCGCGCTGGTGCGCTTCGTGGAGCAGAAGGGGCGCTACAAGGCGGCGGTCATGCCGCCGTCGACGAAGACGGCCGAGCCGGTGAGATAATTCATATCGTCCGAGCAGAGCGAGAGGGCGGCCAGGGCCATTTCCTCTGCGCTGGCGACCCGCTTGAGGGCATGGACATTCTGCCGGCCCCAGACGCGCAGGCCGGTTTGCCAGACCGCGTCGGGAACGTCGTTCATGTTGGACTGGGTGCGGATCATCGGCGTGTCGGTGGCGCCGGGGCAGATGGCGTTCACGCGGATATTGTCCTCGGCATATTCGAGGGCGGCGGTCTGCACGAGGCCGAGTACCGAGCGTTTCGAGGTATTGTAGGCGGCAAGGCCCGGACGGGCGCCGGCGGCATTGGCCGATGAGGTGACCAGGATCACCCCGCCGCCATTGGCCTGCATCAGGGGCACTTGCGCGCGCATGGCGAGGAAAATCCCCCGCACATTGGTGGTGATGGTGTCGTCCCATTCGGCGATGCCGGTTTCGTGCAGGCGGCGGCTGAAGCTGATGCCGGCATTGTTGAAGGCGATCCGGGGCGGGCCGTAGCGCTCGGCTGCCGCGGTGACGAAGGCGGCGACCGAATCGGGTTCGCGCACATCGGCCTCGATATAGCTGGCCTCGCCGCCGGCCTCGCGAATGGCGGCCTCGACTTCGGCGCCAAGCCGGGTGCGGCGGCCGCAAAAGGCGACATGGGCGCCTTCGGCGGCAAAGGCGATAGCGGCGGCGCGGCCGATACCGGACGTGGCGCCGGTGATGGTGACCGACTTGCCGACGAAACGCCGGCGCTCGCCGGGGATGGCGATGGTTTGAGGATCGGTGGAACCAGTGCCGACGGCCAGCGCGCCGCCGGCGGCGCCGAGCAGGCCGGCTCCGGCAATGGCGGAGCCCAGGAGAAGACGGCGGGACATATTGGGTTGGTCGGACATGGACGCTCCTTGGGATTGGCTGGCCGGCATTTTTGGCGATCTCCGGCGCGGCGATAAGCCGGGGCGGGCTTCATGTGCCGTGAAGCTGGGGTGAAGAATGGGGGCGAGCCAGCAGGTGGTGCCGGGTACTGATATCGGGGCTCCCGCACCCCCTCCCATCCTCCTCGCCTCAAATCTCTCCACCGGAGAGATTTGCCCTGCGGGACGGGTCGGAGCCCGTCAAGGGGGAGGTGCCGCATCCAGTGGGGGGTAGGTTATTGAGGCCACCAATACGTGATTTTTCAGGGTGTCATCCCCGCGAAAGCGGGGACCTCCGTTATCGATACGAGCGCGCAAACAGGGGTTCCCGCTTTCGCGGGAATGACCCCGTGGGTAAGGAAAGCGTCCATCCGTGCGATGCTTTCGGAGACCTCATGGTGAGCCTGTCGAACCACGAGGTCGGGCACGCTACGAGCTGTGTGCCACGACCTCGCCCTTCGACGGGCTCAGGATGAGGTCTACTGGGAACTGGTGAGGTGCTGGGAAATGGTTGGCCTGCCGGAGACCGGATTGAGGGCTGACAAGCGGCATTAACGCGCGTAAGAACACGTCCAAATCGGGAACAAAGTTCAATCATGGGTGTCCAATGACGGCCGGTGAAGACATTGCCATTCGCCGCAAGCGGCTGCGCTATCGCGCCTGGCATCGGGGCACCAAGGAGATGGACCTGATCCTAGGACCCTTTGCCGATGCCAATGTGGAAGGCTATGGCCAGGCGGAACTGGATCGGCTCGAGGCGCTTATGAACGAGGAAGACCCGCCCCTGCTCAAATGGGTGATGGGCCAGGAAGTGCCGCCGGCGCATGTGGACCGGGATTTTCTCGACCGCGTCATCGCCGATCATCAGGCCCGGATAGAAAAATGAACGACCTTTCCGGCATCAATCCGCCCGTCCGCGCCATTTCCAACGTGCCGGACGGCATGCAGCCCATGGTGCTTGCCCGCCTGGTCGAGCAGCGGCTCAAGGATGCCCCGGAAGATGCGGCCAGCCTGGTCTTCGTGGCGCGGGACGGGCGGCGGTTGCAGCGGATGGCCGAGGTGCTGGGGGCGATGCTGCCCGGCCATGCCATATTGACGCTGCCGGCCTGGGATTGCCTGCCCTATGACCGGGTCTCGCCGAACAATGTGACCATCGCGGCGCGGATGAATACGCTGGCGGCGCTGACCGGCGGGGCCAGGGGTGCGATCGTGCTGACGGCGGTGAACGCGCTGATCCAGAAATTGCCGCCGCGCGACCTGGTGGAAACCATGTCGTTCTCGGCGGTGGTCGGGCGCGTGGTGGACAGCGACAAGCTGATGGCCTGGGCGGCCAACAATGGCTATCTGCGCGTGCCGACCGTGCGCGAGAGCGGCGAATTCGCGGTGCGGGGCGGGCTCATCGACCTCTATCCGGCCGGGGCGGAGGCGCCGCTGCGCTTCGATTTCTTCGGCAGCCAGCTCGAATCGATCCGCACCTTCGACCCGGACAGCCAGCGCACGACAGGCAATCTCAAGCGCGTGGACCTGACGCCGATGAGCGAAGTGGTGCTCAACGAGGAGACCATTCGCCGCTTCCGGCAGAACTACACCGCGGCCTTCGGCGGCAATACGGTGGACGACACGCTCTATGCCTCGGTCAGCGGCGGATCGCGCTATTCGGGCACCGAGCATTGGCTGCCCTTCTTCTACGACCATCTCGACCGGCTGGCCGATTACACCGGGGACGCGCCCTTCGTCTTCGACGACCAGGCCAATGAGGCCTATGCCGAGCGCGTCGAGCAGATCTCCGATTATTACGAGGCGCGCGAGGCGGCGCGGCTGGCGCCGGCGGTGGCCGGGGCAGGGGCGCCGTACAAACCGATCAAGCCCGAGCTGCTCTATGACCTCGACGTGGCGCCGGCGGCGCTGGCGGGCGCATCGGTGATCCAGCTTTCGCCGTTCCTGTCGCCGCAGACGGCGCGGGGCGACGATGCCGGCGGACATATCGCGCCCAGCTTCGCGGCGGAACGCGCGGCCTCGGACGTCAACCTGTTCCAGGCGGTGGTGGACCGGCTCCTGGCGGAGCGCCGCGCCGGACGGCGGGCGATCGTTGCCTGCTGGAGCGCGGGAACGCGCGATCGCATGGCGCAGGTGCTCAAGGATCACGGGCTGACCAATCCGCGCCTTGCGGAAAACTGGCGCGACGCCGAGACCACGAGCCCGGCGACGACGTCGCTGGTCGTGCTGCCGCTGGAAACCGGGTTCGAGACCAAGGACCTGCTGGTCCTGTCCGAGCAGGACATTCTGGGCGAACGCATCCTGCGGCCGCAGCGCCGCAAGAAGGCGCAGGACGCGCTGACCGAGGCGGCCTCGCTGGCGGCGGGCGACCTGGTGGTGCATGTCGATCACGGCATCGGACGCTTTGTCGGCCTCAAGGTGATCGAGGCGGGCGGGGCGCCGCATGAATGCGTCGAGCTGCAATATGCCGGCGACACCAAGCTCTACCTGCCGGTGGAGAATATCGAGCTGCTCACGCGCTATGGGTCCGACGATGCATCGGTGGCGCTGGACAAGCTGGGCGGGGTGGCCTGGCAGGCCAAGAAGGGCAAGCTCAAGCAGCGTATCCGCGAAATGGCCGAGCAGCTCATCAAGCTGGCGGCGCAGCGGCTGCTGGTGAAGGCCGATGTGGTGGACCTCAATCCCGGCGCCTATGAGGAATTCGCGGCGCGCTTCCCCTATGAGGAGACCGAGGACCAGTTGACCGCCATCGAGGCGGTGTTCGACGACCTGACCTCGGGCAAGGTGATGGACCGGCTGGTCTGCGGCGACGTGGGCTTCGGCAAGACCGAAGTGGCGCTGCGGGCGGCCTTCGCGGTGGCGCTGAGCGGCAAGCAGGTGGCCGTGGTGGTGCCGACGACGCTGCTGGCGCGGCAGCATTTCAAGACGTTTTCGGAGCGCTTCAAGGGCCTGCCGGTGCGCGTGCGGCACGCTTCGCGCATGGTGCCGGCGGCCGAGCTCAAGGCGACCAAGGACGGGCTGGCCGATGGGCAGGTCGATATCGTGGTGGGCACGCATGCGCTGCTCAGCAAGTCGATCAAGTTCAACGATCTGGGCTTGCTGATCATCGACGAGGAGCAGCATTTCGGGGTGGCGCACAAGGAGCGGCTGAAGGAGCTGAAGTCCAATGTGCACGTGCTGACGCTGACGGCGACGCCGATTCCGCGCACGCTGCAATTGGCGCTGACCGGGGTGCGCGATCTGAGCCTCCTGGCGACGCCGCCGGTGGACCGGCTGACCATCCGCACCTTCATCTCGCCCTTCGATCCGCTGTCGATCCGCGAGGCGCTGCTGCGCGAGAAATATCGCGGCGGGCAGAGCTTCTATGTGGTGCCGCGCATCAAGGACCAGCCCGATATCGCCGAATTCCTGCGTCAGCAGGTGCCGGAGGTGAGCTTCGTCATCGCCAATGGGCAGATGGCGCCGGGCGAGCTCGACGACATCATGAATGCCTTCTACGACAACAAGTTCGACGTGCTGCTGGCGACGACGATCGTGGAATCGGGGCTGGATATTCCGAACGCCAATACGCTGATCGTGCATCGCGCCGACCAGTTCGGGCTGGCGCAATTGTACCAGATCCGCGGCCGCATCGGGCGGAGCAAGCAGCGGGCCTATGCGCTGTTCACCGTGCCGCCTGACAAAAAATTGACCGACACGGCCGAGCGGCGCCTGGGCGTGCTGCAATCGCTGGAAAGCCTGGGGGCAGGGTTCCAGCTGGCCAGCCACGACCTCGATATCCGCGGCGCGGGCAATCTGCTGGGCGACGAGCAATCGGGCCATATCCGCGAGGTGGGCTACGAACTCTACCAGGCAATGCTGGAAGAGGCGGTGGCGGCGCTCAAGAGCGGCGAAGAGGAATACGAGGACCGCAACGAGTGGAGCCCGACCATTTCGCTGGGCATGCCGGTGATGATCCCCGAGCATTACGTGCCGGACCTGACGCTGCGCATGCAGCTCTACCGCAAGCTGGGCGATCTCAACGATATCCGCGACATCGATGCTGCGGGGGCCGAGCTGATCGACCGCTTCGGGCCGCTGCCCGAGGAAGTGGAGGCGCTGCTCAAGGTCATCCTGGTCAAGGCGCTGTGCCGGCAGGCCAATGTCGAAAAGGTCGATGCCGGCCCCAAGGGCGCGGTGATCAGCCTGCGGAACAACGAATTTCCCAATCCGGCGGGCCTGGTGAAGCTGGTGAGCGACCCGGCAAACCAGGTGCGGATCAAGCCCGATCAGAAACTCGTGTTCGTGCGCAATTGGCCCAGTGCCGAACACCGGCTCAAAGGGGCCGCCGCCATCCTCGCAAAGCTCGCCAAACTGGCGGAAAGCGGGGCCTGATGTGGCCGAATGGCGGCACCAAAGTCATAATGTTTTGGCAAGGGTCATCGGTCATGTTATTGCCCGATTTGCGCCCTTGAAGGGCAATTCAGTTTCGCAAGGTGGCGACCGGCCGCCGGACTGCCAAGGAAGGCAAGGATATTTCTATGATCTTCAGCAAGAACCTCGTCGCCGGCGTGGCTGCCGCCACCATGATGATGTCGCCCATCTCTGCCTTTGCCCAGGACGCCGCTCCCGAAGCCCCGGCCGCCGAAGCGCCTGCCGCCGATGCAGCCGGTGAGGGTTCGGCCGTCGAGGAAGTTGCGAACGCGGTCGATAACCTGGCCTCGCAGAACTGGCTCAAGGTCTGCGATCCGCTGCCCGATGGGCAGAAGGCCTGCCTGATGCGCCAGGTGGTGCTGGCCAATGGCCAGTTCCTCGGCTCCTTCCTGCTGCGCGACGATCCGGGCCAGGAAAGCCGCCTGCTGGCCGTTGCCGCCGTGCCGCTCGGGGTCCTGCTGCCGTTCGGCCTGACCTGGCAGATCGACAATGCCAAGCCGGTGCGCGTGCCCTACATGCTGTGTGACACCACTTCGTGCTCCACGCAGCTGGTGATCAACGAGCAATATGTGAACTCGCTCAAGCGCGGCAATACGCTGAAGCTGACCGCCAAGAACCGCCAGAACCAGGACCTGACCATCGACATCAACCTGGCCGGTTTCACCGCCACCTATGATGGCGACGCGGCGCTGACCTTCGAGCAGTTGCAGCAGCAGGAATCGGGCGAGAACGCCCTGGAGCAGGTGCTGCAGGACCGCGCCGAGCAGCTGCGTCAGCAGCTCACCACCGAAGGCGAAGCTGCCCCGGCCCCGGCCGAAGGCGAAGCCCCCGCGGCGCCGCCGGCTCAGTAACGAGCAACCGATTTAGAGTTTCGAGACGGGCGCGGGGAACCGCGCCCGTTTTGTTTTGGGGCGATTTGTTATGCGGAAGGGGCGGGACGCTCCGCCGCTAGAAGGCTCAGGGGGCTGAGGAGACCTCATGGTGAGCTTGTCGAACCACGAGGTCGAGAACGCTGATGCTCGGCTGCACCCGACCTCGTCCTTCGACAGGCTCAGGATGAGGTTTTCGGGACAAAGGCAGACGGCTTGGGTTCTTGCCCCTACCGCGCGCCCATGCCGATGGAGAAGGCCTGTTTGCGCAGGGCGGGGAGGAGTTTGAGGGCCCAGAGGCCGCCGGCGCGCAGGGTCTGGCTGGGGAGCATGTCGGCCAGGAGCGAGCGGAACAGGGTATCGACCACGGTGCCGGTGCGCGCCAGGTCGCCGGCGCGGCGCGCGGCATAGTCGCGGCTGGCGGCAAGGCCCCAATCGGGCCGGGAGCGGCCGGTCGCCGCGACGATTTCGACCAGGTCGGCGACATCGCGGAGGCCCAGATTGAGCCCCTGGGCGCCGATGGGCGGGAAGGCATGGGCCGATTCCCCCACCAGGGCCGCGCCGTCGCGGCCGGCCGTGGCGACGCTGAGCGTGCTCAACGGGAAGATGAAGCTGGGCGAGACCAGCTCGATCGCGCCGAAAAGGCGCTGGGATTTTTCCAGGAGGGCGGGGAGGAGGGTTTCGGCCCCGCCGGCCTGGGCCTGGCGCAGGATGTGCTCCTCGTCGATCCAGACCAGATTGGCCCTGTTTGCGCCCGCGGGCACCAGGGTGAACGGGCCGTTGGGATAGTGGAACTCGATCGAGGTGCCGCCGATGGGGCGGGCCAGCTCCAGGTCGCAGACCAGGGCGGATTGGGCGAAGGCATGTTCGCGCGTGCCGATGCCGGCCCGGGTGCGGATCAGCGACTTCTTGCCGTCGGCGCCCACGATCAGGGGAGCACGCAGCATGGTGCCATCGGCCAGGGTGACGGCGCCGACATCGCCCTGGCGGGCATAATCGGTTACCGGCTGGTTGCGGGTGTCGATGCCGCCGGCCGGCGCGGCGGCCTGGAAACGGTCGAGCAGCACGGCATTGGCGAAATTCCAGCCAAAGGCGGGAAGGCCGATTTCGGCGGCCTCGAACAGGGTTTCGGGAGCGCGGATGAGGCGCGGAGTTGCGTCGATGATGCGGATGGCGGTGAGCGCGTGGCCGATGGCCGACGGATCCTCGACCAGGCCGCTGCGGCGCAGGAAATCGACGCTGGGCATCATCAGTGCCGAGGTGCGCCGGTCGGGCGGGGCGGCAGGGGCCAGGTGGATGATGGAGAGACCCAGCCGGGCCAGGCCGGCGGCGGCGGCCAGGCCGGCAAGCCCGCCGCCGACCACGATGATGTCGGCGTCCGGCTTCATGCCACGGCCTCCTCGGGGCGGCGCTGGCTCCCACCGGGAGAAAGCAGGCCGCCGGCCAGGGAGCCGACGAACATGGCGACGAGGAAGAACCAGAGCCCGTCGGGCTGGAAGGCGATCAGCGAGATGGCCGGGCCGGGGCAGATGCCCGACATGCCCCAGCCGATGCCGAACAGGGCCGCGCCGCCGACGAGGCGGGCATCGATCTGCTTCTGGCCCGGCTCATGAAAGCTGGTGTCGAAAAGCGGCGCCTGCCGGGTCTTGCCGATGCGCAGCGCGACGAACATGACGAGGATGGCCGGAACGATGACAAAGGCCAGGCTCGGGTCCCAGCCACCGGCGGGAATGGCGGTGAAATCGAGAAAGCGCAGGACTTTCAGCGGATCGACCATCTGCGAGACATAGAGGCCGGCCCCGAACAGGGCGCCGCTGAGCGCGGCCGTGGCGAAATAGGGGAGGCGCAGAGACATCAGACGATCCCCGTGACGGTGACGGTGAGGATGGCCACCGAGAAGAAGACCAGCACGGCGACCAGCGAACGCGGCGACAGGCGCGCCAGCCCGCAGACGCCGTGGCCCGAGGTGCAGCCATTGCCGATGCGGGTGCCGAAACCGGTGAGCAGGCCGGCAATGACCAGCCAGACGGGCATGGGCACGGCCCAGCCCTCAGGTGGCGGCGCCAGGCGCGAGGGCTCGACGCCGCCGGCGCCCAATTGCGGGAACAGGCGGGCGCTGGCCCAGGCGGCGGCAATCAGGGCAGTGAGAAAGATCAGACGCCAGAGCATGGCCCGGCCGGGGGGCAGGAGATGGCCGAATATGCCGGCAATGCCGGCGATGCGGCCATTGCCCAGCCACAGCACGGCGGCGGCCAGGCCAATAAGGACGCCGCCGAGGGAAGCGGTGAGCGGAGAGAAGGATTCCATCGGAAAACTCGCTGATCTTTGGAACCGGAGTTTAGCATCGGCCATTGCCGCGTTACCAGCGCGACACGAGGCAGCATCATCCCGATGGCCAGGTGTCGCCCCAATCTTTCCGCTGGCATCGCACGGAAAACCGGTTCCCACTTTTCCGCGATGCTCTAAATTGGCGCACATATCCGACTCGGACAATGGAGCATTCGATGTTTGAGTTTCTGTCAGATCCCGCCGTCTGGGCGGCCTTCCTGACCCTGACGGCAATGGAAATCGTACTCGGCATCGACAATATCGTGTTCATCTCCGTGCTGGTCTCGCGCCTGCCGCGCGAGCAGGCGGAATTCGCCCGCAAGCTGGGCATCGGGCTGGCCCTGGTGTTCCGCATCATCCTCTTGTTGCTGATCTCGGTGATCGTGCAGCTCGACCAGCCGGTGATCACGCTGTTCGATCATGGCTTCTCCTGGAAGGACATCATCCTGGTCGTGGGCGGGGGCTTCCTCATCTACAAGGCGACCCATGAAATGCATGCGGCCATCGAGGAGCCGCACGAAACCAAGGTCGACAGCAAGGTCGGCGCCACGCTGCAGGCCATCCTGGAACAGATCGTGGTCATCGACATGGTGTTCTCCATCGACTCGATCATCACCGCCGTGGGCATGGTGCCCTCGACTCTGGATTATCCGGTGCGGGTCGGCATCATGGTGGCGGCGGTGCTCATCGCGGTGACGGTGATGTTCCTGGCCTCCGGCCCGATCGCGCGGTTCGTCGCGGCGCATCCGACCACGAAAATCCTGGCCCTGGCCTTCCTGCTGCTGATCGGCACCACGCTGGTGGCCGAAGGCACCGGGTTCCATATCGAAAAGGGCTATATCTATTCGGCCATGGCCTTCTCGGTGCTGGTCGAGGCCGTCAACATCATCGCCAAGCAGCGCAAGCAGAAGCGGGCGGGCAAGGCGGCCGGCAAGGCCGAGTTCACGCCCTTCACGGGTGACACCGGTGCCGTCTCGTCCGATGCCGCCCTCGCCGCCATGGGCGGCGGTGCCGTCGCGGCGACACGGGCCAATGCAGACGGCGCGCCGGCGGCGACCCGGCCCCGCGCTCGTACCGGCCCCGCCGCCCGCGCCCAATCGCGCCCCAAATCCGCGCCCCGCAAGCCGAAAGGATCGAAATGACCCGGGTTATCGCCGTTCACGAACCGGGAGGGCCCGAAGTCCTCCGCAGCGAGGATTGGCCCGTCGCGGCCCCAGGTCCCGGCCAGGCGCGCATCCGCCAGACGGCGATCGGGCTCAATTTCATCGACACCTATCAGCGCTCCGGGCTCTATCCGCTGCCGATGCCCTTCGTGGCGGGCAACGAGGCTGCCGGCATCGTCGAGGCCGTGGGCGAGGGGGTGAGCGAGGTCAAGGTCGGCGACCGCGTCTGTTACCAGGGCACGCCCGGCGCCTATGCCGAGGAGCGCCTGGTGCCGGCGGCCAAGCTGGTGCCCATTCCCGACGGAGTGGAAGACCGGGTCGCCGCGGCGGTGCTGCTCAAGGGGCTGACGGCCTATTACCTGCTGTTCAAGACCTGGCCGGTGCAGAAGGGCGAGACCATTCTCTGGCATGCGGCGGCGGGCGGCACCGGGCTGATCGCCACCCAATGGGCGCATGCGCTGGGCGCGACCGTGATCGGCACGGCCGGCAGCCCGGAAAAGGTGGCGCTGGCGCTGCGGCATGGCTGCGACCATGCCATTGACTACAAGAAAGAGGATTTTCCGGCACGGGTGAAGGAACTGACCGGGGGCAGGGGCGTCGACGTCGTCTATGACGGTGTCGGCAAGGCGACATTCGAAGGCTCGCTCGATTGCCTGCGGCCGCGCGGGCTGCTCGCCAGCTTCGGCAATGCCTCGGGCGTGGTCAGCGTGCCCGATCTGGGCATCCTGGCGCGCAAGGGGTCGCTTTTCGTCACCCGGCCCACGGGCGTGCATTACTTCTCCCGTCGGGAAGACCTGCTGGAAGGCGCGCGAGCGCTGTTCGAGGCGGTGCAGTCGGGGGCGATCAAGGTGGAGATCAACCGCACCTTCGCCCTGGAAGACGCCGCCGCGGCGCATCGGGCGCTGGAAGGGCGCGAAACCACCGGCTCGGTGGTGCTGGTGCCGTAAGGGCAGGGCGTCGCTGAATTGTCCTGGAACAGTTGGGGCTCTCAAGGGTTGGTCTGGCACAACCAGAAGGAGTCCCATCATGGACCATATTAATCACGTTCGCCTCGGCGCGGCCGAGCTGACCCCCGCCATTCTTGAGGGCGCGACGATCTATGGTGCCGATGACCACAAGATCGGCAAGGTGGACCACATGCATGGCCTCGACAATGTCATCATCGATGTCGGCGGTTTTCTCGGCATCGGTGCAAAGCCAGTTGCCGTTCCGCTGAGCGATCTGGAGTTCATGCGAGACGAAAACGGCGATGTCCACGCTGTAACGGCCTGGACCAAGGACCAGCTCAAGGAAATGCCTGAACATCACCACTAAGAAAGAAAGCCCGGCAATAGCCGGGTTTTTCTTTTCCGGGCCGGGGCATTCGCCCTCCCGGGCGGCCGGTTGCTCCGGCCCCTTAGTCTTTACGATCCCGACATCGGCGGAGATATCGTAGCCTCTGGACAGCCCGCCCGGCCGCCGCTAAAGGCACTGGCAACGGGCAGGTGGCAGAGCGGTTGATTGCTCCGGTCTTGAAAACCGGCGAAGGTGCAAGCCTTCCGGGGGTTCGAATCCCTCCCTGCCCGCCAAATCTTGGGATATGCAGATGAGCCGCAAGGAATTCGACGCTTCGCGCATGCGGCGCATGAAACGGGTGGCGGCGCGCTATGGGCTGACCATCCTGACCTCCGAGAAGATCAAGGTGCTCGGCCAGCCGGGCGGCCATGCCCTCAGGGACGACGAGAGCTTCAAGGTGGTGTACGGGGATGCGCCCAAGCCGTTCTCGGCATCGCTCGACGACATCGAGGCCTATCTGGAGCGGCTGGAAGCGGGCGAAGAGTAGGCCGCGTCGCGCAGCGAGGCAAGCGGCGTTGTGCGGCCCGCGGCCACAATCCATTATTTAAAACGTAACGGGAATCGCCGCACACTCCCTGTGTAGGCTCGTTCGGGGCAGCCCATCGCTTCGGACTTCTCTTTTGTCGCGGGATTTCTGCGGAACCTGCTCCTACATCCGCAGCCCGCCTTAGTGTGGAGGCGCGTTCCTCATGTTCACCCTGATCAACGCCGACGCCGAAGAAGACGACGCCGAAATCACCGATCCCCAGGAAATCGCTGAGCTGTTTGCCGCCATCGCCGCCGTGGCCATCGAGGCCATCGGGGCGGGCAATGCCCGCGAATTGTTCGAGGCGGTGGTTGAGCAGGAGGGCCGCGACCCCAATTAGATGCAGATGCGCTCCTGAACTGAACAGACATTTCCATTTCCGGCCATTTATGGCTGCCGACGGCTTGACGGAGCGCGGTCCAATCCCTTGGACTGCGCTCCGTTGCCATGGGACCGGGTGGAGATGATCGAAACGAGCCGGAGCGGGCGGGAAGGATTGCTGATCGTGCCGCTGGGCGATTGCGCCCTGCTGGTGCGGTTCGGGGACAGCCTCGAGGACGGCGCCAACCGGGCCGCCCAGGCGCTGGCGGCGGCGCTGGACGCCGATCCGATCGCCGGCGTGGTCGAGGTGGTGCCGAGCCTGGTTTCGGTCCTGCTGCGCTACGATCCGGCCGCTACCGAGCCCTTCCGGCTGGCCGGCGAAATCGCGCTACGCCTGTCGCGGCCGGCGGAGAAGCCGGCAGGCTCGCATCGGATCGGGGTGCGATTCGATGGGCCGGACCTCGCGGAGGTGGCGGCCGCGCTCGGGTTGACCATTGCCGATTTCATCGCCCGGCATTGCGCGGCGCCCCTGAGGGTGCTGGCGACCGGCTTTGCACCCGGCTTCGTCTATTGCGGTTTTCACGGTGCGGACCTGACGCTGCCGCGGCGACAGCAGGTGCGGCCGCTGGTGTCGGCGGGCAGCGTGCTGTTCGCGGCGGGGCAGACCGCCATCGCGGCAAGCGATATTCCCACGGGCTGGCATGTGATCGGGCAGACCGATTTCCGCAATTTCGATGCGGCGCGCCTGCCGCCGACGCGATTGCAGGCCGGCGACCTGGTCTCGTTCGAGGCGCTGGCATGAGCGCCCTGGTGCGGATCGTGCGGGCCGGCCCGCTGGCGACCATTCAGGATGCGGGGCGGCATGGGCTTCTGGCGCATGGAATCAGCGCGTCGGGGCCGATGGATCAGGGCGCGTTCCGGCAGGCTGGTGCCTTGGCCGGCGCAGGATCGGGGGCGGGGATCGAGATGACCCGGGCTGGGCTCGACCTGGTGATCGAAACGGGCGCGGTGCGGATCGGTTGGGCCGGAGGGGCCTTCGCCGTGCGGATCAATGGGGCGGCATTGGGCTGGCCGGGCGCGGCCCGGCTGTCGGCAGGCGATCTTCTGTCGGTGACTCCCGGGTCCGCCGGCAATTACGGCTATCTGCGCTTCGGCGCCCGGCTGGACCTGCCCGACGTGCTGGGGAGCCTATCCACCAATATGCGAGCCCGGCTCGGCGGGCTGGAGGGCCGGGCATTGGCGGCGGGAGATCGCCTGCGGTTCGAGGACGGGGCGGGTGAGCCCGGCCCGATTGCGACCGCGCCTGTCGAGGACGGACCGATCCGCTTTATCCGGGGCCTGCATTGGGAGCGGTTTTCGGTGCAAGTGCAGAGCCAGTTCGTTGGCGCGCGGTTCCGGATCAGCCCCGCCATGGACCGCATGGGGGTGCGGCTGGCCGACGAGGACGGCGTGTTCGGCGGCCAAAGCATCCTGTCGCTGGTTTCCGATCCGGTGCTGCCGGGGGATATCCAAATCCTGGGCGATGGCACGCCCATCGTGCTGATGCGCGATCATCAGCCCACCGGCGGCTATCCGCGCATTGGCACGATCATCGGCGCCGATCTCGACCGCTTCGCGCAGATGCGGCCCGGCAGCGTTCTTGCCTTTGAGCCGGTCTCGGTGGACCATGCGCATCGCTTGTTGCGGAGCGGACAGACATGACCAGCATCGATCTCAACGCCGATCTCGGCGAAGGCATGGGGACGGACGAAGACCTGCTCGGCATCGTCTCCAGCGCCTCGATCGCCTGTGGAGGCCATGCGGGCGACGCGGCGACGATCCGGCATATCCTCAAGGTGTGCAAGGCGCGCGGCGCGCGGGCGGGGGCGCATCCGGGCTATGCCGACAAGAAACGGTTCGGGCGCTTCCGCGTGGTCATGCCGCTCGAGCAATTGCTGGGGCAAATCCGCGAGCAGATGTTCTTGGTGCGGCACATCGCCCGGGAAGTCGGGGTACCGCTGGCCTATGTGAAGCTGCATGGCGCGCTGGCCAACCAGACGGCGGAGGAACTGGCCTTTGCCGTGGGTGTCTTCGCCTCCATCCGGGCCATGGACCCGCATATGGCGGTGCTGGCGCTCGACAATAGCGAGCAGGTGCGGGCGGCCAAGGCCGTGGGCATGCCGCTGATCCGCGAGGCCTATGCCGACAGGGCCTATAGCGCGGATGGCCTGCTGGTGCCGCGCGACCGGGAGGGCGCGGTGATCCACGATGTCGATGCGGTGATCGCGCGGTGCCTGCGGCTGGCGCTGCATGGGGAAATCGAGGCCATCGACGGCTCGGTGCTGAAATCGGCGGCGCGCTCGATATGCCTGCATGGCGATACGCCGGGCGCGGTCGACCTAGCGCGCGAAGTGCGCGACGCGCTGGAAGGCGAGGGCGTGACCATTGCGGCGGGGGCGCCGGAGGTGGAGGGGTAAAAACCCCTCATCCGCCATCCGCCCAATGCTTGTCATTCTCGGGATCGACCCGAGGGTCTTTGTTTGTGGCGCTTGTCGCAAACGCCCTCAGGTCGAGCCTGAGGGTGACGATCCGGGGCGGACGGCTGCGGTGCAAGAGCCGTTGGGGCAAGCCGGAGAGTGACGATTCGGAATGGGGTGGGATTTTGCTTGTGGAGCCGATTGCAAGGCCCCCTCACTCGGCGCTGCGAGCCGACCTCTCCCCCAAAAGGAGAGGTAAGAAAGGTGAACCCTGGGGCCTTCAGGGGGGAGAGGGTGAGATCGGCATCATGCCTTTACCTGAAGGACCCAGGGTAGCGTTTGCGGCCTGGGGCCGGATTTCTGAACTCTCGGAGACCTCATGGTGAGCCTGTCGAACCACGAGATCGGTTACTCGGTGGCCGCGACCTCGTCCTTCGACAGGCTCAGGATGAGGTCTATGAAAGTTCGGTTGAAGGCCTAAATCGCCAAATATTCGTGACGAAGTTCGGCGTTGTCGAGGACCTCCTTGGCGGTGCCGGAGAAGACGACCTCGCCGGTGTCGAGGATGACGGCGCGGTCGGCGAGTTTCAGGGCCGCCACGGCGTTCTGTTCGACGATGATGGTGGTGATGCCCAGCGGCTTGATCGAATGCAGGATGCGTTCGATTTCCTGCACGATGACCGGGGCCAGGCCCTCATAGGGCTCGTCGAGCAGCAGGAGCTTGAGGTCGCGGGCGAGGGCGCGGGCAATGGCCAGCATCTGCTGCTCGCCCCCCGACAGGGTGACACCATCCTGGGTGCGGCGCTCGGCGAGGCGCGGAAAGCTCTCGTAAATCTGCTCGAGGCTCCAGCCGTGGCCGGGGGCGACGCGGGCGAGGTTGAGGTTTTCCTCGACGCTCAGGCCCTGGATGATGCGGCGGTCCTCGGGCACGAGCTGGATACCGGCGCGGGCGGCCTCGAAACTCTTCATCTGGTGCACGGCCTGGCCGTCGAGCCAGATTTCGCCCTGGCGCATTTCCGGATTGCCGGTGCGGGCAATGGTGCGCAGGGTAGAGGTCTTGCCGGCGCCGTTGCGGCCGAGCAGGGCCAGGATTTCGCCCTTGCGGATATCGAGCGACACGCCCTGCACGATATAGCTTTCGCCGTAATAGGCGTGGATATCGCGCACCGAGAAGAAGGGACGGCTGGTTTCCACTTCGGCGGCCTGGCTGACGATGGTTTCGGTGGTCATGGCGATGGAACTCATCAATGGGCTCCTCCGAGATAGGCTTCCTGCACTTTGGGATTGCCACGCACCTGATCGGGCATGCCATCGGCGATGATCCGCCCCTGGGCGAGCACCGAAATCTTGTCGGCCAGCGAGAACACGACATGCATGTCGTGCTCGATGATCACCTTGGTCATGCCGCGGGCCTTGATCTTCTTGAGCAGGTCGATGGTGGTGTTGGTGTCATGGCGGCTCATGCCGGCCGTGGGTTCGTCCAGCAGCAAGAGGCGCGGATGCTGGATGAGGCACATGGCCAGTTCCATGCGGCGCTTGTCGCCGCGCGAGAGCGAGCCGGCCTGCATGTGGCGGCGGTTGATCAACCCCACATCCTCCAGCATGTGTTCGGCCTCGGCGCGGATGCCGGTCTCGCTGTCCAGCGTGCGCAGCATGTTGAGCCTGAACATGCCGTCGCGCTTGGCGAGTGCCGGGATCATGACGTTATGGAGCACTGAAAGATCGGCGAAAATCTCGGGCGTCTGGAACACCCGGGCAATGCCGAGCTGGTTGATCTGATAGGGTTTTCTTCCGGTCAGGATCGTGCCGTCGAACACCACCTGGCCGCTGGTGGGCGGCAGCTTGCCGATGATGACGTTGAGCAGGGTCGATTTACCGGCTCCGTTGGGGCCGATGATCGCATGGGTCTTGCCTTCCTCGATCTGCAGATCGATGTCGGCCAGGGCGTGCAGGCCGCCGAACCTTTTGTGGACGTCCGCGACATGCAGGACAACATTGTTTTGTGCCATGGCCGGGGTCCTATTCTGCGGCTTGCGTGCGGGTGGAGGTCTTGCCGCCCGAGCGGTCGAACATGGCGGCGACGCGGCGGACGCCTTCCATGATGCCGCCCGGCAGGAAGATCACGATGATCACGAAGACCAGGCCCAGTGTCAGGTGCCAGCCATCGCCCACGAACTTGCCGATGACCTTGACGAAGAAGGTATCCACGCCATCGGGCAGGAAGTCGAAAAAGCGGGCGAGGATATTGTCGTTGAGCGCCGAGAGGATGTTCTCGAAATATTTGATGATCCAGGCGCCGATGACCGGGCCCACCAGGGTGCCGACGCCGCCCAGGATGGTCATGAGCACGACTTCGCCCGAGGCGGTCCATTGCATGCGCTCGGCGCCGGCCAGCGGGTCGGTGACGGCGAGCAGGGCGCCGGCCAGGCCCGCATACATGCCCGAGATCACGAAGGCGGAGAGGGCATAGGGGCGGGTATTGAACCCGGTGAACTGCATGCGGGTCTGGTTGGACTTGATCGCCTTGAGCATCATGCCGAAGGGCGAGCCGGCAATGCGCTGGGCGATGAAGAAGGTGATGATGAGGAAGCCGGCGCAGAAATAGAAGCCGGCATAGCCGCCGATCGGCGTGCCCAGGAGGGTCGGGATCGGCTGGCCCACGAAAGTATGGCCTACGGCCGCGTCGATGACGCGCGGATCGGAAAGGGTCAGTTGCAGGCCGGTTTCGCCATTGGTGATCGGGGTGAGCACCGAATAGGCGAGATTGTAGCTCATCTGGGCGAAGGCCAGGGTGAGGATGGAGAAATAGATGCCCGAGCGGCGCAGGCAGAGGAAGCCGATGACCAGGGCGAAGAGGCCCGAGATGATGACAGCGAAGAACAGGGCCGGGATGGCGTCCAGGGTCAGCAGCTTCAGCGACCAGACGGCGGTGTAGGAACCGACGCCGAAAAAGGCGGCATGGCCGAAGCTGAGATAGCCGGTGAGGCCGAAGAGGATGTTAAAGCCGACGGCGAAGATGCCGTAGATCATGAAACGCTGCAGCAGGTCCGGATAGCCGGCGCCGAAAGGCGCCAGCCAGATCGGCATGGCCAGCACCACCAGGGTGAAGCCGAGCAGCAGGAAGAGGTCGTTGCGGGACATGAGAGCGGGATTCATGTCAGGCCTCCATGACACCGCGCCGGCCGAGCAGGCCACGCGGACGAACGAGTAGAATGACGACGGCGACGAGATAGATGATGATCTGGTCGATGCCGGGGAAGATGGCTTTCACCTGGTTCATGGAGGCGAAGCTCTGGAGAATCCCGAGCAGGAAGCCGGCGGCGACGGCGCCGGGCAGCGAGCCCATGCCGCCCACCACGACCACCACGAAACTGAGCACCAGGAAGTCCATGCCGATATGATAGTTCGGCGGCAGGAGCGGCGTGTACATGACGCCCGCCACGCCGGCGACGACGGCGGCAAGGCCGAACATGATGGTGAAGCGGCGATCGATATTGATGCCGAGCAGGCCCACCGTCTCGCGATCGGCCATGCCGGCGCGCACCACCATGCCGAAGGTGGTGAACTGGAGGAAGGCGAAGACCGCGCCGATGACTACGCCGGCGAACAGGAAATAGACCAGGCGCCAGATCGGATAGGTGATGACATTGGCCTGCATGCCCAGCCAGGCGCCGATATCGGCGGCACCGCGCAGATCGGTGGGCATCGGCTGGGGAATGGGATTGGGGCCGAAGATCGACTTGATGACTTCCTGGGCCACGATGGCCAGGCCGAAGGTCACCAGGATCTGCTCGGCATGGGGGCGCTTGTAGAAATGCTTGATGATGCCACGTTCCAGCCCGATGCCGACCAGCAGCATGATGGGGATGGTGATGAGGATCGAGAACGGCACCGAGTAATTGACCAGCACCGCGCCGAAATCGCCGAGCCAGGCCTGGACCAGCGGCTCGCGGATTTCCAGCGGCGCGCCCCAAGGGGAGAGCTGGGTCGGATCGACCGTGACCGTTTCCATGGTGAGGAACATGCGCACGGTGACGGCGCAGAAGGCGCCGAGCATGAACAGGGCACCATGGGCGAAATTGACCACGCCCAGCGTGCCGAACACCAGGGTGAGGCCAAGGGCGATCAGCGCATAGGCGGCGCCTTTGTCGAGCCCGTTGAGAAATTGCAGAAAGATGACTTCGAACATGGATGGCTCCGCTGAGCTCGCTTCCGTAGCCCTCATGGTGAGCCTGTCGAACCACGAGCGCGTGGTACAAGGCTCGAACAATCGGGGCACGACCTCGTCCTTCGACGGGCTCAGGATGAGGTCTACTGAGAAAGCCCGCCCCGCGAGGGGCGAGCCAAAGGGATCAAGCGATCAGCACAGCGGCGCCGGTTCTGCGGGGCCGAGTTCGCCGCCGAAGATCGACGGATCGTAGGTCGTGGTCTCGCGGTCCACTTCCTGGACCACGTTCAGCACGTCGAATTCGCTGGTCGGGGCTTCATTGCCCTGCACCACCAGAACCGATTTCATGCACTGATGGTCCTCGGCACGGTAGAGCGTCTTGCCATTGCCCATGCCGTCGAATTCGTGGCCTTCCAGCGCCTTGATGACCTCGGGGGGGTAGAAGGTGCCGGCGCGTTCGACCGCATCCGCGTAGAGCAGCATCTGCACATAGGCGGTGTGGGCGGCCTGGGACGGCGGGGAGCCATAGGCGGCGCCGAAGGACTTGGTGAAGGCGATGGAGCCCGGATCCTGCAGGTTCCAGTGCCAGTTGGAGGTACCGAACACACCCTGCATGGCTTCGCCGGCGCCCTTGGCCATCAGTTCCGACACCAGCGGGGTGACGATCTGGAACTGCTTGCCATTGGCCTGGCGGTCGCGCAGGCCGAACTGCACGGCCTGGGGCAGGGAGTTCACCATGTCGAGGCCGTAATGGTTGAGGATCAGCACGTCGGCGCCGGAATTGAGGATCGGCGTCAGGTACTGGGAATAATCGGTGGAGCCGAGCGGGGTGCGCACGGCGGCCACGGTTTCCCAGCCGAGGGCTTCGGTGGCAGCCTTGATCGACTCTTCCTGCGTCCAGCCCCAGGTATAATCGGCGGTGAGGTGATAGGCGCGGCGGTCTGCGCCGTATTCCTGGCCCAGAACCGGGCCCAGGGCGATGCCGGACTGATAGGCGTTGAAGAAATGGCGGAAGCCGTAGCGGCGCTTGTCCTTGCCGGTCGTGTCGTTGGAGTGCGTCAGGCCGGCCATGAAGATGATGCCCTTTTCCTGGCACAGGCCCTGAACGGCAATGGCTTCGCCCGAGGACGAGCCGCCGGTGATCATGATGGCGCCGTCGCGCTCGATCATGCGGGTGGCGCCGGCGCGGGCCACGTCGGACTTGGTCTGGCTGTCCGAGGACACATAGCCGACCTTCTTGCCCAGGATGCCGTTGCCCTTGAGCGCGGAGGGGGCGAGCACGTTGAGAAGGCCGCCATCGCCTTCGCCGTTGAGGTGGGCAATGGCGAGCTCATAAGCCTTCTGTTCGTCGGCGCCTTCCTCGGCATAGGCGCCGGTCAGCGGCAGGTTGAGGCCGATGGTGACGGTGTCGCCGGTCGGGTTGTTGCAGAAATCCTCCTGCGCCCAGGCGCCCCTGGTGAACATTATGGGTGCGACACCGGCGCCGATGATGCCGGCCATGCCGGTCTGCATAACTCTGCGGCGGGTCAGCCCGCGCTTCAAAAGTGTCATTGATCTCCTCCTTTGGCGCGGGAGTTCCGATACATTGTCGGGACTTCACCGCCTGCCCAGTATTCGACACATTTGAAAACGGCTTCAATAGAGCATTGTAATACCACCAGAATTTTGTAAATTGTTGATCTGTCGTGACGCATTATTTGTGAATGTGTTGACAGGCGGTCTTCTCGGGGAGGGGGTGGGCCATGCGGGCGCCGATCGGATTCCGGATCAGCAACAGGCGGAAATCGTTGAAGATTTCCCAGGCGGCACTGGCGCGGCTGGTGGGCATTTCGCCGAGCTATCTCAACCTCATCGAAAACAATAAACGCGATGTCGGCGGCGCGCTCCTGCAGCGCGTGGCGCATCATCTGCAGATCGCAATCGACGACCTGACCGGTCAGGCCGAGCAGAAACTGATGCATGAGTTGGAAGAGGCCTATGCCGACCCCATGGTCGAGTCGCTGCCGTTCCAGCCGGATGAAAGGCGGCAATTGGTGGCGCAATATCCGGCCAGCGCCACGGCCATGGCGCGGCTGCACCGGGCCTATTCCGATGCGCGGGACAATGCCGATGCCTATGCGGACCGGCTGCGCTCGGACCCGCTCCTGAGCCAATTGCTGCACCAGATTCTCTCGGGCATCACCGCCGTGCGCTCCAGCGCGGAAATCCTCGAGGACGTGGCCGATCTCGATGAGGACGAGCGGCAGAAATTCCTCGTCGCCATCGGCCGAGAGGCGCGCATCCTGGGCGATGTCGCGCGGAGCCTGATCGGCCAGTTCGAAGTGACCAGCCAGGCGGCGCGCACCGTATCGACGCGGCGGGAAATCGATGACCTGATCATCGAGCGGCAGAATTATTTCCCGCAGCTCGAAGCCGTCGCAGCGCAATTGCGGGCGCGAATCGAAGCGCAGCACGGCCATTTCGGTCTCGCTGCGCTGGTCGAGATGCTGGAGCGCCAGTTCGGTGTGGTGACGCGCATCGGCGGGCGGCCGGGACCGGCGGATTTTCCCGGGCAATACCGCTACGAGCCGGAGCGCGGCGTCATGTGGTTCCAGGGCACGACGACGCTGGCGACGCGGCAATTCCAGCTGGCGCGGCTGCTCGGGGAATTGGTGGCCGCCGATGTGCTGCGCGATATTCTCGACGGGGCGATGCTGACCAACGAAACCTCGCGGCGACTGGCCGCGCGGGCGCTGGGCTCCTATCTCGCCGGGGCCATCGTCTTCCCCTATTCGCGGTTTCTGGCGGAGGCCGAGGCATCCGCCTATGACGCCGATTATCTGCGCGAGACCTTCGGGGGCAGCTTCGAGCAGGTCGCCCATCGGCTGGTTTCGCTGCGGCGGCCGGGGGAGGAGGGCATTCCTTTCGGCTTCCTGCGCTCGGACCCGGCGGGGCGGCTGACCAAGCATTTTCCGCTGCCGGGCCTGTTGCTGCCCAATTCCGGGCATGCCTGCCCACTCTGGGCGATCTATGGGGCCTTCCGGCAGCCGGGCGCTATTTTGCGCCAAGTGGTGCGGTTTTCCGACGGTTCGCGCTATCTGTTCATCGCCCGGACCCTGCAACACCGCGCCGGATCGTTCCGCGACCAGCCCATTTCGATTTCGGTGATGCTGGCCTGCGACGTGCTCCATGCCGACCGCACCGTCTATGCGGCGGGGCTCGATCTCAACGACCAGAGCGCCGATGTGCCGGTGGGGCCCAGTTGCCGGCTGTGCCCGCGGCGGGAATGTTCGGCCCGGCAGGAGGAGATGCTTTCGCCTGGCGGGCCGCGCTCGGTAACGCGCCTGCCGCTGATCCCCAGCGAATTTGGCCTTGGCGAACACAATTGATTGGGCTTTATTACTGCGGTTCGCGGAGGGGAGATCGCGGACGGAGGGGGAATTTTGGGCATCGATGTCCTGATCGCCGAAGACGAGCCGAGCATTCTTGAATCACTGGACTTCATCCTGCGCCGCGCGGGCTGGAGCATCGAGTCGGTTACGGATGGCGAAGCGGTGCTCGAACGGGTGCGCCGGGCGCCGCCGCGCGTATTGGTGCTCGATGTCATGCTGCCCAGGCGCAGCGGCTTCGACGTGCTCAAGCAATTGCGCGCCGATGTCGAAACCCGCGACCTGCCGGTGCTGATCCTCACCGCCAAGGGCCAGCAGCAGGACCGGCGCATCGCCGAGGAATTGGGGGCGGATGGCTTCGTGACCAAGCCCTATTCCAATGCCGAAGTGGTGGGGGCGGTGCGCCAATTGCTGGGCGAGAATGACTGACCGGCGGCGGGTCGTCGGCGGCTTGTTCATGCTGACCGTGCTGGGCCTGGTGCTATTCGTGCCGCCCGTTGTGGGCCTGTTCAATCGCGACGTGACCTTTCTCGGCATGCCGCAGATCGTGTTCTATCTGTTCACCGTCTGGCTGCTGCTGATCGTCGGCACGGTCGCGCTGACGCGGCACCTGCCGCCCGATCCGGTGGAGCGCGAAGAAGAGGGCGAGGGCTGATGCTGTCGGCCGATTTCGTCATCGCCACCTCTGTCGCCTATGTCGGCCTGCTCTTCGTGCTTGCCTATTTCGGGGACAGGCGCGCCAAGGCCAACAAGCGTTCCTGGCTGAATTCGCCGGCGGTCTACACGCTGTCCATCTCGGTCTATTGCACCAGCTGGACCTTTTACGGCGCGGTGGGCAATGCGGCGCGCAGCGGGCTGGAATTCCTCACCATCTATCTCGGGCCGACGCTGGTTTTCGTGGGCTGGTATTTCGTACTGCGCCGGCTGGTGCGCATCAGCCACCTGCATCGCATCACCTCTGTGGCCGACCTCCTGTCTTCGCGCTTCGGCAAGTCCAGCCGGCTGGGCGTGTTGGTGACCTGCATCGCGGTGATCGGCATCGCGCCCTATATCGCGCTCCAGCTCAAGGCGGTGACGTCCTCGATCCAGGCAGTGGCGGGGGCTTCCGAATTCGGGCGCGGCAGCCTCACCGGCATCGACGATGTGGGGCTGGCCCTGGGCGTGGCGGCGGCAATGGCGCTGTTCACCATCCTCTTCGGCACGCGCCACGTGGACGCCAAGGAGCAGCATCACGGCGTCGTCGCCGCCATCGCCTTCGAGGCCGTGGTGAAGCTCGCCGCCCTGGTGGCGGTGGGGGTCTTCGTCATCTATCTAGGCGGCGGCATCGAGGGTATTTTCAGCCAGGCGGCGGAAAAGGGCGTGGTTTTCGACACCTCGGCCAGTTTCGACAGCCGCTGGATCACCACGCTGGTCCTCTCCATCGCCGCCATCATCTGCCTGCCGCGCCAGTTCCAGGTGACGGTGGTGGAGAATTCCAACGAGAACCATCTGCGCGTCGCCGGCTGGGCCTTTCCGGCCTATATGATGCTGATGAGCATCTTCATCATCCCCATCGCCGTCTATGGGCTGACGGTGATGCCAGACGATGCCAATCCCGACATGTTCGCACTGACCCTGCCGCTATCGGCAGGACAGAATGCATTGGCACTCTTTGCCTTTATCGGCGGTTTTTCATCCGCCACATCAATGATCATCCTCGAATCCATCGCCCTGTCGATCATGGTGTCGAACCACATCATGATGCCGCTGGTGCTCAAGTTCGGCGCGGCGCCGCAAGGCGGGGACGGGCAGGGGGTGAGCAGCGTGCTGCTGGTGGCGCGGCGCTTCGCCATCGTGCTGATCCTGTCGCTGGGCTTCTTCTATTTCCTGTTCACGCGCGATTCCGACGCGCTGGCACCGATCGGGCTCATTTCCTTCACGGCGATCGCGCAATTCCTGCCGGCATTGCTGGCGGCGATCTTCTGGAAAGATGCCTCGCTCAAGGCGGTGACGGCGGCGATTTCGGTCGGTTTCGTCATCTGGGCGTGGTCGTGCTTCCTGCCCTCGCTCGCCTCGGTGTCGCCGCTGGTCTCGACGCTGCTGGAGGAGGGGCCCTGGGGCGTTCTTTGGCTGCGGCCGGAGGCGATGTTCGGTCTTGAAGGCTGGGATCCGCTGGCGCATGCGGCCTTCTGGAGCCTTTCGATCAATGTGCTGATCCTGACGCTGGGCTCGCTGCTGACCAGCCCCTCGGCGCTGGAGCGCATCCAGGCGACGGCCTTTGTGGACGTGTTCCGGCGCCATGGCCTGCCGCAGCGCAATTTCGTGCCGGGCTCGGCTACGGCGAACGATCTCTATTTCGTGGCCGAGCGCGTGCTGGGGGAGAAGCGGGCGGCGGCCTTGTTCGAGGCGGCGGCACGCGAGCGGGGCGTCGATCCGGCGCTGCTGGAGCCGACGCCGGCCTTTATCGGCCGGCTGGAGCGCGAACTGGCCGGCTCCATCGGGGCCTCATCGGCCCATGTCATGCTCTCCAAGGTGGTAGCGGGCGGCGACGTGTCGCTTGAGGAAATGATGCAGATGGCCGACGAAACCCAGCAGGTCATCGAATATTCCCAGCAATTGGAAAAGACCTCGGCCGAGCTGCGGCTGACGGCGCACAAGCTGGAGGAGGCCAATGCGCAATTGCGGGAGCTGGACAGCCAGAAGGACGAATTCCTCAGCCAGGTGAGCCACGAAGTGCGCACGCCGATGACCTCCATCCGCTCCTTTTCGGAAATCCTGCTCGAGCCGGCCGGGCTCAACGAGGGGCAGCGGCAGCGCTTCATCTCCACCATCCACCAGGAAAGCATGCGGCTGACCAAGCTGCTCGACGAAATCCTCGATCTCAGCGCGCTGGAGCGGGGCGAGCGGACCTGGCAGAACGAGCCGGTCGACGCCGAGGACGCGCTCAACCGGGCGGTCAGCGTCTGCGATGCCTTGCTACGCCAGCGGGGCATGCGGGTGGAATTCGGCGAGCGGGCGCATACGACCATGGTGGAGGGCGATGCCGACCGGCTCTGCCAGGTGTTCATCAATCTCATTTCCAACGCGGTCAAATATAACGATGCCGACCAGCCGGTCGTCCATGTCAGCTCTTCGGTGCGCTCGGGCACCTATGTGGTGGAGGTGGCCGATAACGGCCCGGGGATCGGCAAGACCGAGCGCAAGCTGATCTTCGAGAAGTTCTGGCGCGGCGTTTCGGGTGCGGGTGACCAGGGCGGTGCGGGACTGGGCCTGGCGATCAGCCGCCAGATCATCGCCCGCATGAACGGGGTGCTGGAACTGGTGCAGGGCCCGCTGCCGGGCGCCTGCTTCCGCGTGCGCCTGCCGGTGGTGGGGCGGGAATCGTAGGGCCGTTCCAGAAGACCTCATGGTGAGCCTGTCGAACCACGCGGGCGGCCGCTCTCGCGCTCTGTCGTCATTGCCGGGCTTGTCCCGGCAATCCATCTTGCCGCAAGCATGGACCACCGGGACAAGCCCGGTGGTGACGATGGTGGGGGACGTTGAGGCGTGAATGACTAATGCACCCCCTCATCCGGAATCTTCAGCAGGTGTCCACAGGCCTTGCAATGGACGGCGTCCGGCTCGTGGCGGGAGAGGCCGCATTGGGGGCAGGGGAAGGTGACCTTGTTGGGCCGGAAGACCAGCTGAGCCAGTCGCACGAACAGCGAAATGCCGATGATCATGATGATTATCGACACCAGCTTGCCGAACGTACCCGGCAGGACGATATCGCCGAAGCCGGTCGTGGTCATGGTGGTGACGGTGAAATAGAGCGCGTCGACATAGCCGGCAATGCCGGCGTCACGCTGGGCGAAGGCGGTATAGACGAAGCCGGTGACCACGAAGAGGAAGACCAGGAGGTTGATCACCGCCTGGATCGTGTCGCGGTAGCTGCCCAGGCCGCGCTTTTCCAGCGGGCGCCAGACGATGCTGGACCGCGACAGCGTCCAGAGCCGCAGGATGCGCAGGAAACCCAGATTGAAGAACCAGGTGGGCGCCAGCAGGGTGATGAGGATGAAGATATCCACGATCACCGGCAATTGCCGCAGCCAGCGCAGCGGATGGGTGGAGGCCAGGCCTCGCGCCGTCAGGTCCAGCGCCAGGATGGCGGCGATGGAATAGTCGATCCACAGGAAACTCGCCGAATCGCGCAGCAGCGGGGAGGCGATGAAGAAAGCGATGATGGCGAGGTCGACCACCAGGATCGTCGCCTGGAAGCGCAGGGCCTTGGGCGATTGGCCGTGATAGAGCAGCCGCAGCCTGGAGCGCAGGCCGGCCAGGCCCTTTTCCGTGCCGTTTTCGTCGTCCGCCGGTGGTTTCGTCGCATCTGCCATGGCCTGCCGCTTCCGAGTCGCGCCGTTGCCGGCAGGTAAGGAGGGCCCATTCCGCCGCGACATTCAAGGCCGATCGCGCCGAAACCGGCAAGGCGGCGCATCGGCGCGGGACGGTTGCCGCGGCGGCCCGTGCGCGCTATGTGCATGCACCCCAGACGGAGCCGGCCCGAGCCGCGTGAGGATCGCAATGAAACTTGCCTTTGTCATTCCCGCCTATAACGAAGAGGCGCTGATCGGGAAATGCCTCGCCTCGGTGCTGGCGGAAATCCGGCGCTCCGGCGTTCCGGCCGATGTCATCGTGGTCAACAATGCCTCGACCGACCGCACCGGCGAAATCGCCCGATCCTTCGATGGCGTCAGGGTGGTGGACGAGCCCAAGAAGGGGCTGGTGAATGCGCGCGATGCCGGCTTTGCCGCCAGCGAAGGCTATGAGCTGGTCGCCAATATCGACAGCGACACCATCGTGCCCGAAGGCTGGCTCGACGTGGTCTATCGCGAATTCGACAAGGATCCCAAGCTGGTCTGTGTCTCGGGGCCCTATATCTATTACGACATGGCGGCCCATAACCGGTTCCTGGTCGGCATGTTCTATGGGCTGACCTATCTCATCTACCTGCTCAACCGCTTCGTTCTGCGCGTGGGCTCGGTGGTGCAGGGGGGCAATTTCGTCTTCAAGCGCGCCGCCTGGGCCGCCGTGGGCGGCTATGACCGGTCCATCGACTTTTTCGGCGAGGACACCGATGTGGCGGTGCGCCTGTCCAAGGTCGGCGGGGTCAAATGGACTTTCGCGCTCAAGATGAAGACCTCGGGCCGGCGGCTGGAAAAGGAAGGCGTATTCCGCACCGCGGGCACCTATACGCTCAATTTCTTCTGGGTGACGTTCCGGGGCAAGCCGGTCACCAAAGAGTACAATGATATCCGCTCCTGACGCGGCGGCGATGATGCGCTAGACTTTTCCGGCCGCATGATGTGGCCGGATTCGGTGTGGCAGATGAGCATATCGTCGCAATTGCCGCCTATTCCCCTGGCGCAGGCCAGCGCGATGCTGCGCGCCATGGCCCATGCCGGGGACCAGAACGTGGAAGCGCGGGTCCTGGCGCAATTGGCCAATGGCACGACGCAGGTGCAGATCGGCCGGCAGGTGATGAACCTGCAATTGCCCGCTCCGCAACCCATCGGCACGACATTGACGCTGGCCGTGCAGCAGGGCGAGGGGCAGGTGCGCATGGCGCTCCTCTCCGTCCAGCCGCCCAGGGCCGCCGGCTCTGCGCCCGTCGAGACCCCGGCGACCTCGGTGCAGCTCTCCGCCGCGGCGCTGTCCGGGCAACGTGGGCCGAATGCGGCGCCCCCCGTCAATCCGCAGCCGGCGACGAACACCGCAATGGCCGCCCCGTCGTCCGGCGCTGCCGCGGTGCCGGGCGAACGGACGCCGGCGTCCGCAGCTTCGCCAGCGGTTGCTGCTACGGCCACCGGCCGGCCCGCCATTCCCTATGCCGTCGCGGCGCCGGTCGTGGCGCCGGGGCCGGCGGTGGCCAATATGGGATCGGCGACGACCGCCTTGCCGCCCGTGGCGCAATCGGCTGGGGCTGCGCCCGTGGGCCAGCATCAGGCCGCGCCGAATGGGCCGGCTCCGCAAGTAGCCACGCCTGTTGCCCGGTCGCCAGCGCCGGCAATGGCGGCGCCTGCTCCGCAGGCTGCCTTGGGGCAGATGGTGCAACAGGCGCTGGCGCGTCAGGACAGCGTGGTGGGGCTGACCACTGCCCTGACCCAGGCGGTGGGCCGGCTGGCCCTGCCGGCCGAAGTGGCCAAGGCGGCGCAGCAGGTTCTGGGCCAGAGCCTGGCGCTGGACAATGGCGGCCCCAGCGCCGCCGGCCTGCAGAAGGCGATCCGCAATTCGGGGATTTTTCAGGAAGCCATGCTGGCCGCCGGCCAGGGCAGGGCGGCGGGCGGCGACATGAAGACGGCGCTATTGGGATTGCAGCGGCAGCTCGGCGCCTGGCTGGGCGAGCAGCCGGCGCTGGATCCGGTGCGCGCCATTCCGCCGCCGTTGCGCGGGGCGATGCCGCGCGCCCGGGGCGGGGACGCTCCACCAGCCGACCTGCCGGACGATCCGAATCTGGCCGGCAAGGTGCTCTTCGACCGGACCGAGGCCGCTCTGTCGCGGCTGCGCCTGCATCAGCACGCTTCCCTGCCCGAACCCGCCGCGCGGCACGAGGCGCAATGGAGCATGGATTTGCCGGTGGTGATGGGCGGACAGCAAAGCCTGCTGCATCTGCATATCCATCGCGACCGCGATGCCGATCCCGAGCGGCCGGAGGATCGCGGCTGGCAGGTGCGCTTCGCCATCAATCTTAGCGATATGGGCGAGATCGGCGCGCAAATCTCGCTGCGGGGCAGCGGCACCGGCGTGTTGCTCTGGGCCGAGCGGGCAGAGATCGCGGCCTTGCTCGATGCCGGCATCGATGCCTTACGGCAGGAGATCGAAGGCCTGGGGCTTGTTCCCGGCGCGCTGGTCGTGCGGGCGGGGGCGCCCAGCGCGCCGGCCCATCCGGCCACGACGGCGGGCCATATCGTGGATGCAATGGGATGAGCCAGGACCCTCGCGATGAACGGGCGCTGGCGGTGGCGCTGCATTATGAAAACGGCTCGCGCGAGGCGCCGCGCGTCGTCGCCAAGGGCAGGGGGCTGCTGGCCGAGAAGATCATCGCTCTGGCCGAAGAGAACGGCGTAGTCATCGAGGCCAATCCCGTGCTTGCGGAGGCACTGAGTGGGGTGGAGCTGGACGAGACCATTCCACTCGAGCTTTACGAGGCGATGGCGGTGGTG
The DNA here is from genome assembly GCF_001650025.1 of Devosia elaeis. Classification (GTDB taxonomy): domain Bacteria; phylum Pseudomonadota; class Alphaproteobacteria; order Rhizobiales; family Devosiaceae; genus Devosia; species Devosia elaeis. Next base: position 35,411 of record NZ_LVVY01000094.1, on the reverse strand, counting down.
ATCGGCTATGTGCTGCGCCAGACTCGCGGGCGTCCCTGATTTCGGGCGCGGCCTTGCGCGGTCCCCGGCGGCTTCCCATGTGCAGACAAGCACACAGAGGAGAGCGCCATGCTGAGACCGGAAGATGAACGCGCCATCGAGGACTTGTTCGAGCGCCTGGCCAATGTCGAGCGCCATAGCGGCCCCCGCGATGTCGACGCGGAGGCGCTGATCCGCGAACGCCTGCGCCAGCACCCTGCGGCGGCCTATTACATGGCCCAGACGATCATCGTGCAGGAAGCGGCCTTGCGTGAACAGCAGCAGCGCCTCGCCGAACTCGAAGAGCGGGCCGAGCGTCAGGATTCGGGCTTTCTGGGCGGTATTTTCGGCCAGGACAGGCCGGAGCGGCGCCAGCCGCAGCCCCAGCGCCGGTCCGGCCCCTGGGACCGCCCGGCCGAAGGCGGCTTTCTGGCTGGCGCGGCACAGACCGCGCTTGGCGTCACTGGCGGCCTGCTGCTCGGCTCGGCCATTGCCGGCATGTTCGGCACGCCCGCATCGGCAGCCGAGAATGTCGACAATCCCGCGCCCGACGAGCCATCTGATGGTGGTGACGACTGGGGCGGCGGTGATGATTGGGGCGGAGGTGGCGGCTTCGATATCGGCGGGGATTTTTAGGACCCGGAGACCTCATGGTGAGCCAGTCGAACCATGAGGTCGGGAACGTTGAGGCTCGTGCGCCACGACCTCCTCCTTCGACAGGCTCAGAATGAGGTCTACCGGAGGCAGATAGCGTCTGTTGGGCTATTGGGCGGCTTGAATTCCACCCCTCGCCATTGTCAGGCTTGTCCCCGCAATCCAGCTTGCCGGTGGGAGAAGTGAGAAGGCTAAAATACCTACCGCACCGAGCGCTTTTCGTAGAATTCGTTGCCGCCCGCTTCGAGCACATAGAACATGTTGTTATAGGGGAAGCGCAGGCCGGCGGTGTGGAAATGCTGGGCATTCTGCACGCCGGGATGGCGGGAGCCGCGCAGGACCTGATCGGCAACCTGGGAGGCGAGCACCGCGCCGCTATCGGTCATCGGCTTGGTCAGGACGCCCTGGGCAAACTGGTTTTTCTGGCCCACGACCTCGCAAACCGTCTTGGGGTAGCGCGGATCGTTGAGGCGGTTCATCACCACCGTGCCGACGGCCAGCATACCATCGGCGCTGGAGCGGTTGGATTCGAAATACATCGCCCGCATCATGCATTCCTTCTCGGTCAGGCGGTTGAAGCCGAAATTCATCCCGAGAAAGGAACAGCCGCCGAGGCTGGTGGCGGCGACGGCGACAATGGCGAGGCGCAGCAGGGCGCCGGCAGAGCGGGACATGGGGGCATTCCAGGCTGTGACAAAGATGTCTCTGCGCCTGAAAATGCGCCCGCAGCCTTAAGGAATGCCTCAGAAGGACGGTAAGCGGAAGGTTACCGCCGCAGCAGCCGCGCCAGCAGGAATGCTGTGCCGATCACGGCAATGGCCGGCAGCGGGTCGCGTCGCACGGCCCTGGCGCCGCGCCAAGCCTGGGTGCCGGCGGCCTCGGCCAGGTGCCGGCTTTGTCGCGCCGCTTCGCGCCCGAAATCGGAGAGGTGATCGCCCCAATCCTCTGCGGTGTGTTCGGCCTGGCTGGAAAGCCGGCGGCCGATGCGGCGCATGTCGCGCTGCAGGGACTCGATCCGCGCTTCAAGGCTGTTGGGGTCGCGATGGGCCAGGCCGAGGCTGGCAAGGACATGGTCGAGAGACATGGGGACGCTCCTGTTTGCCGATCAACGAAATATCTCCGGCCCGGGTTCCGTTTTGCCCTTGATCCGCCGCCTTGTGGCAGCCATTTACTGCTCATGCTGGAGAAAGCCTCGATGAGCAAAAGCACGGAACGGCTGAATCGCCTGTTCGATCGATTGGAGCGCCGGATTCCCGCCCTGGCGGCGAATTGGCTTTCCCGCGTGCGCCGGCCTGAGGCGCGCTGGGTGCGGATACCGCTCGGCATCCTACTGGTGCTGGGCGGCATTTTCAGCTTCCTGCCGGTGCTCGGCATCTGGATGTTGCCGCTGGGCCTGCTGCTGCTGGCCGTCGACCTGATCTTTTTGCAAGGCCCGGTGAACATGGCCATCCTGCGCGGCAGCCGCAAATGGACCAGCTGGCAGCGCGCCCGCCGGGACAAGAAGAAGCAGCAGGGGCAGGGCGATCGCGGCGCCTAGCGCGTCGCGTAGGCCGCTTCCACCAGATCCACCGCCACGGCCAGCTTCTCGTCGATGACGTGGAGATAGTCCGTCCAGTCCGAGAGCTGGCGCAGTTCGCTCTTGCCGTCGGAAATGCCGCGCAGCGCCAGAAGCGGCAGGCCGAAGGCCTGGCAGGCGCGCAGGATGGCAAAGGTTTCCATATCCACCATGTCCTCGGCGATCCCGTCATAGGCGGCGCCGGAAACCACATTGGCGCCGGTGGAGAGCGTGGCGGGGACAAGCCCGGGCACAAGCGGTTCCAGCGGCAGGGTGACGGGCAGGCCGGTCAGCGGCGTTTCGCCCCGGATGAAACCGAGCGGGGACGCGTCCATGTCGCGATAGGAGACCGAGATGGCCTGGTAGACGCCGCAATGGTCCAGCAGGCGCGAACCCGCCGAGCCTAGGGATGCGACGAGGCGCGGCCGTTCATTGGCTTCGGCCAGGATGCGCGTGGTGTTGACGGCGGCTTCCACCGGGCCGATTCCGACCATGACCGGGTTGATGCGGGCGCGCAGATGCGGGCCATATTCGGATTCTGCGGCCATGAGATAGAGGATCGACATGATGGTCCTTTAGCACGGGCAGGGCGGTGTAGGCCGCCCAATTCTTTGCGCTTCCGTAACCGATATCGATTAAATTTGAACCAGTGGTCCGCCGATTTGCGGCGCGACCCGCAAGGCGGCCGGAATGCGTTTCGCGATAGAGAGCAGGGAATGGAGTGAACCGGACCAGGCCATCGGCCATTCCGGCGCGGTTCGCCCCATGGACATCGAGGCCGAGGCGCGGCGGCGCAAGGACGCGCTGGGGCTGGATGAATGGCGGATGCGCGAATATGTCTCCGGCACCCCGGTGCCCGCCCGCATCCACCAGCTCTGCGAACAGATCGATCTCGCCGCCGGCGCGCTGTCGCGCATGTCCCGGATTCCGGAAGATTTTCGCGACGATATCTATTGGCCGCGCTGCTGGTAGCGGCGCAGCGGAGCAATCGCCCCGCCCCATGTCGAACCGGAATGGTGCCGTTCGTCTGAATGCTGCGGGCTACTGACACCCCTCGTCAGGGTGGTCCGCGAGATTGTACATTCAGAGAAACGGGATGCGCCCGCGCATTCCGAGCGGGAAAGTTCGATGAAGCCGTTTCACCAAATCCTGGCCAACAACCTTGTGGCCAATGTCACCAATTTCACGGTGTGGTTCGCCATCACCTTCTGGATTTTTCTCGAGACGCATTCGGTCTTCGCCACGGGCATGATCGCGGGCGTCTATCTGGTCTTCACGGCCGGCTTCGGTTTCTGGTTCGGCTCCATCGTCGACCACAATGGCAAGAAACTGGCGATGATGGGGTCAAGCGTGGTGTCGGCGGCGCTCTATGCGGCCGCAATTGTCCTGGTGCTGATCGAGCCCGAGGGCGCCTTCACCGATCCCTTCGGGCCTTATCTCTGGCTCTTCGTGCTGGTGGTCATGCTGGGCGTCATTGCCGGTAATATCCGCTCCATCGCGCTGCCGACCCTGGTGACCATCCTCATTCCCGAGGACCAGCGCGACAAGGCCAATGGCCTTGTGGGCATGGTCAGCGGCATCGGTTTTCTCACCACCTCGGTGATTTCCGGTTTCCTGGTGGCCTATACCGGCATGCTGGGCGTGCTGGCCCTGGCGCTGGGCGCCACCATCCTGGTCCTGCTGCATCTGAGCCTGGTGCGGATCGACGAGGGCCGCCCGGCACCGAGTCCGGACGTGCCCCAAGAGCCCAAGCGCGTCGATATTGCCGGCACCATTCGCGTCATCGCCGCGGTGCCGGGGCTGTTCGCGCTGATCTTCTTCGCCTGCTTCAACAATTTCCTGGGCGGCGTCTTCATGGCCCTGCTCGACGCCTATGGGCTGTCGCTGGTTTCCGTGGAGGTCTGGGGCCTGCTGTTCGGCGTGCTCTCCACCGCCTTCATCGCCAGCGGCATCATCATTTCGCGTACTGGCCTGGGCAAGAACCCGCTGCGCACGCTGCTCCTGGTCAATCTCATCACCTGGTCGGTGTGCTGCGTCTTCACCATCCAGCCGTCGATCTGGCTGCTGGCGGGCGGTTGTTTCATCTGGATGCTGCTGGGCCCCTATGCCGAGGCGGCCGAGCATACGACATTGCAGAAGGTGGTGCCGCTGGAGCGGCAGGGGCGCGTCTTCGGCTTTGCCCAATCGGTGGAGCAATCGGCATCCCCGCTCACGGCCTTCCTGATCGGGCCGCTGACGCAGTTCATCGTCATCCCCTTCATGACTGATGGGGCGGGCGCCGACACGATCGGCTCCTGGTTCGGCACCGGGCCGGATCGAGGCATTGCCCTGGTCTTCACCATTGCCGGCTTCATTGGGGTGATCATCACCATCCTGGCCTTCAATTCCCGCTATTACCGGGATTTGTCGGCCGCCTATGCGGCAGGCAAGGACGATGATGAAAATGGCGGGGCCGCCGTGGCGAGCCCCGCCTGATCGGTAATCGGAGCCTTACCCGTTACGCCGGCTGCGCTGCGGTCGGCGTTTCGTCCTGCGTCTTGGGCGGGAAGGCCAGCGCCAGGGCTGCCGCCGCCAGGCCCACGCCGGCCGAAGCGACGTAGAGCCAGTGGTAGTCGCCGAAGGTGTCGAACAGCCAGCCGCCGCCGACCGGGCCGAAGGCCATGCCGATGGAGGAGGTCATGGTGATGCCGCCCAGCACCGTGCCCATGACCTTGGGGCCGAAATAGTCGCGCGCCAGCACCGAATAGAGCGGCATGACGCCGCCATAGACCAGGCCCAGCACCACGGCCAGCATGTAGAAATGGGGCAATTCGCTGACATAGATATAGAGATAGATGCCCACGGCCTGGAGCACGAGGCCGGCGACGATGACCCGCTTGACGCCGATGCGGTCAGCCAGCACGCCGAAGAAGACGCGGCCGAACAGGCCCGCAAAGCCCTCGACGCTATAGATGCTGGCCGCCGCCAGCGCCGAGGCGCCGCAGAGCATGGCATAGCTCACCGTATGGAAGATCGGCCCGGAATGGGCGGCGCAGCAGAGGAAGAACACGCCGGCCAGAACGAAGAATTGCGGCGTGCGGAAAATGGCGCCCATATTGGTTGGGCGCGGTTCGGCCGGGGCCACGTCGCTGGCCGGGCTCGGCGCGGCCGCCACGGCCTCGGGCGCGCGGCGGATCAGGAAGGCGGCGGGCACGATGAAGAGCGTGGCGCCGATGGCCGTCATCATCATCGCGTCGCGCCAGCCGAAGGTCTGGATCAGCACGGTGGCCAGCGGGGTAATGGTCATGGGCGCGATGCCGCCGCCCAGCGAGACCAGCGAGACGGCCAGGCTCCGATGCTTGTCGAACCAGCCCAGGGTGGTGGCGATCAGCGGGGCGAAGAAGGCGCCGCCCGAGGCCCCCACCAGCCCGCCATAGGCAAACTGGAAGATGAAGAGATTGTCGGCCCGGCTGGCGACGAAGAGGCCCAGGCCCAGAAGCACGGCGGCGATGAGCACCACGGGGCGGGCGCCGATGCGGTCGGTCAGCGTGCCCCAGAGAAAGCCGGCCACGCCCATGACGATGAAGCCCACCGTCATCGCTCCGGAAATGCCGGCCCGGGTCCAGCCGGTTTCGTCCGAGATCGGTTGCAGGTAGACGGGCAGGGCGAACATCGCGCCCATTGCCAGACAGGTGATCACCGCGCCGGCGGCCACGATGACCCAGCCGTAATGCCGTTCCATTTGGATTTCCCTCCTAACAGGATTTCTCCTGCCATGACGAATGAGGCGCCCGCATTTCGACCAAGACAAGCAGAATTTCGTCAATCCCTTGCCGGGGCGGTGATCGCCCCACATATTCGAACCATGAGTGAGAAGAATCCGACGACCCGCCGGGATGGCGTCGTGCAGCAGCAGGGCGCGGTTCGCGACGAAATCGCCAGCTTCGTGGAGAAGGTGGGCAAGCTCGCGCGACCCAATGCCGCCGAGGACGGCCGGCTGCTCTTCGCCATGGATGCCACGATGAGCCGCCAGCCCACCTGGGACATGGCCGTGTCCCTGCAGGCCGGCATGTTCGAGGCGATTCCGGACGACGCGCATCTGCAGGTGCAATTGCTCTATTTCCGCGGGCTGGGCGAATGCCGCGCTTCCAAATGGGTCAAGGATGCCTCGGCCCTGGCGCGATTGATGAGCGGCATAGCCTGCCAGGGCGGCAATACGCAGATCGGCAAGGTGTTCAACCATGCCCGGGACGAGCATAAGAAGCGGCGGATCAATGCCATGGTCTTTGTCGGGGATGCCATCGAGGAAGATGTCGATGCGCTCTGCGCCAAGGCCGGGGAGCTGGGCCTGCTGGGATTGCCGATCTTCGTGTTCCAGGAAGGGCGCGATGCCCGCGTCGAAGCGGCGTTCCGCGAATTCGCGCGGCTGTCCAAGGGCGCCTATGCCCGGTTCGACAATTCGGCGCCGGGACAATTGGCGGCGCTACTGAAGGCTGTGGCCGCCTTTGCGAGCGGCGGGAGGGCGCATCTGCGCCTGCAGCAGAATGGCGAAGCGCGGGCGCTGCTGGCGCAGATCGAGGGCAGATGAGCTGGATTTTTCTTGGAGGCCTGGGCCTGTTGGCCGCGCTCTGGCTGTTGCAGGCGATGCGGAACATGGACCGGCGCGTGCTGATGCGCAGCCTGCGCTGGATTGTGGGCGGCTTTGCGGGCCTGGTCGCGCTGGCGGCCCTGCTGTTCCGGCGCATCGACATCGCCATGATCGTGGGCGCGCTCGCCGCCTCGGTGCTGCTGCGCGGGCGGATCGGCCAGTTTTCCTTCGATAGCGTCGCCGGGGGCAATGCCAATACATCCAAGGTGCGCAGCCGTTACCTGGCCATGGAGCTCGATCACGATACCGGCGAATTGTCCGGCCGGGTGCTGGATGGGCAATTTGCCGGCTGGGACCTGCTGGACCTGGGCGAATACGAAACCCGGGTGCTGATCGGCGAGATCGGGCACGATGCGGAAAGCGTCAACCTGCTCGAAAGCTGGCTTGATACCAATCGCGCCGGGTGGCGCGAATATTTCGCCGAACAGGATGCGGGAGGCGGGCCGGGCGGCGAAGCGCCCTCGGGCGGATCGCGCGATCCGGTGGCCGAGGCCTATGCCGTGCTGGGGCTCCAGCCCGGCGCCAATGCCGAGGAGATCAAGGCCGCGCACCGCGAACTGATGAAAGGCGTGCATCCGGATCGGGGCGGCTCGGAATTCCTCGCGGCCAAGATCAACGAGGCCCGCGATCTGCTGCTGGAGCGTGTGGGGCGGGGCTAGTTTCCCCGCAATGACACGTTCTCTCCGCTTTTGCGTGGTCGAACCCGCCCCGACCCGCAAACGGAGCGCCTTATGAAATACCTTTCCACCGTCGCCCTCCTGTTGGCCCTTTCCGTCCTGCCTGCCCATGCCCAGCGGCCGGCCCTCGATTCCGAATTGTGCAGGGCCCAGCTCGACCTGTTGCAATCGGGGGAAAAGCTGACCGAGGACGAGACCAGCCGTTTCGAAACGCAATGCGATTGTCTCGAAGCGCGCGAACGCGGCGAGACCGACGGCACGGAAGGCAATTGCGCCGAGGTTTGAGGTCGTCCGGGGCGGGTATTCGTTCCTGCCGCCCAAATATGCCATGACCAACAGAAGCATTTGAGGAATCGCCCGTGAGCGTCGCCTTCACCAAGGAAGACAGTGCCGAAACGGCTTCGGAAACCATGCTGCCCGACCGCCCGGTGCCGGAAGGCCCGAACCTGGTGACGGAAGCAGGGCTGGCAGCATTGGAGCGGCAATTGGCCGAGGCGCGCACCGCCTATGATGCGGCAATGGCGGTCGAGGACGTCAACGAGCGCCGGCGGCAGGCCGCCAACCCGTTCCGCGACCTGCGTTATTACACCGAGCGCCTGCGCACCGCGCAGCTGGTTCCACCGCCCGAGGGTCAGGATGTCGTCGCTTTCGGCAGCCGCGTGACCTTCGAGCGCGACGACGGGCGGGTGCAGACCTATCGAATCGTCGGCGAGGACGAGGCCGATCCCAAAGCGGGCTCCATCTCCTTCGCCTCGCCGATTGCGCGCGCCCTTATGGGCAAGGGCGTCGGCGAAGGAGCGAGTTTCGTCGGCGGTGACGTGGAGATCGTCGGGATCGGCTGAGCTGTATCTTGGTAGACCTCATCCTGAGCTCGTCGAAGGGTGAGGGCGTGGCACCAAAGCGTAGGCGTGCCCGATCTCGTGGTTCGACAGGCTCACCATGAGGTCTTCCAAGAGCTTGCTGCAAGGGCAAACGTCACCACCCGGTTTGTCCGGGTGGTCCATGAATTGCTGGCCCGAAACTGGATTGCCGGGACAAGCCCGGCAATGACGAAGGGAATACGGCGCGGAACGAGCGCGCAGACCAAACCTATGATGCGAGAGGGGAGATTGGTACGCCCAAGGGGAATCGAACCCCTGTTCCCGCCGTGAGAGGGCGGTGTCCTGACCGCTAGACGATGGGCGCACGGTCCGCGCTATAAAAGCCATCCGCCTGCCATAAAAGCAAGGGGAGGGTGGTACGCCCTAGGGGAATCGAACCCCTCTCTGCACCGTGAAAGGGTGCCGTCCTAACCGATAGACGAAGGGCGCATCTGCGCGATGGCCGTCGTATAGTGGGGTGTGCCTGATTGCGCAACCCCATTTTGCGTTGATCCTGTGAGGAAATTTCTCGGGAGCGAGTTTTCAACAGCCCGAGAAGGTCACCGGCGTCCGGCGGCCGCGCGGACGGTCGCGCACGTCCACATGGATGAAGTTGCGGCCCGGATAGCAGCCCAGCCCGCCGACGCTGTCCGTGCGCATGGCGAAGGCGATCAGCTCCTGCTTGGGCACGCCCGGAATGTAGAAATCGGCCGCCATGCACTTGGTGTGATAGGAATTGTCCGCGCCACCGGCCGAGGCATTGTGGAAGGCGTTGCGATAGCCCGAATTCATCACGATGCGCTTGCCGAAATGGCCTTCGAATTCCCAGATGACGAAGCGCAGCTTGGGCGAGATGCAGAGCGCGTTGACATTGCCGGAGCTGACATAGGTGCCCCAGTCCTGGCGCAGGCCGGAATAGCCCGAGCCGCTGCCGCTGGCGAACATGGCCATGGGCAGGCAGCCCGCCAGGACGATGGCGGTCAGCGCGATGGCGGCGATGGAGCGAAGCAGGCGGGGCATATCGACCTTCCCGGGCCTCTGTCGCAAAGCTGCAACAGGCAATGGGCATGTGGGTTCGGTCGTTAAAATTAGATCGGTTTCGCTAACCGCCCGCTAAGCAACAGGGTTAGCGGGCGGTTAAAGGTTGGGCGCGGGCGGTTACCAGGTGCCGGTATTCGGCATCGAGGCCCAGGGCTCCTGCGGATCGAGATGGCCGTCCTGGATCAGCTCCACCGAAATGCCGTCGGGGGATTTGACGAAGGCCATGTGGCCATCGCGGGGCGGGCGGTTGATGACCACGCCCATGTCCTGCAGGTGCTGGCACAGTGCGTAGATGTCCTGGACGCGATAGGCCAGGTGTCCGAAATTGCGGCCGCCGGTATAATCCTCGGGGTCCCAATTATAGGTCAGTTCGACCTGGCCGCCCTCGTCGCCCGGTGCGCGCAGGAAGATCAGGGTGAAGCGGCCCTTTTCGTTCTCGATGCGGCGCACTTCCTCCAGGCCCAGCCCTTCGCAATAGAAGCGGAGGCTGTCCTCGATATTGGTGACGCGCACCATGGTGTGCAGATATTTCATGGCAATCCTCCTGTTTCGTCCGGGCACTGGCCTAACAAGCTCGGCCGGGCGCGGCAATGGCCGCAGATCTGCACTGTCGACAAAATCGCAAGACCTTCTTAACTTTTGCCGTTGAATCGGCCAGACTGATTTGGTCTTGTGTGGAGTACCCGCGTTTTGCGGGCGTGTAAGAGGGCGTTGGGGATAATGGGGGCCAAGGTCAACGGCGAGGACGGCAAGTCCGTCAATCCGTCAGAAAACGGAGAGAGCAGGCGCGATACCAGCGCGCCCGTTGGCCAGAACGCGTCGGTGGACGTGATCGAGGTGGCCGGGACCATCAAATGGTTCGATGCCGGCAAGGGATTCGGTTTCATCGTGCCGGACAACGGCATGGCCGACGTGCTGCTGCATGTCACCTGCCTGCGCCGCGATGGCTACCAGACCGCCTATGAGGGTGCCCGCATCGTCGTCGAGGCGCTGAACCGGCCCGGTGGACTGCAGGCCTTCCGCATCGTTTCCATGGACGAATCCACCGCGCTGCATCCATCGCAGATGCCGGCCCCGCGCACCCATGTGGTGGTCGAGCCGACTTCGGGCATGGTCCGGCTGGAAGTGAAATGGTTCAACCGCATTCGCGGCTTCGGTTTCCTCTCGGCCGGCGAGGGCACGCCCGACGTTTTCGTCCATATGGAAACGCTGCGGCGTTTCGGCATCACCGAGCTGCGGCCCGGCCAATTCGTGCTCGTGCGCTATGGCAATGGTCCAAAGGGCCTCATGGTCGCCGAAATTCGTCCTGATGGTTGGGGCGAAGCGCCGTCCTCGCATTAGGGCATCGGGCGGAAGGCCGCGATCCGGCTTTCCGCAAGGACGATGTTGCCCGGCGGGCACGGGCGCTTTGCGGTCTATCGGCCGCCAGCCGCCTCGCAACAGAAAGATCGTTATTCCGTGTCCAGTGCCAATATTCCGCTCCCCAGAACGCCGCGCAGGCGTCTGTTTGCCGGCGCCCTCGCGGCCATGCTGGTCAGCATGCCGCTCGCGGCCTGCAGCGACGATTCCCGCCTCGTCATCCATTCCGAGGGCGGCGAACACGCCTTTACGGTCGAGGTCGTCGATACGGCGGAGAGCCGGGCGCAGGGGTTGATGTATGTGCAGGAATTGGCGCCGGACGCGGGCATGCTGTTTGATTTTAAGGAGGAACGCCCGGTTTCCTTCTGGATGCGCAATACCTTCATCCCGCTCGACATGCTGTTCATCGGCAGTGACGGCATGGTGAGGAACATCCACGTCAATGCTCGTCCGCATGACGAGACCTCGATCCCGTCGGACGGTCCGGTGCAATATGTGCTGGAAATCCCCGGCGGCCGGTCGGTCGAGCTCGGCATCGCGGCCGGCGACCGGGTCGAGCATGATAGGATCAGGCCTGCTCAATAGCTTAGAGGCGGGCGACGACCATGCAGTCGATCACGGCCCAGAGGTGAAGGCTCGCGCCCGCCACCACGAAGACGTGCCAGAGCGCGTTCTGGAAGCGCAGCTTTTCCCACAGGTGGAAGACGATCCCGGCCGAATAGGTCAGGCCGCCCGCCAGCAATAGCCAGAGCGTGGAGGCGGGCAGGGCCTGGCCCAGCGCCTGAAAGACCAGGACGCCGCTCCAGCCGATGGCCAGGTAGAGCAGGATGGCGACCCGCCCGAAGCGCTGCGGTACGATCAGTTTCAGCGCCACGCCGAGCAGCGAGGCGCCCCAGACCAGGCTCATCATGATCGTGGCAACGGGCGTTCCGCCAAGCACGGCGAGGAACGGCGTGTAAGAGCCAGCGATGAACAGGAAAATGGCCGCCTGGTCGAGCCGCGCCAGGTAATGTTTCACCGGCGAGGCCGGATAGAGATTATAGGCCAGCGATACGCCCAGCACCACGATCAGCGTCGCCACATAGACCACGAGCGCCGGAAAGGCCTCGGGCGCGGTATGCAGCAGCGCGAGGACCAGCAGGGTCGAGCCGGCCGCTATGGCGACGACCAGGCCGACAATATGCACGGCGGCATCGGCCACCAGTTCGGCAATGGAATAGGCCCGGCGTTGCCGGCCTTCGGTCATGGCTGCGCTCGTCATCGGTCCTCCATGCCCCCATGGTGTGGCCTGGATATGACCGGATCCTTGCCGGAGCCCGACATTTGCGTGCGAGCGTAAAGCGGTGGGCAACTTTCCTGGTGAACAAGTGCTTGCCGGCTTTTCCGGGGCCTTGACGGGTAACGCTGGTGTTACTTTAACCGGCGCATGACCCGGAAGATCAAGCCGCCCGTTATCCTCTATTCCGCCCTTGCGGACACCACCCGTTGCCGGATCATCGAAATCCTGGCCGACGGGCCGATTCCCGTGCATCGCCTGGCCGATTCCTTCACCATCAGCCGTCCGGCCATCTCCCGGCATCTGCGGGTGCTCAAGGAGGCGGGGCTGGTGGCCGAGGTGAAGAAGGGCCGGGAAAATCTCTATGCTTTCCGTGCCCGCAAGCTGAACAAGGCGCTCGGCTGGATCGAGGCGTTTTCGGCGGCGGAGCGGGAAGCGGACAGGGTGGAAGAGAATGGGGAGGCCGAATTGGCCGCGCCCATCATGGTCCAGCCGCCGGAGTCGGCGATCATCCTGCCGCCGGCGGCCATCGAAACCGTTGCGGCGGCTCCAGATGAGCCTGCGCCGGCCCGCAAGCGGGCGAAGCCGGCCGCGCCGGCGCCCGAAAAGGCCGCGACGCAGATGGGATTCGATTTCTAGAGCAGTGGTGCGGGCAGGGGGTCGACCAGCGACCGGCCCCGGTAATCCGTCTCGAAGGTGGCCGAAACGGTGCGCTCGAAATCGGCGGCGCTCCACATGATCTGCGTCGGCGAAATGCGCGCTTCCACCGTGCCGAGGGCGGCCCGGGCGCCGAGCGCGAAGGGGCGGATGGCCCGGCCCAGGGCCGCCGAGGCAGCCTGCGCCGCCGCGATATCCTTGCGCTGATCGCCGATATACCAGATGACATCGTTGGCCCGCAGATCCCGCCCCAGGCCGCGCAGGGCGGTGATGATGGAATCGGGCCAGGGCTTGCCGCGCGAGACGTCCTCGCGGAACACGGCGGCGCTGAAATATTTCTGCAGATCGAAGGCGCCGAGCACGTCATGGCCATAGCCGCGACCCAGCCCGTTGCTGACCACGCCCAGGGCCACGCCTTCGGCGCGCAGGCGCTCGAGAACGCCGCGCATCGTCTCGCAGGGCTCCAGCATTTCCTCGACGGATTTGCGACGCACCTTGTGGATGGCCTTGTGCACCAGGAGCTTGGGCGTGCGCTCGGAAACGCAGTTGCGGCGCATCAGGCGGAAGCGGGCCGCGAGCCTGGCGCCCCGGTGCGAACAATCGTCCAGGAATTCGAGCATCTGCAACACACGCGGATTGACGTGGTGCACCAATGTCCCATCGAGATCGAAGAGCACGATGGTTGGTCGGATCGCGTTCTCAGCCAGTGGATCAGTCCCCATTTATGGCGACAAAGTGGCCTAATTCGCCGGTCCGGGCAAGCCGATATGGTAAATCCTTCGGTAAGCAGACCGTGATCCGGCGGGTGCAAGGGGCCTTATCCACACGCCGCAAAAGGCGATTTCCGGCACGGATTCGAGCGGGAAGCCCGTCAACCGGTGTGGCCTTGGCGGAAAAATGTTGTAAAGGAGAGCCGTCGCGGTCCCGTAGCTCAGCTGGATAGAGCAGCAGCCTTCTAAGCTGTTGGTCACAGGTTCGAATCCTGTCGGGATCGCCAGCTTTTCTGCGATTGTCCGCAGGTCCATATCAACGTTGCCCCCCCAATCCATGGGCCGCGCGGTGGCAGATCAATGCGATTGCGGGGCAGGGTGCCCGGTACTCTCGCGCACGATCAGTTCGGAATTCAGCACGATTCGAAGGGGGCCGCGCTGCGGTTCGGTCCCTTCGAGGATGTCGATCAGCATTTCCGCCGCCAGCCGCCCCAGGGTTTCGCGGGGCTGGCGCATCGTGGTGAGGGGCGGGGTGTAGTGAGCGGCGACGCTCAGGTCGTCGAAGCTCACCACGGAAATATCGCGCGGACATTCGATCCCGTGCTGGCGCAGGCCGGACAGGAAGCCGATGGCCGATTCGTCATTGGCGGCGAACATGGCCGTCGGCCGTTCCGTCAGCGAGACGAAACGCGCGGCGGCGGCGAAACCGCTCGCCATCTCGAAATTGCCGCGGAATACCCACTCGGCCGGCACCGGATGACCCTCCTGCTGCATGGTGCGTTGAAACCCCGCCAGCCGGTCGCGCGCGACCACATTGGTTTCGGGCCCCATGATATGGCCGATACGTGTGTGCCCCAGATCCAGCAGATGCCGGGTGACGCGCTCCGCGGCCTGGGCATTGTCGGTGACGACCGTATGGAAGCCGTGATCGGGAATTTCCTCGCAGGCCACCACCAGCGGCACGGAATAGGGCGGCAGGGTGATCGCCTTGAGGGTTTCGGGATTGAGCGATCCATCCAGCAGCAGCAATCCGTCGGCCCGGTTGGACAGCATGTAATCCTGCAGGCGCCGCGCCGTTTCGTGCCCGAAATAGAGGTTCGCCACCAGGACGCCATAACCGCGCCCGGTGGCTTCCCGCTCGATCGCGTCCAGGATGGAGGAGAAGAACTGATTGCGGATGTCGGGCAGGGCCACGAGGATCGTATGGGCGCTGCGCTGGCGCAGGGAGCGCGCCGCCTGGTTCAGCGTGTAACCGGTTACATGGATGGCTTCGGCGATCCGCGCCCGCGTGCCCTCGCTGACCCGATCCGGACGCGACAGCGCGCGGCTCACGGTGGCGGCGGATACATTCGCGAATCGCGCAACATCCTGAATTGTCGGCGTTTTTCTCGACTGAATCATCTCTGGCAGCGCCCCCTCAAGCTGTCAGCCCCCGCATCGGTCTAAATCGATCTTGACAGGTCCGCAAGGCTCGTACGAAACTCCTGAAATCGATTGCACAACCATTTTGGAACGTGTAGTGCAATCGATTACACACGGCTGCGACCTGCGCTCCGGTAAAGACGGGTATGCAGCCGGTGCATCGCTGGAGCGCAAGCTCCTCGTGTTCGTTGGGAGGACAACCTATGAAGAAATTTGCAGTGGTTGCCGCTATGGCAACCGCTTTCCTCGGCTCCACGGCCTATGCTGCCGAGCTGGAAGTGACCCATTGGTGGACGTCGGCCGGTGAAGCGGCCGCTATCGCCGAATTCGCCAAGGTCTTCGAAGAAGAAACCGGCAATACCTGGGTCGACAGCGCCCTGGCCGGCTCGGGCACCGGCGCCAACCCGGTCATCATCAGCCGCATCATCGGCGGCAACCCGATGGGCGCCACCCAGATGAATACCGGCCGCGATGCCGAGGAGCTCATCCAGGCCGGCCTGATGCGCGACCTGACCGACATCGTCGCCGATCTCGACATCGACTCCTTCTATGTCGACCAGGAACTGCTCGAGCCCTGCCGCTACGAAGGCGGTCTCTATTGTCTGCCGATCAACATCCACTCGTGGGACTGGCTGTGGCTCTCCACTGCCGCTTACGAAAAGATCGGCCAGCCGGTTCCGACCAACTGGAATGAATATGTCGCGTCCTGGCCTGCCCTGGAAGAAGCCGGCATCCTGCCGTTCGCCCTGGGCACCGGCTGGCCGATCAACGGCATTCCGGGCGTGCTGATGGCCGGTATCGGCGGCACCGACCTGGTGATGCAGGTCAATCGCGACAAGAACGCCGACGCCGTTCGCGGTCCCGAATTCCGCAAGGTCGCGGAAGCCATGGACATGCTGCGCAGCGTTGTTTCTCCGGAAACCATGGTTCCTTCGTTCGGCGATGCGGGCAATCAGCTCCTGTCGGGCGATGCGGCCGGCAATATCCACGGCGACTGGCTGCAGGGCGACCTGCAGATTGCAGGCGGCGTTCCCGGCGAAGACTATGAATGTCTCCCGGCGCTCGGCCTGGGCACCCAGCTCACCGGCGGTGGCGACAGCTTCTACTTCCCGGTTCTGCCCGAAGGCACCGATCCGGCTGTGATCGAAGCTCAGGAGCAGCTTGCCCGCATCCTGATCTCGCCCGAAGCCCAGCTGAAGTTCAACCTGGTCAAGGGCTCCATGCCGATCCGCACCGACATCGACCTGTCGGGCGCCAATGCCTGCATGACCAAGGCTCTTGCTCTGCTGGACAATGGCCTGCTGCCTTCCGGCGACTTCTCGCTCTCGAGCGATACGCAGAAGCAGCTTGAAGACCTCAACCTCGAGTTCATCGCCGACGACAATATCTCGGTGGATGACTATGTTGAGCGTTATGCCACGATCATCGATCAGGCCGACTAATCTGGTCCGGCGTCGGTACCGGCGCTCCACGTAAAGCGATGGCCGGCCTTGTTTGCCAAGGCCGGCCACATCTCTATGGAGAGGCATAAATGGCGGATATCGCCACCCAATCCGACCAGGTTGCCGGAGATTCATCCCGGCCAGGTCCATTCCGCCGGCTTTTCTTGCACAATCTGTCGGCCAAGATAGCCGCCATCCCGATGGTCGCCACGGTTCTCATCATCTTCGTGGGCTGCACGATCTGGACGGTCTATTACTCATTCACCAATTCCCGGTTGTTGCCGCGCAATGACTTTGTTGGTTTCGACCAATATGAGCGCCTGTTTGCGACATCCCGCTGGAATGTCTCGATCACCAACCTGCTTCTTTACGGCTCGATGTCGCTTGTCCTGACATTGACGCTGGGTTTCCTGCTGGCGGTTCTGATGGACCAGAAGGTGCGTTTCGAAAGCGCCTTCCGCACCATCATGCTCTATCCCTTTGCCCTGTCGTTCATCGTGACGGGCCTTGTCTGGCAGTGGATCATGAACCCGACGCTGGGCTTGCAGGGCACGATGCGCGGTCTGGGCTGGGCGGGATTCACCTTCGACTGGATCAGCAATCCGCGCATGGTGTTGTTTGCGCTGCTGATTGCCGGGCTTTGGCAGGGCGTCGGTTTCTGCATGATCCTGATGCTGGCCGGCCTGCGCGGCGTCGACGAGGAAATCTGGAAGGCCGCCCGCGTGGACGGCATCCCCACCTGGCGCACCTATATTTCGGTCGTTCTGCCGATGATGCGCGGTGTGCTCGTGACGGCCGTGGTCATCATCGGGTCCGGTATCGTCCGGCTCTATGACCTCGTGGTGGCGCTGACCAATGGCGGGCCGGGCATCTCGTCCGAAGTGCCGGCGAAATACGTTTACGATTACATGTTTGGCGGCGGCAATATCGGCCAGGGCCTTGCGGCCTCGACGATGATGCTGCTGACCGTGCTGATCATCATGGTCCCCTGGGCCTATCTTGAATTCGGTGGGAAGGGGCGCCGCTCATGAGCCAGACCGCAACCATGTCCGGTGCGCCCGCTTCTGCGCCCGTCCCGGAGGCAGGACCGCGCGGGCCCAAGCCTAAGCCGTTCTTCACGCCGAAGAGGATCATCATCTACACGACGCTGGTTTTCTTCAGCCTCTACTTCCTGTTCCCGCTCTACATCATGGTCGTCACCTCGATGAAGACCATGCCCGAAATCCGTTTCGGCAATATCTTCGCGCTGCCGAGCGCGCTGAACTTCGATGCCTGGGGCCGTGCCTGGACCAGCGCCTGTACGGGCCTGACCTGTAACGGTCTGTCCCCGGGCTTCTGGAACTCGGTGAAGATCACCATTCCGTCCACGATCGTCTCGATCTTCATCGCGGCGGTAAACGGCTACGCCCTGGTCAACTGGCGCTTCAAGGGGTCGGAAATCTTCTTCTCGATCCTGATTTTCGGCTCGTTCATCCCCTATCAGGTGATGCTCTATCCGCTGGTGATGATCACTCGGGAAATGGGCATTTTCGGTACGCTTCCGGCGGTTATCCTGATCCACACCATTTTCGGGATGCCGATCCTGACCCTGCTGTTCCGCAATTACTTCGCCTCGCTGCCCCAGGAATTGTTCAAGGCCGCGCGCGTCGATGGCGCAGGGTTCTGGCGCATTTTCTTCGAGATCATGCTGCCCATGTCGCTGCCGATCTTCGTCGTTGCGCTCATCCTGCAGGTCACCGGCATCTGGAACGACTTCCTGTTCGGCGTCGTCTTCGCCGGCACGCAGAACCTGCCGATGACCGTGCAGCTCAACAATATCGTCAACTCGGCTCAGGGGACGCCGGAATACAATGTCAACATGGCCGCGACCGTGCTGACCGGCCTCGTGCCCCTGATCATCTACTTTGTCTCCGGCAAGCTGTTCGTACGCGGCGTCGCCGCCGGCGCCGTGAAGGGATAATCGATTATGCAACCCAGCGTTTCCATTAAGGATCTGTCGCTCAATTTCGGGTCGGTGAAGGTGCTTGAGCACCTCAATCTCGACATTGCCCAGGGCGAGTTCATCGTGCTGCTCGGGCCCTCGGGCTGCGGCAAATCCACCCTGCTCAATTGCATTGCCGGCCTGCTGGACGTGTCGGACGGGCAGATTTTCATCAACGGCAAGAACGTCACCTGGGAAGAGCCCAAGGATCGCGGCATCGGCATGGTGTTCCAGTCCTATGCGCTCTATCCGCAGATGTCGGTGGAAAAGAACCTCAGCTTCGGGCTGCGGGTCGCCGGCATGAAGCGGGCCGAGATCGACCAGCGGGTCAAGCGTGCGGCGGAAATCCTCCAGATCGAGCCGCTATTGCAGCGCAAGCCGGCCAATCTGTCCGGCGGCCAGCGCCAGCGCGTCGCCATCGGGCGCGCCCTGGTGCGGGATGTGGACGTGTTCCTGTTCGACGAGCCGCTGTCCAATCTCGACGCCAAGCTCCGCTCGGACCTGCGCGTCGAGATCAAGCGGCTGCATGCGCGGCTCAAGAACACCATGATCTACGTGACCCACGACCAGATCGAGGCGCTGACCCTGGCCGACCGCATCGCCATCATGAAGAATGGCGTGATCCAGCAATTGGCCGATCCGCACACCATCTACAACAAGCCGGTCAATCTCTATGTCGCCGGCTTCATCGGTTCGCCGTCGATGAATTTCATCAATGGCACGCTGGATGGTGAAATCTTCACCGCCGAGGACGGCACCAGGATTCCGGTGGGCGCCTATGAATTCGGTGGCGCGCGCACCGGCGCGGCCAAGGCGGTTCTGGGGGTTCGTCCCGAGCATATCTTCATCGGCGAGGCTGCCGAGGGCATGCCGTTCAAGGCCGATGCCGAGATCGAAATCGTCGAGCCGATGGGCTCGGAAACCCTGGCCTGGACCAAGGTTGCCGGCATTCCCGTCACCTTCCGCTGCAGCAGCGATATTCCGCTGGCCGCCGGGGACAAGGTCGTTGTCGGCTTCGACATCGCGCGGGGCTCGCTGTTCGACGCAGAGAGCGAAAGCCGGCTCTGATCATTCTGGCGGACGGCGCCCTCCGCGCCGTCCTGCCCTCCGACAAACTTACCTTTGCGGTGATGGGCCTGACGAAGCTGCGCGACTAAGCCGATCGAACGGTTTACTCGGGTGGCCGATGCGGGGCCGCATCCCAACACAACGAGGCCGAAATGGACTATTCCTATCAGATGTACAGCGCGCGCAACGAGGCGTCGCTGGATGACACCCTCAAGACGCTTGCTGGCCTGGGCTACAAGCAGGTCGAAGGCTGGGGCGGCCAGTTCGCCGATCCGGCCGCGCTGTCGCAGAGCCTCCGCAATGCCGGCCTGACCATGCCGACCGCCCATATG
This sequence comes from Devosia elaeis, assembly GCF_001650025.1. Classification (GTDB taxonomy): domain Bacteria; phylum Pseudomonadota; class Alphaproteobacteria; order Rhizobiales; family Devosiaceae; genus Devosia; species Devosia elaeis. Next base: position 15,732 of record NZ_LVVY01000094.1, on the reverse strand, counting down.
GGCTACGGCCAGCTTGAAGACACCGATGCCGCGCTGCGCATTGTCGAGCAGGTGGGCATCGAGACGGTCTACTGCCCGGCGCCGCCCTCCGAAGATTATCGCAACGGCAAGGGCGACTGGGCCGGATTCGCGCAGGGCCTGGCCCGCATCGCGGCCGCGTTCAAGGCGGCGGGCAAGGGCTTCGGCTACCACAACCATCACTGGGAATTCGTCAAGGACGCCAATGGCAAGACGCCGATGGAGATCATTCTCGACGCGTCGCCGGACCTGCAATGGGAAATGGACCTCGCCTGGGTGGTGAAGGCCAATGAAGATCCGATCGCCTGGCTCGACAAGCTCGGCAGCCGGATCACCGCCGTCCATGTGAAGGACATCGCGCCGGCCGGCCAGAACGCCGACGAAGACGGCTGGGCCGATGTCGGCCATGGCACGCTGGATTGGAAGACGCTGATCGCCGACGTCAAGGCCAAGACCAAGGCCCGCTTCTTCGTGCTGGAGCACGACAAGCCGAGCGATGCCATCCGCTTTGCTCGCCGCTCCATGGACACCCTCAAGAGCTTCGGAGCCTAAAAGATGGCAAAGACCTATGGCGTCGGCATCATGGGTGCCGGCAATATTTCGGCTGCCTATCTGCGCCTCGCGCCCCTGTTCAAGGGGATCGAGGTGCGCGCCGTCGCCGATATCATTCCCGAGGCGGCCCAGAAGCGCGCCGAGGAATTCGGCGTGGCGGCCCAGACCCCGGACGAATTGCTCAAGAACAGCGAGCTGGACGTCATCGTCAACCTCACCATCCCCTCGACCCATTACAAGGTGTCGATGGACATCATCTCGGCGGGCAAGCATTCCTATTCGGAAAAGCCCTTCGTGCTGAGCGTGGAGGAGGGGCTGGCCCTGCGCAAGGCGGCGGTCGAGCGCGGCCTCAAGGTGGGCTCGGCGCCGGATACCTTCCTGGGCGGCGCCCATCAGCAGGCCCGCGAGATCATCGATAGCGGCAAGCTGGGCAAGATCATGAGCGGCACCACGCACGTGATGAGCCGAGGCATGGAGCATTGGCATCCGAACCCGGATTTCTTCTTCCAGCCGGGCGGCGGGCCGATCCTCGATCTCGGTCCCTATTACATCACCGACCTCGTGCATCTGCTCGGCCCGGTCAAGCGCCTCTCGGCTTTCACCAACATGGCGCGCAGCGAGCGCGTCGTCACCGCCGAGGGCCCCTATAAGGGCAGCGTCATCAAGGTCGGCACCCCGACCACGATCCATGGTGTGCTCGAATTCCATTCCGGCGCCATCATCACCATCGGCGCGAGTTGGGACGTGGCGGCCCATGGCCACCACAATATCGAGCTTTACGGCACTGACGGCTCCATCTTCGTTCCCGATCCGAATTTCTTCGGCGGCGACCTGGTGACGGCGGCCATCGACGGCGCCCGCAGCCCGGTCACTCCCTGGAACCATCCCTTCGGTAAGCCGAACCAGGATCTCGACAAGGACAATCCGCGCGCCAATTACCGCTGCGCCGGCCTGGCCGACATGATGCAGTCGCTGGAAACCGGACAGGTCGCCCGTTGCGACCTCGACGTGGCGCTGCACGTGGTCGAGGTGATGACCGGCCTGCTCAAGGCGGGCGAGACCGGACAGGTGCTGACCCTGCAGACCAGTTGCGAGCGGCCCCGCGCCCTCGGCATCGAGGACGCCCAGGCCTTGCTCAAGGCCTGATGGACGTACCTCATTGACAGGCTCTTTGCGCCGGTCAACACTAGTGCGTAACATGTCAGGGCGGCGAGCGATCGCCGCCCGTCATTCATGCGGACACCCGTTCCGCAGCCACAAGAACAAGCCCCGGCAGATGCGGTGCGCGGGGCCACATGAGGAGAAATCTATGGCCACCACGCTCAAGGGCCCCGCCATTTTTCTCGCCCAGTTCGCGGGCGACACGGCGCCATTCGACAATCTCGACAATATCTGTCGCTGGGCCGCTGGGCTCGGCTATAAGGGCGTCCAGATCCCGACCTGGGTATCGAGCTTCATCGATCTCGAAAAGGCCGCGAATTCAAAGACCTATGCCGACGAGATCAAGGGGATCGTCAACAGCCATGGGCTGGAGATCACCGAGCTTTCGACCCATCTCCAGGGCCAGCTCGTCGCCGTGCATCCCGCCTATGACACCGCCTTCGACGGTTTTGCCCCGGCCTCGGTGCACAACAATCCCAAGGCGCGGCAGGAATGGGCCGTGCAGACCCTGATGAATGCCGCCAAGGCATCGAAGAATCTCGGCCTCAACGCCCATGCCACCTTCTCCGGCTCGCTGGCCTGGCCCTATATCTATCCCTGGCCGCAGCGCCCCGCGGGCCTGGTCGAGGAAGCCTTCGACGAGCTTGCCCGCCGCTGGACCCCGATCCTCAATGCCTTCGACGAGGCCGGGGTCGATGTCTGCTACGAAATCCATCCGGGCGAGGACCTGCACGACGGCATTTCCTACGAAATGTTCCTTGACCGCGTGAAGAACCATCCGCGCGCCAACCTGCTCTACGATCCGAGCCATTTCGTGCTGCAGCAGCTCGATTATCTCGACTACATCGACATCTACAAGGATCGCATCAAGGCCTTCCACGTGAAGGATGCCGAGTTCAATCCCACGGGCCGGCAGGGCGTCTATGGCGGCTTCCAGTCCTGGGTGAACCGGGCAGGGCGCTTCCGTTCCATCGGCGACGGCCAGGTCGATTTCCCGGCCATTTTCGCCAAGATGGCGGCCAATGATTTCAAGGGCTGGGCCGTGCTGGAATGGGAATGCGCGCTCAAGCATCCCGAGGACGGGGCCCGCGAGGGCGCCGAGCTCATCCAGAGCTATATCATCCGCGTCACCGAAAAGGCCTTCGACGATTTCGCCTCGGGCGGCACCGATCAGGCGGCCAATCGCAAGATGCTGGGCCTTTCGTAATCGTAAATGTCCAGTTCATCGTCACCACCGGGCTTGTCCCGGTGGTCCATGGATTGCCCGGACAAGCCGGGCAATGACGGTGGACGAGAGCACGGGAAGAGGAAATAAAAATGGCTGAAAATGGCGCGAAGCGCATTCGCCTGGGCATGGTCGGTGGCGGCACGGGGGCCTTTATCGGCTATGTGCACCGCATCGCCGCCCGGCTGGACGGGGATTACGAACTGGTGGCCGGCGCCCTGTCGTCGCGCCCCGACGTGGCCAAAGAATCCGGCAAGAACCTGGGCCTGGCCGAGGACCGCATCTATACGTCCTACGAAGAGATGGCCAAGGCCGAGGCGGCCCGTCCGGACGGCATCCAGGCCGTTTCCATCGTGACGCCGAACCATATGCATTTCGGGCCCGCAAAGGCTTTCCTCGAAGCGGGCATCCACGTCATCTGCGACAAGCCGCTGACCTCGACGCTGGATGATGCCCGCAAGCTGGCGCAGATCCAGCCGAAGAATGGCGCGAAATTCCTGCTGACTCACAATTATACCGGCTATCCACTGATCCGGCAGGCGCGTGAACTGGTGGCGTCCGGCGCGCTCGGCAAAATCCGGGTCGTCCAGGCCGAATATCCGCAGGATTGGCTCACCGAGGCCACCGGCGAAGAGAACAAGCAGGCGTCCTGGCGCACCGACCCGGCCCGTTCCGGCGCCGGCGGCGCCATCGGCGATATCGGCACCCATGCCTATAATCTCGCCCGCTTCGTCACCGGCCTCAAGACCGAGGCGGTTTCGGCCGACCTCACCGCCTTCGTGCCGGGCCGCCAACTGGACGACAATGTCCATATCATGCTGCGCTTCGAGGGCGGGGCCAAGGGCATGCTCTGGGCCAGCCAGGTGGCCGTCGGTTGCGAGAACGGGCTGCAATTGCGCGTTTATGGCGACAAGGGCGGTCTGGAATGGCGCCAGGACAATCCGAACTACATGTGGTTCACCGAATTCGGTAAGCCCAAGCAATTGCTGACCCGTGGCGGTTCCATCTCGGTGCCGCCGGCCGCCTCCATGAATGTCCGCATTCCGTCGGGCCATCCGGAAGGGTATCTGGAAGCCTTCGCCACCATCTACAGCCAGTTCGCCGCCGTCATCCGCGGCGAGGGTGGCGATTTCGAAGCCCTGCTCCCGAGCCTGGCCGATGGCGTGGAAGGCATGCAGTTCATCGTGGCTTCGGTGCAGTCGAGCCAGAACGACAGCAAGTGGACCAGGCTCAGCGACGTCTGAGCGGTCAGGGCGGTTGCTTCTCGCCCTTCCTTCTGAGGGAAGCGCCTATTTGGCGCTTTCCCATCCACCAGGTCATTCCCGCGAAAGCGGGAACCCTGTTGCCATCCTTACATCTGTAACAGAGGTCCCCGCTTTCGCGGGGATGACCTCGCGGGGAATTCAGGCATTGATGCCTAAACAAGCGCTGTCTCTTGAGCGAACCGCTTCTACTGCACCCGCTCGCTGGTAAATCGACGCTCTTCCAGCAATTTTACCACGCTGACATCGCCCGCCAGATGGGCCGCGCCCACCACCAGCAGCGCCGATTCATTGCGCTCGAGCATGGCTTCGATCTGCTCGACCCAATTGTGATTGCGCATGTCGATCAGCTGCTCGACCATGCCAGCGTCGTAATCGCCCATCTGTGCATTGAAAATGTCGCCCAGCAGCTCCGGCTCCCCCGCGATCCAGGCATTGACCATGGCGCCAATGTCGCTGGACATCACGTCCATGGTCTCCAATGTCGCCCGCAACATGGCGATTTGCGCGTCCAGGTCACCGCCGGCGAGGAAGCCGAGCTGCTCCTCCGGCGTTTCCAGGAAGCCTTTGCGCTCGGCCGATAGTTCTTCGCTCAGAACCATTTCGACCCCGAGAGCAGGTTCGTAGCCGATGGCCGCGGCGACGCCCATCGAAATGGTGGTTGCGGCCAACCAGGGCTCCATGGTCAGCAGCATCGGCATGGGCATGTCGTATTGCGCAGCTTTCTCCCGCAAGGCATCGGTCAGTTCAGGCCCGATCTTTTCGCTCAGCAGGCGTCCATCGCGGCTGAACCCGAGTTCATAGCTGAGATCGGCGATGCCCATCTGGGCTTCGACGCTGATATCGGTCTCGAAATAGACGCGGTCGACCTTGGACATGACCTTGTCCAGATTGCCCGTGCGCCATTCTGCCCAGGGCGGCAACAGATGCACGGATCCGAACAGCCAGACGGCGCTGTCTCCGTCGCTGATCTTCCACATTGCCGGGGCGGCGTGGGCGGAGCCGGCGCTCAGCAGCAGCGCGGCCAGAGAGGCAATCAGTCGGCGGGAATGCATGTCGTGCCTTTCTTCTACACTCGGCGGGAAAGGTAATGCCAAAAAGCAAAGCGCCGCAATCTCTTGCGGCGCCAAACGGAATCAAATCGTGAGAACGGGTGGCCTAATGCGTCCAGGGCGTCTTGCGGTCGGAGCGGAAATTGTCCGGATAGCTCACGCGCTTGGGCGTGGGATCATGGGCGGGCTGCACGTCATAGGGAATGCCGTTGCGCTGCGCATAGGCCTCGGCTTCTTCCTGCGTCTCGAAGGAGAGCCGGACCTGCTGGGCCATGTCGGTGCTGCTCGTATAGCCCATGAGCGGATCGATGCTGCGCGGCACTTCCGGCTCGAACACCAGAAGCCAGCTCCTGGACTTGCCCTTGCCGGACTGCATGGCATTGCGGGCGGGGCGATAGATGCGGGCTTTCATGCAAGGTCCTCAACACGATGCGAATGGTCGGAGTACAAAGATTCGAACTTTGGACCCCCGGTTCCCAAAACCGGTGCTCTACCAGGCTGAGCTACACTCCGACGTCGCGCCTTTCCGTTAGCGCGTTCGGGGTGAAAGGGCAAGGCCGGTTGCGGCGTCTCCCCGCACTTGACGAGGCTCCTGGGGCAGGGGACAAGAAACGCCATGTTCGACCTGCAAAAACCCTGGCCGCTCGGCCTCAGCCGCTCCTCCTGGCCACTTTTCCTGGTGGCGATGCTGGCCATATTGGGCCTGCTCGCCACCATTGACGTCGCCGCCTCGCGCGGGGCCATAGGCTGGCCGGATCAGTGGCGCGCGCCCTTCTTCTTCATCACCGATTATGGCCTGTCGGACTGGGTCCTGATTCCCAGCCTGGCGCTGATGATCCTGCTGCGGCTGGCCATGTTTCCGATGCGGGGCGTGTGGCGGCAGGCCAGTGGCGAAGCGGCCCTGGTGTCGGCCTTCATCTTTCTCGGGGTGGGCGTGCCGGGCCTCATGACCAATCTGCTCAAGCGCATTATCGGGCGCGGCCGGCCGAGCGAATTCGATGCGGCTGGCGCCTTCTCGTTCGAAAACATCTTCAACGACTGGACGTTCCAGAGCTTTCCCAGCGGCCATTCCGCCACGGCCGTCGCCACCGCCTTTGCCTTCGGCTTTGTCTGGCCGCGTCTCTTTCCCGTCCTGCTGGTGATCGGGGTGGTGGTGGCCATGTCGCGGGTGCCGGTTGGCGCGCATTATCCCACCGATGTGTTCGCCGGCATCGTGGTGGGCATGCTGGGAGCCTACCTGGTGCGCAATTTCTTCGCCCGCAAAGGCTGGCTCTTCGAGCGGCAGCCCGATGGCCGCATTGTGCGCAAGCCGCTGGGCGGCCTGCGCCAATTGTTTCAGCGGACGGCCGAATAGCGCTCGAGCGCGGCGGACAGGTCGGCCTTGAGATCGTCCACGCCCTCGAGGCCGATATGGACCCGGAACAGATTGCCGTCCCGCGTCCAGGGGTTGACCGTGCGCGCCTTGCCCGGCTTTACCGGCAGGCAGAGGCTCTCGTAGCCTCCCCAGGAATAGCCCATGCCGAAGAGCTGCAGATGGTCGACGAAGGCGGCCACCGCATCCCGGGACGCGGGCTTCAGCACGAAGCCGAACAGGCTGCCCGAACCGGTGAAGTTCTTTTTCCAGATGGCATGGTCGGGATGGCTGGGCAAGGCAGGGTGCAGCACCTGGGTCACCGCATCCTGCGTTTCGAGCCAGGCCGCGATGTCCAGGGCCCGCTCCTGGTGTGCCGCCATGCGGATGGACAGCGTGCGCAGGCCGCGCGCGACGAGAAAGGCGTCGTCACCCGAGGCGAAGAAGCCGAGCAGGGTGCGGATGCGGTCCACATCGGGCCAGGCTTCCTCCGTGGTCGAAATGGTGCCGGCCATGACGTCGGAATGGCCCACGAACATCTTGGTCGCCGCATGAACGACGATATCGGCGCCCAGCGCCAGCGGACGGTGATAGAGCGGGGTGGCCCAGCTATTGTCCACGATAAGCCGCGCCCCGCCGGCATGCGCCGCTTCGGCCAGCACGGCGATGTCCTGCACTTCGAAGGTCAGCGAACCGGGGCTTTCGGCCAGCACGGCCCTGGTATTGGGCCGCATCAATTCGGTCAGCCCGGTGCCGATATGGGGATCGAAATAGCGGACGCTGACCCCCATGCGCTCCAGGTAGCCGTCAGCGAATTTGCGACCCGGCTCATAGGCGCTGTCGGTGATCAGCACGTCGTCGCCGGTCTTGACGCAGGCCAGAAGGGCGATGGTGATCGCCGCCAGGCCGGACGGCACCAGCTTGGTGCGATGGGCGCCTTCCAGCGCGTTCACCACCGCTTCCACGCTTTCCGTCGTGGGATTGCCGGCGCGGCCATAGAGGAAACGCTGCTGCGCGCTCTCCAGGTCGGCCAGCGTTTTGAACAGAATTGTGGAGCCGCGATAGACCGGCGTGTTCACAAATCCAAATTGCTCATCGGGCTCCCGGCCGTCATGAGTCAGTAGTGTTTCAATGGAAGAGGCCGGCGAATTGCTGATTTTGTGGTCATTCATGGGAAGCTCGATGCTCAAAAAGAAATCATTTGAGGAAGTCTGTCTAATAAAGCGACAGCTTTCCTGTCCCAACGCGCCAAACACCCTTGACGTTGTGCGACGATAGAGGTTTGCATGCTTAGCAGCATCCAAACCGTCAACAAAGCGGTGGTGCGGTCGGAGCCTCGGCAAACGAGATAGGCTCCGAACACTGGGTCAGGAAACAAAAAGGCAAATAAATGCAAAAAGCGTTCGTATCGATCGCAGTCGCGGCCTCGCTGGGCCTCGGCGCGACGGCCGCACAAGCGGCCATTCTCGATGACGTGAAGGCCAAGGGATACATCCAGTGCGGCGTGACCGGCGGTGTGGCCGGCTTCTCCGCTCCCGATTCCAACAATGTGTGGACCGGCATCGAAGTCGACTATTGCCGCGCCATGGCCGCCGCCATCTTCAACGATGCCGATGCCGTCCGTTTCACCTCGCTCACCAGCCAGGAGCGGTTCACCGCCCTGTCCGCCGGCGAAGTGGACGTGCTCTCGCGCACCACGACCTGGACGATGAGCCGCGATACCCAATTGGGCATCAGCTTTGTCGGCACCATGTTCTATGACGGCCAGGGCTTCATGGTCCGCGTGGAAGACGGCATCGAATCCGCGCTCGACCTCAGCGGCGCCGCCATCTGTATCGAATCCGGCACCACCACCGAGCTGAACGCGGCGGACTACTTCGCCGCCAATGGCATGGAATTCAACACCGTGGTCTTCGTCGACCAGGACGAAGTGGTGAAGGCCTATGAAGACGGCCGCTGCGACGTCTACACCACCGATTCCTCGGCCCTGGCCGCCGAACGCTCTAAGTTCGCCAATCCGGACGATCACATCATCCTGCCCGAAATCATCTCCAAGGAGCCGCTCGGCCCCGTGGTGCGCGCTGGCGATACGCAATGGTTCAACATTGCCCGCTGGACCTATTTCGCGCTGCTCGAAGCCGAAGAGCTCGGCGTCAGCTCGGCCAATGTCGATGAGCAGCTCGGCTCCGACAACCCGGCCATCAAGCGCCTGCTCGGCGTTGAAGGCGAATTCGGCGCCCCGCTCGGCCTCGACAATGCCTGGGCCTACCAGATCATCAAGCTGGTCGGCAATTATGCCGAGACCTATGAACGCAATGTCGGTCCCGACACCCCGATCGGGCTGGAACGCGGCCTGAACGCGCTCTGGAGAGACGGCGGCATCCAGTACGCCCCGCCGATCCGCTAGGCCGAACGAATTGAGCCGGCGCTCCCACATGGAGCGCCGGTCTTTTTGTTCCGTCGCGTGCCGCGCCGGTCAGGCGTGCAGCGGCTCTTTGCGGCTAAGGGACAGTTTCATATGACGACACTCGATACGGGGCAGCAAACTGCCCCAAGGGCGAGCTTCTTCAACGATCCGGTGATCCGAGGGGTCATCTACCAGGTCGTGGTCGCAGCCCTGATCATCAGCTTCATTCTCTGGATCATCGGCAATACGGCGGCCAATCTGGCTGCGCAGAACAAGACCACGGGCTTCGATTTCCTGTGGCGCACCGCCGGCTTCGACATTTCCTTCTCGCTGCTGCCATGGTCGCGGGCTTCCTATTATTGGGAAGCCTTCCTGGTCGGCCTGCTCAATACGGTCCTGGTGGCCGTGGTTGGCATCTTCTTCGCCACCATTCTGGGCTTCACCATCGGCATAGCCCGCCTCAGCACCAATTTCATCGTGTCGAGCCTGGCGACGATCTATATCGAAGTCATCCGCAATATCCCGCTGCTGCTGCAGCTCTTCTTCTGGTATTTCGCGGTGCTCAAGGCCATGCCGGCCGTGCGCAACTCGTTCGAGCTGCCCTTCGATTCCTTCATCAACCAGCGCGGGATCATGATCCCCAGGCCGATACCGGACGAGCAGTTCGGCTTCGTCTGGCTTGGCCTCGCCCTGGCCGTGATCGGCGTCGTGGTGCTGCGCTACTGGGCCAAGAAGCGCCTTGAAGCCACCGGCCAGCGGTTTCCGGTCTTTTTGACCTCGGTTGCCATTCTCTTCGGCGTCACCGCTTTCGTGTTCTGGATCAGCGGCGCCAGCGTCGCCTTCGAGATCCCGGTCCTGGAGCGCTTCAATTTCCGCGGCGGGCTGCAATTGCCGCCGGAATTCGTGGCGCTGGCCTTCGGGCTCACCATCTATACGGCGGCCTTCATCGCCGAGACGGTGCGCGCCGGCATCCAGGCGGTCAATCACGGCCAGACCGAGGCGGCCGCTTCGCTCGGGCTCAAGGATGCGGACCGCCTGCGCCTGGTCATCGTGCCCCAGGCCATGCGGGTCATCATCCCGCCGCTGACCAGCCAATATCTCAACCTGACGAAGAATTCCTCGCTCGGGGCGGCCATCGGCTATCCGGAGCTGGTCAATGTCTTCGCGGGCACCTCGCTCAACCAGACCGGCCGCGCGATCGAATGCATCGCCATCGTCATGCTGGTCTATCTCACTTTCTCCCTGCTCACCTCGGCGATCATGAATTGGTACAATGCCCGGGTGAAGCTGGTGGAACGGTAGGAGGATGCCATGACAGACATTGGTTTCGTCCGATCCGAAATGGTCGAGGCCCGGCCCGCGCCGGTCCGCACCAGCGGCGCCGTCGCGTGGATGAAGAAGAACCTCTTCGCCACCCCGCTCGATTCCGTGCTCACCGTGTTCGGCGTCGCCTTCCTGCTCTGGGTGGTGCCGCCGCTCTACGGCTTCTTCTTCGGCAATGCCGTCTGGGCCGGGGGCACGGTGGAGGATTGCCGCGTGGAAACGGCGGGGGCCTGCTGGGCCTATATCGCCGCGGAGATGGAGTTCTTCATTTACGGCTTCTATCCCGCCCAGGAATTCTGGCGCCCCAACCTGGTCTTCGCGCTGGGCGCGTTGCTCCTGGCGCCGCTGCTGATCCCCAAAGTGCCCTATAAGCGGCTCAATGCCGTGCTGCTGCTCATAGCCTATCCGGTGGTCAGCTATATCCTGCTGGCCGGGGGCATGTTCGGGCTGCGCGTGGTGCCGACCGAGCAATGGGGCGGGCTGCTCGTCACCCTCATCATCTCGGTGGTGGGCATCACGCTGTCCTTCCCCATAGGCATCGTCCTGGCCCTGGGGCGGCAATCGAGCTTGCCGATCATCAAGACGGCCTGCGTGATGTTCATCGAGCTGATCCGGGCCGTGCCGCTGATCACCATCCTGTTCATGGCGTCGGTCATGCTGCCGCTGTTCATGCCGCAGGGCACCACGGTGGACAAATTCCTGCGCGCCCTGGTCGGCGTCACGCTCTTCACCTCCGCCTATGTGGCCGAAGTGGTGCGCGGCGGGCTCCAGGCCATTCCGCGGGGGCAATATGAAGCGGCGGCGGCGCTTGGCCTGGGCTATTGGCGGCGGATGTGGTTCATCATCCTGCCCCAGGCCCTCAAGCACGTAATCCCGGGCATCGTGAACAATTTCATCGCGCTGTTCAAGGATACGTCGCTCGTCTACATCGTCGGCATGAGAGACCTGCTCGAAGCGGTCAAGACCAAGAACGATTCCGCCATCGAATGGCAATCGGCCAATATGGCCACCACCGGCTATCTGTTCGCCGGCATGGTGTTCTGGGTCTTCTGCTTCGGCATGTCCCGCTACTCCATCTTCATGGAGCGCCGTCTCAACACTGGCTACAAGAGGTAGCGTCCATGTCTCAGGTTTCCGAAACCACGATCGACCGTTCCATCGATACCCGCCATATGCAGGTCTCCACGACCGAAGTGGCCATCGACGTCATCGACATGCACAAATGGTATGGCGATTTCCACGTGCTGCGCGACATCAATCTGCGCGTGATGAAGGGCGAGCGCATCGTCATCGCCGGGCCGTCGGGCTCGGGCAAGTCGACGCTGATCCGCTGCATCAACCGCCTGGAAGAACACCAGGAAGGCCAGATCATCGTCAACGGCACCGAGCTGACCGCCGATCTCAAGCGCATCGACGAGGTGCGCCGCGAGGTGGGCATGGTGTTCCAGCATTTCAACCTGTTCCCGCACCTGACCATCCTGCAGAACCTGACCCTCGCGCCCATCTGGGTGCGCGGCATTCCCAAGGTCGAGGCGGAAGCGACGGCCATGCATTATCTGGAGCGGGTGAAGATCCCCGAGCAGGCCAACAAATATCCCGGCCAGCTCTCGGGTGGGCAGCAGCAGCGCGTGGCCATTGCCCGCTCGCTCTGCATGCAGCCCCGGATCATGCTGTTCGACGAGCCGACTTCGGCCCTCGATCCGGAAATGGTCAAGGAAGTGCTGGAAGTGATGATCAGCCTCGCCGAGGAAGGCATGACCATGATCTGCGTCACCCATGAAATGGGTTTCGCACGCCAGGTCGCCAACCGCGTGATCTTCATGGACCAGGGCCAGATCATCGAGCAGAACGAGCCCGAGGCCTTCTTCTCCAATCCCCAGCACGAACGCACCAAGCTGTTCCTCAGCCAGATCCTGCATTAGGCGTCCATGCGCGCTGAAATGCCGAGCGGCATCCGAAACGAAGATCGGCCGCGCAAGGGCTGTTCCCACCATCGTCACCACCGGGCTTGTCCCGGTGGTCCATGGGATGCGGCGGGTCTGACGGGATAGCCAGGACAGGACCGGCAATGACAGCGAAATTGAGTGAGAGCGGCAACGCCTCCGTCAATGCCCGAAATACTCTAATCCCTCGAAACCGTGGCAATTTCTAAAATATCCATACGGTCCGAGCAGGAATTTAATGGATAATTAAACATAGTCTTCCCACCATCGGGCATTGTTTGATTGCATTTCAGCCCGGTCTCCATGCAAAGACGCCATTTGTCGCGAGCAGTTTTGCCGTCTCGGCAATCTCTGCTCCTGTCCGCCGCGCCCTTCGTTCTGGCGCTGGCAACGCTCTCGCCGGCATCGGCGCAAGTCACCATCAACGGGGATGCCGCGCCTTCGGATCCCGCTTTGATCGATGGCGATGACGACCTGCAAATCGGTGTGAACGGTCCCGGTAGCGGCACCCTGACCATCCTCAATGGCGCGACCTTGGCCAATGCCAACGCTTACGTGGGACTTTATGGGGCTGGCGTCGGCGTCGTGACGGTTTCCGGCCAGGATTCGCACTGGGACAATCGTGGTGACGTCGTCATCGGGCAGGAAGGCCATGGAACGCTCGATGTTGAGGCTGGCGGGCTCGTCAGCGGCGGGACAGGCTCTATCGGGGCCGGCCCGGGCGGCGTCGGCGTCGTGACCGTTACGGGCGCGGATGGTTCGGGCACGGCGTCCACCCTCTCGCTCCGGGAAAGCCTGAACATCGGATATCCGGGGACGGGAACGCTCAATGTCGAGGCAGGCGGTCACGTCGCGGTCGGCGCGCGGATCAATGTCGGTATTGACGGGCTTGGCTATGTCGAGGCCTCGTACGGTGCCACTCTGGCGAGCGACGATGCGGTAATCGGCCTCTATGACCGCGGCGAAGTGATCCTCAAGTCGGGCGCATCCTGGACCATGCCAGGCCAGTTGACGGTCGGCTGGGGTGACGAAGGCGTTCTGCGCATCGAAGACGGCGCCAGCGTCGTCAGCAACTAGGGCTATGTGGGCTCCGAGGCCGGCGGCCGCGGCAGTGTCACCGTGTCTGGGCCGGCGTCGAGCTGGGAGATGACCGACCACAACCTGAGCCTGGGCAATCATGGCGCTGGCGCGATGATCATCGACGATGGCGGCCGGGTCTATGCCAATGCCGGCGTCTATCTCGGCACATCGAACGCCGCGGCCAGCGGCACGCTGGACGTGCTGGGTACGCCGGGGTCGCGCGGGGTTCTGGAGACCAGCGGTTTCCTGGGCGGCATGGGCACCGCAAATGTCACCGTGGATGGTGGCGTGGTTCGGGCCATCCGCAGCAATGGTAATTTCTTCGCCAATTACGGCAACCAGCAGGTCACCCTCGGCACCGGCGGCGGTTTCATCGATACCAATGGCCATGATATTGGCATCGCCCCCGTCCTGACCGGGGCGGGCGGCCTGATCAAGGAAGGGCTGGGCACGCTGACGATCACCGGCGCCAATGATTATGGCGGCGGCACGGCGATCGCCGACGGCATCCTGCAACTGGGCAATGGCGGTACGAGCGGCAGCATTCTGGGCGATGTCGCCAATAGTAGCGTCTTGGCCTTCAACCGCTCGGACGCGGTCGGTTTTGGCGGCACGGTCAGCGGGACGGGTGGCGTCTGGCAGGTCGGCACCGGGCAGACCACGCTCAGCGCCGATAGTTCAGGCCTGTCGGGCGTCTCCAGGGTTTATGACGGCATTCTTTCGGTCGATGGCACGCTCGGCGGATCGTTCGAGGCCATAGGCGGCAGATTGCAGGGTATCGGCCGGGTGGGAACGACGACGAATTTTGGCGGCGGCACGATCGCCCCGGGCAATTCTATCGGAACGCTGACCGTCGCCGGCAATTATCTCGGCAATGGCGGCCTGCTCGAAATCGAGGCGGTGCTGGGTGACGACAATTCGGACGCCGACCTCTTGGTCGTCACCGGCAATACGGCCGGCAGCACCAATGTGCGCGTCATCAATCTCGGCGGCGCCGGCGCGCAGACCAATGAAGGCATCAAGATCGTCGAAGTCGGCGGCCTTTCCGGCGGCGATTTCTCGCTGCTGGGGGATTATATTTTCGAAGGGGACCAGGCTTTGGTCGCCGGCGCCTATGCCTATCGTCTTCACCAGGGCGGCGTCACCACGCCGGCCGACGGCGACTGGTATCTCCGGTCGACCCTGATCAAAGGAACCACGCCGACCGGGCCGCTCTATCAGGCCGGCGCCCCGATCTACGAGGTCTATGCCGGCGTGCTGCAAGGTTTCAATGAGCTCGAAACCCTGCAGCAGCGTGTTGGCAATCGCGCCTGGACCACCGGTGTGATCGAAACCGGCGCCGTGCCCGCGGTGGCCGGGGCCGATAGCGGCATCTGGGGCCGCATGGTCGGCCGTCACGCCAGTCTCGATTCCCGGTTCTCCACCACCGGCACGGATTTCGATGTCGGCACCTGGCAATTGCAGGCCGGCGTCGACCGGCCGCTGCATTCCTCCGAGCAAGGCGATCTGGTCGGCGGGGTTTCGGCGCGATTGGGCTCTATTGCCGGCGACGTCACCTCGACGTTCGGCAACGGCTCGATCAGCAGCACCGGCTATGGCCTGGGGGGCACGCTGACCTGGTATGGTTCGGGCGGCTTCTACCTCGATGCCCAGGCGAACGTGACCTGGTACGACAGCGCTCTTTCGTCCTCCACCGCCGGCACCAGCCTGGTTTCGGGCAATAATGGCTTCGGTTATGCCCTGGGCGTCGAGGCCGGGCAGCGGATCGCGCTGGCGCCGAACTGGTCGATCACGCCACAGGCGCAGATAACCTATTCCGATGTCCGCTATGACGGCTTTACCGACGCCTATGGCGCCGCCGTTTCGCTGGCCGAGGGCAATGACCTTGCTATCCGGCTGGGCCTTTCGGCCGATTACCAGGACAGCTGGACCGATGCCGCCGGCGAGACCAGCCGCCTCCATGCCTACGGCATCGCCAATCTCTATTATGACGTTCTGCCCGACAGCAGGACCGACGTTTCGGGGGTGGAGCTCGTCAACACCCAGGACAATCTCTGGGGCGGCCTCGGCATCGGCGGCACCTATGCCTGGGGCGACGACGAATACGCCGTCCATGGCCAGGTCGGCGTCAATACCAGCCTCGTCAATTTCGGCGGCAGCTACAACCTCGCCGGCACGGCCGGGCTCAAGGTCAGGTTCTAGAGCGGTCCACATTGAGCTGGAATCCCGGCCCCGTCGCCTCCCTCCCCCTTGAGGGGAGGGAATGAGGGTGGGGGTCCATCAGCGGATCACTGCACCACCCCCACCCACCGCTCGTCACCCTCGGGCTTGTGTGGAGGAAGTGTGGTTTACTGATTT
>NZ_LVVY01000093.1 GCF_001650025.1 Devosia elaeis | reverse complement strand
CTCCCGGGAACATTTAAACAGACTTCACCGATACAAGCCCGAGGGTGACGAGCGGTGAGGAGGAGAGTTCGCGCTTCGCCCGCTCCTGATCTCCCGGCTTCGCTGCATATGCAGCGAACGCTTTCCGACACGCCCCACATTTCCCAACAATCGTAACGTTCTAACATATCAAAGGATTGCAAATGCCCAAAATGCTCGCCGCTCTTCTCCTCAGCTCGACACTCATTACGCCGGCTGTGGCCGACGACATCACGGCCTGGCGCCTGTTCGTCGCCGACCATAGCGAGGCCAAGCTTACCGCGTTCGACCTCGAGAGCGGGGCGGTGCTCGCCACGTTCCCGCTGGCCAGCCCCGCCAGCCTCTACAGGGCCGATGACGCGGTCTTTGCGGTGCAGGGCGCCGGCAACCAGGTTTCGGCCATCAAGACCGGCATCAGCATCGACGACCATGGCGACCACGGCGATATCACCATCGGCGATCCGGCGCTGGTCGAAGGCGTGCTGAGGGGCGACAAGCCCGCCCATTTCGTCGAGCATGGCGGCAAGATCGCGCTGTTCTTCGACGGCTCGGGCCTGGTCAGCCTGGTCGATGCCCATGATTGGGTGGAGCATGGCGAACTCGACATCACCGAGCGCGACAGCGGCACCGCCCATCACGGACTCGCCGCCCCCTGGGGCGACTACACCCTCGTCTCGGTGGCCGATGCCGAGAACGATGCCAAGCCACGCCTGGGCGTCAACGTGCTGGATGCCGAGGGCAATGTGGTGGGCGACATGCAGGCCTGCCCGGACCTGCACGGCGAGGCCACTTCCGGCAACATGCTGATGATCGGCTGCGGCGACGGGCTGCTGGTGGTCAGCGGTTCGGGCGAACCGAAGATCGAAAAGCTCGACTATGCCGGCCTGCCGCAGGGCAAATCCACCACGCTGATCGGCGGCCAGGGCATGCAATATTTCCTGGGCAATTACGGGGCCGACAAGGTGGTGATCATCGACCCGGCCGAGGCCGAGCCCTATCGCCTGGTCGACCTGCCGACCCGACGGGTGCATTTCGTGACCGATCCGGTGCGCCCGCGCTTCGCCTATATCTTCACCGAGGACGGCCAATTGCGTCAGCTCGACGTGGTCAAGGGCGAGATCACCCGTTCGGTCAAGGTCACCGAGCCCTATTCCATGGATGGCGAATGGAGCCTGCCCCGGCCGCGCCTGGCCGTTGCCGGCGATGTCATCGCCGTCACCGATCCCAATGAAGGCAAGGTCCATCTCGTCGATGCGGAAAGCTTCGAAATCGCCCGCGACCTGAGCGTGGACGGCCTGCCCTTCAACATCGTCGCCGCCGGCGGCTCCGGCAGCGTGCACTAGGCGCGCCGGCGAGGTGGGGGGCGGGTGCCGCAGCGCGTTGGCCGCGGTCCCGCCCCACGCATTGACGGGGGAGGTAGCGCAGCTTGGCCGAAAGGCCTTAGCGAAGCTGGGAGGGGGTGCCGACTGGCGCAGGCGGCCCACATCAAGCACCCTGCCGCCCGTCCCCCACCCCAGCCCTCCCCGCAAGGGGGAGGGTGCCGCATCGCGTATGCCGTGAGATACCGGCTCCACGCACTGCCCCACCTCACCCTCAATTCGTCACCCTCGGGCTTGACCGAGGGTTCTTCCTTATCGAAACCCACGCACAGCGACATCCTCAGGCCCGACCCGAGGGCCAACCTCCACACGGTCAAAGCACCGGCTCAAAGCTGTGAGCGACCCTCGGGTCAAGCCCGAGGGTGACGAGTGATGTGTGGCGAGGGGAGCGCTTTCAGGCGATGGGTGAAATGGTTCAGGCTGCGCCGTAGGAGAGAAACCGCACCGAGGCGGCGCCATATTGGCGGGTGTCATCGAGCGTGAAGCCGGGCGGAATATCGACCGGTGCATCGGCCGCTTCCTCCCAGACGATGGTGGCGCCGGGGGCCAGCCAGCCATTACGGGCCAGCTCGGCCAGAGCCTCTTCGCCCAGGCTCCGGCCATAGGGCGGATCGAGGAAGACCAGGTCGAACTGGCCGAACGTGCCGGGCACGCCCAAAGCGGTGGCGTCGCGGCGCAGCAGCTTGGTGATGCCGGCGGCACCGAAGGCTTCGATATGATCGCGGATTAAGCCGCGCGCCTCGACGCCATTGTCCACGAAGGTGACGTGCTCGGCGCCGCGCGAGAGGGCTTCGAGGCCGAGCGCGCCGGTGCCGGCGAAAAGATCGAGCACGCGCCGGCCGGCCAGGACCGGGCCCAGGCGCGAGCCGAGAATGTTGAAGATGGATTCGCGGGCGCGGTCCGAGGTCGGGCGGATGCTGTCATCCGCGGGGGAATTGAGCTGCTTGCCGCGATATTTGCCGGCGACGATGCGCATGGAGAACTCCGTTCCTGAGGGCCTTCGCCTCCCTCCCCCTTGAGGGGAGGGATTGAGGGTGGGGGTGCAGGCATTTCTACGAACGCGATGCTCGTGGGTGGTTCAGAACCCCCACCCCTAGCCCCTCCCCTCAAGGGGGAGGGGGACAACAGGTCTAGCCGCGCGGCTTGCGGGGGCCGGACGGACGGCCAGCGGAAGGGCGCGGACCACCGGAGGGGCGACCGCCACCGGGACGGCCGCCGGTGGGGCGCGAACCGCCGGGCTTTCCTGCGAAGGGCTTGGCACCCGGGCGGCCAGTTTGTGGGCGATCACCGAACGGCTTGCCGGCGGGACGACCTTTCTGCGGGCGATCCGCGAAGGATTTGCCGGCGGGGCGGCCATTTTGCGGACGGTCACCGAAGGCAGGTTTGTCGGCGCGCGGGCCACGAGCGGGCTTGTCGCCATAGGGCCGCTGCGAACGGTCGCCGAATTCGCGCTTGGGACGATCCGCGAAGGGGCGTTCGGGACGCGCGCCACGGGCCGGCTTGTCGCCGGAGGATTTGCGGCCTTCCGGACGATCGCCGCGCGCCAGCCTGTCGCCGAAATCGCGCTTGGGGCGGTCGCCGGCATCGCGGCCGGGCCGGCCGGCGGGCTTGGGTTCATAGGTTTCGGGCGCGCGGCCATCGTCGTCGAAATGGATGCGGCGCGGCCGGCCCATGGGGCGCTCCTCGGCGCGGTCGGGGCCGGGCCGGCGGGTGGCGCCGCGCGTCGGATTGGGACGGCTATGATCGCGGTCGCGCGGGGAGCGGACGCGATAGGTCTCGTCGCGCGGGGGCTCGTAATCGGGCATTTCGCTTTCGAAATCGACGCCGGCGGCCTCGGCCAGCTTCTTGCCGAGCTGGTCGCGCAGCATGCGGGACTTGACCATTTCCACCCCGCCCTCGGGCAGGTCGCCGAGCTGGAAGGGACCATAGGAGACGCGGATCAGCCGATTGACCTCGAGGCCGAGCGAGCCCAGGACATTCTTGACCTCGCGGTTCTTGCCCTCGCGCAGACCGAGCACGATCCAGACATTGGCGCCCTGCTCGCGCTCCAGCGTGGCGGTGATGGGGCCATATTGCACGCCATCGACGGAAATGCCGTTCTTGAGCGCATCGAGCTGGGCCTGGGTGACCGAGCCGAAGGCGCGGACGCGATAGCGGCGCAGCCAGCCGGTGGAGGGCAATTCGAGCACGCGCTTGAGCCCGCCATCATTGGTGAGCAGAAGCAGGCCCTCGGTATTGATGTCGAGCCGGCCGACGGTCAGCACGCGCGGCAGGCCCATGCGGTCCAGCGCCTCGAAAATGGTGGGGCGGCCCTCGGGATCCTTCTCGGTGACCACGAGCCCGGCCGGTTTGTGATAGAGCCAGATGCGGGTGCCCTGGCGGGCCGCCAGCGGCAGGCCATCGACCTCGATCTTGTCGCGGCTGGTGACGTTGAAGGCGGGGGTGAGCACCTTCTTGCCGTTGACCACGACGCGGCCATCGGCGATCCAGCCCTCGGCATCGCGGCGGGAGCAGAGGCCGGCACGGGCAATGACCTTGGCGAGGCGGTCGGCGGCTTCGGGTTGTTTGGGAGCGTCGCTCATGGACGGACTTTCTGACATGCGGGACCCATTTGTCGGGCGCGTTTTCGGACGGGAAACCAGTGTCCCTGAAAACGCTCCGGCGGGCGGCGCGGTAAATGTGAAAGGCGGCCGGATGGACCGGCCGCCGGGATAGATCGTCTCGAGGCGCGGACGCCTAGAGCTTGGTTTCGGAATTCGTCAGCCCGGTGCCGGGCCGGGACGAAATGCTGCCCGAAGAGGTCGGCGTCCCGACATTGCTGCGCTGCAGGGCGCGGCGGATTTCGGCCGGGCAGCGGTCGTCGTTGAGGGAAACCAGCTCGCCCGAGGGGGTGCGGCAGACCAGCTGCGCATCGCCCACGCGGGTGAAATATTCGGCTGGCGGCAGATAGAGCGGGCGGCGGGAATCGCCGGTGACCGCGATATTGGCGGCGCGCATGCGGGCCGTCATCTGGTTGATCTCGGCCTCGGTCAGCGGACGGCCGGACAGCGAGCGCAGGTCGACCACGCGGGCATTGCGCAGGTTCTCGATATCGGCCTGGGTGAGGTTGGAGGTGTCGATCTGCACCTTGCTGCTGTCGGCCGGCAATTGGGTCGAAGCGGTCTGGGTGGGGGCCGGCAGCGCCGCCTGATCGCGCGGCAGCACGAGCGGGGCGCGGGCATTGGTCAAATCCTGCTTGGGCGCCTCACCGGGAATGAGGCCGACACCGCGGGCAGTGGTGTTGAGCACTTCGCGCTCGAAGGTGCCGAAATCGGTCATGGCATTGGTGCCCTCGACCGTGGTGCAGGCGCCAAGGGCCAGCGTCGCCGCCAGCGCCAGGGCCGCGAGGCCGGCGCGAGCCATCGCCGAGAAAGCAGAATTGTGCCCGGTCAATCCAATACGCATGCAACATTCCTTCGATATCGGCGGCCTCTATAGCGCATTCCCCGAGCTAAGACCAGATTCTGGCAGCAAGGTGATCTTGCCGATCACGCGGTTTTTGTTGTGCGCTTGCGCCCCAGCCCGAAGAGATCGGCAAAGAGCAGCAGGACGCCCAGGGTGATCGACACATCGGCCAGGTTGAAGATGTAGAAGGACCAGGCGCCCCAATGGAAATGGAAAAAGTCGGCCACCGCGCCGTAGAGCAGGCGATCAAGCGCATTGGAAAGGGCGCCGCCGATGCAGAGGGCGAGGCCGAGGCGGATCAACAGGACATCGGATCGCCACCACCAGACCGACAGCGCGACGATGGCGACCAGCATGACCAGGCCCAGCGCCCAGACCGGCAGGCCGTCGAGCAGGCCATAGGAAATGCCGGTATTCCAGACCAGGACATAGTCGAAGAAGGGCGCGATGTTCAGCACTTCCCCGCCCCGCCAGCCGGTCAGCGCCAGCGGCTGATAGGCAAAGGGCACCGGCACGCAGGGCGCCTGGCCGATGGCATAGCATTCGGCCGCGATGTGAAAGCCCTTCTGCGCCCGGTCGAGGCCGAAGGCCAGCAACGCGGCCATGAGCGAGACGAGAATGGTGGGATTGCGGAGGGAATGGGGATTCATAACGCGCTCCGAGTTCTCCGAAAGCCCCTCCCCCTTGAGGGGAGGGGTTGGGGTGGGGGTGCCGGCTTCACGGCATACCGGGCATTCGCGGCTTGCGGGGCCTTCAGAACCCCCACCCTCGATCCCTCCCCTCAAGGGGGAGGGTGGGCAAGAGCCGTCAGCTCAGTTCAAAGACCAGCCGCCGCACGCTCGCGCAGGGCCTGGGCGTCGCGGGCGGAGACGTCGGGATATTCGGGGTCCGAGCCCACATCGGGCAGCACTTTCCAGCTTCGGGCGCAGCGCTGGCCCTGGGCCAGGGCCGGCACGACCGAAATGCCCGGAACGTCATCGAGGCGGAAAGCCTCGGCCGGGCCTTCGTCCTGCCTGAGCTCCACCGCCGAGGTGATGGCGATTTCAGCCAGGTCCTGGCCTTCCAGCGCCACCACATAGCGGGCATCGGCCACGAAGACTTTCGGCGCCGCCTCCAGCGAGGAACCAATGCGCTTCTCGCGCCGCTCGATTTCCAGGGCCCCCGTGACCACCCGGCGCACGGCGCGGATAAGCTGCCACTTGCCGGCCAGCTCGTCGTCGAGCCAGGTGGTGGGGATTTCGGGGAAGAGGCGCAGATGGACCGATTCACCCTCGCCCGGATGCCGTTCCAGCCAGCATTCCTCCATGGTGAAGACCAGGATGGGCGCCAGCCAGGCGGTGAGCGCGTTGAACAGATGATCGAGCACGGTCAGCGCCGAGCGGCGCTTGATCGAGGAGATCGGATCGCAATAGAGCGCGTCCTTGCGGATGTCGAAATAGAACGCCGAGAGCTCGATGTTCATGAA
Organism: Devosia elaeis; assembly: GCF_001650025.1. Taxonomy (GTDB): domain Bacteria; phylum Pseudomonadota; class Alphaproteobacteria; order Rhizobiales; family Devosiaceae; genus Devosia; species Devosia elaeis. Next base: position 29,219 of record NZ_LVVY01000093.1, on the reverse strand, counting down.
ATTGGACAACAGGGTCACGACCCGGCGGTAATCGTATTCCTTGTAGGCGGCGCGCACCCCGGCATCGAGCTGGGCCAGCCGATGCAGCATCAGCCGTTCGAGCTCGGGCATGTCCTTGGCATCGACGACGTCCTCGCTCCTGAAATGGGCGAGGTTGCCCAGCAGCCAGCGCAGCGTATTGCGCAGCTTGCGGTAGGAATCCACCGTGGTCTGGATGATCTCCTTGCCCAGGCGCAAATCCTCCGAATAGTCGGAAGACGCGACCCACAGGCGCAGGATATCGGCGCCATATTGCTTGATGATCTCCTGCGGGGCCACGACATTGCCCAGCGACTTGGACATCTTGCGGCCTTCCCCATCCATGGTGAAACCATGGGTGAGGACGCTGTCATAGGGCGCATAGCCATTGGTAGCGCAGGATTCGAGCAGGCTGGAATGGAACCAGCCGCGATGCTGGTCGCTGCCTTCGAGATACATCGAGGCCGGGAATTTCAGATGCGGCCACTTTTGTTTATTGCGCAGCACGAAGGAATGGGTGGAGCCGGAATCGAACCAGACGTCGAGGACGTCGCGGATCATCTCGTAATCGTCGGCCTTGTACTCGGCACCGAGATAGCGTTCGGCAGCCCCCTCCTTGTACCAGGCATCGGCGCCCTCTTCCTCGAAGGACTGGGCGATGCGGTGATTGACCGTTTCGTCGCGCAGGATTTCGCCGGTCGCCTTATGCACGAAGACGGTGATCGGCACGCCCCAGGCGCGCTGGCGGCTGAGCACCCAATCGGGACGATCGGCGATCATGGCGCGCAAGCGGTTCTGCCCGGAGGCGGGGTAGAACCTGGTCTGGTCGATGGCGCGCAGGGCGCGATTGCGGAGAGTGTCGGGAAGAGAAGACAAGGCCCCCTCACCCGCCCCTTGCTGCGCAAGGGTCGACCTCACCCCCAAGGGAGAGGTGGCCTGCGGCCCGGCGGCACCGATCGGCTTGTCCATATAGACGAACCATTGCGGCGTGTTGCGGAAGATGACCGGCTTCTTGGAGCGCCAGGAATGGGGATATTGGTGTTTCAGGCGGCCACGGGCGATGATGTTGCCGTGCTCGGCCAGGGCGGTGATGACGCGCTGGTTGGCATCGCCCTTCTTGCCATTGTCGTCGATGACGCGGGCGCCCTCGAAGCCCGGCGCGTCCTTGGTGTAGAACCCGTCGTCGCCCACGACATAGGGGATGGCGGGATCGATGCCGTGCTCCTGCAGGAGACGGGTGGATTCCATCCAGATGCCGAAGTCGTCGAGGCCATGGCCGGGAGCGGTATGCACGAAGCCGGTGCCGGCATCGTCGGTGACATGTTCGCCATCGAGAAGGGGAACTCCGAACATATAGCCACCAGCAAGACCGTGAAGGGGGTGAAAGCAGGTGATGGATGCCAGTTCGTCGGCGGAGACGGCGGTGCGTTTTTCAAAACCGGCGACCTTTGCTTTGGCAAAGACTTCGGTTGCCAGCTTGTCAGCGATGATGAGCTTGTCGCCCACCTTGGCCCAATTTTCTTCTGGTGCTTCGGTGACTTCGTAAAGGCTATACCCGATGCGGCTAGAGAAGGAGATGGCCCGGTTGCCCGGGATAGTCCAAGGCGTGGTGGTCCAGATGACGACCGAGGCGCCTACAAAACGCCCCATATCTTCCAGGCGCGCCGATGCCACCGGGAACTTCACCCAGATCGCGTCGCTCTCATATTCCTGGTATTCGATCTCGGCTTCGGCGAGGGCGGTGCGCTCGACCACCGACCACATGACGGGCTTGGAGCCGCGATAGAGCTGGCCGCTCATCGAGACCTTCATCAATTCGCGCGCGATCTGCGCTTCGGCATCGAAGCTCATGGTGAGATAGGGGTTGTCCCATTCCCCCAACACGCCCAGGCGCTTGAATTCCTCGCGCTGGATATCGACCCATTGCTCGGCAAAGGTGCGGCATTCCTGGCGGAATTCGACCACCGGAACCTCGTTCTTGTCCTTGCCCTTGGCGCGATATTGCTCCTCGATCTTCCATTCGATGGGCAGGCCGTGGCAATCCCAGCCGGGGATATAGGCGGCGTTGTGGCCCAGCATCTGCATGGAGCGGGACACCATATCCTTCAGCGTCTTGTTGAGCGCGTGGCCGATATGGATATTGCCATTGGCATAGGGAGGGCCGTCATGCAGGGTGAAGAGCGGCCGGTCCTTGGCCTGCTCGCGCTGCAGGCCGTAAATGTCCATGTCTTCCCAGCGCTGGAGCCAGACGGGCTCGCGGGCCGGCAGGCCGGCGCGCATCGGGAAATCGGTTTCCGGCAGGAAAAGCGTGGCCGAATAGTCTTTTTCGGTCGCGCCGGTAGCGGTGTCGTTCATGGATCGGCAATCGGTTCGGGAAATATGGCCGCCTTTTAGCAAGGGGAGGCGGCCGGGGCAAAGGGTGATTTCAAATCACCGGCCGCCCCTTCCCCTTGCGGGAGAAGGGGCAAGCGCGAGCGAAACGGAGGCAGACGCCGATCCGGACGATCAGCGCCGCCCCAGCCCCGCGACCTTCCGGGCCAGGGTGCCGAACAGCCCGCGCGCGCCGCTCTCCTCGGCGGGTGGGGCGGTTTCCCCGCGCGCCAGGGTGAAGCCGCCGATCAGCCGGTCGAGCTCACCGGCCTGGGCTTCGGTCTGCTCGATGGCGGCATTGGTCTCTTCCACCAGGGCCGCATTGTGCTGGGTCATCTCGTCCAGGGTGCGGACCGCCACATTGACCTCTTCGATCGCGGCGGCCTGTTCGCGGCTGGCGCGGGCCATGTCTTCGAGCAGGGCGGCATTGGCGCCGATGCCGTTCTGCACGTTGAGCAGCCGCTCGGCGGCTTCCGCCACCAGGCGCGAACCGCCATTGACCTCGCTGGCGCTCTGCTCGATCAGCACCTTGACCTCCGAGGAGGCCTCGGCCGCGCTCTGGGCCAGGCGCCGCACTTCCACGGCCACCACGGCAAAGCCCTTGCCGGCCTCCCCTGCCCGCGCCGCTTCGACCGAGGCGTTGAGCGCGAGGAGATTGGTCTGGAAGGCGATGTCGTCGATGAGCCCGATAATGTTGGAAATCTTGCCCGAGGATTGGGTGATCCGTTCCATGGCCTGATTGGCCTGGTTCATCACCGCGCCGCTGGCCTCGGCCTCCGCGGACACGTTGCGCGCCTTGGCGCTGGCATCCTGGGCCTGGCCGGCATTCTCGGCCACGACATTGCGCAATTGCTCCATGGCCGCCGAGGTCTGCTCGATGGTGGCGGCCTGCCGCGTGGTGCGCTCGGACAGGTCGTTGGCGCCTTCGAGGATTTCGCCGGTCGCGGTCTTGAGCGCGCCGGAGGTCTGGCGCAGGCGCGTGACGATTTCGCCCAATTGCTCGGCCACCCCATTGGTGTCGGTCTTGAGCCGGGCGAAGGCGCCCTTGTAATCGCCGGTGACGCGCAGGCTGAGATCGGCCCCGGCCAAGGCCGCCAGCACATTGCCGGTCTCACCGATGCCGCGCTCGACGGTCGCCAGCAATTCGTTGACGTTCTCGGCCAGCCGCTGCAATTCGGGATCCGGCAGGGCGGTATCGGCCCGGAGCGAGAAATCGCCCTCGATGGCGGCGCCCACCACCCGGTCGATATCCTGCTGGAGGGCTTCCACCACGCGCACCTGGGCGGCGCGCTCGGCATTCATGCTATCCTCGGCCGCCCGCAATTCGGCGATCCGGAGGCCGTTCTGGCGGAACACTTCCACCGCATCGGCCATTTCGCCCAGCTCGTCGGTGCGGCCCAGGCCGGGCACCTCGGTTTCGAGATTATTGCCGGCGATCTCGCCCATGGCCTGGGTCAGGCGGCCCACGGGCCGGGTGATGGTGCGGGCGATGAGCACGCTGCCCAAAGCCGACAAAGCCAGCAAGGCCCCGCCGATCAGCATCATGGTGTTGCGCAGGCCGGCCGAGGGGGCCAGGATTTCCTCGGCGCTTTCCAGCGCCACAACGGCCCAATCCGAACCGCCGAAGGAAATCGGGGTGGCGGCCGCGACATAGCTCGTCTGGTTGAAATCGATCACCCCGAGCCCTTCGGTGCCGGCCAGGGCCGCCGACACGACCGGGCCGCCCAAAGCCACGTTCAGCGCGTCGTCGCCCTCGGTCTTGGGGGAATCGTTGCGCACCAGCCCGTCCTGGCCGACGAGATAGACTTCCCCGCTCTGGCCCAGGCCCCTGGTGCGGGCCAGAAGCTCGCTGATGCGGCCCAGCGGCATCTGATAGGCGAGCACGCCCGAGAGCATGCCCTGGTTGATCACCGGCGCGGCGATGAAGCTGGCCGCGGCCCCGCCATTGGGGCCATAGGGCGCGAAATCGCTGAGAAAGACGCTGCCGGCCTCGCCCGCGAGAGCCGCGCGCACCACCCGGCCCAGATCGGTATCGGCCCAGGGGCCGGCGCCCTCGGCGAAGCGGGTGCCGAAATCACTGTCCTTCTGCACCGAATAGACATTGTTGGCGTCAACATCGAACAGGAAGACATCGGTATAGCCGCGCGTCTCCAGCAGGGCGCGGAATTCGGTGTGTTGCGGTCGGTGATTGAGGTCGTAGACCAGGAGATTGTTCGAGCTTTCGAGCAGCTTGCGCTCGCCGACGGGATGGGGATTGTCGGTCACATAGGATTTCTGCAGCAATTCGGCCGGATCGCCCTGCGCCGCCAGCGACTTATAGGCGCCGGCAAAGGCCATGAGCGCGCCCGAGACATCCTTGCGGCCGGCGAAGAGCGTCAGATCCTCGGCCACCTCGCCCAGATAGGCCGCCAGCGCCGCATTGGCGTTTTCCGCGCCGGCCGAGAGCCGTTCCCGGGCCTGGTCGCTCACGATGGCATCGCTGCTGAAATAGGCGGCCACGCCCAGGCTGGCGCCGGTCACCAGCGCGATGCCGATCACCATGACGGGAAGTTTGAGGGCGAGTCTGATCTGCTTGGTCATGGTCGAAGAGCCCCACATTGCGGCATCAAGCCTTGAAATCAACCCGGCCGCGACGGCTCCGCCCCCGCTGCCATGGCGCTGGCGAACATTAGGAATTTACGGTTAAGGAAGTTCTTCCGCGCCGGCGCCGCACGCGGCACTGAGCTTTTTGCTTGATCCGGCGGCGCAAACTGCCACATAGGGCATACATTCAGCCGCCATTGCCGAAAGCACGCCATGACCAGCCCGCTGCCGACCATTTCCGGTCTTTCCGATCTTTCCGGCCGCTATGATGCGGTGCTGAGCGATGTCTGGGGTGTCATCCACAATGGCGTCGCGGCCTTTCCCGAGGCCGTCGAGGCGCTGCAGAAATTCCGCCAGGGCGGAGGCCGCGTGGTGCTGATCACCAATGCGCCGCGTCCGTCGGGCCCCATCGTCGCCATGCTGGACCGGCTCGGCGTGCCGCGCGATGCCTATGACGCCATCGTCTCCTCGGGCGACGCCACCCGCGTCATGATCGAGAAATATCGCGGCAAGGCCATCCACCATGTCGGCCCGGCCACCGAGGACGACGCGCTTTACGAAGGGTTGGACGTGCGCCGCACCGGCGCCGAGGAAGCCGAAGTTGTCGTGGTCACCGATCTCGATACCGATGACGATACCCCCGAAATGTATCGCGAGCGGGCCCGGCTCTGGCTCAGCCGCAAGCTGCCGATGATCTGCGCCAATCCCGACCGGGTGGTGGAGCATGGCGACAAGATCATCTATTGCGGCGGCGCGCTGGGCGATCTCTATTCGGCCATGGGCGGCATGGTGCATATGGCCGGCAAGCCCTATCAGCCCATCTACGAGGAAGCCTACAGGCTCGCCGAGGAAGCCGCAGGCGGCAATCTCGACAAGGCGCGGGTGCTCGCCATCGGCGACAGCGTGCGCACCGATGCCACCGGCGCGGCCCAGTTCGGCATCGACCTGCTGTTCATCACCGGGTCGATCCATGCCGCCGAACTGGACGCCTTCGGCAAGCCCGATCCGCAGGCCATCGCCGATCTCATCGCCCCCAGCCGTGCCCGCACCGCCGGCTACCTCCCCCGCCTGAGCTGGTAGCGCAATTGACCTTCATCCGTCTTTCCAGCCTGGCCGAGCTGCCGGAACACCTGCGCGGCGCCTATGTCGCCATCGGCAATTTCGACGGCCTGCATCGGGGCCACCAATCGATCATCGCCGCACTGCGCCAGAGCGCAAACGCGGCCGGCGTGCCGGCGCTCATGCTCACCTTCGAGCCGCATCCGCGCGATGTCTTCGCGCCGGCCCCGTTCATGTTCCGGCTGACCCAGGGCGATGCCAAGGCGCGCCTGGCCGAAGCGCTCGGGCTCGACGGCATCATCATCCTGCCCTTCGACCATGCCTTTTCGCAGACCGAGGCCGAGGATTTCGTCGAGACCATCCTGGTCGACCAGCTCGGCGCCAGGGGCGTGATCACCGGGTCCGATTTTCATTTCGGCCGCCAGCGTCGTGGCACTCCGGCCTTCCTCAAGGCGGCCGGCGAGCGGGCCGGCTTCGCGGTCGAGACGCTCGACCTCATGGATGAGGGCGACGAGCCCATTTCCTCCTCGCGCATTCGCGCCGCCCTGTCCGAAGGCGCCGTCGCCGCCGCCAATCGCCTGCTGGGCTATCACTGGTTCTTCGATGGCTGCGTGGTGCAGGGAGACCAGCGCGGCCGGGAACTGGGCTTTCCCACCGCCAATACCATGACCCCGAATGGCTTCCAGCTGGCCCAGGGCGTCTATGCCGTGCGGGCCAGGCTGGGCACGCGCCTGTTCGACGGCGTGGCCGCCTATGGCAAGCCGATGTTCGACAACCAGCGCCCGCCCTTCGAAACGCATCTGTTCGATTTCGACGAGGATATCTACGGCCAGACCCTGCAGATCGCCCTGATCGGCCATATCCGGGGCCAGGAGGTGTTTTCCGGCCTCGACGAACTGATTGCCGCCATGGACCGGGATTCGCGCGAGGCCCGCGCCCTTATCGCCGATGCCGCCCCGATCGGCGCGCTGGACGAAAAGCTGGGCTTTTTCGGATAGGCCGCTCACCCTGTGACGAGAGGTCCTAGCCCCGCTTCAATTGCGGGGTGATGGTGCGGTTGGCGTCGAGGGAAAGGTCCTGGCGGATCGGGCCGGGCGGGGCGAGGTAATCGCCCTGGACGAGCAGGATATCGCTGTCGAGCAATTCGACGATCTGCCGCTCATTGGCGATGGCGGTGGCGATGAGGGCGACGTCGAAGCGCGCCAGATAATCGGAAATGTCGGAGACGTGGAAATCGGTGAGCGCCTCTGGCGCTTCGATCAGCCGCGCCGCCTCGACCCGCAGGGCACGCAGGCCCGAGGCGGCCAGCTCGGCCATGTCGAGGCGCAGCGAGGTGGCCCCGCCCAGCGAGAAGCCGGCGCCCTTGCGGCCGATCTGCTCGATGACGGCGCGCTCATGCCCGGTCAGCGCCAGCCATTCGCTTTCGGCGACAAGGAAGGTCAGGCCTTCCAGTATGGCGCGATTGGCGTCGAGGATGCCCAGCATCCGTTCGGCGGCCGGGCCATCGCCTAAAGTGGCGCAGGACAGCGGCACATGGAGAATGACCGGCGCGCCGCCGGTGCGGGCGCGACGGGCGACGGCCACCGCCTCCATCAGCGCCGAAGCCTCGATCTGGCGCACCAGGTCATAACCGCCGCGCCGGGGCATGAAATCGGCCGGATCGGCCCAATCGCCATCGTCCAGCAGCAGGCGCGGCATCAGGTCATAGGCGGCGACGCGGCGATGGGGCAGGCGCAGGATGGGCTGGAGGTGAAAGGCCAGCCTTTTATCGGCCACGGCCTGGCGCAGGGTTTCGAGCGGAATGACCGGCTCCCTGTCGGGCGCCGGGGCCGGAGCGGGAATGACCCGCCCGGGAGTCTTCATGGGCGCGTCGCGGCGCGGGCCGGTGCTTGCCAGCTTGTCCTCGACTTCCGCCACGGCCTCGGCGACCTGGCGGATGACGGTGCCGAGTACGGAAATATCGGCCTCGACGGTTTCGAGGCGCTGGCCGGGATTGGTATCGGCAATGGCATTGATGCGCTGGCCGAGCACGGCGCCGGCCTGGGCGTCGGTGGCGAGCAGGCGGGACAAGTCCTCGATGGCGCGTTCCAGCCGGTTTTCGGCGCGGATGCGCAGCATGCGCTCCATCGCCACCACGCCGATGCAGCCAAAGACCAAAGCGGCCAGGATGGCATTGGCCGGCGTGAAGCTCAGCGCGAAATAGCTCAATGCCCCCAGGCCGGCGGCGGACAGCGCGATGAACGAATAAACCAATGCCTGCACGGGCGGACCTGCAATCCCTTCGTGGCGCCGGGGATTCGGCATATTTTCATAGCATCCCGGCAAGACCCGAAAAAGCGCCGTCGCCACTCTGTCCCCGGCCTATTTCCGCGCTTTTCCCCGGCGCGACGGCCCGATGGCGCGCCCTGCCCTGTGCCGATCTGACACGTCCCGGTGGCCCCGGCGGCGGCTTTCGGCGGAGCGGCGCGAACGGAATATTTACCCTAATCCGAAACAATCGGATCAACCAGAAGAACGGCCCGGCTGCGGGCGAGACCAGGGTAAAACGCGTGATGACGATGACGAGCGGAAGCGACAATGCCCTTAACGGCCAGCTCCTGCTGATCGACAGCGACGGGGACAGCGCGCGCCGCATGGGCCGGGCGCTGAGCGAAAAACTGCTGGTCGCCCCGCGCGTCGCCATTGCCGAAAATGGTCGCCTGGCGGCGGAAAAGCTGCGGCAGGCGCGCTTCGACATCATCATCGCCGACCTGGGCAGCCTTGCCGACCTGGCGCCGAGTATCGAGGATGCCATGGGAAGGCTGGTGCGGCTGGCCGAGGGCGCGCTGGTGCTGGCCGTGGCCGATAGCGGCTCGGTGAGCGCGGCGCTGGGCGCCATGCGCGCCGGCGCGCATGATTACCTGGCCAAGCCGGTCAGCGGCGCTGCCCTGGCCAGCCGCATCGGCGAATTGGCGCAGCGCCACGGGCGGCCGCGGTGCCTGGGCGCGGAAACCGGGCCCGAACCGGTCGTGACCGATTATGCCGGCTTCGTGGGCGCCTCGAGCGCCATGCAATTCCTCTACGAGCAGATCGGGCGCGTCGCCACCTCCTCGGCGCCGGTCTTCATCACCGGGGAAAGCGGCACCGGCAAGGATGTCTGCGCCGAGGCGCTGCATGCCCAGGGGCCGCGATATGAGCGGCGCTTCGTCGCCATCAATTGCGCCGCCATTCCGCGCGACCTGATGGAAAGCGAATTGTTCGGCGTGGTGCGCGGGGCCTTTACCGGCGCCCATGACGACCGCAAGGGCGCGGCGGAATTGGCCGATGGCGGCACGCTGTTTCTCGATGAAATCGGGGAAATGGACCTGTCGCTGCAATCGAAATTGCTGCGCTTCCTGCAGACGGGCATGCTGAGCCGCGTGGGCGAGACGGCGGCGCGCAAGGTCGATGTGCGGGTGATCTGCGCCACCAATCGCAATCCCATGCAATTGATCGCCGAGCGGAAATTCCGCGAGGACCTGTTCTATCGCCTGCATGTGCTGCCCATTCACCTGCCGCCGCTGCGCCAGCGGCCGAGCGACGTGATGGTGCTGGCCCGCCATTTCCTGGCGCGCTATGCCCGGGAGGAGCACAAGAGCTTTTCCGGCTTCACCCAGGACGCGGCCCAGCAACTGACGGCGGCGGACTGGCCGGGCAATGTGCGGCAATTGCAGAACCTGATCCGCCGCATGGTGGTGATGTTCGATGGCGGGGAGATCGACGCCGCCATGCTCTCGGCCGCCGATATCGAATCGCAGGGTGCGGCCCCTGCCCCGGTGGAAGCGCCCCGGGCCGACAATCGCCGCGCCGTGCTGCCGATGTGGCAGCAGGAACAGCGCATCATCGAGGACGCGATCGCGGTCTTTGGCGGCAATATCTCGCTGGCCGCGGCGGCGCTCGAAATCAGCCCCTCCACCATCTATCGCAAGCGACAGAACTGGGCCGAGATGGCCGCGGCCGGCTAAAGCTATCGGAACAGATCAGGGCGTATTGGCTTCGCGGGAGCGGGTGCGGTCGAGGCCGAGCCAGCGTTCGCGCAGGATGACGGCGATGCCGGAGCCCACGATGATCACCGCGCCGATCAGCATGGGAATGGTGGGCACGTCGGCGAAGATCAGGAAGCCGATGATGATAGTGAGGATCAGCGACACATATTCGAACGGCGCGATGACCGACATGTCGGCATAGCGATAGCACGAGGTCAGCAGGAGCTGGCCGATGCCGCCGAAAAAGCCGGCGCCGATCAGCAGGGCCGCCTGTTCGGGCGTGGGCCAGATCCAGCCGAACGGCAGGGTGAGGAGGCTCAGGATGCTGGCGCTGACGAAGAAATAGGTGACGATGACCTCGGTGCGCTCGGTCTGCACCAGGGTGCGCACCTGCAGCATGGCAAAGGCCGAGGCGCAGGCGCCCGCCAGCGCCGCCAGCGCCCCGATCGTGGTGCCGTCGGCCATGGGCGCGGCGCCGGAAAAGATGGTGATGCGCGGCAAAAGGATGATGACCACCCCGATCAGCCCGACCAGCACCGTGGTCCAGCGGAAGATATGGACCCGTTCGCGCAACAGCAGGGCGGAGAGAATAACGATGATAAGCGGGGAGGCATAGCCGATGGCGGTCGCCTCGGGCAGGGGCAGGCGCGTCAGGGCGAAAAAGCCCATGGCCATGGAGGCGACGCCAATCAGGCCGCGCAGGAAATGGCCGAAGGGACGCCTGGTGGCGAAGGCATGGGCGAGCCGGCCCTTCCAAGCCAGCCAGGCCAGGACCGGCAACAGGGCGAAGAAGGAGCGGAAGAACACCATTTCGCCCGCGGGCACCGTCTCGGTGGCCTTGAGCATGGTGGCCATGACCACGAAACAGCAGACCGAGGCCACCTTGAGCGCGATGCCGCGCAGGGGGCCGCCAAGCTGGGTCGATGGCGGTTCGGCGTCGCTCTCGCCGGCGGGCATGGTCACGTCGATCCTATCCGCGCTGGCGCCTAGCGGCCGGCTTCCAGCTTTTCCTTGGCGATGCGGGCGGTGGCGAAGGCCTTGTGCTCTTCGCCCACGGCGCTACCGGATTTGAGGACCTTGCCCTCTTCGTCCTGCACTTCCCAGTGCCAGTTCGCGTTGGGACCGACGCCGCCTTTGCGGCGTAGCTTGATCTGCAAAGATGATTTTTCGCTCATGATCTGCCTTATGGCCCAGTCCGCGGGCGGAAGGAAGAGGGTATAGGCGCTCATCGGAGCGCGCCTCATCGCGCCCTATTCAAAATCGGATATCATGCCGACAGGTTTGGACAATTTTGCATAGGCACCATCGACACTAGGTTTGCCCTGTCGCAGCATAGGAGATGAGCATGACAATCCAGAATGATTTCGGCCCCGTGAGCGGCCAAGTTCGCACTGTCCTCAGGCTGGAGGGATTGGCCGTGCTCCTGGCGGCGACAGCGCTCTATTTCGGCCTAGGCGGCGCAGTCTGGCTTTTCGCACTCCTGCTGTTCGCGCCCGACCTGTCCTTTGCGGGCTATGCGATGGGCAACAAGGCAGGCGCGATCATCTACAATATCGCGCATAATTACCTGGTTCCCGTGGCCATGGGCGCCACCGGCATATTGCTCGGGATCGAAATCCTGCAGCACCTGGCGTTGATCCATCTGGCCCATATCGGGCTCGACCGCAGCCTGGGCTATGGGCTGAAATATGCGTCCGGCTTCAAACATACCCATCTGGGCGAACTGGGGCAGAAGCGCGGGCGCTAGACCTCCGTCACCTCGATGCGGATGCGGGCGCCGGCAAAGGTGAGAAGATCGCGGATGGGCGCGAAATCGCCTTCGGCATAGGGGTAATACCAGGCCTCGTCCACGCCGTCGGCGGTGAGGGTCTTGATGGTGTAGAAATGGGCCATGCCGGGGCCCTCGTCGTCGCGCTGGGTGTCGGAAGCCTCCAGAATGCCCGGATGCACGTCGTCCAGCGGCAGGAAATATTGCGGCGCGCGGCCCTGCCATTCCAGGCGCAAGGCCTTGGTGGAGCTGGCGATTTCGGCATCGTCGAAAATGACATGCACCCGGCCGGCAATCGGGGTGACGGTGACGGGGCGGGCGGCGGGGGCGGGCATGATCGGCACCTCGTATTGGCTCTGGTTCATGTACACTCAACGCGCGAGAAAAAACTTCGGTTCACGCGCCTTGACTCCGGCCGAGCCGCCTCCCTATATCCCCCTAGCCTGTTAGCACTCACCAAAGACGAGTGCCAACAGGTCCCGTTTTTTGCATTAGAAATGATGCCAAGAGGAGCAATTCATGGGCTTCCGTCCCCTGCATGACCGCGTGGTCGTCCGTCGCGTCGACAGTGAAGAAAAGACCAAGGGCGGGATCATCATTCCCGATACCGCCAAGGAAAAGCCCTCCGAGGGCGTGATCGTTTCCGTGGGCCCCGGCGCCCGCGATGAAAATGGCAAGATCAATGCGCTGGACGTCAAGGCCGGCGATCGCGTGCTGTTCGGCAAGTGGAGCGGCACCGAGGTCAAGCTCAACGGCGAAGACCTGATCATCATGAAGGAAAGCGACATCATGGGCGTGATCGAAGCGTAATCCGCTTCTCGCGCCCTTTTTTGTCGTCCCCTCAAACCAACAGACAGTTTCAAGGAGCCATAAATGGCCGCCAAGGAAGTCAAATTCTCGACCGAAGCCCGCGAAAAGATGCTGCGTGGCGTCAATGTCCTCGCCAATGCGGTGAAGGTCACCCTCGGCCCCAAGGGTCGTAACGTCGTCATCGAAAAGTCGTTCGGCGCCCCGCGCATCACCAAGGACGGCGTCTCGGTCGCCAAGGAAATCGAACTGGAAGACAAGTTCGAGAACCTGGGTGCCCAGCTCCTGCGTTCGGTCGCCTCCAAGACCAACGACGTTGCCGGTGACGGCACCACCACCGCCACCGTTCTGGGCCAGGCCATCGTGGTCGAAGGCGTCAAGGCCGTCGCCGCCGGCTTCAACCCGATGGATCTCAAGCGCGGCATCGACCTGGCCGTCGCCGACGTGATCGAGAGCCTCAAGGGCTCGGCCAAGAAGATCACCTCGTCCTCCGAAGTCGCCCAGGTCGGCACCATTTCGGCCAATGGCGAGACCTCGATCGGCGACATGATCGCCGAGGCGATGCAGAAGGTCGGCAACGAGGGTGTCATCACCGTCGAGGAAGCCAAGACCGCCGAGACCGAGCTCGATGTCGTGGAAGGCATGCAGTTCGACCGCGGCTATCTCTCGCCCTATTTCGTCACCAATGCTGAAAAGATGACGGCGACCCTCGAGGACCCGTACATCCTGCTGCACGAGAAGAAGCTCTCCAACCTGCAGGCCATCCTGCCGATCCTGGAAGCCGTCGTTCAGTCCCAGCGCCCGCTCTTGATCATCGCCGAAGACGTCGATGGCGAGGCCCTGCCGACCCTGGTCGTCAACCGCCTGCGCGCCGGCCTCAAGGTCGCTGCCGTCAAGGCTCCGGGCTTCGGCGACCGCCGCAAGGCCATGCTGGAAGACATCGCCGTCCTCACCGGCGGCCAGGTGATCTCCGAAGATCTCGGCATCAAGCTCGAGAACGTGACCCTCGACATGCTCGGCACCGCCAAGCGCGTTGAAATCACCAAGGAAAACACCACGATCGTCGACGGCGCCGGCACCCAGGAAGACATCCAGGCCCGCGTCGGCCAGATCAAGGCCCAGATCGAGGAAACCACCTCGGACTACGACCGTGAAAAGCTGCAGGAACGCCTGGCCAAGCTGGCCGGCGGCGTTGCCGTGATCCGCGTCGGCGGTTCGACCGAAGTGGAAGTCAAGGAGCGCAAGGACCGCGTCGATGACGCGCTCAACGCGACCCGCGCCGCCGTCGAAGAAGGCATCGTGCCGGGTGGTGGCGTGGCCCTGCTGCGCGCTTCGGCCGCCATCAAGGCCAAGGGTGCCAATGCCGACCAGGAAGCCGGTATCGCGATCGTTCGTCGCGCGCTGCAGTCCCCGGTCCGTACCATTGCCAACAATGCCGGCGCCGAAGGCTCCGTCGTTGTCGACAAGATCCTCGAGAACAGCGCTGCCTCGTTCGGCTACAATGCCGCGACCGGTGAATATGGCGACCTGGTTTCCCTGGGCGTCATCGACCCGGTCAAGGTCGTGCGCACCGCGCTCGAAGACGCCGCCTCGGTCGCTTCGCTGCTGATCACCACCGAAGCCACGATCGTGGAAGCCCCCAAGCCCGAAGCTCCGGCCATGCCGGGTGGCGGCGGCATGGGCGGCATGGGCGGCATGGATTTCTAATCCACGCCCAAAGCGTTCAGCTTCAGGGATCGTTTCTTCCCAGTCACGATCCTTGCGGAAAGCCCCGGTGGAAACACCGGGGCTTTTTTCCTGCGGGCTCGGCGCAGGTATCGCGCCTTGTCGAGCGGTCCGGTCCCATCCGCGGCGTCACCCCGGCGCAGGCCGGGGTCCATCTCCCGCAGCCGATACATCTCGAGCTGGATCCCGGCCTGCGCCGGGATGACAGCCGGTGTGTGAGGAAAAAGCCAGCTTATCCCCGCCCCTGCTCCATCAATGCGATCGAGCCGCGTCAGCCTGATGCATAAAACCCTCTAGGGAAAAAACAGCAGCTTGAGCGCCATGGCGATGGAGACCACGACCACGAGCGGCCGGATGATCTTCACGCCATAACGGATGCCGGTGCGGGCGCCGACATAGCCGCCGATGAGCTGGCCGATGGCCATGACGATGGCGACGGGCCAGACCACATGGCCGCCGGGGATGAAGATCACCAGAGCCGCGAGGTTGGAGGTGAAATTGAGCGCCTTGGTGCTGCCGGTGGCGCGGGTGATGCCGAGGCCGAAGAGCACGACGAAGCCCATGGTGAAGAAAGCGCCGGTGCCGGGGCCGAACAGGCCATCATAAAAGCCGATGGCAAAGCCCATGAGCGGCACGAAGGGGCCGAAGGGCAGGCGCGCCGCCCGATCGGCGTCGGAGAGTTTGGGGGCGAACAGAAAATAGAGCGCGATGCCGATCAGCGCGACGGGCACGGCCACATTGAGCAGAGTGACATCGACATTGCTGACCGCGAGCGCCCCCAGCAGGCTGCCGGCAAAGGTGAGGGCGATGGCCGGCAGCAGATCGCGCAGCGCCACGAAGCCGCGCCGCCAATAGGTGAACACCGCCATGCCGGTGCCGACCATGGACTGCATCTTGTTGGTGGCCAGGGCAGCCACGGGGGGCAGGCCCGCCGAGAGCAGGGCGGGCACGGTGATCATGCCGCCGCCGCCGGCTATGGCATCGACGAAACCGGCCAGCATGCCGACGGCCATGAGGGCGAGGAGAAGGAGGGGATCGAGCATGGAGATCGGCGCCGTTACACTTTTTCGAGGATTGTTCGGCTAAAAGTCGCTGACGATAGGGAGAATGCCGCGTGACCAAGCTTTACAGAGGCAATCATGTAGCCGTGATCCTGCCCTGCTTCAACGAGGTTGCAGTGATCGCCTCGGTAATCGCCGATTTTCGCGCGGCTTTGCCGGAAGCGGGCATCTATGTGTTCGACAATGCCTCGACCGACGGCACGGCGGAAGCCGCCGCGGCGGCCGGCGCGGTGGTGCGCCATGTGCCGCAGCGCGGCAAGGGCAATGTGGTGCGGCGCCAATTCGCCGATGTGGATGCCGATGTCTATGTGATGGCCGATGGCGACGGCACCTATGATGCCGGGCAGAGCCGCGCGCTGGTCGACATGCTGCTCGACAACGGCCTCGACATGGTGGTGGGCACCCGCCAGGCGGTGGGCGATGGCGGCGAATATCGGCCGGGCCACGTGCTGGGCAACAAGGTGCTGACCGGCACGGTGGCCAATATTTTCGGACGCGGCTTCAGCGACATGCTCTCGGGCTATCGCGTGCTGTCGCGCCGCTTCGTCAAATCCTTCCCGGCCCTGTCCAAGGGCTTCGAGATCGAGACCGAGCTGACCATCCACGCGCTGGAACTGCGCGCGCCCTATGGGGAGATGAGCACCGCCTATGGCAGCCGCGCCGAGGGCTCGACCAGCAAGCTCAGCACCATCCGGGACGGGCTCGCCATCGTCGAAACCATCGTGCGGCTGTTCGCGCGGGAGCGGCCCCGCCAGCTCTACATGGCGCTCGGCTCGGCTGTGGCCCTGTTCTCCATGCTCATCGCCATTCCCGTCATCGTCGATTATTTCGAAACGGGCCTCGTGCCGCGCTTTCCCACCGCTATCCTGGCCGGGCTCGGGATCGTCGCCGGGCTGATCCTGGGGGCGACGGCGGTGATCCTCGACAGCGTGGTGACCGGGCGGCGCGAGGTCAAGCGGCTGCGCTATCTCGAAATCCCGGCGCCGCGGGCGGCGGACGGGCCGTGAGAAAGCGCGTCCTGCCCTTCGCCCTGGCCGGCATGATCGGCTTTGTGATCGATGCGGGAATGCTGCTGCTGGTCGCGCCGCTTCTGGGGCCGTTCGGCGGGCGAATATTGTCCTTTACCGTGGCGGTGCTGTCGACCTGGTTGATCAACCGCAATTTCGCCTTTGCCGACAAGGCGGCGCGAAACGGCAAAGGCCAGGAATTCCTGCGCTATTTCGCGGCCATGCTGCCGGGCGCAGCGGTCAATTGGGTCGTCTATGGGCTGGTCGTCGCCCTGTTGGCGGATACGAATATCGGACTGGTTCTGGCCGTCGCGGCGGGGAGCCTTGCGGGCATGACCACCAATCTGGTCGCGGCGGACCGGCTGGCGTTTCGGGCGCGGCGCTAGAGCGTTTCGTCTGCGCCGAGACAAAAGTAGACCCCATCCTGAGCCCGTCGAAGGACGAGATCGTGGCACCCAAACTTCAGCGTGCCCGACCTCGTGGTTCGACAAGCTCACCATGAGGTCTTCGGATGGTCTGGAGCGGTTCGGGTTTAGCTGGATGCTTCCCTCACCCTTAAGAGGAGGCGCCCCACCCACCGATCGTCACCCTCGGGTCAGGCCCGAGGGTGACGATCCGGATTGGGCTGGAATCACGGCCCTTTTGCTTCTCTCCCCTTGGGAGGAAAGAGCGATAGTACCGTGTCCGCTTAAACCTGAAAGGCCCTAGTCGCCGCCACCACCATCTCCGCCACCGGCATCGCCGGGGCCATCGGTATCGGCGTATTTTCCGGCCATGACGGGAGCGCCGGAATCACCGGCGGAGGTCGAGGCGGCGTTCTTCTTGGCACCGGGATTGCGGGTGCCGGAATAGACGATAAGGCTGGCGCCCAGCAGGATCAGCAGGCCGACCAGGGCGATTTCGAGCTCAGTCATGGAGGCGCACCAGCATTGTATCGAGGACGGCCCGGCGCTCCTTGGACCAATCGGCCGTTTTTGAGACGATGAGATTGGCCTCGCTCTGCAGCATCACGCCGTCCTCGAGCACCCTGAGGCCGTTGGCGGCGAGGGTGGAGC
The DNA here is from genome assembly GCF_001650025.1 of Devosia elaeis. GTDB lineage: Bacteria > Pseudomonadota > Alphaproteobacteria > Rhizobiales > Devosiaceae > Devosia > Devosia elaeis. The sequence continues at coordinate 11,762 of NZ_LVVY01000093.1, read as the reverse complement.
CGGTGGAGGTGATGTCCACCACGATATCGGCAACGCCGGAAGCGGGGGCGGCCTCGGTGGCGCCCAGGCTCTCCACGATGCGATATTCGGCGATGCCGGCCTGGGCGAAATGCTGGCGGGTGATCGTGATATATTTGGTGGCGATGCGCAGCCAGCGGCCATGGCGCGAGCGGAAGTCCGAGGCCACATCCGCCAGGTCGTGCATATGGGTGACGTCGATCCAGGCATCGGGCACCGCCACGACCACATCAGCGCCGCCGAAGCCGAGATTGCGCGCGAATTCGACCGAGGCGGGGCCGGCCTCGCTGGTCTCGTGGATGAGATCGCGGCCGGTGACGCCCAGGTCGATATTGCCGCGAATGAGCTCGCGGGCGATTTCAGAGGCCGGGTAGAAGCGCACGGTGATATCCGGGATCCCTTCGATGGCGCCGAGATAGGAGCGGGCGCCGCCGGGGCGGGTAATGGTCAGGCCGCGCTGGGCGAACCAGTCACGGGTCATCTCTTCCAGCCGCCCCTTGGACGGCACGGCGAGCGTGAGAGTCATTTCGGTCCCTCCGCTTCGAGCCGGTCGACCCAGAGCGCGCAGCCGGAGGCGGCAATGGGCGCCGTGGCCCCCAGGCGTTCCAGCAGGCGGTCATATTGACCACCGGATACCAGGATCGAGCCCCCCTGCCCGCGCATTTCGAAGACGATGCCAGTATAATAATCGAGGCGCGGCGAGAAACCCGCATCGAAGGACACGCGCGCCTCGCCCAGCCCGTCGAGATGGCGGCGAATGGCGCGGATCGGCGCGCCGAGAAACAGGCGGTGTTTCTCGCCCAGGGCCTCGACCTGGCGCAGGGCGGCAAGCGCATCGCCCTTGATGGACAGGTAATCGCGCAGCAGCCTGAGCGTGGTGGCGGGCACCTGGGCGGCGTCCAGCGCCTGCTGTTCGAGAAAGCGGTCGGCGATCTCCGCCGGGCTGCGGCCGTCGGACAGGCTGAGGCCGGCCGAGACCATGCGGGCGGTGACATCCTCGATGAGATCATCGCGGGAAGGCTGCTCGCTGCGCTTCTGCTCGGGCGCCTGTTCGAGCCGGCTCAGCAGGCGATCCATGGCTTCGGGATGACCGAAGCGGTGGCGGATGCGGCTGCGCCAGGCATCGGGCATGTCGGCCTGGGCCAGGAGCGCCTCGAACAGCCCGACCCCGCCCAGATGCACCTGCGGGACGATGCCATAGAGCGAGAGCGCGGCGCGGGCGAAGGTCAGCACCTGATCGAGCGCGATATCGCCGTCCGGCTGGGCCAGCAGTTCGATGCCGGCCTGGTCGAATTCGGCGGGGCCGGTCTCGCGCTGGCGGAAAATCGGGCCGAGATAGGAAAAGGCCGCCGGCTCCCCTGCCCCCTGGGCGATGTAATCGGCGACGATGGGGAGGGTGAAATCGGGGCGCAGGCAATATTCGGCGCCGCTCATGTCGGTGGTCAGCAGCAGCCGGCGGCCGAATTCCTCGCCGGCCAGGTCGAAATAGGGATCGGCCTTGAGCAGAAGCGGCGGAGTGGCGCGGCAACCGCCCTGGGCCTCGACGAGGGATTCGAGCTGCGAGCGGCGATAGGCGGGATTGGTCATGGGCGCCCCCTTTTCACCTCTCCCTGGGGGGAGAGGTCGACCCTCTTGGGTCGGGTGAGGGGGCCTTCGGCCAGGTGCAGAAACAAAGGCCCCCTCACCCGGCGCTGCGCGCCGACCTCTCCCCCAAAGGGAGAGGTGAAAAGGGTGCCGGATGTCGGGCCCTGCGCCATCATTGCTCGCTCAGCAATTTCTGCACCGCCGCAACCAGCTCTTCGCGCTTCACCTCGAACTGGCCCGGCCTGGCGGCCTTCCATTCGGCATTGTCGGTGATGGCGGCCGCAGCCTGCTTGCCGGCGACGAGGTCCTTGATCTGCACGATGCCCTGTTCGCGCTCCTGGCTGCCTTCGATGATGACGGCGGGGGAATTGCGCTTGTCGGCATAGGCGACCTGCTTGCCGAAATTCTTGCTCGAGCCCAGGAACATCTCGGCGCGGATGCCGGCCTTGCGCAGCTCGGACACCATGGTCTGGTAGCGGGGCGTCTGATCCTTGTCCATGACCAGGACGACGACCGGACCGGCCGGCTCGGTGGCGCCGAGATTGCCGGTGAGCTTGAGCGCATTGGCCAGGCGCGACACGCCGATGGAAATGCCGGTGGCGGGCACGGGCTCGCGGCGGAAACGGGAAACCAGGCCGTCATAACGGCCACCGCCGCCGACCGAGCCGAAGACCACGTCCTGGCCCTTCTCGTTCCGCACGGTAAAGGTCAGTTCGATCTCGAAGACCGGGCCGGTATAATATTCGAGGCCGCGGACGACGGAAGGATCGAGGATAACGCGCCCGCCGAAGCCGGCGGCGCTGACCAGGCCGAAAATCGCGGCCAGCTCCTGGACGCCGGCAAGCCCCGTTTCGGAGCCGCCGATGAGACCGGCCAGATTATTGATGGTGGCGACGACATGGGCATTGCTGCCCTTTTCGACGCCCGGGGCGGGCGTGCCGCTATCGACATAGGCGAGGATGGGCTCGATCTGGGCATCGGTGAGGCCGGCGCCCTTGGTGAAGTCGCCGCTCTCGTCCTTGCGGCCGGCGCCGAGCAGCAGCCGCACCCCTTCGGGGCCGAATTTGTCGAGCTTGTCGATGGCGCGCAGCACGGTGAGCTTCTGCTCGTCGCCGATAATGCCGGCCGTCGCCAGGACGCCGTCCAGCACCTTGCGATTGTTGACGCGGACCACATATTGCCCGGCCAGGCCGAGCGTATCCATGACGTCGGCCATCATCATGCACATTTCCGCATCGGCCTCGGGGCCGGTGGCGCCGACGCTGTCGGCATCGAACTGCATGAATTGACGGAAGCGGCCAGGGCCGGGCTTTTCGTTGCGGAAGACGTAACCCTGCCGATAGGAGCGGTAGGGCTTGGGCAGGGTTTCGAAATTTTCGGCGAAATAGCGGGCGAGCGGCGCGGTCAGGTCATAGCGCAGGCTCATCCACTGCTCGTCATCGTCCTGCAGGGAGAAGACGCCGGCATTGGGCCGGTCGGTATCGGGCAGGAATTTGCCCAGCGTCTCGGTATATTCGAAGAACGGGGTTTCCACCGGATCGAAGCCATAGCGCTCATAGACTGTCCTGATCTTGTCGATCATGGCGCCGATCGCGGCGATGTCGCCGGGCGTGCGGTCTTCGAAGCCGCGCGGCAGGCGCGGGGTGATGAGCTTGGGCTTTTCGGACATGTGCGAACCTAGCGGAAAGTCGAGCCGTTCCTAGACGATTGGCCACAATGAGACAACAGGACTTGGGGCGGGACGGCGGCCGGGGGGTGCCCGGCCGCCTTTAACCATCAAGGCCAGCTCCTGTCGGGGGGATGCGTCCGCCAGACATCGATGCCGATGCCCAGATAATTGGGGGCTTGTGCGGCCGGCAGGCCGACATCTTCCCGCAGGTAATCGGGCACGTCCGAATAATGGATCGGCCGCTGCGCCCACCAGGCGCGCAGGGCTTCGCCCAGAACCACGCCCAGGCCGCGATGCCGCACGGCATCGGCGATAGAGAATTCGAGACGCAGCACGACGCTGCGCCCTTCGATCACGTTCGAAGACATTGCTTTTTCCGGCGGAATGGATACCGCCGGCCTCTGTTGAAGTCGGGTTGGGAAAGGCGGAATCCGGACGCGAAACGAGCCGGCTTCAGCGATTCACGGTTTGAGGTTGGAAGTTCGCCGGCCTGAAGAAACAGGCCGAAGGCTCATCGAGGCAAAGCGCTTATGCGCGTGCGAGATGATGCCAGGTTGGCTCCGAGCGGCGGAACGCTACATATTTCATAGAACGCCTCCCTCGGCTGGCATTTGCGAACAGGGCTGGGTTACCTCACGGATGCGTGAGCCGCAAGCCTCGCTGTGTCAGCTTGTCGCAGCGCAGGGCCATCTGTTGCAGGCTTGCAACTATGACCGGGCGCGGGGTCGGGAATGGTCCTGCCGCCAGGCAACGGCCGGTTAACCCTTCCCGTGCAGCCAGCGTTAACCACGCGGCTTGACCTCTCCTTGGTGCTTGGGCGGCACAATGGCGCCGAAGCATTTGGGGATGCAGCCCATGTCCGTTCGCGTTTTTCGCCTTCTTGCCGCCGGGTTGGCGGCTTTTTCGATCATGTCGATGGCTCTGCCTGCCCAGGCGGATACGTTCCACCCCGGCTGGCGCTTCGCGCCGCCGCCCGGCATCACGCTGACCAATGGACGACCGCAACACGCGCTGGCCCTGCAGGGCAATGCCCATGTCTCGCCCATCTATCTGCGCCAGGTCGTGCCCTATGCGACGGGGGAACGCGCCGGCACCATCGTCATCGATACGCGGGCACACTTTCTCTATTTCGTGCTGGGGGATGGCCGCGCCCTGCGCTACGGCATCGGGGTGGCGCGCGACGGTTTCGAATGGAGCGGCGCGCATCGGGTGACGCGCAAGGCGGAATGGCCGCGCTGGACGCCGCCGGCCGAGATGCGCAAGCGCCAGCCGGGCCTGCCGGCTTTCATGGAAGGCGGCCCCAATAATCCGCTCGGCGCCCGCGCCCTTTACCTGGGCTCCACGCTTTACCGCATCCACGGCACCAACGAGCCCTGGTCGATCGGGCAGAACGTCTCCTCGGGCTGCATCCGCATGACCAATGCCGATGTCATCGACCTCTACGAGCGGGTGCAGCTCAATTCCAGGGTTGTCGTGCTTTAGCGGCGCGGGGCGGGAACGGATGATGAATGGATTTCTGCGGCTGGCCGGCCGCTTCGGCAAGGATGAAAGCGGGGTCTTCGCGGTCCTGTTCGGCGTCATGGCCATCGTCCTGGTTGCCCTGGGCGGCGCGGTGGTCGACTACGTGACGCTGGAACAGACCCGCTCGCGCGCCCAAACCGCCCTGGACGCGGCCGCCCTGGCGCTGCAACCGGACATCAACGACGCCAATATAAGTGCAGAATCGATCCGGGTGCGGGCCGAGGACATCGTGCGGGAACGCATCGGGGATCCGCGCGTCAGCGTCGGCCTCAATGCGCCGGTGATCGACCTCGCGACCGGAAGGCTGTTCCTGAGCGGCAATCTCTCTGCTCCGACCATGTTCGTCAGCCTTGTGGGGGTGAACGAGTTGGGCGCCTCGTTCAGCGCGGAAGCGATGCGCGGCACGGTCAATCTCGAAGTCTCGGTGGCGCTGGACGTCACCGGCTCCATGGACGGGCAGGACATTCGCGACCTGCGCGCCTCGGTGAGCGGGCTTATCGAAACCATCGTGCAGGACGTGCAGACGCCGACCTATTCCAAGGTCGCACTCGTCCCCTATTCGCAGGCAGTCAATGCCGGCCCCTATGCCGACGCCATACGAGGGCCCATCCGGCAGCCCAAGGGAATCACCAATATCAGCTGGGCGGAAAATACGATCCGTAACATCAGCTCCGCGTCACGCTCGGGAAGCGTGACCATCACCTCCAACGGCCATGGCTACCAGAACAATGACTGGGTCTATATCTGGGAAGTGGTGGGCATGACGCAGATAAACGGCCGGGCTTTCCAGGTTACCGGCCGCACCAACAACACGTTCCAACTGCGCGGCGTCAGCACGTCGAGCGTGAGCAATTACCAGCGAGGCGGCAAAATCCGGCGCTGCATCAATGCGAATTGCCAGGTGGAAATCACATCGCCCAACCACGGCTATGCGGTGGACGACTATTTGCGCGTCACCCATGTGGGTGGGCTGACCGGAGTAAACGACATCACCTATCAGGTCGCCAGCCGCACCAATAATACGGTGATGCTCGCCGGCCTGCCGAGCCATGGCGCGGGCAATTACACGCCCAATACCGGACAGTTGCACTGCACCTGGCAGAATGCCTCCGGAAACTGCACCTATTATTATTTTGCCAGCCGGACAGGCACGTGGAACACCTTTGCGGTTAGCACTTGCGTCACCGAGCGGCCGATCAACGGCCCTACCGACCTGCCGCCGACAACGGAATTGTTCGGACGCAATTATCCCGCCTCGAACAATCCATGCCTACCCAACCCCATCGTGCCGCTAACCGCCGACAAGACGGTGCTCCACAATGCCGTCAACAGCCTTAGCGCAGCCGGCTCCACTGCGGGCAGCCTCGGAACGCTCTGGGCCTGGAACATGCTGTCCCCCCAATTCGGCTATATCTGGCCCTTTAACAGCCAGCCCGGCCCCTATAACGACCGGGAAATCCTCAAGGCCGCCATCATCATGACGGATGGCGAGTTCAACACCGTGCACTGCAATGGCGTGGTGGCGAACAATTCGACGTCCGGCAGCGGCAACAATTATGACCAGATCAATTGCCGGGCGCCCAATGGCGATGCCTACCCGCAGGCGCAGGCCTATTGCACTGCCATGAAACGAGCCGGGATCACCGTCTATACCGTCGGCTTCGCCATCACCGCCGGCAGCAACGCAGCCAGCCTGCTCAGTTCCTGCGCCAGCAATGTGAGCAATTACTACCTGGCGCAGAACGGCGACCAGTTGCGCCAGGCCTTCGAACAGATCGCCCGCAACATTTCGGCGTTGCGCCTGACGCAATGATGGGAAGGAAGGAATGGTACCGCCTCCCCGGATTGAACGGGGGACCTCTAGATCCACAATCACACGGAATTTTGTTTTTCCATGTTTTCCGTTGTTGATTGTGGTTTTGTAAACCGTTGTTCCTAGGTCGGTTTCACGTTATGTTCGTTTCTGGTTGTTTACTGGTGTTTACTCGCTGGTGGCGACCCGGTGGCGACCCAGGAGGGTTTCTGGCCAGGAGCGAACAGTGGCGGAAGTGCGGATAACGAAGCGAGTTGTTGACGGCGCGGAGACGCGCGCCAGCCGCTACACCATCTTCGATAGCGCCCTACCCGGCTTTGGTCTGCGCGTATTCCCGACCGGTGCGAAGTCATGGATTTTCGAGTATCGGCCTGGCGCCGGCGGCAAGGGCGTCGACAAGAAGCGCGTCACCATCGGCAAGGCTTCTGACCTCACCCCCGACCAGGCTCGCAAGATGGCCTCGCAGCTCCGCGCCGACGTCATCCGCGGCGAAGACCCTATGGGAGCAAAGGCGGCTCAGCGGAAAGCTGCAACGGTCGCTGACCTGGCAGACGCTTTTCTCAAGGACCACGTTGCCGACAAGCGCGAAAACAGCACCTATGTTCACTACAAGGACCTGCTGGACCGTATCATCCTGCCTGTCGTGGGCAAGGTGAAAGCCATCGACCTCGATCATGCCGAAGTCGCCAGGCTGCATAGGGCATGGAAGCGGACACCATTTCAGGCCAACCGCATCCTGGCCGTGATTTCGTCTATGTACAGCTTCGGGGCACGCCAGTCGGTGAAGATGGTGCCCAAGGGCACGAACCCGGCCGCCGACATCGAGAAATACGATGAACCGGCTCGCAACCGCCCCCTGAAGCCAGAGGAACTGATGCGCCTGGGCGATGCCCTGCGCGTCGCGGAGACTACGGGCATTCCATGGAATATCGACCCCGAAAAGCGCACCAGCAAACACCTAGCATCGCCGGAGCGGCAAGTCACCGTCCACAGCGAGCACGTCATCGGCGCCATTCGTCTGCTGATGTTCACGGGCGCCCGGCTCCGCGAAATCCTCAACCTCCGTTGGGATCAGGTCGAACTTGATGCCGGCCTGCTGCTGTTGGACCATCACAAGACAAAGCGACGCACCGGTCAGATCAAGCCCATCGTGCTCAACCCGCCCGCCATCGAGGTCTTGTCGAAGCTGACCAGGCTTGGCGTCTACGTCATTGCGGGGGAATCGGCGGGCACCGAAGACGAGAAGCCCCGCCCCGATATCAAGAAGCCCTGGGCATCGATCAGCAAACATGCCGGGCTTGAAGGCCTGCGCATCAACGACCTGCGCCACAACTTCGCCAGCCTGGGCGTAGGAGGCGGCCTTGGACTTCCAATCGTTGGCAAGCTGCTTGGACATACACAGGTTCGCACCACGGAACGCTATGTCCATTATGACAATGATCCCCTTCGTCGGGTCGCCAATACAATCGGCGCCACTATTGCCGCCCGGACAGGTCACGTCCCGCCTGACGCCGACAACGTAGTGCCGATAGACAAGGCTCGAAAGGGCTGACAGTTGCGCAGGGATAGGCCGGCCAGCCGACAAGCCGTCTCACCAGCGGTTTCTCTGCGCTTCCAATCTGGTGGTCGTGAGGTGAGCGCGATGCATGATGAGTATCCTGATTGGTCGTTGACCATGGCGATTGCATGGATAACCACCGGAGATTTGATCGAGGTTTCTCGCTGGGCAGAGAGGAGCCCGGTAATGTCCCATGCGGTCCAAATCCTGGATGATGATGACACCAGCCTCGGATGGAAAAGGCTGTTAAGTGCGTTGGCCAACGGCCAGGTTGTGTCGGTCGCGAGCAAAAACGGCGAACCCATGGAGCCTATGACACGGTTGGACTGGTCACTTGGCTCAGGTAGCTACGAAGCCGATTTTTCTCTCACATGGCACAACAGAACAGGCGACAGCTTCCGAGAAATCTATGTCGTCGCGCGCGACGTGCAGCGTCTTTTTCCGGGTGACCCCAAGCGTCCTGCTCTTAGACTGGTTACCGCTGCCCCTGAAGCAAATGGAAATGAACACATAGGATTCGATTCCGAAGACAATGCCTCTTCGCGTAGCAGCGACTATACCGGTTATGCGTCTAGCGAGAGTACGCCGACCGACAGGACTGCATCCAGCCACACTACTGCCAAAAGACGGGGCCGAGGCCGCCGTCGCGGTTCGGGCGCGATTGATGACGCCAACGCGTTGGACGCGATCAAATCCAGAGCCGATGGGCATGAGGATCGGTGGTGGCGCGAGTGCGGAGCAGAGGCCCAGAAGTTGGAGCCCAGAGCCACCCCAGAACGAATTAGCAGTATACAAAAGCGTCTTTACGGAAAGCTTACTCGGGCAAAAGCAGCGATTTCGACTGACGAATTGAGCTGACTTGACCTGATCATCGTCTGACTAAATCGCCCTAGAGACTGCGAAAAAACTGGCGCACCTTGTCATCAACCAGCTGATCCCGCTGGGAATGGAAAGGAGTATCCATGAGCATTCCGCTTCACGCGATTGCCGCGACAGTCAGCAGCCACCCGCTTGAGGAACAGCGCCTTCTGTCCACGGCCGAGGCGGCCAAGTTCCTAAACCGTGCTGAAAACACCCTGCGCATCGCCCGCATTCGCGGCAATGGCCCGGCCTACCGCAAGTTCGGTCGCACGGTCCGCTATACGATTGAGGACCTGATCGCGTACGTCGAGCAGTCCAAGCGCACCAGCACCAGCCAGGCCGCCTAAAAGGAAAAGCCCCAGCGGGAGCGAACCGCTAGGGCCTCAATAGGAATTCACAAATCATGACATATCACGAACCCGCCTTGGCGGGCAACGCTATCGGCTTGCCTGAGTTCTTCGGCCTGCCGCTGCTCGATTGGCAGGAGCCGGCCAACTCCAACACCCCCAACAACACCGACCCGACCAGCCTCACCCCTGGCGGCCGGATCATCTTCAATCGTGTCCGGCGCCCGGCTTCGACCTGCAATTTGCTTGCCCGCCTCGCCGGTCTTGGATCGGAGGTCGATCATGTCGGCTAAGCTCAAATTCACTGCCGCCATCCATGGCGCCGATGGCGACCGCCATATCGATGTTCTGGGCCGCGAGGCCTGGGCCTTGCTCGAACTGGTCGAGGCCGGTTCCCGTGGCTGCACCCCCATCGACAATCCCGCGCCTCGCTGGAGCCACTATATCTGGCTGCTCCGTGGCGACGGTTTCAAGGTCGAAACCATCGATGAAAGCCATGCCGGCCCGTTTGCCGGATCCCATGCCCGTTATGTCCTGCATGATCACGTCACGCTCGACGGCGGCAACCTTGCCGAGTGGCGCCCGAACGGCGTCCGCTATCCTCACAAGGTGGCGGCATGACCAAGCTCGGCACAGCGACGATCAACGGTAAGCAGGTTTCCTTTTTTGAGCCTCCTCACAAAGACGGCCCCGACTTCCCTTGGGTCGATGTGAAAGAACTGGCGGGGGCATTCCTCCCGCCAGATGCAGCGATCCGCATGGTAGAGCATGCCCAGCGGTTCGGTGGGGATGGCGAGCGTGTCGTGACTGTCGCGCGTAACGGCGACGATATCGCCACCATCATGTGCCACGCCATGGCCCAAGGCCTATGCGGCTTCATCGATCAGCAAAATGGCTTCGTGCCGGCCGACGCCGATGATGCAGGCCCGGTGCACTGGAAATATTGCGTTGCCGCCGGGCGGTTTGCCGCCGATCACTGGCCTTTGTCCTTTGAGGGCATCATTCATGCCTTCCATCATGGCGGTGGTCATTTCATGCGGGGTTTGCGCGATGACTGACCCTGCTTTTGTTCCGGAAATCGAGCAGAACCTTTTGGGCGCCATCCTGTCGGGCGGCGACCACCGCCCGACACTGGCCCGCCTCACTCCTGAACATTTCATCGAGCCTGCCCATGCCGAAATCTATCGCCTAGCCTGCGCTGCCCAGGAGCAATACGGCACCACCACCATGCCGACCGTGTTCAAGCTGGCCTCGCCAGAGTTTGTTCAGGGCTTTGCTGATCGGACAGGCACGCCTTTTGGCAGCTACCTCTCCGGGCTGGTGAGCAGCACCCCGTTTGACGCCCGGAACATAAAGGGCGGCGCCAAGGCCGTGGTCAGCCAGTGGGTGCGGCTGGGTCTGAAGGCGGAAGCGGAAGCGCTTGCGGCTGCCGCATCCGACCCCGCCACGAATCCGGCCGAACTGGCTCGCGCCATCGTCGCACGCGCCGATGAGATTGCATCCCACCTTCGCACCCGCGGCCGCACCAATACTCGACAGACCTTTGCCGAGGCCGCGCAGGAGGCCCTGACGGCTTCCATCGAGGCCAGCGGCCGGAAGGGGCTCACCGGCATCACCAGCGGCTTAATCGACCTGGACCGGGCCACAGGCGGTCTCCAGCGGCGCGACTTGATCCTGATCGGCGCCCGGCCCTCCATGGGCAAGACGACATTGGGTACCTCCATCGCCCGACACGCTGGCGCCAGTGGCGTGGGCGTTGGCGTGTTTTCGCTGGAAATGGACAATGCCAAGCTGACCGCCCGTATGCTGTCCGACCTGGCGCACGACGCCGGCCATCATATTGCCTATCAAGACATCATTGCCGGCCGGCTTACCGAGGACCAGAAAGACGCAATCGCAGGTGCGCTTGAGCGCCATACGGCGCTGCCGATCATTTTCGATGACGCTTCCAGCCTGATCATCGCTGAAATCCGCGCCCGCACCGAAACCATGCTGGAGGACGCCCAGGACCGGGGCGTCTCGCTCGGATTGCTCATTATCGATCACCTGGGCAAGGTGAAGCCATCAGCCCGATATGCCGGCAATCGCAACAATGAAATTGGCGAAATCACGGACGGCCTCAAGGCGCTGGCGCGGGAATATGATCTGGCGGTGGTGTTGCTCTCCCAGCTCTCCCGCCAGGTCGAGCAGCGCGACGACAAGCGCCCGGTGCTCTCCGACCTCCGGGACAGCGGAAATATCGAGCAGGACGCCGACGCGGTGATGTTCCTGCATCGGCAGGCCTATTACCTCGAACGCGCCAAACCCGAGAAATACGACGAGCGCATTGAGTGGGAAGCTGAGCTGGCCGCCGTCTGCTGCGCGTCAAACAGGGTGAGCCTCAGCGTCAAT